>NZ_JALNTS010000021.1:0-4355 GCF_023161725.1 Vibrio sp. 1CM24A
AGTTTTGATAAATCTGAGTTCATATAGGCTCCTTTCAGAGTCTATATTAGATCATGAATTTAATGGAATTGGTATAAGTTAGCTTTATGAGAAGAACTGACTCAACGTATCCCCTTCTCCACACCTGAAACTGTACAGGCCTTATAACCTATCTTGTTGCTCTGTACTTGTAGGTGGTTTCTCTATTTAGCGAGTTTTTTTCAAGTATTAGCTAGCAGCCCTTCGTCTACGAAACCTAACTTCTGTCCTATCTGTGAATCTAGAGGATAGTTCTGATGTGTAATTAGGGCTCTATCATGGGGGCTTCTCTTAAGAACGCTAGAGCCCCTAATAAGTCGACTTAATAGCTATTGTTATGCATTACGCGCCTTGTTCTAATCATTTCAAAGGGTAAAAGTGGACTAGATTCAGGTTGAAGGAGAGGGGCGTTTGGTTGCGTTCCAAAGTTGTGCTGGAGGGAGATATACTAAGAAATAGTGAACCTCTCGTATCCGTGCCTACACGTGCAGTAATGTTTATCACCTAACCGGATTTGGACTCTCTGGTTCTAGGAGCTGGTATCTTAGAATGTTTACAGGTATTTATTCGATTCTGATGTGTTTGTTGACTCGATATTAATCAGTTGTGTTGACCGCTTTGCTCTGAGCATATTGATTTCTTGCTGGTTAGTTCAAGCTATGTTTTGGTTATTGGGACTAAGATGAAGCTAGAAGGTCACTACTGTTTGCTTAGTTGAAATAAAAATCCCTCAAATCATCTGCGGATAGTTTTGTGATTATTTTACGAAATAGATAAAGCCTTAAAAGCTAATGGGTCGAACTATGAAATTGAGTTTTAACTTTGAAGATGCGAGCCAGATATTTGTGGGATCTTTTGCTTTGGCTGTACCGATTTCTTTTTCTGAAGAGGCTTGGAAGTTAGGGGAGACTTTACCTGCCGCTAATCTATTGCTGCTATTTTTGTTGTCTGCGGTGTTTTTGGGCTTCTATACGTATGAGAGTGTCTTTCAAAAAGATGTTGTTGCTAGGTTGCCGGTGTTTATTTTCAGAATAGTTATTGCTTATGTTATGACGGCATTGGTCGTTGCTTTGGTGCTGACTTGCTTGGACAAATTACCTCTATTGAGTGATCCCGTTGTATCGATCAAAAGAGTGATTGTTATTTCAATGCCAGCCTCTATGGGCGCTATTGTAGTGGACAGTTTTGATAAAGAGTGACCAGTGTGTCATTTAGATTGAAGTGCCTTACAGAGCTTTTCTAGCGCTTATTTGATTCGTTATTTAGCTTTCTCATTTCCAGGCTTAGCATTGATTTGTTCAACAGCTCTTCTCATTAATAAAATGAGCAGTAACGTCACTATGAGTGACTCTACGTAAATGTGTCGTCTGTTGTTGGTAGATATTAAGGAGAGCTAAATAGCGAAGATTTGTAGCTTTGAAAGTTGAGGGTAGTTGTATTGAGAAGTTAAGATCTTTAGATGCAAAAAAGCCGCATCAATGATGCGGCTTTTTTTAATTGGCTCCCCTTGCAAGACTTGAACTTGCGACATACGGATTAACAGTCCGCCGTTCTACCAACTGAACTAAAGGGGAATTGATTGTTTAGTCTCTAATCAAGAGAATGGTGCCGACTACCGGAATCGAACTGGTGACCTACTGATTACAAGTCAGTTGCTCTACCTACTGAGCTAAGTCGGCATCATGAATCAAAAAGCTTATGCTTGATGATTAACTTGGCTCCCCTTGCAAGACTTGAACTTGCGACATACGGATTAACAGTCCGCCGTTCTACCAACTGAACTAAAGGGGAATTATTCTTAAAGCTTTAAAGAAATGGTGCCGACTACCGGAGTCGAACTGGTGACCTACTGATTACAAGTCAGTTGCTCTACCTACTGAGCTAAGTCGGCACATAATATTTCTTTGTGCTTTACTGTTGTTGTCTAAGACACCAACAAATAAATTGTGGTGCCCGGAGGCGGAATCGAACCACCGACACGAGGATTTTCAATCCTCTGCTCTACCGACTGAGCTATCCGGGCGACGAGGTGTATTAAACGTGTTTTCGCGTTCTGGGTCAACATTAAATTGCAAAAAAAGTATCGTTTGATGTTTTTCTATACTTAGTGGGTTGTTTTTGCTCGTTTGGGGTGAAAAACCTAGGTCTAGCATGCCCTAAAAGATAGTAAAACTACGGTTAACTACACTGAATGGGCGCCGAAATAAAAAAAGCACGTATGAAAACGTGCTTTTTTATTTAAAAATTTTCTAGGGAGTTTAGTGTTTTACTTCAAACCTATTAACCCAAGCTTCTAATTCGTTGGAAAGGGAGGCAAGAGTTTGGGTGCTGTTATGACTTTCTGTTACGACATTGCTCAGTTGGTTACCGCTCTCTTCGATCATATTGATACGCTTCGATATATCATCGCTCACCTGAGTCTGCTCAGCGGCCGCTGTTGCGATTTGATGACTCATTGATGAAATAGACTCTAATGCGACAACAATCTGTTGTAGTGCTTCAGAGGCGTTTTGAGACTCTGTTACGGTGCTTTCACTAGTCGCGGCACAAACTTCCATGGTTTGAATTGCGTTGCGAGATCCTTCTTGAAGGTTATTAATCATTAATTGGATTTCTTTGGTGCTCGATTGTGTTCGGCCTGCAAGGTTACGAACCTCATCTGCTACAACTGCAAATCCCCGACCTTGTTCGCCAGCTCGAGCTGCTTCAATAGCTGCGTTAAGTGCCAACAGGTTCGTTTGCTCCGCTATATCACCAATCACATCCAATACTTTTGCAATGTTGTTTACATCGTTATCTAGGTTAGCGACAGCTTCGCTGGCTGTGCCTAGTTGGCCTGCTAGGCCTTGAATGTTATCTACTGTGTTGTGAATGAGTTGTTGGGTATGCTGGCTCTGTTTGTCGGCCTCATCTGTGTTGCGCGCGGTATCGCTAGCTGAATCAGCTACGTTATTGGCTGAAGAGGCCATCTCGGTCATTGCTGTCGCGATCATCTCTGTTGATTGCTGTTGGGTGTCTGTCAGTTGGGCTATTGACCCAGCGCGATCTTCTACGCGCTGCAGTTCGCCTCTTAATGCCAGCATTGAAGCGTCAAGGTTTGATACTAGCTCAGCCAATGACTTACTCATTTGTTGCACTGCGTGATAGATACTGCCGTCAATTGCCTGAGTTTCGAAAGAGGTTTGAATTCGACCTTGTGCTACGGCTTGTACTGCTTCTCGTACGTCTTTAGGTTCGCCGCCAAGAAGCGCTAGCATGCGTTTAATGGATACAATTAGGCTTGATAGAATAAGACCAGCAATCACCACACAAAGGAATAGCTGCCATTGAGCGGTAGACCAAAAACGAGCGTTAACTTCATTGAACCCGATACCGGTGCCGACAACCCAGCCCCAATGTGGTGTTTTCTCTGCTATAGACAGTTTTTCTTCAATCGTTCCATCTGGAAGTTTTTGTGTCCAGGTGTATTCAATTATCTGGCCAGTGCGATTACCAAGTACTCTTTGGATCAGCTGACCAACACTATTGCCGTCGCCATCTTTAAAGTCGTTAAAGCTGGTTCCGTGTAGTTGAGGATCTAATGGTGTCGCGACAAACGTCATGTTCTCATCGGCTACGTAAACATATTCATTATCTTTATAGATATTGTTGCGAAGAAGGCGAGTAGCCAGTTGTTTAGCTTGCTCTTCTTCTAGAGTGCCATCAATCGCCATTTTCTCGACTTCTGTAAGAATGCTGTATGCACTCTTAAATAGCTCTGTCACGCGAGCCTTGTTGTCCATGTTGCTAGCGACTCTCAATGTCCATAAACCAGTAGCCGTCAGTGCTAGCAGGGCGATCAAGATGATGCCCGATAATAAGTAAGCTTGCGTTTTTAGTTTCATATTTCCCCGCGCAGCGATTCAATAATTAGTATTAGGTATAATTCATCGAATCTTAATCTAAGTGGTGTAAGGCAGATATTAGAAAGACATCAAAGTATGATAGAGATTAAATTTTCGAAGAAAAAAAAGTAACAGGACTTGGTTCTGTTTGTTTTAATGTGAAGATTAGCGGGTCATGAACTTTGGAAGGAGTTGGTTCCTTTGGAATGGATATGCTTTATAGAACTTAGAATCTGTTGCTGTAATAAGAGTACTAGAAGGAGATAAGTCAATTTATCGAGACTGATTAAGAGTTGAGCTGATGAGTATATTGAATAGAGTTTGCTTTGTTCAAACGAAAAAAAAGCCAAGTCTTTCGACTTGGCTTTCTTGAATGTGGCTCCCCTTGCAAGACTTGAACTTGCGACATACGGATTAACAGTCCGCCGTTCTACCAACTGAACTAAAGGGGAA
>NZ_JALNTS010000022.1:0-2893 GCF_023161725.1 Vibrio sp. 1CM24A
CAGGTGTGCCTTCGGGAGCTCTGAGACAGGTGCTGCATGGCTGTCGTCAGCTCGTGTTGTGAAATGTTGGGTTAAGTCCCGCAACGAGCGCAACCCTTATCCTTGTTTGCCAGCGAGTAATGTCGGGAACTCCAGGGAGACTGCCGGTGATAAACCGGAGGAAGGTGGGGACGACGTCAAGTCATCATGGCCCTTACGAGTAGGGCTACACACGTGCTACAATGGCGCATACAGAGGGCAGCAAGCTAGCGATAGTGAGCGAATCCCAAAAAGTGCGTCGTAGTCCGGATTGGAGTCTGCAACTCGACTCCATGAAGTCGGAATCGCTAGTAATCGTGAATCAGAATGTCACGGTGAATACGTTCCCGGGCCTTGTACACACCGCCCGTCACACCATGGGAGTGGGCTGCAAAAGAAGTGGGTAGTTTAACCTTTCGGGGAGGACGCTCACCACTTTGTGGTTCATGACTGGGGTGAAGTCGTAACAAGGTAGCCCTAGGGGAACCTGGGGCTGGATCACCTCCTTATACGAAGATATCTTTGATGAGTACCCACACAGATTGATTAGGTTTAAAAAGAAAAAGAGATGAAGAACTCCCAAGGTTCTTCAAAGTTTGTTTCTGCTTTTAAAGTAGAGATAAATTGCAGTGTCCCGTTCGTCTAGAGGCCTAGGACACCGCCCTTTCACGGCGGTAACAGGGGTTCGACTCCCCTACGGGATACCATTGGGTCGTTAGCTCAGTTGGTAGAGCAGTTGACTTTTAATCAATTGGTCGCAGGTTCGAATCCTGCACGACCCACCATTTCCTCCCAAGGAAATAAAATTTGGGGCGATTAGCTCAGTTGGGAGAGCACCTGCCTTACAAGCAGGGGGTCACTGGTTCGAGCCCGGTATCGCCCACCATTTCCTCCCAAGGAAATAAAAATATGGGGCTATAGCTCAGCTGGGAGAGCGCCTGCCTTGCACGCAGGAGGTCTGCGGTTCGATCCCGCATAGCTCCACCATTCTTTCTCCATGAAGGAATCAAAACTATCATGGGCGATTAGCTCAGTTGGGAGAGCACCTGCCTTACAAGCAGGGGGTCACTGGTTCGAGCCCGGTATCGCCCACCATCTTTAAGCACACTTTTCTTAGTAATAGAAAGCTGAGTGTATTTAAAAATGGTTTTAAAAGTTTAATGCTTTAAAAACTCTTGCTCTTTAACAATTTGGAAAGCTGACTGATTTAAATAACGAAGTTATTTAAATCAAATTTAAAAGTTCTCAATGTTTATCTGCTCTTATTTAATAAGAACAGTATAAACACAACAAACACATTCAAGTGTCTTGTATTCGATTCAAACTTAGTTTGAATCACATTGAGTCCGGCAAACAGTCATTGAGAATTAACCCTTCTTAATGGCAACCAAAAACCTTGGTTAGTTGCCATACTAGTTTGTTTTCGCTCCTGTTTGTCTTCACTTTTTAAAGTGAAAATAAAAAGGAAAGTGAAAGTAAAACAGAGACCCTTTCGGGTTGTATGGTTAAGTGACTAAGCGTACACGGTGGATGCCTTGGCAGTCAGAGGCGATGAAAGGCGTAATAACTTGCGATAAGCCCAGATTAGGTAGTAATAACCTTTTGAGTCTGGGATTCCTGAATGGGGAAACCCACTTACATAAGTAAGTATCCTGTTGTGAATACATAGCAACAGGAGGCAAACCGGGGGAACTGAAACATCTAAGTACCCCGAGGAAGAGAAATCAACCGAGATTCCGAAAGTAGCGGCGAGCGAAATTGGATTAGCCCTTAAGCTTTTAATGAGACAGATGAAGGCTCTGGAAAGTGCCGCAATAAAGGGTGATAGCCCCGTAATCGACATCTCATCATCAGTGAAAACGAGTAGGGCGGGACACGTGATATCCTGTCTGAATATGGGGGGACCATCCTCCAAGGCTAAATACTACTGACTGACCGATAGTGAACCAGTACCGTGAGGGAAAGGCGAAAAGAACCCCTGTGAGGGGAGTGAAATAGAACCTGAAACCGTGTACGTACAAGCAGTAGGAGCACCTTCGTGGTGTGACTGCGTACCTTTTGTATAATGGGTCAGCGACTTAATTTTAGTAGCAAGGTTAACCGTTTAGGGGAGCCGTAGGGAAACCGAGTCTTAACTGGGCGTACAGTTGCTAGGATTAGACCCGAAACCAGGTGATCTAGCCATGGGCAGGTTGAAGGTTGAGTAACATCAACTGGAGGACCGAACCGACTAATGTTGAAAAATTAGCGGATGACTTGTGGCTAGGGGTGAAAGGCCAATCAAACCTGGAGATAGCTGGTTCTCCCCGAAAGCTATTTAGGTAGCGCCTCGGACGAATACTACTGGGGGTAGAGCACTGTTAAGGCTAGGGGGTCATCCCGACTTACCAACCCTTTGCAAACTCCGAATACCAGTAAGTACTATCCGGGAGACACACGGCGGGTGCTAACGTCCGTCGTGGAGAGGGAAACAACCCAGACCGCCAGCTAAGGTCCCAAAGTATAGCTAAGTGGGAAACGATGTGGGAAGGCTCAGACAGCCAGGATGTTGGCTTAGAAGCAGCCATCATTTAAAGAAAGCGTAATAGCTCACTGGTCGAGTCGGCCTGCGCGGAAGATGTAACGGGGCTAAGCTATACACCGAAGCTGCGGCTACGTACCTTAGGGTATGTGGGGTAGGGGAGCGTTCTGTAAGCCGTTGAAGGTGGTCTGTAAGGGCTGCTGGAGGTATCAGAAGTGCGAATGCTGACATGAGTAACGATAAAGGGAGTGAAAAACTCCCTCGCCGGAAGACCAAGGGTTCCTGTCCAACGTTAATCGGGGCAGGGTAAGTCGACTCCTAAGGCGAGGCCGAAAGGCGTAGTCGATGGGAAAC
>NZ_JALNTS010000023.1:0-1366 GCF_023161725.1 Vibrio sp. 1CM24A
CTGAGTTCGATATTCTATCGGAGTCAGGCCTTTTAGTTTCACTTTTATACGTTTGGTATTGTAGTACTCGATGTATTCTTTAATTTGCTCTATCAGAGCATCTGCGTCTTCAAAGTTTTGGTTGTGATACATCTCGGTTTTGAGTAAAGCAAAAAAGTTTTCAGCAACCGCATTATCCAAGCAGTTACCTTTTCTCGACATGCTTTGCGTTAACCCATTCTCCGCTACCTTTTTCTGATACTGTCGATGACGATATTGCCAACCTTGATCGCTATGTATAATTGGCTTTGAGTTGGGCTTAAGCGTTGATATAGCTTCCGTCAGCATATCCGTGACAAGCGGCAAGCAGGCATTTTTGGCCACTCTATAAGCAACCACTTCCTGAGTAAACAAGTCGACAATGGGAGATAAGTATACTTTCTGCTCTTTGACTTTGAACTCCGTGACATCAGTTACCCACTTTTCATCGGGTTGAGTCGCACTAAAATCTCTTTCAAGCACGTTGGGAGCAGCTTTTCCTGACTCTCCTCGGTATGAACGGTACTTTTTAATCCTGACCGTCGATTTAAGGTTGAGCTGAGCCATAAGCCTTTGAACCGTTTTATGATTAAGCACGAACCCCTGATTTTTTAGTTCCAAGTGAATACGGCGGTAGCCGTATCGTCCCTTATGTTCATGATAAATTGACTTTATCAACCGCAGCTCACGTTCGTAGCTATTTGGGCGCTTGCTCGTTTGAGCCTGATAATAAAAGACACTTTTTGCCAGCTGTAGAGTGTGCAGTAAGTGCTTTAAAGGGTACTTGCCTTTAAGAGTTAGAGCGATGACCGCTTTTTCTTTGTTCGACGGTTTTTTTCCTGCTCCAACTCTTCCAACTTTTTTAGAACGGCATTCTCGGTTCGTAAGTAGACCAACTCCTCTTTTAGCTCCTCAAGCGTCATTTCATTATCAGGCTTAGTGGTACGTTGAGGTTGCTGTTTCATTGAGGGTCTTCCTTTCCGGCGCATTTTGAGTCCTTTGATACCGAGCTCATTAAATCTTTTGAGCCAGACAGAGAGTATCCCAGGGGATGAGAGGTTTAATACAGCGCTAGTGTGCGTGAGAGACCATTCATTCGTCCACATTAAATTCAATGCTTTTCGTTTTGTTTGAGCAGTCGCGGCATGCTTAGTTGGTAAAAATGAATCAGTACCATGGATGGCAAAGACTTGAGCCCAATACCGTATCTGCCTTGAAGAAATTGAATATTGTTTTGCTAAGTAGAGAGATGACGTGCCATCTAAGTATTGCTTAGCAATGATACATTTTAGCTCACGGCTATATTTGGACATAAAAAGACCCCCAATAATTGGTGTCCAACTATTGG
>NZ_JALNTS010000024.1:0-1305 GCF_023161725.1 Vibrio sp. 1CM24A
GACCCTGTAAATAATTCTGTGTAACTGTCAGGGTTACATATATTCAGTGAGTCGGTCTTCGAACATAATCATAAAGCGGTTCAGGGCTTGTCGCCAGTTTCTGATTGGCATTGTCCATCTCTTGGACGCATCTTGGATCGCTAAGAAGATCACTTTTCTTGCCGACTCATCAGTCGGGAACAGTTTACGCTTCTTAATCGCCTTTCTAATAACGCTATTAAGTGATTCTATAGCGTTGGTTGTGTAGATCGCTCGCCTAATGTCTTCAGGGTAGTTGAAGAGCGTGTTCAGGTTATTCCAATGCGCTGTCCAGGAGCGGCTTATCTGAGGGTATTTATCATCCCATTTATCTGAGAGCTGCTCTAAGGCAAGTAGTGCTTCGTCTTCAGTTTTCGACTGATAGATTTTCTTAAGATCAGCAGTGACAGCCTTATAGTCCTTCCAAGGTACGTACTTGACTGAGTTTCTCACCATATGGACGATGCAGAGTTGTATCTGGGTATTTGGGAATGCTGCATTAATGGCATCAGGGAAGCCCTTCAGACCATCGACACATGCAATAAGAATGTCTTTTACTCCGCGGTTTTGTAGCTCTGTTAGTACAGCAAGCCAGAACTTAGCGCCTTCCGTTTCTGACAGCCACATACCAAGCAGTTCTTTTTGCCCCTCCATGTTTACGCCTAGAGCAAGATAAACGGCTTTGTTGATGACCTGTTTATCTTGTCTGATTTTAACGACAATGCAGTCGAGATAGACGATGGGGTAGACTTCATCTAATGGGCGAGATTGCCATTCAACAACCTGCTCTAGAACAGAGTCGGTCACCTTAGATATAAGGGTTGGTGAGACATCCGCATCGTACATTTCCTTGAATGTGGCTACGATTTCTCGGGTCGTCATGCCTTTAGCATAGAGGCTTAAGATTTTGTCATCCATCGATTGGAAGCGAGTTTGATGCTTACGAACCAGCTTTGGTTCAAAGCTTGACTCTCGGTCGCGAGGAACGTCTATCGGCACTTCACCATCATCAGTGATAATCGACTTGGTGGAGTACCCATTACGGGAGTTAGAACTAGGTTTAGGGGAGTGTTTTTCGTAACCAAGGTGCTCATCAAGCTCGACATTCAATGCCGTCTCAACAGTCACCTTGGTTAACATTTTGCGGAAGTCATCAAGATCAGTTTCTGTCTTAATTGACTTAGCTGCTTCACGAGCAAAAGCTTCAAGTGCTTTCTTATCCATACTGTCCATCCTTAGCCTTTAAGGCTTAAGTTTAGACAGTTACACAGAATTCAGGACAATCTC
>NZ_JALNTS010000025.1:0-1092 GCF_023161725.1 Vibrio sp. 1CM24A
ATACCAATTCCATTAAATTCATGATCTAATATAGACTCTGAAAGGAGCCTATATGAACTCAGATTTATCAAAACTTATCGGCGCAACCTCCAACGCGAGGTTGAGGCTAAGATTACTCGCTGTCTCTCACTTTATCGATGGTAAAAATCGAACTGAAATCGCGTCATTTCTTAAAGTCAGTCGTCTCAGTGTGAATAAATGGATCAAGGCCTATCTTGATTTTGGTGTTGAAGGGTTAGTAGAAAAACCTCATACAGGAAGACCTTCCAGACTCACTATTGAGCAAAAAAAACATCTTAAAGAATACGTCACTTCAAATGCAATAAAACCTGAGGGTGGGCGCTTACAAGGGAGTGACATCACACAATTCATCCTTGATGAATTTGATATATCTTACCAACCATCGGGTGTATACCGCTTACTGCATGAACTTAATTTGAGTTGGATAACGACACGTTCAAAGCACCCAAAACAATCAGAAGAAGCTCAAGAATCTTTTAAAAAAATTCCCAATAGAAACGATCCTTAAGATCCCTGGGCATATCCACTTAAAAGAAGTGCTTGTTTGGTTTCAAGATGAAGCTAGATTTGGTCAACGCAATACCACAACCAAGATTTGGGCAGAAAAAGGAACTCGACCTAGAGCCGTTCAACAGCAACAATTTGAGTACGCTTATTTGTTTGGAGCCGTTTGTATCAATACAGGCGAAGCTGAAGCTATTGTTTCACCGTTAAGCAACATGGAAGCAATGACGAAGCATCTTGAATTAATCTCAACGGCGACCCCTAGAGGTAAACATTCCGTGGTTATTATGGATCAAGCGAGCTGGCATCAAACACATTTAGCCAATCATTTTAAGAACATCACTATAATCCATATCCCGCCATATTCACCAGAATTAAACCCGATAGAACAAGTTTGGCAATGGCTTCGACAATACAAGTTAGCGAATAGGTGTTTTGAAAACTATAACGATATAGTGAACTCAGTATGCAATGCTTGGAACAGTTTTTGTGAAGATAAACGCAGAGTCCAATCCCTCTGCTTTAGAGATTGGACTCTATTGGTAAGTTAATTAATGGAATTGGTAT
>NZ_JALNTS010000026.1:0-536 GCF_023161725.1 Vibrio sp. 1CM24A
CTGGCTTCTCTGGATGTCAAGAGTAGGTAAGGTTCTTCGCGTTGCATCGAATTAAACCACATGCTCCACCGCTTGTGCGGGCCCCCGTCAATTCATTTGAGTTTTAATCTTGCGACCGTACTCCCCAGGCGGTCTACTTAACGCGTTAGCTCCGAAAGCCACGGCTCAAGGCCACAACCTCCAAGTAGACATCGTTTACGGCGTGGACTACCAGGGTATCTAATCCTGTTTGCTCCCCACGCTTTCGCATCTGAGTGTCAGTATCTGTCCAGGGGGCCGCCTTCGCCACTGGTATTCCTTCAGATCTCTACGCATTTCACCGCTACACCTGAAATTCTACCCCCCTCTACAGTACTCTAGTTCACCAGTTTCAAATGCAGTTCCGAGGTTGAGCCCCGGGCTTTCACATCTGACTTAATGAACCACCTGCATGCGCTTTACGCCCAGTAATTCCGATTAACGCTCGCACCCTCCGTATTACCGCGGCTGCTGGCACGGAGTTAGCCGGTGCTTCTTCTGTTGCTAACGTCAAGAGA
>NZ_JALNTS010000027.1:0-482 GCF_023161725.1 Vibrio sp. 1CM24A
CGTGATTTGTCTCTACAATCTTCAAACGGCTCAAACTCAAAATCTGAGCGTGTAGCGATTCAAGAAGAAGTAACAGCGCTGAACGACGAACTGAACCGTATCGCGGAAACGACGTCTTTTGGTGGTAACAAGCTGCTTAACGGTACTCACGGTACTAAATCATTCCAAATCGGTGCAGATAACGGTGAAGCGGTAATGCTTCAACTGAAAGACATGCGCTCTGATAACGCTCAAATGGGTGGTAAGAGCTACCAAACTGAGAACGCGAAAGACAAAGACTGGAACGTTCAAGCAGGCTCTAACGACCTAAAAATGTCGTTCACTGATAACTTCGGCCAAGCACAAGAAATCGACATCAGCGCAAAAGCGGGTGACGACATCGAAGAGCTAGCAACGTACATCAACGGTCAACAAGACTCTGTTAAAGCGTCTGTAACTGAAGACGGTAAGCTACAAATGTTTACTGGTAACAACAAAGTTGA
>NZ_JALNTS010000028.1:0-477 GCF_023161725.1 Vibrio sp. 1CM24A
GTTCAGTTGGTTAGAATACCGGCCTGTCACGCCGGGGGTCGCGGGTTCGAGTCCCGTCCACTCCGCCACTTATTAGAAAGCCTAGTCTTATGACTAGGCTTTCGTCGTTTCTGGGTATCGATAATTTGGTCTCCGATCAACGAGTCCCGGTCGCCTGAGATCCCAGTTACTCAGCTACTATAAGAAGCCTCGCTAGAAGTAGTGGGGCTTTTTTACATCTAAATCATGTTCTTCGCACGTTAGTCGAATAACTTGCACAAAAGATTCCCGTATCCCGTAGCTCTTAGCCTAGGGCTCCCCAACCTTACGATTAGAGTTACATCATTTCAGACTCCAGTTGTGAGTTGAAACAAGCATAGAGCTTTAATCTCAGTGCCGAGTACCCGTACCATACGCGTTGTAATACCAATTCCATTAATTAACTTACCAATAGAGTCCAATCTCTAAAGCAGAGGGATTGGACTCTGCGTTTATCTT
>NZ_JALNTS010000002.1:0-310397 GCF_023161725.1 Vibrio sp. 1CM24A
ATACTAGCTCAGTTGGTAGAGCGCAACCTTGCCAAGGTTGAGGTCATCGGTTCGAACCCGATGTATCGCTCCAAATTAAGAAGCCCGAACAGAAATGTTCGGGCTTTTTGGTTTCTGGCGTTTAGCTTTTACGTTTAAGAACTCTTGTTGTTCGAATCCGCGCTAAAAATTCATTTCTATTTTGCCTCAAAATTTCGCAATCAAGTTCGTTTTAAAAGCGAGATTCCCTATGAACTCGTTCCTCGTGCTAGGGAATGACGTAAAGGCGCCACAGCCTCAAAGCCATCACTAACACTGCCTATATATCCGTGTCGTCATCCTCGGGTATGAGGAACGAATGAACCGGGGATCTCTTTCCCAAACGATAGTGTTGACGATATTTGCAGCAATTCTTTAGCCACCGCTGCTATTTATGAAGCTATTATTAAAAACTATTGGTCGTTCATTTCACTTTATGTTATTTTCCCGCGCAATCTCGGAATGAACAATGTTCAAGAAGAGCAACGATTGCTTCTGGGGGATACGCGTAGTGACCATTCTTGCTGATTGGGACATTACGTAGGGTAGGTATTGGCTAGTCCTTTAGCTGATAGACGGGATACTTATGGCGCAGTTCGCCATGTTAATGGGAAACCCAACATTGAACACACTAATTACAACATTGCTAATCAGCTCTGCATTTCCAAAGGGACCAGCTCCTCATAGCTGCCCGATCCTGCAAAAATGTCCAATTCTTCAAAACAGTAGCATTACTGAACCTTGAGCTCACGCTAACAATTTATCGCTGTCTTAAGACGGCTTAATTTCGTATTTGTCATTTGACTTATGCGAGCGTACAGCTATATCTCATTTCTAGACAATACGTTTACTTTACTATGAACTCTCTCCAAATTTAACGAGAGTTGGTGGGTAATTGCGTCTGATGGAGGTGAGTATGAACACATTCAAGGGGACTTTTATGACTACCGCCTTTGAAGTCGATATTAATACTATCGCAAATTCATTTTCAACTATGGTTCCTATCTTAGAGGGAACGTACGACCTAACACCTGACGCTATTTTGCTAGAGCAAGAACAGCATGAGTCGGATGTTCGCTCTTACCCAAGACGCTTACCTATTGCTATTAAACGAGCATGTGGCGCTTTAGTTGAAGATACTCGTGGCCAACTCTTTCTCGATTGCTTAGCCGGTGCAGGTACACTTTCTCTGGGTTATAACCACCCTGAGATTAACCAAGCACTGAAAGACCAGCTCGATTCTGGTTTGCCATACCAAACACTTGATATCACGACTCAAGCAAAAGAGACGTTTATCAAGCGAGTTAAAGCTTTTCTTCCTCAAGACTTTTCAAATAACTCGGTTCTTCAATTCTGTGGCCCATCTGGCGCTGACGCTGTGGAAGCGGCGATCAAGCTCGCTAAGCAAACGACAGGTCGCAACACGATGTTTGCTTTCCGTGGTGCTTACCATGGTATGACCAACGGCACTATGGGCATGATGGGTAACCTCGGCACTAAAGAACGTCGTAGCGGTTTGATGTCTGACGTACATTTCATGCCTTTCCCATACAACCTCCGCTGCCCGTTTGGCATTGGTGGTGAAGCGGGTGCCAACGCGAGCATTCGTTACATCGAGCGTATGTTGAACGATGACGAGTCTGGCATCATGAAACCAGCCGCGATGATCGTTGAACCAGTGCAAGGTGAGGGCGGTGTGATTCCTGCTCCAGCATCTTGGTTACAAGGCCTACGTCGCATCTGTGACGAGCACGGTATCCTACTGATTTTTGATGAAATTCAGTGTGGTGTGGGTAAAACGGGTCATCGATTTGCGTTTGAAGAGTCAGGCGTTAACCCTGATATCTTATGCTTGTCTAAAGCAATTGGTGGCGGACTGCCTATGTCGCTGCTTGTGTTCGATAAGAGCATTGATACATGGAAAGCGGGTGAGCACACCGGTACATTCCGTGGTAATCAGTTAGCAATGGTGTCTGGCGCTAAGGCGTTGGAAATCATTGAGCGAGATGGTTTGGTTGAGCACGCGAACATCGCAGGTCAATACTTACGTCACGGGCTTGAGAAGATTCAATCTCGTGTGAACTGTATCGCTGAAGTTCGCGGTAAAGGCCTGATGCTCGGCGCTGAGATCAAGCAACCAAATGGTGAGCTTAACAAGTTTGGTGAACCACAATCAGACGGCGAACTGACTCTTGCGATTCAACGAGCAGCATTAGAGCGCGGCTTGATGGTCGAAAAGGGCGGCCGTGATGGTTCGGTTATTCGCTTCCTTCCACCAATGATTATCTCTTTTGAGCAGATCGACTTTGCATTGCGCGTCATGGAAGAAGCGATCATCGCAGCTGGTGGTGGTCTACAACAAGACCCAGCTTCAAGCGAACAAGCAAACCAAGAATGGAACAAGTATTTCATTCAGACAGGTTTAGGCGGTAGCGACGAATTTGCTAACGTGATGAACCAAACCACTCAAGCGATGAAAGCGGTTTTTGAACAGGTTGAAACCCCTTATTCGGGTTTAGATCCAAAAGTGTTAGAAGCATCCATCAATGCTGTCGACCTTGATAACAATCAACACGCTTTGGTTGATGTTGTAGATAGCACTGCGGACCTTGTCGCTGCAAACTCCATCTTCGTGCAACACCCTGACTGTATTGCACACCTTCACACTCCACCTCTCATGGCTTCGGTAGCTGCGGAATCGATTATCGCGGCGTTGAATCAATCAATGGATTCATGGGACCAAGCATCGGCTGCGACTTATGTTGAGCAGCGCGTTGTGGATTGGATGTGTGACAAATACCAACTTGGCGCACAAGCTGACGGTGTTTTCACCAGCGGCGGCACGCAAAGTAACCTAATGGGTTTATTGCTTGCGAGAGACTGGGTCGCGGATAAGCACAATGGTCATTCTATCCAAAAGCTTGGCTTACCAGAATACGCGAGCAAGCTGCGTATCTTATGTTCAAAGAAATCGCACTTCACGGTTCAAAAGTCAGCCTCTCTACTAGGGTTAGGCGAAGCGGCAGTGTGCTGTGTTGACACCAATGCAAACGGCACTATCAAGCCTGACTTGTTAGATGCAGAAGTGAAAGCGCTTAAAGCACAAGGGTTGATTCCTTTTGCGGTTGTCGGTACTGCGGGTACAACCGATCACGGTGCTATTGATAACCTTGAAGCGATTGCTGACATCGCCAACCAACAAGATCTTTGGTTCCATGTCGACAGTGCTTACGGTGGTGCGCTTATTTTAAGTAGCCATAAAGCTCGCCTGAAAGGCATCGAGAAAGCGGATTCAGTGAGTGTTGATTTCCACAAGTTGTTCTTTCAAACAATCAGCTGTGGTGCTGTGCTGCTGAAAGACAAAGCGAACTTTAAGTACCTACTGCATCACGCAGACTACTTGAACCGCGAACACGATGAACTGCCAAATCTAGTCGATAAGTCTATTGCGACCACCAAGCGTTTTGATGCACTGAAAGTCTTCATGACGATGCAAAATGTTGGGCCAAAGCAGCTGGGTGATATGTACGATCATCTCCTAGAGCAGACGCTTCAAGTTGCAGACCTGATTCAGAAGCATGACGATTTTGAACTGCTTGCAGAGCCGTCACTGTCTACTGTGCTATTTCGATCGGTGCCTCGCAATGGGCAATCAGCAAACGGTGAGCTAGATTTAGACAAACTGAATCAAACGTTAAGACTGGAAGCACTGACTCGTGGTGTTGCCGTGCTTGGCGAAACGGTCGTCGACGGTAAAAGCGCGCTGAAATTTACTATCTTAAATCCGTGCTTAACGACATCAGATTTCAAATCTCTAATTAACAAAATTCAAACTTTAGCTATTGAGCTAGCAGAACAACAAGGGTAATTAAAACTATGGCTATTCTACAAATTGGTGCAGGCGGCGTTGGTTGGGTTGTTGCACACAAAGCAGCACAAAATAACGAAGTACTGGGTGATATCACAATCGCTTCTCGCACAATCGCGAAGTGTGAAAAAATCATCGAATCTATCAAGGGCAAAAACAACCTTAAAGATTCAACTAAGAAACTAGAAGCACGTTCAGTAGACGCTGATGATGTTGATGCGCTTGTTGCTTTGATTAAAGAAGTTCAGCCGGATCTAGTGATCAACGCTGGTCCTCCTTGGGTAAACATGGCAATCATGGATGCATGTTACCAAACTAAAGTCTCTTACCTAGATACATCGGTTGCGGTTGACCTATGTTCTGAAGGTCAACAAGTACCACAAGCTTACGACTGGCAGTGGGGCTACCGTGAGAAGTTCGCTGAAGCAGGCATCACAGGTATTCTTGGTGCTGGTTTCGATCCAGGTGTGGTATCAATCTTTGCTGCATACGCGGTTAAGCACTTGTTCGATGAGATTGACTCAATTGATGTAATGGATGTGAATGCTGGTGACCACGGCAAGAAGTTTGCGACAAACTTTGACCCAGAAACCAACATGCTTGAGATCCAAGGCGATTCTTTCTACTGGGAAAATGAAGAGTGGAAACAAGTACCTTGTCACTCTCGTATGCTTGAGTTTGAATTCCCGAACTGTGGTTCTCACAAAGTTTACTCAATGGCGCACGATGAAGTTCGTTCAATGAAAGAGTTCATCCCAGCTAAGCGTATCGAATTTTGGATGGGCTTTGGTGATGCATACTTGAACTACTTCAACTGCATGCGTGATATCGGTCTTCTTAGCCCAGATCCGCTAACACTGCACGATGGTACTGTGGTTCA
The DNA here is from genome assembly GCF_023161725.1 of Vibrio sp. 1CM24A. Classification (NCBI taxonomy): domain Bacteria; kingdom Pseudomonadati; phylum Pseudomonadota; class Gammaproteobacteria; order Vibrionales; family Vibrionaceae; genus Vibrio; species Vibrio sp. 1CM24A. The sequence goes on from NZ_JALNTS010000002.1 coordinate 4,767, forward strand.
GCCTCTGCATGTTCTTAAAGCACTACTGCCAGATCCAACATCTCTAGCTCCGGGTTACACAGGTTTAACGTGTATCGGTACTTGGGTTCAAGGTAAGAAAGATGGCAAAGAGCGCAGCGTATTCATCTACAATAACGCAGACCACGAAGTGGCTTACGAAGACGTAGAACACCAAGCGATCTCTTACACAACCGGTGTTCCAGCAATTACTGCTGCACTTCAGTTCTTCCGTGGTGAATGGGCTGATAAAGGCGTGTTCAATATGGAACAGCTAAACCCAGACCCGTTCCTAGCAACCATGCCTGAAATCGGTCTAGACTGGCACGTTCAAGAGCTAGAACCTGGGCAAGGTCTACCTCTAATCCATACTTTGAAGTAATTTTGGCTCTTTGCCCTCGTTGCGTTGCCCTAGCGACAAGGTCAAAGCTCTGCGAATTCAATTCAAAGTCATATGAATGACGAGAACGTATAACTACAAGCCGATGCATTAGCGTCGGCTTTGTTCGATTATCATGTGCCTTCGTGAACTCGAGGGCCGCAAGGTATTAACATGCAAAACAACGAACTAAAAACGCCTTATTTCATGATCAACGAAGACAAGTTGATTGCGAATCTAGAGAAAGCGAAGCAGCTGAAAGAGATTTCAGGTGTGAAGCTAGTATTGGCACTGAAGTGTTTCTCTACATGGGGTGTGTTTGACATCATCAAGCCTTACCTCGATGGCACGACAAGCTCTGGCCCGTACGAAGTAAAACTTGGTCATGAAACCTTTGGCGGTGAAACGCACGCTTACAGTGTGGGTTACAGCCAAGATGACGTGAGAGAAGTTGCGGATATTTGCGACAAGATGATCTTCAACTCGCAAAGCCAATTCGAAGCTTACCGTCATATTGTTGAAGGTAAAGCCTCGCTGGGTTTACGTCTAAATCCGGGCGTAAGCTACGCAGGACAAGACTTAGCAAACCCTGCGCGTCAATTCTCGCGTTTGGGCGTGCAAGCTGACCACATCAAACCAGAAATTTTCGATGAGATTAATGGTGTGATGTTCCACATGAACTGTGAGAACAAAGACGTCGATGCGTTTATCGGCCTGCTTGATTCAATCTCAGAACAGTTTGGTGAGCACTTAGATAAGTTGGACTGGGTGAGCATGGGCGGAGGTGTGTTCTTCACATGGCCTGGCTATGACATCGAAAAACTCGGTCTTGCGCTGAAAGCCTTCTCTGAAAAGCACGGTGTGCAGATGTATCTTGAGCCGGGTGAAGCGATCATCACTAAAACAACCGACCTAGTTGTGACAGTGGTCGATATTGTTGAGAACGTGAAGAAAACAGCGATTGTGGATTCAGCGACTGAGGCGCACCGCCTTGACACGCTTATCTACAATGAGCCAGCATCAGTATTGGAAGCCTCAGAAACAGGCAGTCACGACTATGTGATTGGTTCATGTTCATGTCTTGCGGGCGATCAGTTCTGCGAAGCGAGCTTTGATGAGCCACTTAAGATTGGTCAAAAGCTACACCTGTTAGACAGTGCCGGCTACACCATGGTGAAACTGAACTGGTTCAATGGCCTTAAAATGCCATCAATCTACTGCGAACGTAGCAGTGGCGAAGTTCAGAAGCTAAATGAATTTGGCTATGAAGACTTCAAACGTTCTTTGTCACAGTGGTCAGTTAAGTAACTGAGTCATATCTTCAGAACAATAAAAAGAGCAGCCAATGAGCTGCTCTTTTTTGTTCTTCAATTTTGTTTATTTAGCTTTCAATCATCACTCGAGTATCTTCACTGAGCGTTTCGAGTTCATTGACCACATCATCGATCTGTACTTCGATTGGCAGTTTAACGGCGATTTTTGATGTGAATAGGCTTGAGCTAACACCGCCGCCACCAGCGATAAAGACGCGGTGACAGTCCATATCGAGAATGCTGATCCCTTGTCTATCCAATACATGAGTCACTTCGTTGACGATACCTGCTCGGTCGTTAGAATCGAGTCTTAGGTGATGGATTGTGTCTTGAGCATTGTGCGTATGATCGGAATCGACAAACTGCACGATGAGATCCGGATTGGCGCTAAACGCTTCTTTGACAATCGATTCGTTGATGGCTGGAAGTTGAACCTTTAGTACGCCAGCGACTTGGTCTTCAATAAAGTTCACTTTACTGATGAGCCATTTGCCGTCGTTTTCGTGAGTAACCGCAGCAAGCTGTTTGATTGTTGCTGGTGATGCTTTTCCGATAAAGTTTACGATAAATGTACTGTTCATATCAGCCCCCAAGGTTTCAATTATTCTTTGCTAATTAAATGTTTGATATCACGCGATAAGTTCTTTAATTTCAGTGTAGAAGGTTACATCGAACAATGTTTGACCTAGGTCAATTTTTGAAACTAAGCTTCGATGCAAAAAAAGAGAATGAAGAGTAGGGCACAAAAAAAGCGGCTAGAGAGCCGCTTTTTAGAAGAATTGTCACTGTGATTGATGATCCAGCAACTTATATTCAATAACTTATATTGAGTAATACTAGAGACGAATTAGAACGTTACTTTGAAGTTCATACCAACAAACTGAGAGTCGTATGGTGCGCCAGCATCGTAAGCAAAACGCGCAGCGTCTTGGTTATCCCACCAAGGGTTAGTATTCAGGTTCACTTCTGCATCACCGCCCCATGCGTCACTTACCCAGTAGTGAATGTGTCCAACAGGGTTAAGGAAGAATAGCGACACATCACCCATGGTTTGAGAGCCCATCACTTCGCCACCTGAAGCAATGATATCTTGCTCTGCTTCTAGCATCATTTCACCGACAACCGCACCGAAGAAAGGTGTGATGAAGAGATCTTGCCATGAAGGTACTTCAGCAAACGCTTCTACGCCGTATTCCCAGAAGAACGTCGACATAGTCCAAGAGTATAAGAATGACTCAAACTCGTCGTAACCTGCGTGTCGAGCTGCGGTGTAGTAAACACCACCAAAATATGGGTGCATTACGTAGTTTAGGAAGTGTTCGTCACGGTCCCATACTGGGCCTTCAGAAACGTTATCTTTCCACTTTTTACCTAATGAGCTGATATCACGTTGGTCATCATCCCACTTAGTAATACTTTCAGGGAGCAGAGTCATTAGACCCACTGTCGCGACACTTAAGCCAAGAATGGTGTAGGTTTGACCCATTAGGTAATCCCAATCTTTCTCCTGGCTCACCAACATGTGTTTTGGTTGTTGGATTGAGAAGTCGTACTCGTCACTCGATTCGCTCAGTGCGTAATTGGTACTAGGCTTGTAGGTATACAAGTTGTCATTAAAACAGTAATCTTGAGCACATTCATCCGAGTAAGAAAGGTTGATTGGCTGGTCGAAGTCGTATTGGCTTGCAACCGAGTTAACTGACATTAGCATTGAAAATGCAGCAGTAACCTTTGTTAGTAACGGTGATTTGGCCACAAGGGTCTCCATGAGAAAGTTTGGAATTGATCAGGGTCACAATTATCTATTAAATGCCTGATTTAGGGAACTAATAATTTATAGCTTTTCCTAAGAAAACCTTAGGTTTAACATTATTAATATTAGTGAAAAGGCGAATTGCTCCAAATTCAACCATAGACCAGTTTGTAAATAATGCAGTGTCTTTTTATGACAACAAGGGATAGAAATATGACGAAAATCGCAATGTTAAGCACAGGTGAAGAAGTTCTTCATGGAGACATTGTAGATACAAACGCAGCTTGGATGTCTGCTGAGTTTTATCAGCATGGTTTTGCGCTTGCTAAGCGCTCAACTGTGGGTGATCAAATGAATGCTCTTGTTGAAGAACTGCTGATGCTGAGCTTTAACTATGATGTGGTTATCGTTAATGGTGGTTTAGGCCCGACAACCGATGATATGAGTGCTGCAGCCGCTGCAGCTGCTTCCGAGCAGAAACTCGTCATGTTCCCTGAATGGCTTGCTCGTATGGAAGAGATGTTCTCTGGACGTGGCATGCCAATGCCAGACAGCAACCTTAAACAAGCTTTGTTACCTGCGAGCTCAGAGATTGTCGATAACCCTGTGGGGACGGCTTGTGGCTTCAAACTGAAAATCAACGATGCAACGTTCTATTTCACGCCGGGTGTACCAAGTGAATTCAAACGCATGGTTACGTTTGAGATTCTTCCTGACTTGTCGCGTACCTACCCTCAAGTGGTTGCCTCTGAATGCAGTCGACTGTTTACGTTTGGTTTGTCTGAATCCGGTATCTCTGATGTTTTGGACCAATTAAAGCTGCCAGAAGGTTATGAACTTGGTTACCGCTCTTATCTGCCGTTCATTGAGGTCAAACTGTTTGGTCCTAAGGCAGACTTAGAAACTCGCGTTAAGCTTCTGCAGATGGTTTACAAGCTGCTAGAGAGTAATGTCGTGAGTGTCGATGAGCCGATGATTGATCATATCGGACACATCATGGCGGAAAAAAAGAAGACGTTATCTGTGTCTGAAGTGTCGACCAAAGGTTCATTGTCAGCGTGGCTGCAATTGAATGAACAGATAGAAGATTGCTTTGGACACTCGTGGGTGATGGCTGAGCCAAAAGAGAGCGAGCTGGAAAAAAGCGATCCATTAGCCGCGACCTTTGCGCTGGCTGGAGCAACAAGAGAGAAGTGCGGAACTGAATTGGCTTTGGTGACTGGTAAGCTGGAAGGCAACACATTCAGCGTTGCATTGTCGACTGAAGCAGGCGAGTGGGGGCAGGTACTTGAGTTTTATCGTCAGTACTCGCGTGAAGACCAACGTAACGTGATTAAGACCGTTGCCGCCGATATGCTGAGAAGGCATCTAGACAATAAACCGATGTTTGGTACTTACTCTTCGGTTAAGCGATTGAAAGATATGTTTATTCCAGCGGCTATCATTAAGTAGCTATGTAAGCTAACGATGTAAGCGAATTCGCTAAGTCTGTACTAAAAACGCTAGAAAAAACGAAATAAAAAGGCCCAACATCTAAATAGGTGTTGGGCCTTTTGTTTATCTAGCCTTCTAGATAAACAAACAAGCAGCGATGTTTACACGCAACTCATGTCTGTAAGAACTCGATTACAAACCGCTTGTCATATGTAGGCTGTAGAACAAACCACGGCCGATTAACTCTGAAGCCAAGAACAATACTAGTGCTAATCCAAGGTTAACTGGGTTCACTTTTGCTTTGTTCAGCATAGGTAGAATCCAAATCAACAAGCTTGCCATTAGCAGTGCCACTTGAAGAATCACATAGCTACCTAAACCATCGACTAACTCAGATGCTTTTGCCGCTGAAGTTTGGATGTCACCGATTAGGTTCAGTTTTCCTACTGTCACAAGTAAGCTGATAGCAACAGCGATAACAGCCAGCATGGTGATGTTACGGTCAACCGTAAAGCGGCTGTCGTTTGCGAATACAATCACGAACTGAGATAACAGCAAGCCACCCACAACCATCGTCATGATGAAGCTCAGTGGTGTGTAGATGTTGTCCCACGTCGGTACGGTGTTGATCATGTATACGTTGATCATCGCGTACATGAAGATAACACCCAGTACCATTGCGCCAACCATCAGTGCTTTCTGGATAGCTACGCCACCTTTCTTAAGCACAGACAATAGCCATTGCAGGCCACCGACAGCGAAGAATGCCGCACCGAAGAACACTTCGTTAGACAACCAAGCCGAGCCTAGTTGATTAAAAGCGTTAAACGCGCGCAGTGGAGAGCCAAGGTGCGTTGTCGAGAACATGAAGCCAAGCCCCATCAGTGCCCATAGGATAAACATTGGAACCTTGTAGCTGTTCAGCTTCTCTTCGTCATGACCAAGTACCAGTGCACGTGCGCCAATTAGTAAGTAACCACCAACCGCAGTTTGCGCTAGCACCGTAAAGAAGATTAAAGACCACTCATGAAAAATCATCTTACACCTCCTTCGGGTTTGCTAAGTGACCACTGGTATCGCCAGTCGGCTTCGCGTTTTTGTTCAGCTTAATCACGATGTTTGGTAGCGTTTCTGTTGAAGATGGCAGTGGAGCCACATCCGCACCAGAGCCGTACTTCTCGCGAAGTGTATTGATTTCACCAAACTCCAATGCACGAAGTGGGCAAGACTCAACACAGATAGGCTGTTTGCCTTCAGAAACACGTTGGTAACAACCATCGCATTTAGTCATGTGACCTTTTTTAGCATTGTATTGTGGTGCGCCGTAAGGACACGCATTGCTACAGTGCTGACAACCAATACATACGCTCTCGTCAACCACAACCAAACCGTCTTCATCACGTTTGTGCATCGCGCCCGAAGGACACACTTTCACACACGCTGGGTTAGTACAGTGGTTACAAGCAATAGATAGGTAGTAAGAAAAGACATCTTTCTGAACCCAGGTATCACCATCTTGAGTGAAGCCACCACCTGCGTATTCGTATACGCGACGGTAGTTCGTTTTGATGTCGAGATCGTTATAATCTTTACAAGCAAGCTGACAGGTTTTACAACCCGTGCATTTACTTGAATCAATGTAAAAGCCGTATTGTTTCATTCCAACCTACCTTATGCTTTCTTTAGCGCTTTGATTTGAACTAGGTTTGTATGCTGAGGGTTACCCTTAGCAAGTGGGCTCGGACGCTGAGTGGTCAGCACGTTGATGGAGCCTGCATGGTCGATCTTCTGACCATCCGGTGCGTACCATGCACCTTCGCCTAGTGCGACAACTCGAGGAAGAATCCTTGGTGTCACTTTCGCTGGAATGTGTACTTCGCCACGGTCGTTGAAAATACTCACCATGTCGCCGCTTTCAATACCACGTTCTTTTGCATCGATTGGGTTGATCCACAACTCTTGCGGTGCGGCTGCTTTGATTTCTGCAACGTTGCCGTAAGTTGAGTGAGTACGAGCCTTGTAGTGGAAACCGGTTAGCTGAAGTGGGTACTTCTCTGCTAGTGGATCGTTATGACCTTCAAAAGAGTCCGCGTAAATCGGAAGTGGGTGAATCACTTCGTCTTCTTTCAGCTTCCAAGTCTTCGCGATATCAGCCAGTTGCTCTGAGTAGATCTCAATCTTGCCACTTGGTGTGGTCAGTGGGTTCGCTTCAGGATCTTTGCGGAAGTCTTCGTAAGCGATGTAGTGGTGGTCGTAGCTACGTTTGTAGATACCCAGCTCTTTCATCTCTTCGAAGGTTGGCAGTGTTGGATCGTTCTTACGAGTTTCTGCGTAAAGGTGCTCAATCCATTGCTCTTGAGTACGGCCTTCGGTGAACTCTTTTTCTACGCCCATGCGCTTCGCAAGCTGAGTACACATTTCGTAGATAGATTTCGCTTCAAACTGAGGCTCAATCGCTTTCTGTGCGTAGATGAAGTAAGGCATGTTCGATGCTTTACCATCCATACACCAGTCGTCTTGCTCAGACGTTGTTAAGTCTGGCAGGATGATATCGGCGTATTTCGCTGAAGAAGTCATATGGTTATCAACCACGACAATCATTTCACACGCACTTTCATCTTGAAGAATCGCGTGAGTCTTGTTGATGTCTGAATGTTGGTTGATGATGCAGTTACCTGCGTAGTTCCAGATCATCTTGATAGGGTTCTTGAGGCGCTCTGCACCGCGAACACCATCAGTGATGTCGGTCATTTCATGGTGACGGTAAATAGCATCTGTCCACATGAACATTGAAATAGACGTTTCAACTGGGTTTGGCACAGTAGGGAAGCGAACAAACGGAATGTTGATGTCACTTTCACGAGCACCTGTTGAACCGCCTGATACACCGACAGAACCGGTGAGTAGCGACAGCATCGCGATTGCACGACAGGCTAATTCGCCGTTCGCTGTGCGTTGTAAGCCCCAACCTTGGTGAATTGCACACGGTTTCGCGGTGCCCATCTCACGGCCAAGCTTAACGATGGTATCAACTGGAATACCCGTAATCTTAGAAGCCCACTCTGGTGTTTTCTCTACGCCATCTTCACCTAAACCTAGGATGTAAGATTTGTAGTCGCTGTTTTTAGGCGCTGATGCAGGCAGAGTTTTCTCGTCGTAACCAACACAGTATTTGTCTAGGAACGGTTGGTCGACTAGGTCTTCAGTGATCATCACGTGTGCAAGACCCGCTACCAATGCAGCATCCGTAGAAGGACGAATTGGGATCCACTGATCTTCACGGCCACCGGCCGTATCGGTGTAGCGTGGATCGATGATGATCGTTCTTGCGTTCGATTTGTTTTTACTTTCTACATAGTGGTGGATCAGACCGCCGCCAGACATACGTGTCTCGGCAGGGTTGTTACCAAATTGAATGTTAAGCTTAGTGTTCTCTAGGTCTGAGAAAGAGTTGTTGTTTGCCCAACCACCGTAGGTGTAGCTCAAGCCTTTCGCGATTTGTGCTGTTGAGTAGTCACCGTAATGGTTTAGGTAACCACCACTTAGGTTCATTAGGCGAGCAATCAGCGTTTGTGCTGGTGGCCAAGATTTAGTAACCGTACCGCCAAGCGTACCTGTACCGTAGTTTAGGTAAATAGTGTCGTTACCGTAGTCTTTGATAAGGCGTTGCATGGTGCCAGCGACTTCATCGTAAGCCTCTTCCCAGCTAATACGTTTGAATTTACCTTCACCACGTTTACCCACACGTTTCATTGGGTATTTCAGGCGATCTGGGTTGTAAACACGGCGACGCATAGAGCGACCACGTAGACACGCACGAACTTGGTGATGACCGTATTCGTCAGTACCTGTGTTGTCTGTTTCTACGTATTTGATTTCACCGTTTTGTACATGCATACGTAACGGGCAGCGAGAGCCACAGTTTACTGTACATGCACTCCATACGATTTTCTCGTCCACATTCTCAGCAACCGCAGCCGCTACTGGTTTGGATTTGAAAGGTAAAGCGATACCGCCCGCGAGTGCGGCTGCACTACCTACCGCCGAAGAAGCCTTCATGAAGCCTCTTCGAGTAAGATTCATTACCCCAGATTCTTTCTTATTCGTCATTCTAAGATGCCTTTTGCTATTGATGGCTAGCACTTTATAGGTAGTTTGTTCTTTATGTTTTTATTTCGGATTGTTGATTGATTGGCATCAAATAAGAGCGAAATTTAAATCTTATGAATCGAATGTATAAAATAGATCAAAGAATGAAATGATTTAATTAATATAATTATCTTTAAACCTATAACGGTATAAATAATAATGATTATCGATACGCATAAATTATTGGGTTCGCTATTTTATCAAGCGACAAGTAAAGAACAGTTAATCACCATTGTTGAAGCTTTGGTTGAGAGCGAAGTGCTCTCTGAAGAATGCTTGCAGGCATTGAGAAGTGAAGACGAAGAGGCGCTCGCAGCAGAGTTCAGCCGCCTGTTTGAAGGCGTTGGAGACATGCCAGCTCCGCCTTGGGGTTCTGTGTACCTAGATAAAGACCGCGTTGTGTTCGGTGCTTCTACGGTTGAGTATCGCCAATTTTTAGAATTGAATCAGATTGAATTAGATACTGGGTTAAGAGAGCCGGAAGATCAATTTGGTTTAATGTTATTCGCTCATGCGTATTTGTTAGAAAATAATAACATCAATTCAGCCAGTGAATTACTCGAAGGTCACTTACTAACTTGGTCTTCTGTTTATTTAGAAAAACTAAATAAAGCATCAGAGCTATCTTTTTATAAAAAGCTATCGGTTGATGTAATAGATTGGTTTAAGTACTTAACATCTGAATATAATTTAAACGTTGCTACTAAAAAGTTATATATCGACTAATGTCTGAACAAATAAATTCAAATAGACGCGGCTTCTTAACTCGACTTTCTAAACCGGTTAAAGCAGCCGCGAATTATGAAGAGATATCGCAGCGCTTGCACGCAAGGCCGCCAAGAGCGGTTGATGAGGTGCTGTTTGAGCGTCTTTGTGACGGTTGTGGGCTGTGTGAGCAAGCGTGTCCGAATAGCGTTATTGAGATGCTAGAGGGCAGTGCGTTGCTGAATTTGGATTACAACAGTTGTTCTATGTGTAACAAATGCAGTGAAGTGTGTCCGACTGGCGCACTTCATCCAACGGTCACACCTTATATCGACCTCAAGCCGAGCTTTGCTGATAGCTGTAACAATTACATGCAAATGGATTGTTCAGCATGCCAAGCTGCGTGTTCATCAGGTGCGATACACATCGAAGTGGCTGAGTTGCCTACAGTGGACAAAGATAAGTGTAACGGCTGTGGAGAGTGCCGAAGCGCTTGTTATATTGGCTCTGTGACTCTTAACCTGACTCAGCAATAAACGTTTGGCCTTGTATGGCACAAATCAACAGGAAGACTTTGGTTGAGCGATAGACGAGTCGTCTTACGATACCTAAAGACATAAATAGAAAAGGGTCCGCATTCCTAAGGAAGCGGACCCTTTTTAATTCTTATTTAAGTTATTCGAACAAAGCCACCTAAAGCCAGTTGGCTTATGCGCGTTTTTGCTTGTTTCTATGAATAACGTTACTCAGCGATAGCTCAGTCTTTGCTTTACAGATACAAGGTAATATTTCATTACCTTGCGTGTAAGCCATAGCAAAACCAACGTACTCGACCTCACCAGAATCCAACGTACAACGGCAAGCGCCACAGTGACCATCTCGGCAGTTGTATTCTGGCTCTAACCCAGCCTGTTCCATTGTTTCCAATAGAGTGTTTGAAGGGTTAGATTCAATTGAAGTCAGCTTGTTGATTTTGATTGTTGGCATTACAGCTCAAATCCTTCAAAGTCGTCAGCTTTTACTTCGTTGTCGATTTGACCAACTAGGTAAGAACTGATTTCTGCTTCTTGTGGAGCAACTTGAACGTTATCTGAAGACAACCAAGCGTTGATCCATGGAATTGGGTTCGACGTTGCTGCTGGGTAAGCCGTACCTAGGCCAACAGCCTGCATACGGATGTTAGTGATGTACTCAACGTATTGGCAAAGAATGTCTTTGTTTAGACCAATCATAGAGCCGTCTTTGAATAGGTATTCTGCCCACTCTTTTTCTTGCTCAGCCGCTTCTTTGAATAGGTCGAAACACTCTTGCTTACACTCTTCAGCGATCTGCATGAATTCGAAATCATCTTGACCGTTACGTAGCAAGTTGATCATGTGCTGTGTACCAGTAAGGTGAAGTGCTTCATCACGAGCGATTAGCTTGATGATCTTCGCGTTACCTTCCATTAGCTCACGCTCAGCGAATGCAAATGAACATGCGAAACTTACGTAGAAACGAATCGCTTCTAGTGCGTTTACAGACATTAGACATAGGTAAAGTTTCTTCTTCAGGTCGTGAAGTGAAACCTTAACATCTTCGCCGTTGATGCTGTGGTTGCCTTCACCGTAGCGGTGGTAGTCAGCCGTTAGCTTGATTAGGTCGTCGTAGTAGAAAGCGATGTCTTTAGCACGCTTCAGGATCTCTTCGTTTTCAACGATGTCGTCGAATACTACGCCTGGATCATTCACGATGTTACGGATGATGTGCGTGTAAGAACGAGAGTGAATCGTTTCAGAGAAAGACCAAGTCTCAATCCAAGTTTCAACTTCTGGTAGAGATACCAATGGAAGTAGGGCAACGTTAGGGCTGCGGCCTTGGATTGAATCTAGAAGCGTTTGGTACTTCAAGTTAGAGATGAAGATGTGCTTTTCATGCTCAGGAAGCTTGTTGTAGTCGATACGGTCGCTAGACACGTCTACTTCTTCTGGACGCCAGAAGAAAGAAAGCTGTTTCTCGATAAGCTTTTCGAAGATTTCGAATTTCTGTTGGTCGTAACGTGCAACGTTTACCGACTGACCCAAGAACATTGGTTCTTTTAGTTGGTCATTTTTTTGCTGAGAAAAAGTACTGTAAGCCATAAATGCCTCAAATCCTTTAAAGACCCGTAATAAAACGGACCCTGTTAATGCTTTAAACCCAGAGAAGATAACTCTTCTCTGGGGTCTTAATGTTTATTGCGGTTTAGATCTTACAACCGCCGCCTTCACAATCTTCTTCCGGCACTTGAACTGCATCGCCTTGGTCGTCTTTAGCACCATCACGAGTGTTATGGTAGTAAAGCGTCTTAACACCGTACTTGTACGCTGTTAGTAGGTCTTGAAGCAGCTTCTTCATTGGTACTTTACCGCTGTCGTAAACACTTGGATCATAGTTAGTGTTTGCAGAGATAGCTTGGTCAACGAATTTTTGCATGATACCCACTAGGTGTAGGTAACCGTCGTTAGAACCAATGTTCCAAAGTAGCTCGTAGTTCTCTTTAAGATTTAGGAAATCTGGAACCACTTGCTTAAGGATGCCGTCTTTCGATGCTTTCACTGATACGTAACCACGTGGTGGCTCGATACCGTTAGTCGCGTTCGAGATTTGAGACGATGTCTCAGAAGGCATAAGCGCTGTTAGCGTAGAGTTACGCAGACCGTGCTCCATGATCTCTTCACGTAGAGAATCCCAATCGTAGTGCAGTGGCTCTTCACATACTAAGTCGATATCTTTTTTGTAAGTATCGATTGGCAGTAGGCCTTTCGCGTAGTTGGTCTCGTGGAAAGATGGGCAACGACCTTGCTCTTTCGCTAGTTCAACAGATGCTTTTAGCAAGTGGTATTGAATTGCTTCAAAAGTACGGTGAGTCAGGCCATTCGCGCTGCCATCAGAGTACTTAACACCATTCTTCGCTAGGTAGTACGCGTAGTTGATTACACCCACACCTAAAGTACGACGGTTCATTGTCGACTTGTATGCTGCTGGAAGCGGGTAGTCTTGGTAATCAAGCAGTGCATCTAGAGCACGAACAACCAGCTCAGAAAGCTCTGCTAGGTCGTCCAGTTCATTGATTGCGCCAAGGTTGAACGCTGAAAGTGTACATAGTGCAATTTCGCCTTCGTCATCTTCTACGTTAGAAAGTGGCTTAGTAGGAAGCGCGATTTCTAGACATAGGTTCGATTGACGAACAGGTGCTACTTCAGAATCAAACGGGCTGTGTGTATTACAGTGGTCAACGTTCTGAATGTAGATACGACCAGTAGAAGCACGCTCTTGCATTAGCAGAGAGAACAGCTCAACGGCTTTAACCGTTTCACGCTTCACTGAAGGATCGTTTTCGTACTTAACGTATAGCTCTTCAAAACGGTCTTGGTTTTCGAAGAACGCATCGTAAAGGCCAGGTACGTCTGAAGGCGAGAACAGGCTGATGTTGCCACCTTGAACTAGGCGAGAGTACATAAGCTTGTTCAGCTGTACGCCGTAATCCATGTGACGAACACGGTTCTCTTCAACGCCGCGGTTGTTTTTCAGTACTAATAGAGACTGAACTTCACCGTGCCATAGTGGGTAGAACACAGTTGCTGCACCGCCACGAACACCACCTTGAGAACAACATTTTACTGCTGTTTGGAAGTATTTGTAGAAAGGGATACAGCCGGTGTGGAACGCTTCACCATTACGGATTTCAGAACCAAGTGCACGGATACGACCTGCGTTGATACCAATACCAGCACGTTGAGATACGTAACGAACAATTGAGCTTGCTGTTGCGTTGATTGAATCAAGGCTGTCACCACACTCGATCAGTACACAAGAACTGAATTGACGAGTAGGCGTACGTACACCAGACATGATCGGTGTAGGTAGAGAAATCTTAAACGTAGACGATGCGTCGTAAAAACGTTTGATGTAGTCAAGACGAGTCGATTTCGGGTATTTAGCGAATAGACACGCAGCAACTAAAATGTAAAGGAACTGAGCACTCTCGTAGATTTCTTTCGTTACACGGTTTTGCACGAAGTATTTACCTTCGAGCTGCTTAACCGCTGCGTAAGAGAAGTCTAAGTCACGTTTGTGGTCGATGTACTCGTCAAGCTCTTCGAATTCAGCTTTCGTGTAGTCTTCCATAAGGTGGCTATCGTATTTACCCATATCAACCAGTTTTGCAACGTGGTCATACAGTGCAGGCGGCTCGTATTCGCCGTACGCTTTTTTACGTAGGTGGAATACAGACAGACGTGCTGCTAGATATTGGTAATCAGGAGTCTCTTCAGAGATTAAATCCGCTGCTGACTTGATGATAGTTTCATGAATGTCAGTAGTGGTGATGCCATCGTAAAACTGAATGTGAGCTTTCAATTCTACTTGTGATACAGAAACATTGTGCAAGCCTTCAGCTGCCCATGTAATCACGCGATGGATCTTCTCTAAATCGATCGTTTCTTTGCGCCCGTTACGCTTGGTAACAGTAAGTTGTTGGTTCATTCTGCTTAATTTCCCTAACAAAACTGAACAAGGCCGTGTTTTTGTGTATTTCTGTGTAATTTTTGTAAATTACGTTTCGGCTTTGTGATCTTGGTCTACCCATACATTGTAGTTCAAACACAACATATAGGGGTCATTTGTTTGTTGGGTTACAAGATAGTGCTACAACTGATATTTTTCAAGGTAAAGAAATGGGGTTGCTTGTGGATAAGTGGTGGATTGAAAAAAAACTGTAAGTGACCACTAACTGATGAGGTTAGATGTGACTTGATTGTATAAAAGTCGGCTTTTAATGATGCTTTATTTTTGCACGCCCATAAAAAAAAATCCCTTGATCTTTGAGCAAAATGGGCGGCGGATTTTGGGCGATTAAATTTAAATCGAGGTGGTCAAAATGGAAGCTAGCGCACGAAATTTAGACTGAAAAAAGTCGCAAAGTTATGGTAATTGCAACTCTTTTCATTCGTCTTTTTTACAAAAGGTTTTACGGTAGGGCTACCGATATTTTTTAGCCAAAGTTTTGTGTGTGAACGATGTAGTTCACATCGACTTTTTGGCCTAAACGGTAAGTGTTCGTCAACGGGTTATAGTGCAGGCCTGTAATGCCTAATTCTTGCAGCGGAGTGTTATCGACCATCTTGATAAGTTCAGCAGGGCGAATGAACTTCTCGTGTTCATGAGTGCCTTCTGGAACGATCTTCAATAGCTTCTCTGCACCAACAATCGCAAATATGTAAGATTTGAAATTACGGTTCAATGTAGAAAAGAACACGTGACCGCCCGGTTTCACCAATTTTGAACAGGCAGTGATAACAGATTGCGGGTCAGGAACGTGTTCAAGCATTTCCATGCACGTCACCACATCGTACGTCTGTGGGTTCTGTTCTGCGTGGTCTTCGATAGTGCTCTGGATGTAATCGAGCTTGGTGCCAGTTTCCAATGCGTGAAGGCGCGCAACTTCTAGTGGCTCTTTACCCATGTCTAGGCCAGTCACTATCGCACCTTCAACCGCCATGCTTTCTGCAAGAATACCGCCGCCGCAGCCAACATCGAGGACTTTCTTGCCAAACAGGCCTTCTGTCTTCTCTAATACGTAATTTAGGCGCAGTGGGTTGATTTGATGTAGCGGCTTAAATTCGCCTTCTAGATCCCACCAGCGTGACGCCATGTCTTCGAATTTCTTGATTTCTGCTGGGTCTACGTTCTGTGATTTAGTCATAATCGGCATTTCCAAGTTAAATAATGCATCCATGAAATTGCAGGCATTATAACTTGCCTTTTCGTGCTGACCAGAAGATCTACAATTTTGCTAGTTTATTGGATGTAAAGTGACCATGTTTCAGCAAGATATGATGCGGAGGTGCAATTTCTCATCAATTGATTGGCTACAAGGGTCACAAGATGGTAAAAGGAGAGGGAAAGTGATGCCTCCGTAGGTAAATTTGTGTTATATTTTTCGGTCTTATACGTATTCAAAAATACGATCTGACTATAGAGGGAAAATGGCTCTATGAGCGATCTAGCGAAAGAGATCACGCCCGTAAATATTGAAGATGAGCTTAGAGGTTCATACCTAGACTACGCGATGTCCGTCATCGTTGGTCGTGCCCTTCCAGATGTGCGTGATGGCCTAAAACCAGTACACCGCCGCGTTTTGTTCGCGATGAATGTACTAGGTAATGATTGGAACAAACCATATAAAAAGTCTGCTCGTGTAGTAGGTGATGTAATCGGTAAATACCACCCGCATGGTGATAGTGCTGTATACGATACAATTGTTCGTATGGCTCAACCGTTCTCACTGCGTTACATGCTAGTTGATGGCCAAGGTAACTTTGGTTCTATCGATGGCGACTCCGCGGCTGCAATGCGTTATACCGAAGTTCGTATGGCGAAAATTGCTCACGAGCTACTGGCTGACCTTGATAAGGAAACTGTGGATTACGTACCGAACTACGATGGTACAGAACAAATTCCAGCAGTACTTCCTACAAAAATTCCTAACCTATTGGTAAACGGTGCTTCTGGTATCGCAGTAGGTATGGCTACCAACATTCCACCACATAACCTTGGTGAAGTTGTTGATGGCTGTTTGGCTTACATCAATAATGAAGAGATCACTATTGATGAGCTAATGGACTACATTCCTGGTCCTGACTTCCCAACAGCAGCACTTATCAGTGGTCGTAAAGGCATCGTTGATGCTTATAAGACTGGCCGCGGTAAGGTTTACATGCGTTCAAAAGCGGATATCGAAGTAGAGAAGAATGGTAAAGAAACCATTATCGTTACTGAGATCCCTTACCAAGTAAACAAAGCTCGTTTGATCGAGAAGATTGCTGAACTGGTTAAAGATAAGAAAGTAGAAGGCATCAGTGCACTGCGTGACGAATCTGATAAAGATGGTATGCGTATTGTTATTGAATGTAAGCGTGATGCAGTAGGCGAAGTGGTTCTAAACAACCTATACGCTCAAACTCAACTGCAAACGACTTTCGGTATCAACATGGTTGCGTTGAACAACGGTCAACCCCAGTTGTTCAACATCAAAGACATGCTTAAGTGCTTCGTAGACCACCGTCGCGAAGTTGTGACACGTCGTACTATCTTCGAACTGAAGAAAGCGCGCGATCGTGCACACATCCTTGAAGCACTGTCTCTAGCACTTGCTAACATCGACGAAATTATTGAGCTTATCCGTAACGCTCCAACACCAGCTGAAGCAAAAGCTGGCTTAGTTGCACGCGGTTGGGATCTTGGTAACGTTGCTTCAATGCTTGAGCGTGCTGGTACTGATGCGGCTCGTCCTGATTGGTTGGAAGACCAATACGGCATCCGCGATGGCCAATACTTCCTAACGGAAACACAAGCACAAGCTATTCTAGAACTTCGTCTTCACCGCCTAACTGGCCTTGAGCACGAGAAGATTCTAGACGAGTACAAAGCACTTCTAGAAGAAATCGCTGAGCTAATGCACATTCTTGCAAGCACTGAGCGTTTGATGGAAGTTATCCGTGAAGAACTTGAAGCGGTACGTGAAATCTATGGCGACGAGCGTCGTACAGAAATCACAGCGGCAGTTCATGACATCGACATGGAAGAGCTGATTGCTCAA
The DNA here is from genome assembly GCF_023161725.1 of Vibrio sp. 1CM24A. Taxonomy (NCBI): domain Bacteria; kingdom Pseudomonadati; phylum Pseudomonadota; class Gammaproteobacteria; order Vibrionales; family Vibrionaceae; genus Vibrio; species Vibrio sp. 1CM24A. The sequence continues at coordinate 22,118 of NZ_JALNTS010000002.1, forward strand.
GAAGACGTTGTAGTAACGCTTTCTAACGCAGGTTACGTTAAGTACCAAATCCTAAGCGACTACGAATCTCAACGTCGTGGTGGTAAAGGTAAGAGTGCAACTAAGATGAAAGATGAGGATTACATTGAGCGTCTGCTTGTTGCTAATACTCACGATAACATCCTATGTTTCTCTACTCGTGGTAAGACATACCGTCTGAAAGTTTACCAACTACCATTAGCAAGCCGTACTGCTCGTGGTAAGCCTATCGTTAACATTCTTCCTCTAGAAGAAGGTGAGCGTATTACGGCTATCCTGCCTGTTTCTGAGTTCTCTAACGAGAAATTCATCTTCATGGCAACGGGTGACGGTACAGTTAAGAAGACATCACTGGATCAATTCGCAAACGTACGTGCTAACGGCCTAATCGCAGTTAACCTACGTGACGACGATTCACTGATTGGCGTTGATATCACTAACGGTGATAGCGACATCATGCTGTTCTCTAAATCGGGCAAAGTTGTTCGCTTTAACGAGGACAAAGTACGTGCAATGGGCCGTACTGCCTCTGGTGTTCGTGGTATGAAGCTTCCAGAAGACGATCAAGTGGTTTCACTGATTGTTCCTTCTAACGAAGGCGATATCCTAACTGTGACTGAAAACGGTTACGGTAAGCGTACTGAGCTAGCTGAATACCCAACGAAAGGCCGTGCAACGCAAGGTGTAGTATCTATCAAAGTCTCTGAACGTAATGGCCCAGTTGTTGGCGCTGTTCAAGTTGAAGAAGGCGATGAAATGATGATGATCACCGACGCAGGTACGCTAGTACGTACTCGCGTAGCGGAAGTTAGCCAAGTTGGTCGTAACACTCAAGGTGTAACACTGATTCGTACTGCTGAAGACGAGAATGTTGTAGGTCTACAACGTATCGACGAAGTAGAAGAAGCTGAGATTGTAGAAGGCGAAGCTGAAGAAGCTGGTGCTGAAACTATCAACGCTGAATCAAGTGAAGAGCAAGCATCAGATGCTTCTGACTCTGAAAGTGATAGCGAGCAAGACACTGAGTAATCTCGATTAAGCTTACCATTGAAAAAACCGAGCCTAAGTGCTCGGTTTTTTATTACCTGTTATTTGTGGAGTTTGGTGTGACTTTATAACAGAGCCGTGATCGCTAAAATCTCAATAGCTAAACCTTGATCAATATAGAGGAGAGATGAAAACGATAGAGTAGGGAGTGAATAGAAAGGAGTGTGAAATGGACATCTGGTTGTTGGTTGCGTTGGTACTAATGAGCCTGTTTTTGATTGTGGTCGTCATTGCGGCGAACAAAAACAGCGGTCATCTAAAAGGGAATGTGGTGATTTCGCTTACTGCGGTAGCTTTAAGCGTGCTTGTTTGGTCCCAATTGAAACAAGAGATGCCTCAACTTCCTTTAGATGATAACAATAGTTACACGGCAACAGATTTCGAAGATGAGCTTCAGCAAAGCCTCAAACAAGATCCGAATCAATCCGATTTGTGGTTTAAGCTTGGTGGTGTGTATATGCAGAAAGGGGAATTTGATGCAGCGTTCACCTGCTACGACTACGCGATTCGATTAGATCCTCAAGCACCTTCCGGGCTCTATGCAGCCAAAGCAACCGCACTTTACTATCTTAGTTCACAAGCGATGAGCGATGATGTGAATGCGTTATTGGATCACTCTATGCAGCTTGATCCCAATGATCGTACGGCATTGATGCTGATTGCGACCGATCACTTCATTAGCATGCGCTATCAACAAGCGATTGATGCATGGACTCAAATCCTCGATTCCAATCAAAAGGGGATTGATCGCGTTTCGATTATTCATTCGATCAACCAAGCCAAACAGATGATCCGTTAAGCTTGGCATAATCGCTAGTCGTTAATCGTTTGTTTTTAGTTATTTACTTTCCTGCATTTCAATCAACCCACCTGCGTTATGGATTTGAGTAAACCCTTGAGCTCGCAAGAATTGATAGGCTTGTCCTGATCGATTGCCACTGCGGCAATACAAAACGATCGGTTGGTCTTTATCTATCCCAGCGAAGTGAGTAGCCACTTCAGAAAGAGGGTAGTTGATGGCGTTGTTTAGATGCCCTTGTTCGAACTCTGCTGGTGTTCTGACATCAACCACTAATGCGCCTTTCTCTATTAATTCCCACCCTGTCTCAGCACGCTCAGAAGCGTGAACGCCTGAACTGAGCAGTGCGATACATAATGCTGAAAGTGAAAGTAAGGTTTTCATTGTCTATTCCTTGAATTGGCGAGTGGATTGGGGAGGAGATATTGATGTGTATTGCCCCAAACCTAAAAAACCAGCCACACAATAATAGTGTGACTGGTTTTTACCTAGTGGTCTAATTGAAGAAACTAGTATTCGTAGTTGGCTTCACGCTTTTCAGCTTGCTCTTCCCATTTAGGAACAACTGTGTCTAAGAAGTGTTGTTTCTCAGCGTTCATCTTATCCATGTCCATTCCAAGCGCTTTTTGAGCCGCTTCTTTGGTCGAGATGTCTGGAATCTCGATTGGATCAGTGATGCCTTTCTTTGCCAGTAGGCGAACAATCTTAGTACGAGCATCGGCTGCGCGGTCAACGGCAGTACCTAGCACTTCTAGAGCGATTTCAGGAGCGTGCATATGAACGCCATGAGATGCAATAGCGTAGTCCCAGCGCCATTGAGCATGACGGATATCCAGTAGGATAGGCTCCATCTCTTGCTCTGTCGCACCTGCTTCCCATGCCGCGCCTGCTTCAAAGTGAGCGGCAACGATTTGTTTCTCAGCGGTCAGCTTCATGTTTAGCACTTGAGCTTTACGGCTTGAAACGATGTTACGCATGGTTTCTTTAGATTGAGTGTGACAGTTTGCACACGTATCTTCGAAGCGGTCGAATGGGTTACCCACTTTATGGTCGGTATAAACGGTGCCATCTTCTTTGGTTACTTTCGGCATATGACAGTCAGCACAAACGACTTTGTTCTTACCGTGGATGCCTTCACGCCATGTTTCGAAACCTGGGTGCTGCGCTTTCAGCATGGGTGCTTTCGATACTTTGTGCGTCCAATCTTTAAAGTTGATTGCATCATAGTAGCGTTCCATATCGCCAACCGTTGTGCCTTGATCCCAAGGGAACTTCACGCCTTTGGTTGGGCCGGTGAAGTAATATTCCACGTGGCACTGAGCACAAACAGAAGCTTGCTGGTCTAAACGGCTTTGCTCATCAAACTTTTTACCAATCGCTTCAAATGCACGTTCAACATAAGGACGTGTCACCTTCAGTGCTGGCTCACCATTTTTAAAGCCTTCGCTTTGGGTATCGTGACAATCTGCACAGCCAATAGGATTCACAATCTCGTTGCCAAGACGTGCCCATTTACCTTCAAAATAACCGTCTTCACCACGCTCTTCGATAACACGTGCTACGTCTGGGCTTTTACAACTCCAACACGCCATTGGCATAGGGCCTGAGCTTTCGTCCGTTGGGCCGCCAGTACGGAGCGTTTGTCTTACATCGTCAATCGCATAAAAGTGACCACGTGCTTTGTTGTAATCTTTTGCGAAGCCGTAGCCAGCCCACATGATAACCATGTTTGGATCTTCTTTTAGTGCGTCCTCAATCGTTTCGCTTTCTGAAGTTTGTCTCCATGAATGATATTGATCTGGGTGGTTTTGCTCGAACTGATCGTTACGAGGATCGCCAATTTCTTTTTGTTCAGACGCAGCAAAACTGGTCGCGCTTGCTAATGACGCGCTAACCATTAATAGTGCTGTGACCGAATTACGTATCCAATGCTTTTTCACAGTGATATCTCCAATATACTGATTCTTATACCAAGCGTTGTGAGTTTGCTATTCAAATTAAGAACTGGAGAATTCCTGTTTATATTAATTCATAAACAAACACATTTTGTTACGTGTTGGGTATAGTTTGTCCCAGATCAATTAATGGCAGTGACCTTAATCACGTTGAAGTTTATATAACCCTAAAGTGGTATTGGTGGTTAGATTAATTAGAATTTAACTGAGAATTATTATCATATATAACAATCAATTACCTAAATTGACCATGATATAAATAGGGTGATTGCGTTCACAGATTAACCTATCGAAATTTCGTATTACCCAATTAGAGGTATATTCTAACTATAGAAAGCGTTGTGGCTTATCCAAAATAAGAATTGATATCATTTAAACGGTAATAATATCGTTTAAGGGTACTTTTGTTTAACCGGAATATTATTTAGTTGAGAGTTAAATAATGCCGGTATAAGGAAAGGATAAAATGGGCAATATTAAATTGGCCATAGTCATAATGCTTAAATCCCTTCTAGCATTCTGCCTCTATGGTTATTCCATTCATGCTGTTGCTGAGCCTGCTGTTACGCCAGTAGGTGAATCAACAAGACATGAAGTCGAATTAATCCGTGACAAAGACTACAAGTGTGTTCAGTGCCATAAAGATTCAAAAGAAACGGTATTGGGTTCACATGGTGAAAGTGCACACGCTTTGCTTGGCCGTGAAGTAAATTGTACCGACTGTCATAGTTCTATTAGCCCCGACCACCGCGAAGGCGCGCCTAAAGTGGTGAAGTATCGTGAGGCTCAATCACAACCAGGGACCGACAAGGTTTACCTAGATCCTAGCTTAATTTTAGATGCCAATAGCCAGTGTATCGATTGTCACAAGCCTGATGATCTGCGCGAAGCGAGCTGGACCCACGACGTTCATGCGCAAAACTTAACGTGTTCAAACTGCCATGATGTTCATGCAACAGAAGCAAAGGTGTTGGGCTTAGATAAGAAGCAAACCATCAAGCTGTGTGTGGATTGCCATTCAGACTTCAACCAGAAGAAAGAAGGGGAGTAATCTATGAGCTGCTCAAGAAGAAACTTTTTAGCTGGCGCAGGTGCCGTTATTTTTACCACAGGTGTTGCGGGAACCGCAGCGGTGACAAGTCGTAAAACGTTGGCCAATGTTCAAGAGGATGGGGCTAAACGTTATGGAATGATTCATGACGAGACCGCGTGTATTGGTTGCACCGCTTGTACAGAAGCATGTCGTGAAGTAAACAAAGTGCCTGAAGGTGTGTCGCGCTTAGAAATTATTAAGAGCGAACCTCAAGGCGAATATCCCGATGTTGATTACCGTTTTACTCGTAACTCTTGCCAACATTGTGATAACGCGCCCTGCGTGATGGTTTGCCCAACAGGGGCGGCCTACAAAGATGAAAAAACCGGCATTGTCGATGTTCATCAAGAGAAGTGTGTCGGTTGTGGCTACTGCTTATTAGCTTGCCCGTATCAAGTGCGCTTTTTCCATCCAGAGAACAAATCCGCAGATAAATGTAACTTCTGCCGTGATACCAATCTTGCACAAGGGAAGTTACCGGCTTGTGTCGAATCTTGCCCGACCAATGCGCTAGTGTTTGGCGATCTAAATGACCCTAAGAGTGAGATAAATCAGGTGCTTAAATCTGAGGTGGTTTACAGAGATAAAGCTTATCTCGGTACTCAGCCAAAACTCTATAAAGTGCCACACCAAAAAGGGGAGATCTGATTATGAGTGCATGGGACACAGCTTTTCAGTCTGGTACCGTGGTATGGGACTGGATTATAGCTATCTATCTATTTCTCGCGGGGATGTCGGCGGGTGCCGTAATGATCTCCATTTATCTAAAACGTAAGGTTATTGAAGGCGATCCTGCTCATAATGGTGTGTTAAAGGCGACCGCTTTTCTTGCGCCATTTGGGATCATTTCAGGTCTGCTGATCTTGGTTTTCCACCTGACAAAACCGTTATCTTTTTGGAAGATCATGATCTTCTATAATCCAACGTCTGTGATGTCAATGGGTGTGATCTTATTCCAAGTGTATATGGTGATCTTATTTCTTTGGATCGGCATTATATTTAGAGATCAAATCGTCGTATTTTTAAATGACCAAACATGGTTAAAAGGACGACTCGATTTCGTCGGTAACTGGATTGGCAAATTAGAAGTGTTTGAGAACGCTCTGGAAATATTCTTAGCTGTTCTTGCTCTAATGCTTGCCGCTTATACCGGGTTCTTGCTTTCAGCTTTAAATACCTTCCCACTGTTGAATAACCCAGTGCTGCCGATTTTGTTCTTATTCTCGAGCTTATCTTCGGGAGCGGCGGCGTGTATTTTATTTGGTGTGTTGGTCTTTAAAGAGTCACCTCATAGTCCGAGTATTTCATGGATCCATGGGTTCGAACGTCCGGTCGTGATGTTTGAATTGTTTGTTCTTATTACTTTCTTTACTGGGCTTATCTTCGCTGGTGGTCAAAGTGAGCAAGCAGTATGGAACGCAATAGGCAGTGGTTTCTGGGCGAGTTGGTTCTGGTATGGCGTCATCGGTGTTGGCATGGTTCTACCGTTGTTGCTGAATGCCGTTACACCAACCTCAATCCGCCATAGCTCGGTGTATATTTTCTCGGTGACTTCACTAAGCCTAATGGGCGTATTAATGCTGCGAACTTTTGTCCTTTATGCAGGGCAGTTAACGATAGCTTAATTTCGCTCAAGTTTGTTAGTGAGCAGATGTTGGATACTAAATATCTGCTTATTAATGAACATGTTCTTAATAAACATGAGATGCGTGTTTAGATCGGCTCTGCTCAGGTAGAGCCTTATTGAGGTGATATGGTCGGTTCTTTGGGGCTGTTTAGTTTGGTTTTGGTTGCTGTACTCAGCAGCGTTATTGGTGTGCATTCGTTTTACCAAATGCTAAATAAACGGACGCAAAATCTAGGTTTAATCCGCAGTTTCTCTCTTTCAAGCACGCTGTTTTCTCTCACTTCTGTCGCGTTGCTTGGCTATGCCTTTGTCAGTGATGATTTCTCTATCTTATACGTCGCTGAACATTCAAATACTCAATTACCCTCATTTTTTAAGCTCGCAGCCGTATGGGCAGGCCATGAAGGTTCATTGCTGTTTTGGGTACTGACGATCAGCGTCTGGTCTGGCGTTATCGCCTTACAAAAACACTATTCGAATGAATACCAAAGCCGAGTGCTATGGGTGATGAATCTACTGCTCGCGATATTTGCTTGGTTCACCTTGTTCGCATCAAATCCGTTTGAAATGAACTCGACATTGCCGCTAGAAGGGCGTGACCTTAACCCAATGCTGCAAGATGTCGGTCTGATTTTTCATCCTCCATTGCTTTACCTTGGCTATGTCGGTTTTTCTGTGGTGCTGGCATTTGCCGTTGCCGCTTTGCTGGTTGATCCTATTGAGTTTGATTGGGTTGTCCATTGTCGCAGTTGGTGCTTAGTCGCTTGGATCTTTTTAACTGCAGGGATCATTCTTGGTTCTTGGTGGGCGTATTACGAATTAGGTTGGGGCGGCTGGTGGTTCTGGGACCCGGTTGAAAATGCCAGTTTGTTGCCGTGGCTTACTTCGACCGCTTTGCTCCACAGCCTAGGCGTTGCAAAGGGAAAACAACAGCTACTGAAATGGTCTCTCAGTCTCGCTTTCATTACGTTTTGTTTGAGTATCTTAGGCACCTTTATTGTGCGTTCTGGCGTACTCACATCGGTACACGCTTTTGCCGTCGACCCAACCAAAGGTATCGCACTGCTTCTTATATTAGTTCTGGTACTGGTGAGTTCATTTTCTCTGCTTATCGTCAGAGGAGAGTCTTTTGAATCTAATCCGATTACTAGCTTCGCCAGCAAAAGCTTTTTGAGCTTAGTTGCGGTGCTTATTTTTGTTCTCGCGACTGCTGTCGTGGTGTTCGGCACGTTTTATCCTATGGTCTTTGAGTTGCTTGGCCTGGGAAATATCTCGGTCGGTGCGCCTTACTTTAATCTCTTGATTGCACCTTTGGCTTTGCTTGCGTTGGCTGTCGTCGGCCTTGTTCCATTGCTGAGTATCAAACCTCAAGCAACTAAAGGCGTGATTGCCTCGTTAGCTGTGGTGTCATTTGTGCTTGGGTACATTTGTTATTCTTGGCAAGTGGAACAGGGACATCTACAAGTGATGGTGCTGCTGACTTGGGGGCTGGCATTCTGGGTTTTATTGACGCACGTTTATGGTTTAGTGGTTACGCGAAGATCCAAGTTCCAACGTAAAGTATGGGTGATGACCTTTGCTCATATCGGAGTTGCGGTATTAGCGGTAGGTGCGGCCATGAATAGCTACCACTCGTTTGAGCGCAGCTATAAGTTGAGCCCGGGCGTAGAAGTCGAATTCATGGATTGGACGCTTTCTCATCGTGATACTGGGCTGTATGTCGCTTCAAACTTTACCGCAGAAAAAGCGATACTCAGCCTAGAGTCTGGCGAGCAAAGTTTTTCTATTTCTCCGGAAAGAAGACATTACCAAGTTCGAGTCATGAACATGAGTGAGCCCGCAATGAAATGGTTCTGGCATGGTGATGTTTATATCACCATGGGCGAGAAAGTCGATTCCACCGCTTACGCGTTTCGTGTTCAGTACAAGGCGTATGCGCGCTGGATCTGGTTTGGTGGGTTGTTCTCTATTATCGGCGCTTTGCTCTCATTGACTCATCGTAAAAATAAAACTGTTAAGGCGTCACAGTATGCATACCAGCGTTCGTAACAAGCTAATTTGTCTAATTGCCTTAGCATTGATTGTGGTGCTGGGGTTTGTCTTTGCGCTTGATAATAAGCAGCAGTCGACCATTGTGTCTGAACAACAAAGGGCATTTCCAGAATTTACATCGAGTGCGTTAGTAAATAGTGAGGGCGTCAGTGGTCAGCAGAAAATTACGCTCGCTGATGTCACACAGCACCCTTATCAACTGGTTAATGTGTGGGCTTCTTGGTGCGGGATCTGTAAAACCGAACACGCCTTTTTGCTTCAACTTCACGATAAAGGCATTCCCATCGTTGGGCTCAATTATCGAGATAATTCTGCGGCAGCAATTAACGTGTTATCGAGCGACGGCAACCCGTACTTAACCGTGATCAGTGACCCGCAAGGTAAGTTAGCGTTAGAGTTGGGCGTAATCGGCACACCTGAAACGTATTTAGTCGATGCCAATGGCCAGATCATTAAGAAGCTATTGGGCGTGATTAATGAAATGGTATGGAAAGATGAGCTTGCGATGTATTTTGATGGTGTGAATGGATGATGAAGTCTCTAATACAAACGTTGTTTATGCTGTCAGCTCTTTTAGTGATTAGCCTTCCGACTATGGCTGAAGATCTTTTTACTGCCAGTAATAAAGAGACGAGTATTCAAGTTGAACTGTTTGAGTTTGAAAACCCAGCGCAACAGCAACGCGCTATTAGCTTGGCGAAAACGTTACGCTGCCCACAATGTCAAAACCAAAATCTGATTGAATCCAACTCACCGATAGCAAAAGACTTACGCCTTGTCGTGTTCAATATGGTGAAAGCAGGGAAGAGCAATAGTGAAATCACTCAATATATGACGGAAAGATTTGGTGAATTTGTACTTTATAAACCGGCGATGAAGGTTTCAAATCTATTACTTTGGTTGCTACCAAGCCTATTACTTCTCTTATTTATATATTTATCAGTAAAAAGTATTGGGAAGAGCTCATAAAAATTGTGTATTACTGTTTACCAATTGACCTGTATTTTGTAACATTAACCGATTATAAAGGCTAAGTACTGCTATATAAGGATGTATCTGTGGATAACGTAATCTCAAATTTAAAGAAAGAGTTCCATACTCGTGTCCAGTCAGATAAATGGGCAGAAAAATACAGTGCAAAGTCGAGCATTTCTACGCTTACTCAAGAAGAGTTAACCGAATTAGAGAACGCTTGGGTTCAGCTTGTCATCTGGAAGCAAACTCAAGTAAGTTGATCGTTCTGTAAAAAATCGTAGTCTTAGCCGCAACTGATTAATTTATAACCCCATGTTGGTCATCCCAATGTGGGGTTTTTTCTTATGTGAAAAATAATTGTTATATTATAACAATTTGTACGAGGTCGACCTTGAAAAAAATTGTTAACAGCCTCATAGTGTCTATCATTAGATAGTTAGCTACAAAATATTGCCTAGACATATAATGTAGTGTTGTTAAATACATCGAATTTTCAAGTGAGTATAGCTATGGCGGAAGTGCGTGCCAGAATAGATTTCAAAGTAGGGGTAACAAGCAGTATAGATGCTGAACTTCTGTCTTTTCATGGATTGAAAACAGATAAAGAGCATGTTGCTGTGATATTTAAATCAGCAGACAAGACACAAGACATACCTCTTGTTCGTATGCACTCTGAGTGCCTGACGGGTGATGTTTTCCATTCTTCTCGCTGTGACTGTGGCGAGCAGTTAGACGAAACCATTAGAATTATGGGTGAGACGGGTGGCGTGATCCTTTATCTTCGCCAAGAAGGTCGTGGTATTGGCTTGTACAACAAAATCGATGCGTACCGTCTGCAAAGCGAAGGCATGAACACCTATGAAGCCAACAACCACCTAGGTTTTGGCGATGACCTACGCGATTTTACTGAAGCTGCTGAAATGCTACGCGCCTTAGGTACTACAAAAATCCGCTTAGTCACCAACAACCCAAAGAAGATCAATGAGCTAAAATCTTTTGGTATTGAGATTGAAGAAGTGGTGAATACCTCTGCTCATATCAAATCGGGTAATGAAAGCTACCTGAAGGCAAAAGTCTCACACGGTAAGCATAATCTGGATATCTGATTAGCCTCTTTGTTACGCTTAACATAAAAATGTTTAAAGACCTCACATATGTGAGGTTTTTTTGTATTTATCTTGCAATAAAATTGTAAGTTTGTATTATTCCAATCCGTAGTGCAAATGATAATGGTTTGCACTATTACTACGAATAATAATTTAAAGCTCAACAAGGATGCTTCATGACCATTAAATCTTTAGTGACAAAAGCCGTAACTTCGTCACTCCTTTTTGCTTCTGCTTCTGCTTCTTCTTTCGCTGCAGTAACTCAAGATCAAGTTGTAGAACATTACGCAGATATTGCTCATGCAGTGTTTGCAGATTCAGTAATTACAGCAAAAGCGTTGAACTCTTCTATTGATACCTTTTTAGCTTCTCCTTCTGCTGGCAACTTCGAACAAGTAAAACAAGCTTGGCTTGAGTCTCGCGTACCATACCAACAGTCAGAAGTATTCCGCTTCGGCAACGCTGTTGTTGATGATTGGGAAGGCCAACTAAACGCATGGCCATTAGATGAAGGCCTGATTGATTACGTTTCGACTGATTACCAATATGAACTTGGTAACGAAGGCGCGAGCGCAAACATAGTGGCTAACAAGACTTTCCAAATTGGTCAGACTACCGTTGATGCAACTAACATCACCCCTGAGCTAATCGCAGACTTGAACGAGATCGGCGGTTCTGAAGCAAACGTAGCGTCTGGCTACCACGCGATTGAATTCCTACTTTGGGGCCAAGATTTAAACGGCACAAACAGCGGTGCAGGTGAGCGTGCTTACACTGATTTCGTTGTTGGTGCTGAGTGTACTAACGGCAACTGTGACCGTCGTGGCGCATACCTAAAAGCATCAGCAGAGCTACTTATCCAAGATCTAGAGTGGATGGAAAAGCAGTGGGCTGAAGGCGAGAAAGGCAACTACCGTCAAGAGCTTCTTTCTGAATCTAGCGAGAATGGTCTTCGTAAAATGCTGTTCGGCATGGGTTCACTGTCTCTAGGTGAGCTAGCGGGTGAGCGTATGAAGGTTGCACTAGAAGCAAACTCTACTGAAGACGAGCACGATTGTTTCTCTGATAACACGCACAACTCTCACTACTACAACGAGCAAGGCATCTACAACGTTTACACAGGTCTATACAAGCGTGAAGACGGCACTCTGCTTTCAGGTCCAAGCTTGTTTGACCTAGTAGAGCAAAAAGATGAACAAGCTGCGAAAGAGATTCAAAAGCAGTTTGACTTAGCGCGTGCACAAGTAGGCGAACTAGTAACGTCTGCAGAGAAAAACAACCAGCACTTCGATCAGCTAATCGCTGCTGACAACGCTGCGGGTAACGCACTAGTTAACAAAACAATTGTTGCGCTAGTATCTCAAACAGCTGCTATTGAGCGTGCTGCGGGTGTGATTGGCATTGATAGCCTAAACCCAGACACAGCGGATCACGAGTTCTAAGAACCCGAGCCAAACATCAATATAAGGGCTCTCAATGGGCCCTTAATTGTTTGCTAATTCAGAAAGTCATTTCCACATAAAACTAAAATCAAAAACACAGCAAGGCAATGTATGAAGTCGTATCTCTCAGCCTCACTATTAACCGCACTGTTTTTCTTATCTCCGCTACACGCCCATGAAACCTACTCTGGTGGCAAAACGACCGTGAAGAAAGAGGGAGCGAACGCTTTTTCTCTTCCTGCTGCCAACCTACCCATGAGCAAACGCTTAGATTTCAGCGTAGGTAATAGCTTCTTTAGAAACCCTTGGGTTCCTGCACCGTCATCAACTGATGCTCGTGATGGATTAGGGCCACTATTTAATACTAACGGCTGTCAAAACTGCCACATCAAAGATGGTCGGGGTCACGCGCCAGAAAAAGGCGATGAGAATGCGGTTTCAATGCTGGTTCGCTTAAGCATTCCAGCAGAAACGCCAGAGCAGAGACAAGCCTTCATTCGTGATGGCGGTATTCCAGAACCGACCTACGGTGGCCAGCTACAAGATTTTGCGCTTCAAGGTGTAAAACCAGAGGGCAAAGTGAATATTAGCTACACGGATGTTCCTGTTGAGTTCAAAGACGGCACTGTCGTTACTCTGCGTAAACCCATTTTAAAGATTACTGAACTTGCTTTCGGTGAAATGCACCCAAAAACAGAATTCTCAGCTCGAGTCGCGCCGCCAATGATTGGCCTTGGTCTGCTTGAAAGTATCCCACAGGAAACGATTCTAGGATTTGCAGAGCAGCAATTGGCTGACAAGCAAGGCGTGTCGGGTAAAGCTAACTATGTTCTTGATGTTCAAACCAATGAAATGGCGCTAGGTCGTTTTGGTTGGAAAGCTGGGCAGCCAAACTTAATGCAGCAAAACGCGGCGGCATTTAACGGTGACCTAGGCCTGACAAGCCGCTTATTCCCAAATGAAAACTGCACATCAGCGCAATCAACCTGTGATGATTTTCCAAATGGTGGCGAGCCAGAAGTCAGTGACAACATCTTAGATTTTGTTGAGTTCTATTCGCAGCATCTCGCGGTACCTATTCGTCGTAATGTCGATAACCCAACGGTTGTTCAAGGTAAAAAACTGTTCAAAGAGATTGGTTGTCAAAGCTGTCACCAAGCTGAAATTCGTACAGCAGAACGTGAGGGTCTGCCTGCTCTTTCGAAACAGTTGATTAGCCCATACACCGATATGCTTTTGCATGATATGGGTGAAGGTTTAGCCGACAATCGCCCAGAATATCTTGCCAATGGCCAAGAGTGGCGTACCACACCACTTTGGGGAGTAGGTTATACCAAAGAAGTGAATGGTCACACCTTCTTACTTCATGACGGTCGCGCGAGAAACGTTATGGAAGCGGTACTTTGGCATGGTGGCGAAGCAGAAATGGCAAAACAAAAAGTATTAGCTTTGAGTAGCAGTGAACGCGAAGCACTACTAGCGTTTTTGGACTCATTATAGGCTGTCTTGAATTCAGTTAAGCCAACGGCTTAGTTACTTAAGAAAGCCGCTAACAAAAGACTGACTGCCGCTGAACTTGTAGTAATACGAGGTCAGCGGTCGTTTCATATTTATTGAACTCATATAATTAAAAGAAAAACTAGGAAGTAAGGTAACAGCATGGCACATAAATTTTTGTTAATGCCTTTATCGGTATTAGTCATAGCAGGCTGTCAATCATCGGGTGAGCAAGCCGCTTCATCTGAGGTTAACGGTGTCTCTTACCAAGCAGACACAACCAATCATATTAGTCGCAGTGTTTATCAGCAGGAGTTTGATTCTGCAGTCCTATTCGCCAAGCAAGCCAACGAGCTGGAAGTCTTGATGCAAGGGTACTGCCAAACTAATGATGTTGAGTTAGATGCTTTGAAAAATCAGTGGCAGCTCACCATGAACAGTTGGATGGCACTGCAAGGACAAGAAAGAGGCCCAACGGCGGCACTTGAAGAGAGCTGGAATGTTCAATTCTGGCCAGACAAAAAGAACACCACCGGCCTAAAAATGCGCCAGTTGACTCAGCAAGATAAAGCTTGGTCGCAAGATGAAATTGCTCAACAGAGTGTGACGGTTCAAGGACTAGGTGCGCTCGAGTGGTCTCTGTACGACGAGCAATCTCCACTACTGCAAGATAAAGCGTCTGGCTGTCTGTCTTCACAAGCTATTGCACAAAACTTGGCGATGAAATCGGCCTCTATTGCTGAAGCTTGGCAGGTTAACCCTTGGTTAGCACTGGACGAGATGCGTTGGGAATCTGAATACATCGCCTTGTTGACTAATCAACTTGATTACAGCATGAAAAAGCTGAGTCGCCCAATGGCTAAAATTGGTCATCCACGCCCATATTTCTCGGAATCTTGGCGCGCTCAAACCTCAATGACTCAGTTGAAAGCGAACGTAGCGGCGCTAGAGAAATTGTACCTAGCTGAAGGTAATGGTCTTGATGGTTTATTGAGAGAGAAGGGCTTAAATGACCTTGCCGATCGTGTTGCAGCCCAGTTCACGCTAACTTTAGATACTTGGCCTACAGACTCAAGCTTGTTTGAGTTACTGCAGAGCAAAGAAGGCTACCGAGACGTGCTGACTCAATACAACAAACTAGAACGTTTGAAGTACCTGATTCATGAAGAAGTAGCGATAGAGCTTGGCGTGGTAATAGGATTTAATGCTACCGATGGTGACTGATACTACACGAAGAACGTTACTCAAGGCCGTACTGGGTTGCGCAGCTGTTCCGGTTCTTCCATTTGGGTGTGCAAGTCAAAAGGATGGCATGAGCACATCTAATGATCCCCAGTTGATTGGTTGTGCTCTTAATGGTCGTGGTCAATATTCAGCGGTTGTGGCTGACGAATTTGGTATGCCACTGAGCCAACTTCCGATCCCCGATCGTGGTCATGGCGTAGCAATTTGCCCAACATCATCACATGCGGTGGTTTTTGCTCGTCGTCCTGGTGACTATTTTATGGTGTTTGACTATAAAAGTGGTCAGCAGATCAAAATGGTCGTCAAAGGTAACAACCGCCACTTCTATGGTCATGGCGTTTACTCATTGGATGGTAAGTTACTGTATGCCACCGAAGGGAAAACGGACAGCAGCCAAGGCGTGATTGGCGTGTACGATGTCGCGCAAGGCTATCGTAAGGTTGAGGAGTTCACTGGTTTCGGTATCGGCCCACATGAAGTGATCATCATGCCTGATGGTAATCTCGCGATTGGCGTTGGTGGCGTTCATACTGATGGCAGAACACCGAAAAATTTGGACTCCATGCAACCGAGTTTGAGTTATGTTTCTCCTGAAGGTGTGTTGCTTGATCAGGTTGAATTGCTAGACAAGAAGCTGAGTATTCGACACTTAGCCCATGATGGTGCTGAAACCGTGCTTTGTGGTCAGCAATATCGTGGTGAGCCAGACGAGTATCCTTCGCTTTTGGCGATGCATACCAAAGGCGGGCAGTTTGAATCACTGAACGCTGAGCCTGAGCAATGGGCAAGATTTAATCACTATATCGCAAGCATTGCGGCGTCAGATGATTGGATTATCGCGACCTCGCCAAGAGGGAGTTGCTACGGTATTTGGTCTAAAGAGAGCAAAGAATTAGTCGAGCTTTCTGCGCTGTCAGATGCCTCTGGTGCCGTGTTACTTGATGGAGAGTTTCGACTCAGCTCTGGGGCGGGTAGTGTGGTCAGCCAACGCAAGCCTTATGAGAAATCAACTCAGCAATCATCGGTCCAGTGGGATAACCATTGGAGTTCTATCTGATTTATAAAGCCGCTTAAAAATAACATGCTTACTCCTATATCTTTGCCATACTTATGGGATGATTGATGATGGAGTTAAGCATGTTCGCGAAATACTTCTGTGGATTACTAGTTTTAGTCTCTGTGCATGCATGGAGCTATACGAGTTCTGACGAGAGCCGCTTCATTCCGGCTGATTCAGAACTCTCTTTCATGCTTATATATCCAGAGCTGACACAGAGTATCTATCAAGACACTTCTCTGCCTATCCTTTGGGATTCTCCTGAGCTGGTTAAAGCGTTTGAGTTCCAATTGTCGCTTCTTGAACAAGCGCAAATGGCACCGCTTTTTGAACGACAACTCAAGCAAATCCGCCAGTATCAATCTCGTCGTCAATGGCAAGAGTTAGACATCTTACTCACTGATACCTTTATCTATTACTTAAGCTACGTTGAGAATGCGCCATTTGCCGGTAAGGAGTGGTACTTCTCGGGTAAGCTGCATTCCAAATTGCCTGCGCCTTCGCCCCATATTTTGATGAGATTGAAAAGCAGTGTCGCCAATGATTACTTATTGGAGATGGTGTTGTCTTACGCGCCTCCTGTTGGGGATTTTGATCAATTCAAAGCAACCTATTCCGTGTTGGAAACCGCGTCTGAACTCAATATTGAACGATACAGACAGAAAGGATTGAAACGCTTGGGAGACTCGCTCTCGGACAAAGCGACTTTGGTTGAGCGTATTGCATTGGTCGGCGTTGATACCTCTATGATCGCGGTCGACTTCCCTAAGTTCGATCGAGATCTGCAAACGGCGATTAAGTCCTTCCAGCGTATGCACGGTCTTACAGACGATGGGATCATCGGCCCTGACACGATCAAGTGGATCAACATGGGTTTTGACGATCGATTAACCTCATTGGCCCTGAATGCCGAACGTGTTCGTTTGTGGCCAAGAGACAGAGACTCTCTCATTGTTGTTAACGTGCCGAGTTTCGACATGAAGTATTGGGAAGGTGGCGAAGAGGTTTTTGAGTCCAAAGTTGTGGTCGGTAGAAAATCGAGAAAAACGCCGCTTCTAGAGATAAACCTAGATTCAGTCATCTTAAATCCGACTTGGAACGTGCCGTGGAAAATCATGGTGAAAGACATCTTGCCTAAGGTCAAAGCCGACGAAAGTTACCTTGAAACGAACAACTTCCAAGTGATTGACGGTTGGCGTTCAATGGAAACGGTCGACACCACAGAGATCGATTGGCAGACCATCAACTTCAATTCGTTCCCATATCGAATGCGTCAACAGGCGGGCTCGCGCAACGCATTAGGTTTGTATAAGTTCAATACACCCAATAAGCGAGCAATCTACTTGCACGATACACCAAGTAAAGGTCTGTTTAATGACGACTTCCGTGCCTATAGCTCAGGTTGCATACGTGTTGAGCATGCAGAAGAATTGGCTGAGTTGTTGTTCGCTACCAAGGTAAGGAAGGTCCCGAATCAGAATGACGACCTTGCTCCTAATACTAAGGTTCGCCTCAAGAAGCGAATTCCCGTGCATATCATCTATCAAACCGTGCTGTTTGAAGAGGGCGGTATACAGTACCGCGGTGACATCTACCAATATGATAAAGAGGGTGGCTGATTAAAATACGACCAATAAAGGTGATCTTGACCAAAAAATGACAACCAAGCTTCTATTGATAAAATTATAATGAGTATCAATAACTAACCGCGCAAAGGTTACAAATACTAACGTTTTGCGCGGTTTTTGTACGTTGACGCAGCAAACACCATTATGTATCGTGCGTTTTTCGTTCGATCTAATTGGTTTTTTTGCTGTATGTCTCAAAGTTTATTTTCACGCCGTCAGTTTCTGACTTACGCTGGTGGTACTGCTGTTGTCGCCTCTCTTACTCCTTCTATCGCTTTTGCTTCATACCCTGATCAACCAAGAACGATTAGCATGAACAATCTTCACACTGGTGAACGATTAGAGACTTGTTATTTCGATGGCACTAACTATGTTGGTGACGAGATGGCACGCCTTAGCAAACTATGCCGTGATTTCCGCCGCAATGAAATTCACCCTATGGACAAGAACCTGTTCGATCAGATTACTCAGATTCAGAATATCTTAGGTATTCAAAAAGAAGTTCAGGTGATCTCAGGTTATCGCTCTCCAGCGACCAATGAAGCGCTTCGCTCAAAGTCGAGTGGTGTGGCTAAAAAGAGTTACCACATGCTAGGTAAAGCGATCGATTTCCGTATCGATGGTGTTGACCTAAAAGAGCTGAGAGACGTAGCGAAAAGCTTGAACGCGGGTGGTGTCGGTTATTATGCGCGTAGCAACTTTATCCATATCGATACTGGTCCAGTCCGCAGTTGGTAGAGCTAAGTTGAGTTATTGAGTGATACGGTAGGCACTTGTCAAAGTAGACATCCAATGTCATAGTTTGCCCAAATTTCAGTTTGTTCTAATAACTCGGTTTATTGCTGCTCAGTTTGTTGCTGTTTAGTTTGTTATTGTTGGGCTTGTTACCAATAACATAGCGATATTCGAGTTGTTCACCAGATTCGCTCTTTAAGGTTTGTATATGTCTTTTAAGTATCAAGTTGTACCTGTTACCTCTTTCTCTCAGAACTGCTCGATTGTGTGGTGTGATGAAACCATGGAAGGCATCGTTGTCGATCCAGGCGGTGACGTTCAACAACTCTCGGCTATCATTGAAGAACTCGGTGTTAAGGTTGTGAACTTGGTACTGACGCACGGTCACTTAGATCATGTTGGCGGCACGGTACCACTTGCTGAGATCTTGAAGGTTGAAATTGTGGGCCCACATAAGGCTGATAACTTCTGGCTACAAGGTCTAGAGAATCAAAGCCAGATGTTTGGTTTCCCACTGTGTAAAGCTTTTGAACCAAACACTTGGTTAGAAGAGGGCGACAAAGTCACTTTTGGTAATCAAGTTATCGATGTGATTCACACGCCGGGTCACACGCCAGGTCACGTTGTCCTTTTCAGCGAGCAAGCTCGTTTAGCGTTTGTGGGTGATGTGTTGTTCAATGGCGCAATCGGCCGTACTGACTTCCCACAAGGTGACTTCAATACTCTGATCGCTTCAATCAAGACTAAGCTTTGGCCACTAGGCAGTGACGTGACATTCGTTCCGGGCCATGGTCCTGAATCGACATTCGGTCGCGAGCGCGCATCAAACCCGTTCGTCGCAGATGAAATGCCTCTGTACTAATTAAATCTTTGATTAACTGACCAATTATTTGTGTCGATTGATTGAAAATGAAGCTTAGCTTTTGTTCTGAAAGCTAAGCTTTTTTATTGCGTGTGAACTTACTGGTAAATCTTAATCAGAAAGACGTTCAGCGGCAGCCAAGTAGCGTCGAGCCAGCCCCACAAACTCTTCTCCACTCATATTCAAATCATGGGTTGATATGAAAATGTCATAACCGTGGAAGCCCCTTTGATACTTCATTCTGTTGGCAAGCATCGCCTGTAATCCAGAATAGTCTTTAATCACCGCGTTTTGACTGTTTGTCTCACTCGGTGAATCAATGTTGTTTTGTGATTGGTTATCGTTGAAATTAACGTCGTCGGTATTCTGCGACTCTTTGTATTGGCTTAGTTCGACACAGCCACTTTCAGTGCAACGCGCATGGTAATGCGAGGAGTCGAGAACCATATCCTCAAAGTTGGACTCTTTGCCTGCTTGTTTGGCTCCTAAGTACAAAAGTGCTCGTTGGCTGAGTAATAATTCACACGTGATTTTAGGACAAATCGAATCGAGGTAGGGCGAGTAGTCTTTTACCTTAACTCCGACCCACGGCAGAGGCTGATGCCAACCATCTTGTTCATAGGTACAAAGACCAATCTTTTGGATGTTACTCCATTTTAAAACCCAACCCCCTTTGTAAAAGTGCTGCTGAAAATGAGTAGGGGTAAGTGTGAACATCACTCGGCTGCGCAGCATCAAATAGTAGCCGGTTCCCAGAAGAGCAATGCTACAAAAAGCACCCACGATCAGTAGCTTTGGATTGTCACTGTAAAGCGCAACGATCAAGCAAATGAAGCCTAAAATAACCGCGAGGATACGGTACGAGCGAGTGAATGAAGGCAAAGAGAAATTACTAAGGTGACGAGTGTCCATAGGCAACACCAAGTTTTCATATTTTTGTCTGGATGGATAACCAGTGTATATGACCCTGAATTGATAAGTCGATGTTTAAATAATAGACGCTAGTAGACAATATCGGTATTTTTCGTCGACTTTCGACGCTTCACTCTACAAATAGCTCCTGTTTTTTGGTATAAATCGCGCTTCAAATTTTCACCACTGCGAAAAGAGCAGTGAACTGGAGAAATATTCAATGAGACTTGCTCATAAGCGTAAGGTGCAGGCTAAACTGCAGAAACGCACTAAAGCGGCTGTAGTTAAAGCAGTGGCAACGCCGAAAAAAGCGAAGCCTGTCGCAGAGAAAGTTGTAGCAGAAAAAACTGTAGCAGCAAAACCAGCGGTAGAGAAAGCAGTAGCAGCAACTAAAGAAGTTGCAGTAGCACTGACTCCTAAGCAACAACAAGTTCTAGACATCGTTGTTAGCAATGCTGAAGGCATTAACCCTAAAGGTATCGGCCTAGAAGCTGGTCAAGAAGACGCGAAAGCAGCTTCATGGGCAACAGGCGCATTGAAAAAACTTCTTGAAGAAAACCTAGTAGCGAAAGAGCAGCTAGCAGGTAACAAGGTTATCTACAAAGCTATCTAATCCTGTGGGATTACATTCGCTTCGTTAAGTTTTTAAGCCTCGATTTTCGAGGCTTTTTTGTATCTGGCACATTATGCCAAGCCCAAGCCCAAGCCCAAGCCCAAGCCTAAATCTAAACTCAAGCCTAAACCTAGGCTCTATAATCTCAATTCCAATTCGATATACGGCTTAACTGGTTACTCTTGTCTCGTGTTTGAGCTTCGAATCAGCAAGCACTAAAGTAGGGCGTTAGCTAGGTAGATTAAGAGAGCAAAGCCTTGATTATTTTCCCTAAAATACAGTAATGAATAGAGCTTCATCACGAAATGGCAATTAATTGTTAATAGTATTTAATTATTAATACTTAGGTATTTATCAATAAGCATTCCTCTGATGAATGAGCTCAATCCTTTAAAATCGACATTACCCAATCATCTCCTACGTAGTTCTACGTAATCCTTTGGTCTAATACGCAGTTTGTGTGCGCCCGTCATGCGTGCTCTCCCTGATATCTTGTTGCCTCATCACGGTGCACTCTTATGTTGAATCATAAAAAATGCTCATAGAAAGAGTGTTAACCCAACAAAGGACGTGAACATGAGTCTCATTTCTAACTCCCTCACACGAGTTTTTAAAAACGTTGCAGTAACTGCTGCGGCTTGCTTAGCTTTGGTCGCTACTGGTGCTACAGCTGCTGATAAGGTTTACCGTTTAAAACTTGCGGAAACTTGGGGACCAAACTTCCCCGTTTTCGGTGATGCAACCAAAAACATGGCGGCGATGGCTGAGAAGATGTCGAATGGTCGACTGCAAATCAGAATCGATTCAGCAAACAAACACAAAGCACCTCTTGGCGTTTTTGACATGGTTAAGTCTGGTCAATACGACATGGGTCACTCAGGCTCTTACTACTGGAAAGGTAAAGTTCCAAACACTCTTTACTTCACTTCTATGCCTTTCGGTATGACGCCAGCAGAACAATACGCGTGGTTCTATCACGGTGGCGGTATGGAGTTGATGGAGCAGGTTTACTCTCCACATAACTTGATGTCGTTCCCGGGCGGTAACACGGATATTCAGATGGGTGGTTGGTTTCAAAAAGAGATCAACAGCGTTGAAGATCTACAAGGTCTGAAAATGCGAATCCCAGGCTTTGCGGGTGAGATTCTTGCAGAGCTAGGTGCTAAACCGACAAACATTGCCCCGGGTGAGCTTTACACCTCTTTGGAGCGTCGCACAATCGATGCACTGGAGTGGGTAGGTCCATCACTTGATCTACGTATGGGTTTCCACAAAATCGCGCCTTACTACTACACAGGTTGGCATGAGCCGGGTTCAGAGCTTCAATTCCTAGTGAATAAGCGTACATGGAACAAGCTTCCTGAAGACCTACAAGAGATCTTGCGTGTTGCAATGCGTACAGCGGCTTACGACATGTACACACAAGCAACGCACGAAAGTGGTAAGAACTGGGTTTCAATGAAAACAGAATACCCAGATGTACAAGTGAAAGATTTCCCGCCGGAGGTAATGTCTGCACTGAAAGAAGCGAACGATCGTCTTCTTGCTGAGCACGCTGAGAAAGATGCATTGGCAAAAGAGATCCAAGCTTCACAAGCAAGCTACCTAGAGCAAGTGCGCTCATGGACGGATATTTCACACAGAGCTTATCTAAATAGCCAAGCGAAATAATCGACTGTTGTTGAACTGAAGTTAAATGAACCCAAAGCTTTTCTTGTTAGGTAACTAAGAGTGATTAAGCGGCGGGTTCATTTTAAACATAATAACTAAGCAGGATAAATCCTGTATTACGCTCAAGAACCCTTTCTACGTCGTGCCTATTGCTAGCTATACACTGAATTGTTTTTAGTTGGGTTAGCTGTACTGCGCGATGTCTTTTCAAATTCCATGGAGTCGGGAATGCGAAGTCTAATTTATATTGAACGCGTGTTTAATCGTATCGGTGATGCACTGGGATGGCTTTCCAGTATGTTGTTTATTCTACTTATCGCCAACGTTGTATATGACGTTGTCATGAGATATGCCTTCAACGATGTCTCTATCGCCTTCCAAGAGATGGAGTGGCACCTCTTCTCAGCCGTTTTCCTATTAGGTGTTCCTTATGCCATCAAGGCTGGTGGTCATGTGCGAGTGGATGTGTTCTACGAGCAACTGAGCTTCAAGGCACAAGCCATTATTGACCTGCTCGGCACACTGATCTTTCTGATGCCTTTCTGTTTGCTGGTTGCTTGGTTTGGTATTGATGTAGCCAAAGAGAGTTATAACCTTGGCGAAACCTCAGGGGATCCGGGTGGCTTGCCATATCGCTGGATCATCAAAGCCATGATCCCGCTGTCATTCTTCCTAATGGCACTCAGTGGCGTGGGTTTAATCCTGCATTCACTTAATAAGATTTTTAATCCGCACCTTATCCATGCAAACAATACTCATACAAAGAATAAGTAGAGGCTGAACATGATTGGAATAGTAATGTTTTTCGTAGCCTTGTTTGCACTTTTACTTGGCTTCCCAGTGGCGTTCACCTTTGGTGGTATCGCGTTAATCTTTGGTGTTTGGGCTGAGGGCATCGAAATGTTTGCCTTCATGCCATATCGAATTCAATCAATCATGGAAAACACGGTGCTGATGGCCGTTCCATTGTTTGTTTTCATGGGGCTTGTTTTGCAAAAGACCAAGCTTGCTGAGCAGTTGCTTGAGTCTATGGGGCGACTGTTTGGTGGTGTGCGTGGTGGTATCGCAATCTCGACAGTACTGGTAGGTTCACTGCTTGCCGCTTCAACTGGCGTAGTAGGGGCTTCGGTAGTGGCGATGGGTCTTATCTCGTTACCCGTAATGCTCAAGTACAATTACGACAAAGGCTTAGCCTGCGGCACTATTTGTGCGTCTGGTACGCTAGGGCAGATCATTCCACCCTCCATCGTATTGATTCTATTGGGTGACGTACTAGGTGTTCCAGTAGGCGACTTGTTCCAAGCGGCGATTTGGCCGGGTGTGATGCTGGTCGGCGCGTATATCGTTTATATCTTGATATACGCGAAGCTACACCCTGAAGCGGCTCAACCGATTGAACGTGATGACTCCATCAGCCGTAAGCAAGAAGTGTTTAATGCACTGAAAGCGATTCTTCCGCCTTTGGCGCTCATCATTGTTGTACTGGGCTCTATCTTCGCAGGTGTTGCAACGCCAACAGAGTCAGCGGCATTAGGTGGCGCGGGTGCGATGATACTTGCACTGCTTTACGGTCAGTTTAGTTGGTCGATGGTGTACGAGGCGTCGAAAGAGACGGTGAAAGTAACGGCGATGGTATTTGCTATCTTGTTGGGTGCAACGGCATTCTCAATGGCGTTTACTTACACTGGTGGTGACTATCTGGTTGAAGAGTGGATGCTACAACTGCCTGGTGAGAAATGGGGCTTTCTGATCATTACCATGCTGGTGATTCTGATTCTGGGTTTCTTCATCGACTTCGTAGAGATCTGTTTCATCATCGTACCGATCATTGCGCCAGTTGCTGAACTGATGGGCATCAACATGACATGGTTCGCTATCCTTATTGCGATGAACCTACAAACCTCCTTCTTAACTCCGCCATTTGGTTTTAGTTTGTTTTATTTAAAAGGCGTAGCACCTAAAGGTGTGACAACTAAGGACATCTACCGAGGCGTAATGCCGTTCATTCTGATTCAAATCCTCGTACTTGGATCACTTCTCGCTTTCCCTTCTTTCTATGGAATGTGAGTGAAGCCAAGAATGTGAATGATATGTTTCAACGGCTATCTATAAATTGCTAAAGTAAAACGGCTTATTGATGTTCAGTAAGCCGTTTTTTGTGAGGGAAAGGAATGCCTCTAAAAGCCAAGCTGATTTTGCTGACGCTGCTCCCGTTGCTACTGGTAACGGCGAGTATTAGTTGGATCTCGCTGCACCAGACTAAGACGTTAGGCGCTAAAGAAGTCGAGATCTTTAGAGATAGCCTAATCAAGTCGCGTGAAAACGCCCTCAAAGACACGGTTGACCTCGCTTTCGACGCCATAGAACACGTCTATAACGATCCAAATATCCAAGAAGCCCAAGCCCAAAAAAAAGTTCGAACCATATTGTCTAAACTTAGATATGGCTCTGATGGGTATTTCTTCGCATACGACCGCCACGGAACCAATTTGGTTCATCCAATTCAGCCAGAATTGATAGGCCAAAACCTACTCCAACTGCAAGATGAAGATGGCGATTTTCTGATAGAAGCTCTATTAAGAGAAGCGCAAACCGGAGGCGGGTTTCACCAGTATTTGTGGCAAAAACCGTCGACGGGTGAGGTGGTGTCTAAGTTGAGCTACGCTGCTTGGTTAGAGCGTTGGGACTGGATGATTGGCACCGGCTTGTATATTGAAGATGTACACCAAGAAGTAGCTTCGATGCAGGCTGCGATTAACAATAATATTGAAACCACGTTCTTTTCGATTGTGGTGATTTTGAGCGTAACGGTCGCGGTCATCATCGTACTGACCTTGGCCATTAACATGCATGAACATCGCATTGCCGATAACAACCTAAAGGAACTGGCGCACAAGACGGTGATGTTCCAAGAAGACGAGAAGAAGCATCTAGCGCGTGAGTTGCATGATGGTATTAACCAATTATTAGTGTCGAGTCGTTGCCACTTAGAACTGCTCGGTAATAAGCTACAAAATGAAGACCTCAAAGCACATTTGAATAAGTCGCAGCATTCACTGATGCGAGCGATCGAGGAAGTGAGGCATATTTCGCATCAACTTCGTCCAAGTTCGTTGGATGATATAGGCTTAGAAGCGGCGTTGTCTTCGCTGTTATTAGATTTTCAGGCGCACTCGGGTATTGAAGTAGAAACCTTGTTTAGCACTCAACAGGGCAAGCTGAAATCTGAGGCTGCGACAACCTTGTATCGCGTGGTGCAAGAGTCGCTGAATAATATCGAGAAACACGCGCAAGCGACCAAAGTGACGGTTATCGCGCAGCAAATTGGTAATGTGCTGCAGCTACTGATTCAAGATGACGGTGTCGGTTTCAACACCTATAAAGCGATGGAAAAACGAGGGATCGGGCTGCGTAACATGAGAGAGCGAGTGGAGTTCATCGGTGGTGACTTTGAATTGATGAGTGAGATTGGCCTCGGAACGGAAATTACAGTGTTACTGACACTAGAGGGATTAATGAATGAGTGAAGTTATTCGAGTTGTGATTGCTGATGATCACCAAGTGGTACTGGATGGCTTTATGGCGAGATTGGAACTCGAGCCAGATATTAGCGTGATAGGTACGGCCAGCAATGGACTAGAAGCGGTAGAGGTGGTTAAGTCTTTGCGTCCTGATGTGGTGTTGATGGATATCAGCATGCCTATCATGAATGGCATTGATGCCACCCATCTGATTAAAGAAGAAGACCCAGAAGCCAAGGTATTGATGTTGACCATGCATAACAACCGTGAATACATCATGAAGGTGATGCAGTCGGGTGCTGTCGGCTACATGTTGAAAGAGATTTCGGCTGAAAAAATGGTGCAGGCAATCAAAACGGTCAATCAAGGTTCGACCTATTTCTGTGAAAAAGTCACGCAGAATTTGTTTACTCAGCCGATTACTCCCACGCCATCGGTCAAGAATCCATTGAGCAGACGTGAAGAGGCTGTGCTGAAATTAGTCGCAAAAGGGGAGAGCAGTAAAGAGGTCGCGAAGGCGCTGAATATCAGCTATCGAACGGTAGAAACCCATAGGCAAAATATTAAGCATAAGCTCGATATTCACTCTACGGCAGAGCTTGCAAAATATGCGGTCAGCTCCGGGCTTGTGGACTGATTTTACGCTAAATAACGTTAAATGTGTAATTTAATTACTAAATGTGTAGTTTACGCCTCCTTTATGGAGGTTTTTTTAGTATTTTTGCGACAGGTTGATATTCTTCTTTTCGAAATTTAAGCGCCGAATGCAATGTTGCAAACTGTGCGCTGCAAATTAGAGAGGAAGCATGGAGCCTGTAAAAGATAGGTATAGTATTGAAAATACCGATTATACAGTAGGACAAGATAACGTTCAGAAATGGGGTTTTGATGTTCATAACCCAGTATTTGGAATCAGTGCAGGGGCGATCATTATCTTCCTGTTGGCACTTCTAGTCGCAGACCCTGAAACTGCAAAAGCGGCGCTTGATGGAATCAAATGGAAAGTCATTGGTAACTTCGATGGTTTCTTCATGTGGGCAGCAAACATCTTCGTAATTTTCTGTTTTGCCCTCATTGTCTCCCCGTATGGCAAGATACGTATTGGTGGCAATGATGCCAAAGCAGAGCACTCAAACCTATCTTGGATGTCGATGTTATTCGCCGCAGGAATGGGTATTGGCTTAATGTTCTGGGGTGTGGCTGAGCCAGTGGCTTACTTCACTGGCTGGTATGAAACGCCATTAGGTGTTGAAGCTTACTCTCCTGAAGCGGCTAAGTTGGCGCTTGGTGCAACCATCTACAACTGGGGGCTTCACGGTTGGGCGATTTACGCTGTTGTCGCTCTAGCGCTTGCCTTCTTCACCTTCAATAAAGGTTTACCTCTATCAATCCGCTCTATTTTCTACCCTATCTTGGGTGATAGAACTTGGGGTTGGTTTGGTCATATCGTTGATATCGTCGCTGTACTTGCAACACTATTTGGCCTTGCAACTTCATTGGGCTTAGGTGCTCAACAAGCAACCAGTGGTATTAACCATGTATTTGGTACCGATGGCGGTATTGGCATGCAGTTGGTTGTTATCGCAGTGGTTACTTTCTTAGCGACAATGTCAGTGGTTCGCGGCATTAACGGTGGTGTAAAGCTTCTGAGTAATGTCAACATGCTGGTTGCTTTGGGCTTGCTTATCTTCGTTACCATCGCTGGTGGCATGGCGGGTATTAAAGCAATCCCAACCGCGCTAATGGGCTACATTGAAAATTTCATTCCTTTAAGTAATCCTCATGGTCGTGATGATGAAACGTGGATGCAAGGTTGGACAGTATTCTACTGGGCGTGGTGGATGTCTTGGTCTCCATTCGTAGGCATGTTCATCGCTCGTATCTCTAAAGGTCGTACGATTCGTGAATTCATCGTTGCTGTATTGTTCATCCCAACGACAGTAATCATCATCTGGATGGCTATTTTCGGTGGCATCGCGATTGATCAAGTGGCGAACAAGGTGGGCGAGATTGGTGTGAATGGTCTGCAAGATATTACACTTTCTCTTTTCCATACTTACGATGCACTGCCAATGAGCTCTGTGCTTTCAGTGGTATCGATTGGTTTGATTATGGTGTTCTTTATCACCTCGTCTGATTCAGGCTCATTGGTTATCGATAGCATTACCTCTGGCGGTAAAGTGGATGCCCCGGTTCCACAACGTGTATTTTGGGCGTTGATGGGCGGCGCGATTGCAGCGGTTCTACTATGGGTTGGTGGTACGGAATCAATTCAAGCACTGCAAGCTGGAACGGTATCAATGGCGCTACCATTTGCCTTCATATTATTGCTTATGTGCCTAAGCTTATTGCTAGGTTTACGAACTGAAAATCAATTGGTTAAGCACCAAAATGCTTTGAGTTAAAAGTATTTTTGATAAAAAGGTCGACAGGGTCGACCTTTTTTTCGTCATAAACTTGAGTAATTACGTGAATATTGTTTGAAATTCCATCGAACCGATTCTGGTTTACTGAAAACAACAAGTTAACCTGCTAAACTTCAGACATCCAAGTATTTGAATTATTGTGACAACAGCTTGTACTACTTGGATCGTAGGTTCGAGTTTGTGATTAAGTCGCAGGTAAGTAAGGAATACGAGGTCAATAGACCCTAATAGTATTCCGTAGAGAGGGATAATGACTAAAGGTATAGATAAATACAGTATCGACAGTACGGATTACACTGTCGGTCAAGATAACGTCCAAAAATGGGGTTTTGATGTTCATAACCCAGTATTTGGTATCAGTGCGGGACTTATCGCTTTGTTCCTGATCGGTGTTCTTATTACAGATACCGCTTCAGCAAAGGCTGCACTAGATGGCGTTAAAGGCCAGATTATCAATTCGTTTGATTGGCTTTTCATCTGGTCGGGTAATATTTTCGTAATTTTCTGCTTGGGCTTGATTGTTTCTCCATACGGCAAAATCCGCCTTGGTGGTGTTGATGCGACGGCAGATTACTCATTCATCTCTTGGCTATCGATGCTGTTTGCCGCAGGTATGGGTATCGGCTTGATGTTCTGGAGTGTGGCTGAGCCCGCTGCTTACTTCACGGGTTGGTTTGAAACTCCGTTAGGTGTTGAACCAAACACACCAGAAGCTGCAAAACTGGCATTGGGTGCAACCATGTATCACTGGGGTCTACACCCTTGGGCGATTTATGGCGTAGTAGCACTGTCACTTGCGTTTTTCTCTTACAACAAGGGATTGCCTCTTTCTATCCGTTCTATCTTTTACCCAATTTTAGGTGATAGAGCTTGGGGCTGGGCAGGTCACATTGTTGATATTCTTGCTGTACTTGCAACGCTATTTGGTCTGGCGACATCGTTAGGTCTTGGTGCGCAACAAGCGGCAAGTGGTATTCAGCATGTATTCGGCATTGAAGCGGGCCTAGGTCTGCAAGTTATTGTGATTACAGCGGTGACTTTATTGGCGGTAGTATCAGTACTTCGTGGTATTGATGGTGGCGTTAAAGTTATCAGTAACATCAACATGTTGGTTGCTTTCCTACTGCTTATCTTAGTGGCTCTAATCGGCTACGCGGTGACTCTAGGCTCTATCCCAACAACATTGATGGCATACATTGAAAACATCATTCCGCTAAGTAACCCTCACGGTCGTGAAGATGAAACATGGATGCACGGTTGGACTGTATTCTACTGGGCTTGGTGGATCTCATGGTCTCCATTCGTAGGTATGTTTATCGCACGTGTTTCTAAAGGTCGTACCGTTCGTGAGTTCATCACAGCAGTACTGATTGTACCGACTACAGTGACTATCATTTGGATGTCAGTATTCGGTGGCATGGCGATTGACCAAATCGTGAATAACGTTGGTATTCTTGGTCAAGACGGCCTAACGGATGTATCACTAGCAATGTTCCAAATGTTTGATGCACTGCCGTTCGGTACTCTGCTTTCAATCATTGCGGTTGTATTGGTTCTAGTATTCTTCATTACATCGTCTGACTCAGGCTCTCTAGTAATCGACAGCATCACCGCGGGTGGTAAAGTTGATACGCCTGTGCCTCAACGTGTGTTCTGGGCGTTCCTAGAAGGTGCTATTGCTGTTGCTCTATTGTGGGTTGGTGGTACTGAAGCAGTACAAGCTCTACAAGCGGGTGCAATCTCGACGGCATTGCCATTCACCATCATTCTACTACTGATGTGTGTGAGCTTGCTAATGGGTATGCGTACAGAAAAACGCTAGTCTTTTAAGCTGAAATCTACCGCAATTTATACGCAGTAGAACGGTAAATAATATGAAGGCAGAAGAGGAAACTCTTCTGCCTTTTTTGTTTCTTCTTTACCGTGTTCTTTGTCTGTTTTTATCGTGTAAAGTGCGATAAAAATACTAATAACCGTAGAGATAATGCCGCCTTAAATTTGGCGACAAGCCAAGGAATTGACATTAGGTAAGCTTATGGTTTGATTAAAATTATATTCCGATATTAAATTGTGAAATCGCTCGAATTTAATACTGATATTGGGTAGTATGCGCGGGATTTCCCACCACTCGTGAAACTTTGACATGAAACTAACATTAAAGCAGAAGTTGATAGGTGCTAGCCTATCTGCTGTTGTCGTTATGGCTACAGCGTTGACTTGGTTATCAGCAAACCAATTATTTGAACAGACTCGTAATGGCGTATACCTACGAGCTGAAAGCGTATCTGAAGCAGCATCTGAAGGTATAAAAAACTGGATTGATATCCGTACTGATATCGCATCAGCATTTAATGAGTTTTCACGAGAAGGTGATGTTGTCCCTTTCCTTAGACAAGCTCGTGTAGCGGGTGGCTTTGACGATATCTTTTTAGGTACTCCAGAAGGTGGAATGTACCGTTCACATCCTGAACGTAATCGTGCAGATTACGATCCTCGTCAACGTCCTTGGTACCAAGAAGCAAACGCTGCAGGTAAGCAAATCATTACTACGGCTTACCAAGATGCAATCACCAAAGCACTGCTAGTAACGATCGCAGAACCTGTTCGCCACAACGGCCAACTTGTTGGTGTTGTTGGTGCAGACGTACTTATCGACCAATTGGTTAACGATGTAATCAGCCTTGATGTTGGTGACAACGCTTACGCAATGCTAATTGATGCCTCTGACGGCACATTCCTAGCACACCCAGATTCAGCACTAAGCTTGAAGCCTGTAAGCCAGCTTTCAAACGATATTTCTATGCCTATCATCGAAAACGCAGTGCGTACGGGTAGCATCGAGATCATCAAAGAACGTGGCGCTGACAAGCTGCTTTACTTCACGAAGGTGCCTAACACTAACTGGATCTTCGCGGTTCAGATGGACAAAGCAACAGAAGAAGCGAACCACTCAACGCTACTTACTCAGCTGATCATCACTGCTGTCATTATTACGCTCATCGTAATCGTACTTGTGTCTTGGTTAGTAAGCTTCCTATTCCGCGACCTAAACCGCGTTTCAGCAGCACTTGAAGAAATTGCTTCAGGTGAGGGCGACCTTACTCAACGTCTTGAGCCTAAGAGCGATGACGAAATTGGTCAGCTTGCTGCAAACTTCAACCGTTTTGTGGGCAACATGCACACCATGGTGATCAAGCTAAGCGAAGTATCTGCTGCGCTGGGCAACCAAGCACGTCAAACGGCTTCTCAAGCTGAAGAACGTAGTGCTCGTATCCAAATGCAACAAGACGAGATCAACATGGTAGCAACAGCCGTTAACGAAATGGCTGCAGCAACACAAGAGATCGCAGGTAACGCAGACCACACTGCACAGAACTCATCTGAAGCGGTTGGCGCGTGTGAGCACGGTACTGGTCAAGTAACACAGACTCAAAGCTCTATCCAAAACCTTGCTCAAGAAGTTCAAATCGCAACCAACGTGATTCTAGAGCTTGAAGAGCACGGCAACAGCATCAACGCTATCTTGTCTAACATTCAAGGTATTGCAGAACAAACGAACCTACTTGCACTTAACGCCGCTATTGAAGCTGCACGTGCCGGTGAGCAAGGTCGTGGTTTCGCAGTAGTAGCGGATGAAGTTCGAGTTCTGAGTCAACGAACACACGGTTCAACGCAAGAAATTCAACAAACGATTGAGTTGCTACAAGGTACAACAGGCAAAGCGGTTAACATCATGAACGATAGCCGTACTCTTGCTGAAACCAGTGTTGATGACGCGAACTCAGCGGCTGCAAGCCTAACGCAAATCCATGCTGCTGTTGAACGCATCAGCGACATGGCAACACAGATTGCTTCTGCTGCAGAAGAGCAAGCGTCAGTAACGTCTGAGATTACTCGTAACACTGAAGGAATCCGTGACGTATCTAACGAGCTAGCAGACGAAGCACACCAAGCTGCAGAGCAAGCTGCACAACTTTCTGAGCTGTCTCACGAGCTGGAAAGCGAAATCAGCCGCTTTAAGCTGTAAGCGAAGCCAATATAACAAAGCCCCGACCTTGGTTGGGGCTTTGATGTATCTGTACAATCTAGACTAACGAGTTATTTAAACTCAAACTTGCCCTTCATGATTGCCCAGTGGCCCGGGAATGAACATAGGAAAGAGTAATCGCCACCGGCTGTCATTTTCTCTGTGCTGAAAGTGATTGAGGTTGACTCGCCACCACCGATAACACGAGTGAAGGCGTAAACGCGGCTGTCGTCAGGTTTTACGTAGTTATTGTCGATACCTGCCGACATACCATCGATCCCCACCGCTTGTAGCGACGCAGTGTCTGTTATAACGACGTTGTGACCCATTGATTGGGCTGGCATAGAACCAGTATGGTTTAGCGTCAGCTTCACTTCTTTACAGCTCGCTGGAACGCTTAATGTGTCAGTTGAAAATTTCATTTGATCACTAGCATCAATCGATACTTCACATTCCGAGCTCGCTTGAGCGGTAAAACTAGCACCTACAAGCGCTATCGTTGTTGCGATTAATCGTAAAGACATACACTGTTCTCCATTATTGTAGGGGGAGGTTATTCCATGAGGTTGATCGATACGTATTATCATAGAAAGATGATCATAGTAATGTGCTACGACTTGAATTATGCGCAACTAGTTGCTTTTTAAATGGTAAGTTTTTTTAGGAAAGGGCAAAACTAATCAGCACATGAACAACTGTTTAGGGGGAATGGTTGCTCGATACTAGAATCACAGACAAACAAAAAGCCCGAGCATAAACTCGGGCTTTGAATGGTTTTCTTTATAACTTATGAAGGAGCTAGATTGCCTGACGAAGTTGGAAGTAACGTCCTTCTTCGTTTAACAGCTTCTCATGAGAGCCGTTTTCAACAATCTCGCCTTGTTCAATCAGAACGATAGAATCCATCGATTCCAGACCAATCAAACGGTGTGTAATGAAGATAACCGTCTTGCCTTCGAAGTGCTTCTCGAACAGCGTCATGATGCTCTGCTCGGTTTGCTTATCTAAGCCTTCTGTTGGCTCATCTAGAAGCAGGATAGGAGCATCATGAAGAATCGCACGTGCGATACCAATACGGCGCTTCTCACCACCAGACAGTTGACGACCACCGTCACCTAACCAGCTATCAAGTGCGTTATTCTCAAGCAGCTTTTCAAGGCCAACATCTCTTAGGATATTCGCTAAGTGATCATCGGTTGCTTCTGGTCTTGCAATCAACAAGTTGTCACGCAAAGTACCATTTAGAATGTCGACACGTTGGCTTACCACACTGATTGATTCACGAAGCTGTGATTCATTCCACTGCGTCAGTTCAATGCCCGCGATTGAGATGTAACCCTTCTTAGGATCCCAGTAGCGAGTCAGAAGTTGAATCAGAGTTGATTTACCAGAACCCGTTTGACCCACAATCGCAACCTTGTTCGTTGCAGGGATTGTCAGGTCGACAGCGTTCAGAACATTGCGCTCAGAGTCAGGGTAGTTGAACGTCACGTTTGAGAACGTAATATCAAGTGGCTTGTTGATGTCGAGCTTCTCTTCAGCAAACTGAACTTCAGGCTCCGACAGAATCACTTCGTTCAAGCGACGAGCAGAAGACAGAGTTTGACCCAAATGCTGGAACGCGCCTGCGATAGGCATCAACAGTTCAAAACTTGCCATGGTTGCGAATGCCATTAGCGCGATGAACGGGTCTGGTGCATTACCACCCACGCCGTCAGCCGCAAGCCAAAGCATAAGAACAAGCGTCAAACCGTTGAACAGCATTAGCGCTGCTGAAGCCATACCGGTTAGGTTAGCGTTCACAAACTGATTCGCCATCAGCTTGCGTTGCGTTTCTAGAATCGCATTACGGTAACGCTCTTCAGCACCAAACAGAGTCAGTTCGCTGTAGCCTTCAATCCAATCTAGCGTCGTTACACGAAGATCCGCTTTGTTTTGTGTCAGTTCACCACCGTTACGTTTACCCAATTTGTAGAACAAGATTGGCCAAACCAACAGCATGATAAGAAGGATAGAACCTAAGATTAAACCTAGTGAGCTATCGAACCACATCAAGAACAGAGTCAGGAAGAAGATCCCGAACACACCCACCGTCACTGGGCTTACTAAGCGCAAGTACACGTGGTCCATGGCATCGACATCAGCAACCAAACGGTTCAGTAGGTCAGCGTCACGAAGGTTTGAGATACGACCTGGGATGAGCGGAGCCAGCTTCTTGAAGAAGAAGATACGCAGATCAGTTAACAGTTTGAATGTCGCATTGTGGCTAACAACACGTTCACCCCAACGACCCGCTGTTCGGCTCATTGCCAAACCACGTACACCACCACCCGGTAGCATGTAGTTGAAGGTTTCACGCGCAATCGTAAGGCCAGCAACCGCAGAAGCTGAAATGAACCAACCTGATAGCGTTAACAAGCCGATAGAAGCCGACAGAGTAGCAAAAGCCAATAGCATGCCTAGCGATAGGCCAAACCAATGCTTTTTATAGAGTTTCAGGTAAGGCAGTAAATCACGCATCTAAATTACCCTTATTATCTTGTTGAGCTAAGTTCGCGTTAAGCATCTCTTCGAATAAACCACCCGCAGTCGAAAGCTGAGAGTAATGACCTTGTTCAACCAGACCACCATCGCGCATAACCAGAATGTTATCGACCGATTTAAGCGGGGCAAGTTGGTGCGTCACAAGTAGGGCAGTGCGGCTTTCGATGTTGCTATTGATGCCTTTCATTACCAACTGTTCGCTACGAGTATCTAGGCTAGCTGTTGGTTCATCGAGCAACCAGAACTGGCCGTCTTGAATCATTGCGCGAGCCAGAGCCAAACGCTGAGATTGACCAACAGACAGACCGCCAGAGCGATCAGAAATCATGTAATCCAAGCCGTGCTCAGTTACGAATTCGTTAGCAAAAGACTGCTCAAGTGCATTCTCGACAACTTGGTCAGTGATATCGTGCTTACCTAGAGTGACGTTGTCACGAATCGTACCGTGCAGTAGCAACGGGTTTTGACCAACCCAGCTAATCGTTTTACGCCAAGAGGCTAAGTCTAGGTCACGCAGTTCAATTCCATTGATTTTCAAGCTTCCTTCATAAGGCATGAAACCAAGAATAGCGTTGATCAAACTCGTTTTACCCGCACCACTTGGGCCAACTAACGCAGTCGATTGGCGAGTGTTCAGTGCAAACGAGATAGGGCCAACTAATTGAACACCCTCAGGGCTTAACACTTTGAGATCTTGAGCTTCAATATTGATGCCTTGAGCCGGGTCGAGCTGAGTGTCGCCTGATTTAACCTTAGTGATATCTGTTTCTAGGAACTCGACAATACTTTCGGCTGCGCCAACCGCTTGTTGCTTCGCATGGTAGAAAGTACCTAAATCACGCAGAGGTTGGTAAAACTCTGGCGCCAAGATAAGGATAAACAAACCTGCGAATAGCGTAATGCCAGCGCCGTAGTGGCCGAAGTTAAGCTCACCGATGTAGGTGAAACCAAAGTAAACCGCTGTCATTGCGATAGAGATCGACGTGAAGAACTCAAGTACAGCAGAAGACAAGAAAGCGATTTTCAACACATCCATGGTACGCGTTCTGAACACTTCAGATGCACCTTTAAGTACCTCTGTTTCAGCGTTTGTGCGGTCAAATAGACGGATGGTTGTCATTGACTGCAAACGGTCGTAAAAGTGACCAGAAAGACGTTGCAGTGCTTTGAAGTTTTTACG
Source organism: Vibrio sp. 1CM24A (assembly GCF_023161725.1). NCBI lineage: Bacteria > Pseudomonadati > Pseudomonadota > Gammaproteobacteria > Vibrionales > Vibrionaceae > Vibrio > Vibrio sp. 1CM24A. The sequence continues at coordinate 58,150 of NZ_JALNTS010000002.1, forward strand.
GTTTGCATCGGCTGCTTTCATACCAACAAGTGCCATGAACATCGGTACCAGTGGAGCAGTAATCAAGAAGATCAGTCCTGCTGCCCAGTTAACTGGGAACACCACAACCAAAATAATGAATGGAATCATTACCGATAAAGACATTTGAGGTAAGTAACGAGAGAAGAAGTCTTGCATGTCTTCTACTTGTTCTAGCAACAGGGTTGCCCACGTACCCGCAGGTTTGCCTTTGATATAAGCAGGGCCTAACTCACGTAACTTATCAAGGATGAGCTGCCTGATGTAGACACGGATCTGTTCACCACAGCGATAACCTGCGATTTCACGTCCCCATGTACAGCCAGCACGGCCAACGACCGATAATGCCAAGCCTGCGAAATGACCAACCAGTTCAGATTTATCGACATTTTCGATGATCAGCTGGTGAAGAATAGAGGCGAGAAGAGCTGCTTGAGCAATTAAAAACACGCTTGAAAGTACGCCAAGGCTAATCGCAATCATAAGCCAGCGTTTCGCTAACTTACTCTGTTGCTTAAGCCACTTGTTCAAGCTGCGTTGTTTTTTCTTATCCATTATGAAGGCTTAATGATAATTATTATTTGTTGAGGGCGGGTAGTATACAAAAGAAAGCCCAGTGGATATACCGCTGGGCTCTAGGGATTTACAACAAATTGTGATGATGCCCTGCATCTACTGAGGCGAGAGCCCCGATAATCAAATCTGCAATCTCAGATTTACTTATCGTTAAGACCATCTAGGAAGCGTTCAGCATCCAATGCAGCCATACAACCTGTGCCTGCAGAAGTAATTGCTTGGCGGTAGTTGTGGTCCATTACATCACCTGCAGCGAATACGCCTGGGATGCTGGTTTGTGTTGCGTTACCTTCAAGGCCCGACTGAACGATGATGTAGTCATCTTTCATATCCACTTGGCCTTTGAAGATTTCAGTGTTTGGTTGGTGACCGATAGCAATGAATGCGCCCATTACTTCGATGTCTTCTGTCTTGTCAGACTGAGTATCTTTAATACGAACGCCAGTTACGCCCATGTCGTCGCCCAGAACTTCGTCTAGCGTGCGATCAGTGTGAAGAACAATGTTGCCGTTCTCTACTTTGTCCATTAAACGCTTCACTAGAATCTTTTCAGCGCGGAACGTGTCACGACGGTGAACTAGATGAACTTCAGACGCGATGTTAGATAGGTAAAGTGCTTCTTCAACCGCCGTGTTACCACCACCCACAACCGCGACTTTCTGGTTGCGGTAGAAGAAACCATCACATGTAGCACAAGCAGAAACGCCACGGCCTTTGAATGCTTCTTCAGAATCTAAACCTAGGTACTTAGCTGATGCACCCGTTGAGATGATCAACGCATCACACGTGTACTCGCCAGAATCGCCTTTAAGACGGAAAGGGCGGTTAGAAAGGTCGACTTCGTTAATGTGGTCGAACAGGATCTCTGTTTCAAAGCGCTCAGCGTGCTCTTTCATGCGATCCATCAGTGCTGGACCCGTTAAACCTTCAGCATCACCCGGCCAGTTTTCCACTTCTGTCGTGGTTGTAAGCTGACCACCTTGCTGCATACCGGTAACCAGTACTGGGTTTAGGTTTGCACGAGCAGCGTAAACTGCAGCTGTATAGCCAGCAGGGCCAGAACCAAGAATCAATAAATTACAGTGCTTTACGTCGCTCATGAGGACTCCGAAATTGAAATTGTTTTTATTTATAATCGCTTAGGATTGTATGGAAAATATGGAGGCAATAAAAGGTTAAACAAGGGCTGAAGTGTAATTAATCGTTATAGTTTAGAACTTAATGGAGACAAACGTTTTCGTGGCTGGAAGATCAGTGAAAACACGTAAAGGCTTTGGGGGAGAGCATGGGGTAACGATAACGGGTATTGCATGTAGGTGAAATTATATTCTGTTAGCTATGTCTGCCGCTAAATGATGTTGAAATTGACTTTGACGGAGACTGTACGTTTTGGCATCTGCAAAGCGATTTGGCAATACCTATGCAAGGCTAAAATGATAATATTTGGCTTGTTGATGTTGATAAAAGTGTCATTAAATCAGCATGTTGTGCATATTAATACATCGAGAATAGTGATACTATGAAGTTGGTTAAACTGTTATGTCAATAATGGAGTCTCAGGTTGGTATACGAAGAATTTTTAAAGAGTGCGGGAAAGCATTTAAAGACATGTGAAGTGATCAACGATTCTTTAGCTGCGCTTGATGATTCATTGGTAGAAAATCAAAGCAGTATAAAGTTACTCACATTGAATTTGTACTATATTTCAGGTTATGTAATTGAATGTTCCATTAAGTATGGTATCTATGTATCACTAGGGTACGATAAAACAGCTTGTGTCAAACAGCTCAATACCGATACGGTAAAGTTTGGAAGAGAGATTAAGCACCATAGATACGATAAATATGAAGATGTCTTTAAAATGTTATATGCCGGTAGTATCGTTCTTATCGATAACAAATCGGGTATCGCACAACCGGTAAAAAATTTATATAGCAATTGGGATGCTACTGTTCGATATTGTTGTGATGACATCCCGCAACAATTTAGACACAGTGACAATAAAGAGCATGTTATTGAATTTTACAATTATGCAAAACAAATATTCTCTATAATCCGAAGAGATCTAAGATAGGTTGATATGTTAAAGTCTTTCTCGATAATTGATAAGTTAGCTATGGAATTAGAGTTACTGATTTCAACAAGCTCAATTTCCGATTTTAAAGTTGAACTAACGTTAAGTCAAAGAATTAATGCGTATATTGTTAGTGATACAATTAAATCTGTATCTGATATGGGAATAGGTTCAGAATACATAGATAAATATGATGTTAGGTTTGAATTTATATCAAATTTAGAAAAGAATAGTGAAGACTATTCATATTTATTCGAAGATGGTGTTAAAATTAATTACGGCGTTAGGCGTTCGTTACACAATTTGATAGAGCCTAAAAAACAATGCCAAGAATTAAGACCTAATGTGGTTACATTTTATAGTTATAAAGGCGGTGTTGGCAGAACGACATCTATTGCTTTATTTGCTAGATACTATGCAAACTTGGGAAAAAAAGTATTTGTTCTTGATTGTGACTTTGAAGCGCCCGGTTTAATTAATTTTTTTGGTGTCTCTCAGTTTGATAACCCTAAAAATGGTATTGTCGAGTATATCAATGATAAGAAGTTTGACTCTAGTATTAACTTAAATGAAGACTATGTGTATGAAGTGTCTTCAGCTTATAGTGGTGAGGGTCGCATAAATATGATGCCTGCAGGCAATGTTTTTGGGGCTGACATATCTCACTATCTGGAAGGGCTTGCTAGGGTTGATATGAACGGCCCCAACGCATTATTAAATGAATTTAATAATATTTTTCAAGACATAGAAAAGAACTATGAACCAGATGTAATATTAGTAGACTCTAGGACTGGTTTTAACAACGTATTCGGTGCTTTGTCCCAACTGTCACACACTATTGTTGGTATAGCTGGAGATGACCACCAAAATGAGCCTGGGTTGAGTATGTTGCTCGATCAACTTAACGATGAGAATTTACAAGCTAAGTTATGTTTAGTTTTTTCTATCGTATCTTCATCTATACCAAGGCGTGTCAGCGCATTTAGAACAAAGGTAGAAAATCTGTTAGAGTCGGAACTTAATATTCCAATATTTCACTTTCAAAGAGCTAGTGAACTGGAGTTAATTGGTACGGATTCTGAAAGTTTAGATGATGTACAATTTTTCACTTCTGATCGTTCTTCCTTCTATTTCCCATTTTTTGACTATTTATCTACTGAGTTAATGAAAAATAGCATCGAATCTGAAAAAGAGATTGAAGTTGAAGAGGTCATTGAAGAATTACCACCAGTTGAACAAAAAGAAACGCTAAAAAATCAAGTTGTCTTAAGTGACACTGATACTAACGATGACTATTTATTACAAAATAGAATTCTAGGCAAGTTAGTGGATAATTTCCCTCAGCAGTATGCCGAACAAGAAAAGTATACTGAAGAGTTTTACAGAAACAAGTTCTTTATTAGACAATGTATGCAGGACTTATTTTTACCTGAGTATAAAATCCTTTTAGGTGGTAAAGGTACGGGTAAAACTGCGTTTTATAAGGCCCTGCAAGAGAAAAGTTTTTTTGAAGTTTTAACTAAAAGAGCAGAGAAAAAACACCTAAAATTTTCTGTTCAAAATATAATTTCTGAGCCGAATTCAAATGTTAAATCTGGTTTCATAAATTTCAGTACAAGCTTTGATGATATTCTTGAAAATGAGAGTCGCGTCAGGAAACTGTGGGTTACTTACATTTGGTTATCTATCGCTAACAAATACAATATGGCAGATCACCAGCTCTATTTTGAAATTAAGGATGATTCGAGCTCAGCTCAGAAATTTATTGATATTATTGAGTCAAGAGAGAAGTTCAATGAAATAGAGGCATCTTTAACTAATATTGATAATATGTTGAAGTCGAAAGACGAGCGGTTAATTATTACGTTTGACCAGCTTGACTTTGTTGTTAAACCTATTGATTGGGATAATGGTATATCACCTCTAATTAGGCTCTGCCAGTCTAATACGTGGAGTAGAATTCAGCCAAAACTGTTTTTAAGACGTGATCTATTTAATAAGCTTGGTAATATAACAAATAAAAACTCTCTTTCTAATCAAATAATTAATCTTGAGTGGTCTCAAGGTGAGATGTATGCGTTCCTGTTTAAAGTTATTTTCTCAGTTTCTAATGATGATTTTATTGAATATTTGAGGAAAAACCTACCCCATAATTTCATTGAACAAAATGTAGTCAAAAAGCTTAAGCGAGCAAATCAATTTAATCAATTGCCAGCGGATGAGTTTACGTTGAAGCCATTAGTTGAATCTTTCTTTGGGGCATCTTCCTACAGCTATACAAACGCATATGATGAACTCTATAACAATCTTAAGAACGCAGATAAAACAGTTAGTTTAAGACCCTTCTTGGATTTGATTCGACTCGCAATAGAGGAGCAGAAAAAAGATGGCGGCAAGAAGAGAGCTGGTTCAATTTTAAGTGTTAAGTATTGTGATAATAAATTCGTTCGTTCACAAGCTGTCGATAACTACTTTAATGATTTAGCTAAAGAAACGGGTAATGAACTCATTAGACATTTTGTTGGCGATATCCGAAATAATCTTGTTCCAACGTGGTTAAAGTGTTCATCTCTTGAACAGCATGACTTTGAAGAGTTAGTTGAGTGTGTTCGTCGAAATCATCCTGAGTTAAGCTCGACTTCAGTGACAGAGTTCGAAGAAGATTTAAAGTTGAATGGGATTATCTTCGTTACTTATATTGCTGGGCATCGTAAGAAGTATTCGTTCGCATATCTCTACAAGTACTATTTGGATTTAATTTCTCCAAAGGCGATGGCAAAAGCAAACAAGCTAAGGAACAGCAGAAATCACTAATTATGAACTAGCACTCAAGCTTTTTGTTCATTTTACAGTGTTATCTGAATCTATGGTTTAGCTACTTAGGCACGGGAACTTGTTCGAATTAATCCCTGTGATATATCACGGGGATTTGCTGCTATCAGTGTTAAAAAACGGTCAACTCTTAGTGCGAAAGATCTAAAAGTGCTGCGTAATAATGATGCTATAACGTGTTAGCAAAAAGCGTATAATCTTTTTGGTTAATAAGCGATTTCTTTGCGTTCCCTTTACATAACCATGAGTTGTTAATTATGGAAGAGCCGCAATTAAATACAGGCGTTATAGTTTCACCGATGATCTTAAAGCCATGTTCGTTGTTGTAACCGGTATCACAGACGTCGTTTAGGTTACAGAAAATACTAAGTAAATCCACTGCGTAATATTTCATTTCAAGCAATCTACATAAAACGCATCATCAATTCGAATTAGGTCCACATCATTCAAAGTTAAGTATTCGCGTGACTAAAAGGTCGGTAAAGTCGTTACTTTAAAAAGAAGCAAACCTTTGAGGGCGGCCGAGTTCCCCCCGAACTCGACCTGTTCCAGACGCGCAAGCAAAGGCGTTTGGTTTCTGGCGTACTCATAAATTAACCAATTTCAGTTTGTTGTGTAAATAATCAATAGCTTGCCAATTGATAGGTAGGTCGTATTTCGTTATGCAAAAGCATAGAAATGAATGATGGCGAGTGTAATGCCTGAACTCAGGCAAGAAGGCTGGCGTATTAAAGGGAAAGGGCTGACACAATATGAAATCTGGCTTGCTAGTTAATAATATCGTTAAATTTAAATTTGTAGGGATTTATAACTAGCTAGTGGAGTGTGCTAGTTTTAAGAGTTGGTCATCTTTTATTCTGGTGTTATACACTGCTTTTTATTTCTCGGTTGGATTTAGTGTCTGAATTATTAAATTTGACGGGATAAATGATTGTTTAATGTTGATTTGGCAAGATCTTCAAGTATCCTTTATGTAAACAAAACGTTAAATGTCGAAAGTTAATTAACAATCATTAAGGAGTCGATGATGTTACATGCTCACGAAAATACCCTACATATTACCCACCTCAGTAACCACGCGGTTAAGGAGTTGTCACCATCATTCTCTAAGCTACCAAGTACAGAGCATGCAGATGGCCAGTTCCGATTGAGAAGGTACTCAGTGGTTGAATTCAGTAATGGACAAGTCGTTGAGCTAGACAAACATAACTTTGTTCAGTCTGAAGACATTAATCACTTTCAAGGTGACGTTGTTCGTCAGTTCGAGCCGATTGAAGCACAAATTCTAAGCAGCGAAGGCATGCAAGAGATGTGTGAACTGTTTATTGAAACCAATGGGCTTGAAGACGGACAAGAAATCGAAATCCATCAAATCCGCATCGCCGCAATTTTTGAAGAAACTCAGGTTGCACCAGAAGGTGTTCACCAAGACGGTTTTGACCACATCGCTTTGATCGGAGTGAACCGACATAACATTGTGGGTGGTGAAATTATGCTGTATCAAGACTCACATGAAGCGCCATTCTTTAGAAAAGTGCTAGGCGATGGCGAAGTGGCAATGCTTGCTGATAGTAAGCTTTGGCACAATGCACAACCGATTCGTACCATAGACCACGATGAGATGGGCTATATGGATGTGTTTGTTCTAACGGCTAAGGATGCGCGTAATGTCCTTCACTCTTAATGATGTGCGCCAACAGTTTAGCGCGTTAGGCCAATATCATAATGGCAAGCCGGTCACTTTCTTTGATGGTCCGGGTGGCTCTCAGGTACCTGAGAATGTTTTAGCTTCAATGACCGAATACTTAGGGCATTTCAATTCAAACCTAGGCGGACACTATTTTTCTAGCCAAAAGACCACAAGCTTAATGCAGCAAGCGCGAGAAGCGGCGCAAGCCCTGCTTAATGCGGAGTCTTCTGGCAATGTTGTGTTCGGCGCGAACATGACATCGTTGACCTTCCAACTGAGCCGAGCGATCAGCCGTGATTGGAAAGAGGGCGATGAAGTTATCGTCACGGCTTTAGATCATTATTCGAATGTATCGAGCTGGCAGCAAGCGGCAGACGACAAAGGCGCGATTGTTCGCCAAGTTCGAGTAGACGAGTCGGATTGCAGTTTGGATATGGCGCATTTTGAGTCGCTGCTTAACGAGAAAACCAAGCTTGTTGCGGTGACATTTGCTTCGAACACCACAGGCTCGATTGTCGACATGGCAAAAGTGATCGAACTTGCACATCAGCATGGTGCTCAGGTTTATGTCGATGCCGTGCATTACGCGCCACACCACTTGATTGATGTACAGCAACTGAATTGCGATTTCTTAGTGTGTTCAGCTTATAAGTTTTTCGGCCCGCATGTGGGTATTGCTTATGTTGCGCCTCAATGGCTGCATACTTTAAAGCCTTACAAGGTAGAGCCTGCAACCAATATCGGCCCAGGTCGTTTTGAGACAGGTACGCAAAGTTTTGAAGGCCTTGCCGGTGTGATTGCGGCGGTAGATTACTTGGCGCAGTTAGGTGATCCCGCCGATTCATTGCGTTCTCGTTTAGAGCAAAGCTACGCGCTGTATAACAAGCACGAGAGCCAACTCAGTGAGTACTTTCTTAAACGCTTGTCCGATCTTGAAGGGGCAAAGCTTTACGGAAAAACCGAGTTTGATTCGAATCTAAGAACTCCAACCTTTGCGATTACCTTCGATGACCATTCTCCAGAGTTCATCGCTAAGAAGCTGGGTGAACATAATATCTGTGTGTGGAATGGACATTTCTACGCATTAGGTTTGGTGAAGCAGTTGGGTATTGAAGAGCAGGGCGTGGTTCGTATTGGTTGTATGCATTACAACTCGATTGAAGAGATAGACTTGTTGTTCAATGTGCTTGAAGGGATCTTACGAAGCCGCTAGCAGAAGTAATTAGCAAGAAGTCACAGGCACTTAATAGCGACAGAATTAGAAAAGAGCATACTTCTCTCAATAATATTGAGTAGGAAGTATGCTCTTTTTGTTCCATGAACTTATATCTGTTTAGCAAAGTCTACTAAGACTAAAGCCGCTAATCGCTAATCGAAAAAGTCCGTGATTTAACTAAGACAATTGCTTAACGAGAGCTGCACCTACTGCGTGCGCACTGGTTGGGTTCTGACCGGTAATCACTCGCTCATCAACAATTACAAGCTCATGCCAAGGTTGAACCTTGTTGAAACGCGCTGCGCTACGAGCAAGAGATTCTTCCAATAAGAATGGAATGTCATTGATGGTGCCAAAGTCGATCTCTTCTTCACGTGTAAAGCCAGTCACCGATTTAGAGCTTAGTAGCTTCTCGCCGTTGCTTAAAACAATCGGAAGCAGCGCCGCAGGGCCGTGACATACTGATGCAATCACACCACCATCTTCATAATGCTTAGCCGCAATAGCAGCGAATTGCTCGTTAGTTGCTAGGTCTGAAAGCAAGCCGAACCCGCCTGGGTAGAAGATAGCATCGTAGCTTTCTGCATTAATTTGGCTTACAGGAATCGTATTGTTGATGCGGTTTTGGAAATCATCATCAGCCAAGATCTCCGCGTTTACTGAATCCCCTTCAATATCGGTTCCGTACAACGGGCCTTTACCACCCTTGATAGAAGCGATGTCGTACTCAAAACCCGCAGCCAAGATCTCTTTCAGAGCATGAGTCAGTTCAGGCGCGTAAGTCCCGTTCGCTTGGTCTGTATCGCCTAGTGTTGCGTGGTTAGTTACAGGTATTAGTATTTTTTTCATGATTCGTCCCTTTGAGCATGTTTGCTTGGTTTCAGCGTCGTTGTTTAGACATCCGCGTTCTTAATACAGACATCAGTTTTTTTTAATAGAGATGCCGCTGTTTCGTTACCTGTAATACTAGGAGTAAACCATTTGAGTGATAATATGCCGAATAGACAAAACATTATTGCTATATAGCAATAATCGAATGAGAATTAGTCGGGTGTGAATTCGTTAGATGTAAACAGGTGAAGTATGGACAGCTTTGAAGGGATTAATGAGTTTGTTGCGGTAGCTGAGTGTCATGGCTTTTCTGCAGCAGCAAAACAACTGGGTTGCAGTACCAGCCATGTCAGCCGCCAAGTTTCAAGGTTAGAAGAGAGAGTGGGTGTGGCGTTGCTTGCACGCTCTACACGAATGGTAAGCCTAACTGAATCGGGTCACACCTATTATCAGCAGTGCAAAGACTTGGTTATTGGGCTTCAGCAAGCGAACGAACAAGTGACTTCTCAACAAACTCAACTTAGCGGTACATTACGCGTCAGTGCTGCGGGCGCTTTTGCTGAGAATCATGTCGCTGCGGCGTTGATGGAATTTGCCAAAGATCATCCTGAGCTCACCATCGAGATGAACTTCAATACCAAGATGGTTAACTTCATCGAAGATGGTATCGACTTCGCCATTCGTTACGGCCGATTGGACGATTCGGGTTTGGTGGCAAGAAAGCTCGTCGATCGCCCAATGGCGGCCGCAGCCAGTAAGGACTACATAGAACAATTTGGTACGCCAACTCATCCAGAGCAGTTGAAAATGCACAGCTGTATTATCGCAAACAGTGATCAGTGGCTATTTGAGAAAGAGGGCAAACCGTTAAATGCAGTGCGAGTGCATGGGCGCTGGCGCAGTAACAATTCGAGCGCAGTACTGAAAGCATGTGAAGAGGGACTTGGTGTTGTCTACCTTCCCAAAAGCAGTTTCAATGGCGGTCTGACTAATGGAAAGCTTGTCCCGGTGCTTGAAGAGTATTGGGGAGCAGGAACCAGCAGTTGGGTCGTATATCAAAATCGTCGTTTTTTACCCCAGAGAGCACGGCTAGCAATTGACTTCTTAGTCGCTTATTTTTCGGATTGGAATGAATAATCGACTAGCTTTCAAGCGAACAGCCAACAAGATAGAAGTGAATAATGAACGGGTTTGAAAAGAGTCGTGATTAGCGCTAGCTCCCTACTTTAAGGTCGAAAAAAGAAAAGCTAATACTTACATAGATATACGTTATCTTTTTTTGTTTTTTGACGCGCGTAATAGGATTGAGATACTTGTCTACTTTTGATAACTGGTGTTAGCGATTGAATTGTAGAGAAGCCCGCAACAGTACGATATACTAGATACTATATTAATGTCCCTAACGCGTGATAGATTCTGTGGAAGCGTTGGCAGGATGTGTTGTTATGCTCCAGTTTATGAAGTGTAGCTAGAGTGCGGAGTTGGCAATGTCTTCAATAAATTTCGAATCCACGTACGGTGTAATAACTATTCAAGATATGAATGTAGTTAGTGTTGACGCTAACTATGCTCGCATCTATGGATACCAATCGCCCGAAGAACTACTTTCTAATATCGATAGCTTTCTAGATCTAATCTCAGAAGATTATCATGTTCTCGCCTATCAAAATTACCTTGAAACGGTCAGTGGTCAACGCGACCCTCAGGTTCACACCTATACCAATGTTGATCGTAATGGCAGAGAGTTCACCGTGTTTTCTATCGACCATGTGACGGAGTGGCAGGGAAGGCCTGCACTGCAAGTCACGGTGATCGATCTTTCCCCTGCGATTCAGCTGCAAAATGCGGTGCGTGAGCAAGATAAGATGTATCACGACATGATCATGCAATCTGGGCAGGGCATCTTGGTTCACCGAGATTTCAAACCGCTGATGGTCAATCAATCTTGGGTCAACATGCAAGGCGCGGCTTCCATCGAGCAAGTATTAGAGTTGGACTCTATCCTTGAATTGGTACCAAAACAGAATACCGATGGCATCAGCAAGCACTATCATGCGCTTATGTCTGGTGAGTTGTCTGGAACGAGCACTGTGGTCGAAAACATTGGGTTTGACGGTGTGCATCGATTTTTCAATATTTACGACAATGCGATTACGTGGAAAGGTCAGCCTGCGGTTCAGGTTGTGCTCGAAGATGTGACGCAAAAGGTGATGTTGGAAAAGCAGTTGGTTCACCAAGCTAATTACGATGAAATGACGGATTTGCTCAATCGTAGGGCTATTTATGAATGGCTAAGAGAGCATATTATCTCTGAAAATTACCTTGTGTGTATGTTGTTGGATATCGATGATTTTAAGTCGATTAATGACACTTACGGTCATATGGTCGGTGATGAGGTCATTTGTGCTTTGGCTAATATTGCCAAGCGCAATGCCGATAGAGTGGGTGGAGTCGCAGGCCGTTGGGGTGGTGAAGAGTTCATTATCTTTATCCCAAATGCGTCTCTTGAACTAGCATACGAGGTGTCAGAAGAGATTCGCCAACAGTTCCATCACGTTGAGTTCAAAATTGATGAACAGGTTCGATTTAATTCGAGTGTCAGTATCGGAATCAGTGATAGTCGAGCTTGTGAAGACGGTGTCACTATTGACGCACTCGTGAATTTAACCGATCAGTCTCTCTATCGCGCGAAAGCCAATGGCAAGAATTGTGTCGACGGAGATGTGGTTGCGCTCTAGTATTTGTACGTTGCTTTATTAAAGCTGATCGTCTCATCTGAAATGAAAGATGCCCTGAAGCTAAAGCGTCAGGGCATTTTTGTATCTCACTTGTGATGGCGCTCAGCTGATTAAGCAGAAACCTCAACTTCGTAAGAACCGAATTTACGGATGTTAATCACACCAGTATCCAAGATAAGGTATTGGCCTTTAATGCCTTGAAGTACACCGGTCACCTCAGGGTTCTTATCAAAGTTGTGCGATACAATCTTCACAGGGTGCTGTTCAACGGGGTAGCTCAATGAAGTGATGTTCTCACTTAGAATTTCGATCGCATCGTCACCAAATTTTGCTCTGATCTCTTGGATTTTATCCTCAACCAATGGCAACAGTTCTTTGGCTTTTTCTACCAACTCGATGTCGTCGCCGTCGCCTTTTAGCAGCGTGCGCCAGTTGGTTTTGTCAGCAATGTGCTTTGCTAATTCAACTTCGATCAGGCCAGAAATCTGACGTGTTTTTACCTTCAATATAGGCAAACCTTGAGTCGCGCCTTGGTCAATCCAACGGGTAGGGATTTGAGTATGACGAGTGATACCTACTTTTAGGCTTGATGTGTTCGATAGGTAAACGAAGTGATCAACCATGCAGTTCTCTTCGCCCCATTGAGGCTCACGACAAGTGCCTTCATCGTAATGGCACGTCTCTGGTTTCATGATGCACATGTCGCAGCTTGCTAGCTTTTTCATGCACACAAAGCAGTGGCCTTGAGAGTAGCTTTTCTTAGTTTTCTTACCACACGAACAACAAAAAATATTGCCGGTATGGGTGAGGTTGATGGTTTTACCAATCAGAGGGTTTAGCTCTACAAACTCTTCACCTACAGGTAAACGGTAAGTAACCGCACCATCAAGGGAAGCACTCATTTTCTTGAGTGTTCCTTTTGCTAATAAAGACATGACATTACTCGTTGTATTTTGATTATTATTTCGTCCACTCGCTCGCCTTGTGAACAGGCGATACGGTTAACGATGATTTGCGATGAGTATAACAAATAGAGTCTGCATTTATACGCAATATTGCTCGATTATTGCGATGGATAATTGATGGTAAACACTCAGTTTAAATTATGGTATGACATTTTGTCCGGGCGTGATATAACGCTTTTTAGTGGATTATTGGTATCAATATCACTAATCCACTCAGGTTATTTTTTATCATGAAATCCCAACTCTAGGGATATAAGCCGGAAGCTTAGACGTGAAGTGGATCCATAAGATTGTTATCTTTCTAGTTATCGCAACACTTGCCATTGTGCAGTATTACCGTGTGAGCGGAAATCGTGTGATAACGGCAATTACGCCAGATAAATATGAGTTTATCGCGACCAGCGATCAAGTTGACAGGGGTGTCAGTACCTCTCAATTATCCTATGAAAATGGCCAATATGTTCTTAACTGTGAGCTAAAGGAATCAGAGTATCCTTGGCCTTACTGCGGCTTATCGATTCGTATCGATCCAGATATAACCACAGGTCTTGACCTTTCCCAGTATCACACTTTTAGAGTGAACATCGATTACCATGCTGAGGCTGACTCAAGCGGCCGTTTGAGAACCTACCTACGTAACTATAACCCTGCTTATTCAGTTCCGGATAACGAGTACACACATAAGTACAACGGGATGGAGTTTTCTCCGGGCGTTGATGGTGGTGTGATTGAGATTCCGATCAAAAACCTGCAAGTAATGACATGGTGGTTAGCTGATAACGACATTGCGCTAGAGCACTCAGCACCCGAGTATTCGAATGTGAATATGGTTGAGTTTGCTACCGCATCTGGTGCGAAGCTTGGCCATCATAGAATCGTTATCCGTAGCATCGAGTTTGAAGGCTCTTACATCACAGGCGAGAGCTTGTTCCTTATTTTACTGTTTGTTTGGGTGGGGACGGGCACCGTGTTCTTGATTTCAGAATTGCACCGTTCTAGGAAACGCATGGTGATTGTTGAAAAGAGACACAACCATCTAAAGAACGTCAACCGAGCATTGAGAGAACAAAATTTTGAGTTCTCTGAAAAGGCCCATCGCGATGAATTAACCGGAATACTAAACCGCCACGCGATTCGTGATTGGTTGAAAATGCAGTCACAACATGTGAAGCAAGGGCATGGCAAGCTGAGCATGTTGTATCTCGATATCGACTACTTCAAGAGCGTAAATGACAAGTACGGACACCAAATGGGTGACCATATTCTACGTGAGTTCAGCATGGTGGTGGGCAGTTCGATCAGCGCTACTGACAAGTTGGTGAGGTGGGGTGGTGAAGAGTTCATTGTTTTTTGCCCTGAGACTGATCTTGGCGAAGCACAAAGAAAGGCCGAGAAAATCCGACTTTTAGTCAGCCAACACCTCTGGGTTCATGGCGATCCACTGACATGCAGTATTGGTGTTGCCGAGATGAAGCAAGAGCGAGTGACAGAGACCATTGCTCGCGCTGATGAAGCTTTATATCAAGCAAAGCATTCAGGTCGAAATCAGGTGATCTTGAGTCACTAATCTGAAAATTGTTTTGATGAGTTTATAAGCCACACGTGCATATGTGACGTGTGGCGTTTTTATGGCTGCTCGATGAGTTTACCCTTTAGAGCCTTTGTTGGTTTGCTTGGATAACGTATAAAAAATGATCTCACTGTTCTTTAAATGTCTGCTGGGTGCCGCGGCGGTTTTGTTGATTGCACTATTGTCGAAGAGTAAGAGTTTTTACATCTCTGGTTTAGTGCCGCTGTTTCCGACCTTTGCTCTGATTGCTCACTACATTGTTGGCACGGAACAAACCATGGTGGAGTTGCGCACCACAGCGCTGTTTGGTCTGTTTTCGCTTGTGCCATACGCCGCTTATCTTGGTGCAGTGTACGTGTTCAGTTATCGCTATAACTTGGTATCGACGCTCTCGTTAGCGACTTTAGTGTGGGTATTGTGTGCTTCTATGTTGTTGCTAGGTTGGACGCGTTTGGTGCCAAGCGCAATTTAACGCTGTTGTTCTGAGGAGCGATGAGTTGTTTGCTTTAGCGAATAGCCAAAAACAAAAAAGGTGGCGCGGGGCCACCAAAAGGGAAAAGCGTTTCTTGTTTTTATGTGCCCGTTCAGTTGACTGATAGATTCAAACTGATCGGGCATTTTTGTACTGGTTGAACCGGGGGAAGTTCAACCAGTTTAGGGGAGCATTCCTGTAAGCATGCGCTTATAGAACGTTAGTGTTTACCAGAAGATCCAAGCGAACAGAGTCAGAACTAGGATACAAACTAGGTTCAACACCATACCGATTCGCATCATCTCTTTCTGCTTGATGTGACCCGAGCCAAACACAATTGCGTTAGGTGGTGTCGCTACCGGTAGCATGAAGGCACAAGATGCAGCAACCGCAATCAGTGCAGACAAGATAACCGGAGACATACCCAGCGCTTCAGCAATGGTCGCAAATACAGGGACAAGCAATGCCGCACTCGCTGTGTTACTCGCAAATTCCGTTAGGAATACCACAAACGCTACCACGGCTAGAATCGTAAGCAGTACGCCAGCTGTTTCTAAAAATCCGCTTAGAGAGTGTGCTAGGAATACGCTGGTTCCTGTCGCTTTCAGAATGTTACTTAAACAGATACCGCCGCCGAACAGGATAAGTACACCCCAGTCCGTTGTCTTCTCAACATCTTTCCATTCTACCGCTCTAGAAGCGCCAAGCAGTACAATTGCGCCAATCGCGACCAAGCTATCAAATTTAGAGAATCCGCCAATCATTGCGTTGATTGGTTTACCGAATATCCAAAGCGTTACTGTTAAAAGGAAGATAGACAGTGTGATTTTCTTGCTGTTTGTCCACTCAACGGGAGCGTGGTCTAGCTCGAATTTGTGGTCAAGTTTTGGCTTAGTCATCACGTAAAGAATAATCATCGCGATTGGCAGTAAGATCATTGAGATAGGTAGGCCAAGTGCCATCCACTCTGTGAAGCTCAAGCCAACTTCTGCCGCCGCAATTGCGTTTGGAGGGCTACCAACCAAGGTTGCGATACCACCGATTGAAGCACAGTAAGCGATACCCAACAGTACGAAAACGTAGGTGTTGCGGTCTTCACTTTGGTCAACTTTGTTCATGATGCCAAGAACAAGAGGAAGCATCATTGCTGTGGTGGCTGTGTTTGAGATCCACATGGATAGACCCGCACTCACACCGAACAACATGAACACAGCGACCGACATTCTGCCTTTTGCTATCAGTAGTACCTTGTCAGCTATCGCTTTATCTAGCTCTTGCTTGTTCAGTGCGGCTGCCAAC
Organism: Vibrio sp. 1CM24A; assembly: GCF_023161725.1. Taxonomy (NCBI): domain Bacteria; kingdom Pseudomonadati; phylum Pseudomonadota; class Gammaproteobacteria; order Vibrionales; family Vibrionaceae; genus Vibrio; species Vibrio sp. 1CM24A. Next base: position 74,431 of record NZ_JALNTS010000002.1, read on the forward strand.
GCAAAGCCACCCATGAATAAGAAGATGATTGGGTTCGAAAAGTTAGCCAGCGCTGCGGGCGTGTTGAATACACCAAACAAGACAGCCAATAGGGGAACGAGCAAAGCGGTGATGCTGACGTGGATAGCTTCTGTTAACCATAGAATGGCAACGAACACGAGAATACTTAAACCTGTATTCACTTGCGCTTCGAATGGCAGGGTATTGAGCAAAACTGCAAATAGCGTGAAATTACCAATTAATATCATGCTGTTGCGGGTAAACAACCAGTGTTTCAGTGTAGTAACAAGTGCCGTCATAAGACGCTCCTTTTGTTTATCCTCGTTGTATTGGTGCACGACTTCATTGAGTTGTGCTTATTATTTTCGAGGTATATAGCTTGATGTAGGGTCAGACTTTGTTGGAAGAATGTTACTCAAGTTAATAAAGGAGTGTTGGTGTGTTTTTGCTTAACAATGGGGAAGTGTGAGGCAACAAATTCAAAATGTGTAGTTTTCTACACATCGGTCTCTGCTGGGTCTGCAATCGGGCTTGTTGCAGGGTCTACAACAGGATTTACAGTGGGGTCAGTGATAGGGTTTGGGATCGGAAATGATTCCGGTTTTGGACTCGGTTGAATGGGCTCTTTAGGTCCAAGGAACTTTGGCGTTGTCCCCATAATATACAGATCAAGGAATGCTTTGGTACGTGCAAACACTTCACGTAAACGTATTGAGCTTCCCGAGTGATGAGTTGGTCCTGAAACGGCCAAACACTGCGCGTGAATATCGTAAGAATTGGCGATGAAGAGCGCTCTTTCACAGTGGAATTTCTGAGTGATGATCAGAAAATTATCAGTATCGAATATCTTTTTAGCGCGAACAATCGAGTCCAAGGTTCTAAAACCTGCGTAATCTAGATTGATGCGTTCATCGGGGACACCCGCTTTCAACAAGTCGCGTTTCATTGTCCACGGTTCATTGTAAGAGCGATGAGCGTTATCGCCACTCAGTAGAAATTGATCCACTTTTTCACGATCGAACAGCTCAATCGCGGCTTCGATTCGATGCTTATAATAGTCGTTGAGTGTTCTACCCAAATATTTGCTCGTGCCAAGCACAACTGCGACCTCAAGCTCGGGCACGTCATCAATATCGTAGATGATGCGATCTTCCGCTTGCCATGAAACCCAATAATCGATCGCAATAACCGCAGCGCTGCCAACTAAGAACACGAGGAAAGCGCCAAACAGAAAACCTTGCAGTTTTTTGTAAGCTTTTTTTATGTAGCTACGGATAATGTGAGAATCAAATTTCACTCTCGGTATGGTCCTTTGACTGAGCATTAATTTTTGAGTGCTCGATAATACCAAATAAAAATGAGAAAAATCAGTTAAAAAGACAAGACAGTGTAAAGAAAAAAGCCCCTGCGATTGCAGAGGCTCTTGTAAGAGTAGTATTTGAGAACAAGTACGCTCTATTAGAATGCAGTACGCTTGTAGCGACGGTAAACTGGCTGCCAGAAGTGCTGGTCAATTGCTTGTTGAAGTGCTTCTTCAGTGATCTCTAGAGCAACGCCCTGTTCAATCGCCTTCTTACCTACAGCAAGAGCAATCTTCTTAGATACCGTGTGGATCTCTTCCAATGGTGGAAGTAGAGCGCCTGTGCCATTGATTGCTAGTGGAGAACACGTTGCAAGTGCACGGCTTGATTCCATTAGCATTTCGTCAGTGATGCGTGAAGCATTTACAGCCAACACACCAAGGCCAATACCTGGGAAGATGTAGCTGTTGTTACACTGAGCAATTGGGTAAGTTGTGCCGTTGTGAACGACTGGCTCAAATGGGCTACCTGTTGCAACAAGTGCTTGGCCATCAGTCCAGCGAATGATGTCGTTTGGTGTTGCTTCAACACGGCTTGTTGGGTTTGACAGTGGGAACACGATAGGGCGTTCACAGTGTAGGTTCATCTCTTTGATGACTTCTTTACTGAATAGACCTGGAGCACCAGATACACCAACCAATACGGTTGGTTTCGCGTGGCGAACAACGTCTAGTAGAGAGAAACCAGTGCCGTCGCTTTCCCAGTCTTTGGTGTTTTCGTTGGTTTGAACCAGACGCTGTTGGAAATCAAGCAAGTTTTGCATGCCTTCTTGTAGCAGACCCCAACGGTCAACCATGTAAACTTGAGAGCGAGCTTGTGCATCGCTGATACCTTCAGACACCATTTGAGCAATGATAGCTTCAGCAATACCACAACCTGCAGAACCCGCACCTAAGAAGGTAATACGCTGATCTGACAGTTTGCTGTTTGCTGCTTTACATGCTGCAAGTAGAGAACCAACCGTTACGGCAGCTGTACCTTGGATGTCATCGTTGAAACAACAGATGCGATCTTTGTAGCGCTCAAGCAGTGGCATTGCGTTCTTTTGTGCGAAATCTTCGAACTGAACTAATGCATCAGGCCAACGGCGTTGAACCGCTTGGATGAACTCTTCAACGAATGCATCGTAGTCAGCACCCGTAATACGAGGATGACGCCAGCCCATGTACATTGGGTCAGCAAGACGTTGAGGGTTGTTAGTACCCACATCGAGCACGATTGGTAGCATGTAAGCTGGGCTAATACCGCCACACGCTGTGTAAAGTGCTAGCTTACCAATTGGAATACCCATACCACCGATGCCTTGGTCTCCCAAACCAAGAATACGCTCACCATCCGTAACCACGATAACTTTAACGTTGTGGTTTGTCGCATTATTCAGTAGGTCATCGATACGATCGCGGTTCGGGTATGAGATAAACAGACCACGGCCACGACGGTAAATATTTGAGAAGTTCTCACATGCTGCGCCAACCGTTGGCGTGTAAATGATAGGCATCATTTCAGAGATGTGGTTTTGAACTAAACGATAAAAAAGCGTTTCATTAGTGTCTTGGATGTTACGAAGGTAGATATGCTTATCCATATCACTTTCGAAGTTACAATATTGTTTGTATGCACGTCCTACTTGCTCTTGGATTGTTTCGGTTGTTTCCGGTAACAAACCTTCAAGGTTGAAAGAACTGCGCTCTTCAGCAGAGAATGCGCTGCCTTTGTTTAGAAGAGGTGTACTTAGTAGAGCAGGACCAGCATAAGGGATATATAGAGGGCGTTTATCGTTGTTCATTGGATGCCTAATATGGGAGAAAGGGTAACTGAAAAATGATAACGGTTTAGTTATTCAATTGTAAATAGTTTCTCCGCGATCTGAGCAAACAAAATGATATTCTTACCTCTGTCCCACACTTATCGAATTTCAACACGATAATTCGTTATACTTTGCTCACACTTTTTCGCGACGCTCCCTTTTTATGTCATTACTTCCCATCGATGCTTATCAAAATGTATTCCACGAACAAATCGCTAATTCTCACCTTGTCGTAGAGGCGGAAACTGGATCGGGTAAGTCAACGCGCCTGCCACTTTGGGCCTCTCAACATGGGCGAGTGTTAGTGGTGGAGCCAAGACGCATCGCGTGTACATCATTGTCTAAATATCTCGCACAGCAATCCGGCGAGAAGCTTGGGAACAAAGTGGGCTACGCGATTAAGCTTGAATCGGAGTACAACGAGCAAACTAGCGTCGTTTTTGTGACACCCGGTATCGCGCTGCGTTGGTTATCAGAAGATGGATTAGCTAACTTTGATGTGATCGTGGTGGATGAGTTTCATGAGAGGCGCTGGGACATTGATCTGCTGGTGGCGATTCTGAAGCAAAAAGCGAGTCATCGTTTGGTGATTACATCAGCAACCATTGAGGGTGAGCGCCTTGCTCAGTATTTGGATGCCAATCGAATAAGCTGTGAAGGACGAACTTATCAAGTTGAGATTGAGCACAGAGCGAACGAATCCAGAACACTGCCTGATATTCGACATCTAGAGCAACGCATTGCGGAAGAAGTGAATCATCAGTTGATCGCTTCTTCTGGCGATATGTTGGTTTTTCTGCCGGGTAAAAAAGAGATCGCGCAATGTGAACAAGCCTTAGCGAAAAATCCAGATATCCAAGTTATTAAATTGCATGCGTCGGTCAGTGATAAAGAGCGAGATTCAGCGTTATCGGGTCGGAATATCAATACTGAAGGTAATGATTTGAGAAAGGTCATCCTTGCGACCAACGTTGCCGAAACCTCATTAACCATTCCTGACATTGGCGTGGTGATAGATTCAGGATTAGAGAGACGCACCGTTCAACGTAATGGCAGAACCACACTGATGCTTAAATCTATATCACGAGCGAGTGCCAAACAGCGAGCTGGCCGCGCGGGTAGGGTAATGGACGGCGTTTGCGTTCGCCTATATGGTGAGCACGCGGCGTTAGAGTTAGTCACACCGCCTGAATTACAGCGTGAAGAGCTGACCGAGCCTATGTTGGCCGCGGCATGTTGTGGTGCTCCGCTCGAGAGCTTACCCTTCCTTGATCCTATTCCTGAAAAGTCACTCAACAGTGCAACTCAAACCTTGCTGACGATGGAAGCGATTAACGCCAACCATCAAATTACCGAGCATGGCAAAAAGCTTTACCCGCTGCCGATTGATGCTTTGTATGCCGATATCGTTACTCGAATCAAAACCAAAGCATTAAAAGAGGCGATGGTCGATCTCACTGCGGCGTTGTCCGTTCCTGCTCGCTTGTATCAGTTACCAAACAATGCAGAACATCTAGAAGCGCTCGCGCAACAAGAGAAAGAAGGGTGTGATTTAAGCCTGTTGATTCAGATTGTGCGTGGTCGAGAATATCCGCATTTAGACATCGACCAGCAAGCACTGAATGAAGCCCAAGGTTTGGCTAAGCAAATGCGTGAGGTGTTTGAACTTCCTCAGCTAGAAGTCGCGTCACGTTTCCAACGCATTGAACTGCTCAAGACCATTGTGAATCTGCATCCTGAACTGGTGTTTGTGCGCAGGCTGAAGAGGAAAGAAGCGTTTGCTAATGGAGCGTTAGAAGTGGTACTCGGTCGTCAGAACCGTTTCCCGGACAATGCACAAGCGATGTTGGTGTTGGATACTCACAGCTTGCCGGGAAGAGGCGTTAAGCAGACACTAACCTTAGCGACGGTCACGGCACCCATTCCTCTTGAGCTTCTCATTGATGCTGAACTAGGAGAGTGGGTGCAAGGCGAAACAGTAGTAAATGACGGTGGCGTTTTTACCGAGATGGCGTTGGTGTACGCAAGTCGAACGATTACAACCAAGCTCGTCGCGGCTGAAGGGCAATTATCGTTAAAACCTATCGTCGACCTTGTGTTAAATGGAGACCAGCTTCCGGGTTTTGCAAAGGCTCGCACTCAAGAAATCAAACACTGGCAGCTGTATGTGAAACTTGGTCTCGATGAACAAACACAATACACCCCAGAAATTGAGAGTATTAACTTTGAGCTATGGTTTATAGAGCAGCTTGAAGTTTTGGGTGTTACTGATGTCAGCGAATTGGAAATGTTCGAGCATGCAGACATACCGTTTGATGGCATTCCAACTTGGCTCTATTCAGAGTTTTCGGAAAAATACCCGTTTGCATTGAGCCTTGCTGACTTGCAACTCGACGTAGAATATATGCCCTCAAGAAAGCTGATTTACGTCCACTATCAATCGGGTAGTCGAAAGTTATCGCCAAAACGTTGGGAGCTACCGACATGGTCTGGCTGGCGTATTCAGTACAAAAAAGCGAGCCGAATAATTGATATCAAATAGATGGATAAGTTTTATCTCTAAAATATTAATCAAATAGGTGCATATATGATTTTTCAGTGCTTATTTTGTTACAAGTTTGATTTTTATATGCCTTTTTAACCAATCAAAAGGTCATAAAAGACTATTCTTCTATATCCTATTGCTATAAAGAAAGAGTTGATAGATATTGAGTATATTGTGTTGCCAAAGTGTCGGGGGACATCATGGATAAACAGGAAGAGACGCGTGTAGAGTTCGATTACACAACATTTCTTGGCGCCTCATGCAGTAAAAAATGGACTTTTCTGGAAGCACTTACCACAATTGCGCCAGTGTTCAGTACCGTCTGGCGAGATAGCATTAAAGAGCTAGCAAGCCCTGAAGATCGTTTATGGCAGATGGCGTTGAAATCAATGTCGACGCGTAAAAGTGATGAGTCGAACATTGTTACCTTACTCAAGCTCGCTAAGCTGGAAGGGATCAATGAGCTCAAAGTAGTGATGCCATATTCGCTTGAAGAAGAGCAGATCGAGTATATTGAATCGCGCAGTCATTTAGTGATTGCGGGTAATTCTGGAGAAGAGTTCACGATTAGGCTGTAACTTCAGTTCGCCGATAACCTCTCTCAAAGAATAGTAAAACGTACACGTAAAAAGGGCCTCAAATATTGAGGCCCTTTTAGTATCTAAAATCTGTGTTTACGAGCTTATTAGCTTTCTAGCTTTTTATTTTGATATTAAGCAATTAAGCAATTAAGCAATTAAGCAATTAAGCGACTAGTCGATTAGACCATAGTCAGCGCGTAGTACGTCGATGATCTCTTGCTTAGGATTTTCGCTCAGTACGATCTCCGCACCTGTGATTTTCGCTGCGATATCAAGGTAAGTGCGAGACAAAGACATTAGTGAATCAAGTGGAAGTTCATTGTCACGAGCTAGTGCTTCACGCTCTGGCATACGTTCTTTGTTCAAAAGAATGTCGGCATCAGGGAAATAGTTAAGCAAGAACTGACGGAAGCCTTCTTTTGAATTCTCAACGATGTTGCCGTTGTTGTATTCCTGAGTATCCCAAATGCGAGATGAATCTGGAGTACCGACTTCGTCCATGTAGATAAGTTTTTCTTTGCCTTGAACATCGTTGACGTAGCCAAACTCAAATTTGGTATCAACAAAGGTTTGGTCTACTTTTGCTAGCGCTTGGCTGATTACGTTGAAGCCTTCTTTAAGAAGTTTTTCGTAATGCGCGATGTCGCTTGCTTGAGTAAAGTTGAATGCTGCGAAGTTATCTTCGATGTTGTTACGTGTGATGTTCACATCGTCAGCTTCTGGAACACCAGGAATACCTTTCAGAATCCCTTTTGTTGAAGGCGTGATCAGTAGCTCAGGCAACTTCTTGTCTTTCTCAAGGCCTTCAGGCATCTCGATACCACAGAATTCACGTTCGCCGTTTGCGTATGCGCGCCACATTGAACCTGTGATGTATTGACGACAAATCGCCTCGATCATGACTGGGCGAGCTTTTTGTACAATCCATACGAACGGGTGAGGGATATCAAGAATATGACTGTCAGCAAGTCCGTTGTCTTTAAACAATTTGAACCAGTGGTTAGAGATAGCATTCAGAGCCGCTCCCTTACCTGGAACACCTTTAAGATTCCCTTCACCACGCCAGATACAATCAAATGCAGAGATACGGTCACTGATCACCATGATTGCTAAAGGCGCATCTGGTGCTACATCGTAGCCTTTCTCTTTAATTAGTCGTTGGCTATCTTCTTCAGTTAACCAGTAGACCGAACGAACCTTGCCACTGTGGACAGGTTTATCAGTACGGATTGGTAGGTCATCATTTACGGCAAGAACTTGATCAGCAAGGCTCATTTAGACATTCCTATCTTTTATCAAACGTCATACAGAGAAGTGCGGTGTGCACATGATTAGACGGGCATTATACCCAATCTACTATTTGCTTCCAGAGAAAAAGCAAACGATTGCTAAATCTATTGTTTAAATAAAAACCCCCGCCTAACAATCCGCTAAAAAATTGGCGAATTGTAGGGCAGGGGAAGGCAGTATGTTTGGACTGTGTTTTGGCGAATTGTTTGTTAACTTAAGTTTGTTAGCTAAAAGATTAAGCTATGTTTGTGGATCATGTTTTTGAGCCAAAATGTTATTAAGCCAACATGTTACTAAGCAAGGTGGCCTAGTGAATACGCTCTGAATTTGCATCCATAAAGAAGACTTCACATTGAAAGCGTAACCCTAATGTTCTTAGGTACTGTTGACTAAACTGATCAATCGATGCACTTGCTACAATCGCACTCGCATTCTTAGAGCGGATTGCTTTCTCGACAGTCTCTACCTCAGTCATTTGATGAGAGGCTTTCATATGAATAACGCGGTCGCAGCAAACATTATGTTGCTTAAGCTGCTTAGCTGATGGTCTTGGTGTTTGAGCCGTAAACAGTAACCACTGATGTTGATTGGACAGCAACGCCATTCTTGCAAACAACGCTTCCTCGTTTGAATTTTTGCTTTTACGAGAAACTGATGTAAATGCGCAGTGAACTAGCGGGCTAGAGTGTTGTGCTTTAACGTGTGCTTGAATCATTTTGCTGTCCTTATATACATGCTGTATGTGTATACAGTAGTTTTAGTTGCTTATAAGATCAAGCGTTTTTTGGGGGATTATTGGACGATTTCGTTTGTAATTATGGATGGAAAACAATTAAATCATTGAAATTATTAGATAAATTAAATTTGAATGAATTTGCTGTTTTGTCTCATAAGTTGAAAAAATGTGAGCTTTATACAGGTGTATACAGTGGTTTTGACAGAAAAGTACTGTATACACCTGTATAGAAGAGAGAAGAGAGAAGAGAGAAGAGAGAAGAGAGAAGAGAGAAGAGAGAAGAGAGAAGATCTAAAACCGCAGGCACAAAAAAAGCGCCTTAGGCGCTTTCTTATATTTCACGGTGTTGCTTATCTCAATGTCGCTTGGGAGAGTTTTGCTCTCATTTCCATTTCACCAATATTGAACTGGCGAACATCAATGGTTGCAATATCATTGCACTCTTTACATGCATGATGACACTTACCATCTAGGTAGTCGTGCTTTTTAACTAGGCTTGGCTTTTTGCACCAATCACAAACGCCTTCTATTGTGAACATATTCTCTCCTCACCTGTTTAAGTCAGGTGTATTTTCGGCGCAAATTATGACACAAGTAAGACCTATTAGTTAATAGTTTGTTACCCGTTTTTGAGAGGGGGATCGATTGCAACACCAATAAAATCGATATCTTTGAGATCTTGAAAAATGAAGATGTGTGTTTGTTTACGGTTTTGTAACATTTTGTAAAATGGTTTTTAGCGCATTGTTCAAACGTTTCATTTCTTCGTCACATCCGTGACCATCTGGATGGTAGATCTTTGATAGCTGTTTGTATCGGATCTTGATGATTTTTTGGTCAGGGATTGAGCTGGGCGTGTAGCCAAATAGCGCGCAAGCCACCTGAAGATGACTTAGACCTTTGCTGCTTTTCTGCTTCTTCAATTCGTGGAACATAGTGTGCAACTGACGTTTTTGCTGCTTAATCGTCAGGTCCTTCGAGCTAAGCTGCGCTTCAAGTGATTGTTGTTGCTGTCGCGAATCACCCGACTCCAGAGCTTGTCTTCTTCTTGAGATAACGAGCGTCGCAATAATGATGACCATTGAAATCAACACGGCCAACGCAGCACCAATCATATAGTCAGAGCTAGTTAGGTTAGAACTGGAGAGGTTAGAGCGTGATGCTTGGTTAGATTGAACGTGCTGAGATAACCCCTGACTGGTGTCTATTTCAGAGTCGATGCTGTCATCGAGCTGTTCTATTGAAGAGATCTGCTTTGCACGTTGCTGGTTGAATTGCGCTTCCAAAATGCGGTTGTAGCCATCTTCTGCATTCGGGTTGTTTTTTAAGGCTGCTTCATACCATAGCTGCGCTTTATCTAACGGTTGAAGGAGGTCTTGTTCTAGCGAGGATTCGTAGAGTTTTGCGACCTCAATAGGCGCGCGCTGATTACCTTGCAACGCTGCTTTAATAAACCACTCTAAAGCAAGCTTGTTACTTTGTTCAACACCTGTTCCTGCCAAGTACCATTCACCCAGTCTAAATTGCGCGTTTGGGTTGCCATTCTCTGCTGACTGCGTGTACCAATACAATGCATCACTGGTGCTAACAGGAACGTCGACACCCGATTCATAAGCTTGAGCTAATTGGTATTGAGAAACTGGATCTTGAGGTTGTGATTCTAGTGAAAATTCATCACTGCTTGCTGCGTGCACGAAACGTGTGGTGGACAGCTGTATCGTGGAAAAGATGAGGGCTAGAAATAGAGCTCTAAGAAGTGATGATGACAGAATGTTGGATAGGATCAGCAAAAGATAAGTCTCGTAAAAAAGCCCAGAATCGATATGTCAGTATGAATACGCTTTATGGTTGTTGGTTATTATTATCACGTTAAATGAGTAACATAACTGATAAACAACTATATAGAGGTTAATTCAAGAGATAAAGACGGACTGGGCTTTAATCGTGCTACTTAAGCGGCAAGATTTGAATTTCTACGCGACGGTTACAAGCACGACCTTGAGAGGTGTTGTTGTCACATAAAGGGTAACGCTCACCGTTACCACGAGCAATAGCACGACCTGCAGCAACGTCTTGAGAGATCAAGAATGCACGAACAGATTCAGCACGACGCTCAGAAAGGATTTGATTGGTTGATTCGCTGCCAGTGCTGTCAGTATGACCTTCAATCACTAGGCTAGTGTCTGGGTATTCAACGAGGATGCGAGCAACGCCGCGAAGGGTATTGTGAATGCTTGATTCTAAAGCGTAAGAGCCAGAATCAAAACCGATGCCGTTTTCTAGGCGAAGTAGAAGTTGGTTTTCGCCAACGCGTTCAACTTGAACGCCTGAATTCATTAGCTCTTCACGAAGGGCTGCTTCTTGTCGGTCAAAGTAGTAACCAATACCACCACCAACAGCCGCACCACCTGCTGCGCCGATAAGTGCACGTTTACCACGATCTTTAGAGTCACCAGTTGCAGCACCAGCAACGGCACCAGCGAGTGCACCAATTAGAGCGCCTTGAGTTGCAGAGTTAGTCTCAGATTCGCCAGTTGTCGCGTTTTGGCGTTGAGTTGCCTGACAACCCGTTAAAGCGATAGTAAGCGCTAGGGCTAGTGTGATTTTTTTCAACGTATTTTCTCCATCATGTACTTCTGTCAAACGAATGAATCCGAATGACAAACATAGTCCTGTAAATCTTATTGATGGTTTTTATCAATACGTCGAAGTAATGTAAAGTGGCTCTATGATTTAGTTATCTTTTTAGCTGCCTGGGTACCGCCAACTGGTCGATTAACAGACAATTTACGACCTTTCTTCAAACCAACTTCATAATCGGCGGTGAGGTTTTTCATCGCTTCTCTCAGTTGCTGCTTGAACGTTTCACGGTCGATATTTTTGAATTCTTTATCAATGTAGTTATTGATTTTGTTGTTTGATTCGTCGTCTGGGGTAATGGTTGGTAGCTTTTCAAGTGCACCTTCAACCCAGCCTGAAACAAACGAGTTCACGCGGCGTGTCACTTCTAATGACCCTGTGCCAGAACCAGCAAAGCTATTTCTGAATTGGCCGGTGTGTTCATTCAGTTCACGATAAATGATATCGAAAGCGAAGGCTGCGAAGATCGCGCGGTCGGCTTCACCAATGAACTCAACACGCTTGAGGCCTTTGTGATTCAGCAAGACTGCTTCTACGCCAAATTTGGTGTTGATACCGCGAATAACACGCAGCAGTGTAGAACTGATATTTGCAGGTAACAGGTGACTGGACTGAGTTTTCCCCATCTTGATAAATTCAATATCGTCTTTTTCGAGACCATATTTCAGCATCAAGTTATGCGCCATTTTTATCGCATTGGCCGCTTCATTGACGTTCGCAGAATTTCCAAGCTCAAGACACTTGGCAATTTTCTTTAGGGCTTTTTTCTTATCCATCGACAATTTAATCAGTACCGCAAATTTTTAAAAGTCCAACATTTTACATGTTTTCGCGGGTAACAGAAAGGCAAAACTGGTTTGATGAATATGTGAGGCGGTGAACATTGGACTGCATGAGCCCAGTTTGCGACAAAAACAAAAACGCCATCAAGCGTATTGATGGCGTTAGTGACACGATTTTCCTGATTAACTAGAGTATTAGTAATCTAGATACCCAGTTCATCGAGTAGATCTGCTGCAGAATCATTGCCTGAGCTTTGAGCTGGCTTGTGCGCTTCTTGCATTTTTTTCTGAGTCGCCTCAAGAATGCTATCTGGACATTCGTCTTCTGCGATTTCAAATTCTTCCAATTGAATGAATTCGGTCTTATCCATCGCAAGCTCAAGGTAGAAGATGTTGTTATTAGCGGTAGAGAAGGTCACACGACGAGCTTGTGGACGATCGAGATTAGTATCAACAGAAAGGTTCACTTGCTTGTTCAGAGCTAGCATTTTCGGTTGGTTTTGTGTGATGTTGGTTTGCAGCTCTTTGCGGATTTTATTGGTGAAATCGCCAACCAATTGGTTCATCAACTCACCTAATACATCGCCCACTTCGTCTGAAGTATGAAGCACAGCAAGCTCGTTTTCAGGCATGCCCATATTACGCATGTAATTGGTGTAGATCTCTAGCGCTGCTTTGGACGTAAAATTGATAACAACAAGACCAGAAAAGCCGCCGTCAAACAGAACGAAGCAACCAAAGTCTGGCTTTAGGCTTGTCTTGTTGATCTTTTGAACCATGGCTGAATAGGACACCTGAGAAGCCGTCGCTGAAGTCAGTACGCTTGAGACTGATTGGCATAGTTTAAGAAGGATATCTTCAGTTGTGACTGTTTTGTTTTTTTTCATTGTGATGTGCTCGTGGAGATGTCTTAAACAAAATGTTATTCAGTATATTGCTACTGAATTAAGACGAAAGTGACTATTTCTCCATTCTTGCACTGAGATTCTGATTTGATCACCTTTTTATATGATCTTAATAGTAGTAAAGTGACGAAATTCAAAGAAAATTATTAAAAATCTCAGATAACCCAATGCTGATAGGATCAGCGAAGTAGGGGCAGGAAGCAAATGTTACCAAGACTTCAACTCAATGCTGATGTCGATCCAGTTGTCGTACGCTTTTTAGATGAACTAAAAACAGCGGGCTTTACTGGCGACATTGAATCTCAATATTCTAGCCGTTTGGCTGTGGCGACTGATAACAGTGTCTATCAGCAATTGCCGCAGGCGGTCATCCTTCCTAAAACAACGCAAGACGTTGTGCTTATCGGTAAAGTGGTTTCTAAATCCGCTTACGAACGCGTGACTTTTTCCCCTCGTGGCGGTGGTACCGGTACCAACGGACAATCTTTAACAAAAGGTGTTGTGGTTGACCTATCACGATACATGAATAAGGTTCTTGAGATTAATGAGAAAGAAGGCTGGGTAAGAGTTCAGTCTGGTGTCGTTAAAGATCAATTGAACGACGCTGTTCGCCCTTATGGTTACTTTTTCTCTCCAGACCTTTCTACCAGTAACCGAGCAACTTTAGGTGGCATGATCAATACCGATGCTTCGGGTCAAGGGTCATTGAAGTACGGTAAAACCTCAGACCATGTATTGTCGCTGCAAGCGGTGTTCGCAGATGGTTCATGTCTAGAATCTGATTTATCACACGGCTTACCCGTTGAGGGTGAATTCGCTCACCATGCACTTGCTGTGACTGAGGCGGTTTGTCGAGACAAGCGCGCTCAAATCTTAGATAAATTCCCTCCGCTGAATCGCTTCTTAACAGGCTATGACCTAAAGAATGCAATCAACGAACAAGATGACAGCTTTGACCTAACTCGCGTTCTATGTGGTGCTGAAGGTTCTTTAGCATTCATCACGGAAGCAAAGTTAAACCTAACCAAGATTCCAAAAGCGCGGACACTGGTTAACGTCAAATACAACACGTTTGATTCTGCGCTGCGTAATGCGCCGTTCATGGTGGAAGCGAAAGCTCTGTCTGTTGAAACGGTGGATTCAAGAGTATTGAACCTAGCGAAGCAAGACATCGTTTGGCACACCGTGAGCGACCTGCTGACCGATGTTCCTAACAAAGAGATGCTTGGCATCAACATGGTTGAGTTTGCAGGCCAAGATGAAGCGGAAGTTGAACAGCAAGTTCAAGCGCTGACTGCACGCCTTGAAACCATGGTTGAAAGCGAAGAAGCCGGCGTGATTGGTTTCCAAGTTTGTAGCGATTTGGCGAGCATTGGCCGAATCTACAACATGCGTAAGAAAGCGGTGGGTTTATTGGGTGCGGCGAAAGGCCGAGCTAAGCCCGTCGCTTTTGCTGAAGATACTTGTGTACCACCAGAAAACCTCGCGGACTTTATCTCTGAATTTAGAGTGTTACTCGATTCAAAAGAGTTGAATTACGGCATGTTTGGTCACGTGGATGCAGGCGTACTGCACGTTCGTCCAGCATTGGATCTGTGTGACCCTATGCAAGAAGCATTGATGCATGAAGTCTCTGATGAAGTGGTTAAGCTGGTGGCGAAATACGGCGGCTTGATGTGGGGTGAACACGGTAAAGGCTTCCGTTCTGAGTATGGTCCTGACTTCTTTGGTGAAGAGCTGTTTACCGAATTAAGACGTGTGAAAGCGGCATTCGACCCGCACAACAAGATGAACCCCGGCAAGATCTGTACGCCTTTAGAAAGTGACGCTGAATTGGTGAAAGTCACCGATACCAAGCGTGGTTTTTACGACCGTCAGATCGACGTACAAGTTCGTGACAGCTTCAAGCAAGCAATGGAATGTAACGGCAACGGCTTGTGTTTCAACTACGACACGAGCTCGCCAATGTGTCCTTCAATGAAAGTTACGGCTGACCGACGTCACTCACCAAAAGGCCGCGCAGGCTTGGTAAGAGAGTGGTTGCGTCAACTGACTGAACAAGGCGTTGATATTCTCGACCTTGAGCAAGAAGCGTTGAAAGACAACACACCCGTTAAGACTATGATTGAGCGTGTTCGAAATACGATGAACAAACGCCATGAGTACGATTTCTCGCATGAAGTTCATGAAGCGATGAACGGTTGTTTGGCGTGTAAAGCGTGTGCGAGTCAATGTCCGATTAAAGTCGATGTACCAAGTTTCCGTTCTCGATTCTTAAACATCTACTACTCGCGTTACCAGCGCCCAGCAAAAGACTATTTAGTTGCCAACATTGAAACCATGCTGCCGCTGATGGCGAAAGCGCCAAAAGTAGTGAACGCTGCATTGGGTCAAAAGTGGATCCAAACGGCAACAGCTAAAACGGTCGGTTATGTTGATGCACCGTTGATGTCGGTGCCGACGCTAAAAAATCGTCTAGCGAGTAAAGAGCTGCAACTCTTCGACTTACAGTACTTAGAAGGCTTGTCTTCTGAGCAGAAGAAACAGCATGTGCTGATCGTTCAAGACCCGTTTACCAGCTTCTATGATGCTGAGGTGATTGAAGACTTCGTCACTCTGGCTCAAAAGCTTGGCAAAACACCGGTACTGCTGCCGTTCAAACCGAATGGTAAAGCGCTACACATCAAGGGCTTCTTAAATCGATTTGCACGTGAGGCGAAATCGACGTCTGATTTCTTGTCGATGGTGGCGGATATCGGTATTCCTTTGGTGGGTGTTGATCCTGCTCTTGTGCTTTGTTACCGCGATGAATATGTCGAGATCTTAGGTGACAAGCGCGGCGACTTTGATGTGCTTACCGTGCATGAATGGTTAATGCCATTGTTAGGTGAGTTCGAAGCGCGTTCAGCAAGTGAAGAAATGTGGTACTTGTTTGCTCACTGTACTGAGAAGACCAAAATGCCGAACGCTGAAAAAGAGTGGGGCACTATCTTCAAACACTTTGGTGCGGCGTTAACCAGCGTTCCTGTCGGTTGTTGTGGTATGGCGGGTACTTTCGGCCACGAAGTCGATAAGCTGCAAATGTCGAAAGATATATACGGTTTAAGCTGGAAGCCTCAAATGCAGGACTTACCAAAAGATCGTTGCTTGGTGACGGGCTATTCTTGCCGTAGCCAAGTGAAGCGTTTTGAAGGTGAGAAGCTTGCTCACCCATTACAGGCGCTAGCAAAAATTCTCTAATACATTTAGCCCAGCAATTGCTGGGCTTTTTTCTAAACTAACAAAGGAATGTTAATAAGGAAAAGTATGAAATTTCTAGAATTAAAAGTACCACCCGTTGCACTGTTCATTATTGTATTTGTAGCATCATACTTCTGCGCTCAGCAGTTGAGCCAAGGGACACTGGCATTACCTTATGGAGTGGTTGTGTTAGGTATCGGAGTCGCATTGAGTGGTGTGATTGGAATATCCGGCATATTGGAATTTCGAAAACAGAAAACCACCGTTAACCCGATCAAAGTCGAAACCGCTTCAGCCGTCGTGGACAGTGGAATTTTTGGCTACACGCGAAACCCAATGTACCTAGGGTTGTTCATCCTGCTATTTTGCTTTGGCTACTTTTTCCAGAATATCTTCAGTGTACTACTTAGCTTTGGCTTCGTAATCTACATGAATTACTTCCAAATCAAACCCGAAGAGCGAGCACTAGAACAATTATTCGGTGCGGAATATGTTGATTACAAACAAAAGGTTAGACGCTGGATTTAGTGATGATTTGAGTGCAGGCTTTAGTGGCTTAGTAACCGAAATAAAAAAGCCCAGCTTGAGGATATCAAGCTGGGCTTTATTGATCTTATTCTAGAGCTATTTACATCAAGTGGTGTAAATCATAATGCTGATTAAGCAGCGGCTGCGAACTGAGCTAGAAACATTTCTTTGCGCTCGTTGAAGCGGTTTACTAGGTCGTCTACAGAAGCTTGGTCATATGGCTTAAGGCCACTTGCTACCATGCGCTTCACGCCTTTACCTACTACTTCGCCGTCTTCTTTGAAATCGAAGTTCAGGGTCACGATGCCACGTTTGCCTTCAACATCAAAAGTCGCGCCAGAGAATTCAACTTCTGGGTGAGACAGGTCTAGGCGAGTAAATTCAACTTCCATGCTCTCGTAAATCACAAGAGGACGTTGGCAGTTGATCATCATTTTTTGTTCTTCCATAAGAGGAACCATGATGTGCGGGAAGTTCATGCCAGAGAACTTAACGTAGTTTGTTACTACGTGCTCGATGAATGCTTGGTCGTGGCTCTTTTCACCTTCACAAGACATGTGTAGGTACTCTTTGCCTTTTTCGTCAACCAGTGAGCTTTCTTTCTCACATTTGTTGTCAACGCTTAGTGCAATACCGTTACCCACCATACCTGAAAAATCAAAACGCATTTTTTGGCTGATGCCTTCTTTCTGCAGAAGAACTGCAAACAAAAGGTCGCCAGGCACGCAGAAGCGCTTGTTGTCTTCATCGTGAATTGGGTTGAAGTCAGCGGCTACTTTTTTAGCAAAGTGGCTAGCTTGTTCACGAGTGAATTGAAATTGATTGTCTTCAGTAGAAAAGTAAGGTGTCAGAAACATAGTATCGCTATTAGTCATCAAATCTGGGGTGGATTATAGCTAACTAACTTCGCTCTAATGGTCTATCCAGTTAACTTTGCTTATATATCAATCGATTAGATGAATACGTTGGATGGTATGTGACGATTTTAAGGGGAATATGGTCTTTGGCTCAATGCAACAAGGGCTAACCAATAGCCCTTGTTTATATAACACTCTAATGGGTGTTGTTCAGATTGTTTCTCTCTTAAAAGCTACACAGAATACCTTCTGGCATTAGGTGATTGTGCACTGATAATTTGAGCAATAGGTTCGCTTGCTCGATATCTGGTGAGAAGTAACGGTCTTTGTCGTAGAAGCTCACTTTTTCACGCAGAATTTGTTTTGCTTCTTCTACTCGAGGTGACGATAGGTTTGGCGCTCGGAAGTCCAGGCCTTGTGCTGCTGCTAAGTATTCAACGGCCAAGATGCCACGGGTGTTTTCTGCCATGTCACGCAGTCGACGACCCGCAAAGGTTGCCATAGATACATGATCTTCTTGGTTTGCCGATGTTGGAAGGCTGTCTACTGATGCTGGGTGTGCCAGTGTTTTATTCTCGCTTGCCAGAGCAGCAGACGTTACTTGAGCAATCATAAAGCCTGAGTTAACGCCGCCGTTATCGACCAAGAAAGGTGGAAGTTTGCTTAGTGCGCTATCAATCAGTAGTGCCATTCTTCGTTCAGAAAGGCTACCAATTTCTGCAATCGCAAGTGCTAGGTTATCCGCTGCCATTGCCACAGGTTCTGCGTGGAAGTTACCACCTGAAATAATGTCGCCGTCTTCAGCAAATACCAATGGGTTGTCCGATACCGAGTTCGCTTCAACGTTTAATGTTTCTGCTGAATTACGAATTTGCTGTAAACAGGCACCCATCACTTGAGGCTGACAACGTAGCGAGTAAGGGTCTTGAACCTTTTCACAGCAAGTGTGTGATTCACCAATCTCACTCTTTTGATCAAGCATATGGCGATAAGCAAGCGCGGCATCCATTTGACCACGATGACCACGAACGCGGTGAATTCGAGGGTCAAACGGGCGACGACTACCCAGTGCGGCTTCAACAGACATTGCACCACACACAGTCGCAGACGCGAACAAGTCTTCTGCTGCGAACAGACCTTCTAATGCAAAGGCAGTCGATGCTTGTGTGCCGTTTAACAGCGCTAAGCCTTCTTTCGGCGCAAGTGTGATTGGTTCAAGACCTGCGATCTGCATTGCTTCTAAGCCAGTGATGAGCTTGCCGTTGTGGCGTGCTTGGCCTTCACCTAGCAAAACGGTACTCATGTGGGCGAGGGGAGCAAGATCTCCAGATGCGCCTACTGATCCTTTTTGTGGAACACACGGGTAAACCTGTGCGTTCACAAGATCGATAAGAGCATTAATCACTTTGAGGCGGATACCCGAGTAACCGCGAGACAAGCTGTTAATCTTCAATACCATCATCAAACGCACGGTTTCATCAGACATAAATTTGCCAATGCCCGCTGCGTGAGAAAGTACGATACTTTTCTGTAGAACTTCGAGGTCTTCAGGGGCGATTTTGGTATTTGCTAGTAAGCCAAAACCCGTGTTGATGCCATACACAGTGCGGTCTTCAGCAATCACTTGCTCGACAACCTGCATGCTCGCTTCAATATCAGGGATTGCTGCAGGATCCAGCGATAGGTTCACAGGGCTACGGCTGATTTTACGCAGTTCAGATAAGCCTAGTAGTCCTGGCTTAAGTAATAAATTCAACATGTTCTCTCCAGACATTAAAGGCGACGAAGTTCTTCGTTTAGCATAGGTAAATCAAGCTTTTGCTCTTTAGCACACTGCTTGGCAATATCGTAACCTGCATCAGCATGACGCATTACGCCGGTTGCTGGATCATTGTGAAGTACACGAGCAATACGCTGTGATGCATCTTCACTACCGTCACAACAAATCACCATGCCTGAGTGTTGCGAGAAGCCCATGCCAACGCCACCACCGTGGTGCAAAGAAACCCAAGTTGCGCCGCCAGCTGTGTTCAGAAGGGCATTCAATAGAGGCCAATCTGATACAGCATCTGATCCATCCATCATGCCTTCTGTTTCGCGGTTCGGGCTTGCTACTGAGCCTGAATCTAGGTGGTCTCGACCGATAACAACCGGAGCTTTCAGTTCGCCATTTTTAACCATTTCATTGAATGCTTGGCCTAAACGTTCGCGATCTTTCAAGCCAACCCAACAAATACGAGCGGGTAAGCCTTGGAACTGAATGCGTTCACGCGCCATATCTAGCCAGTTGTGTAGATGTGGGTTATCTGGAATCAGTTCTTTTACTTTTTGGTCTGTTTTGTAGATGTCTTCTGGGTCGCCAGATAGGGCAGCCCAACGGAACGGACCGACGCCTTCACAAAATAAAGGTCGTATATATGCGGGAACGAAGCCTGGGAAATCAAATGCGTTTTCCACACCTTCTTCCAGTGCCATTTGGCGAATGTTGTTGCCGTAATCTACGGTTGCAGCACCACGGTACTGAAGATCTAGCATTGCTTGAACTTGAATCGCCATCGATTGTTTAGCGGCTTTCACCACTTTTGCTTCATCAATGGTGCGCTCTTGTGCGGCTTTCTCCATCGTCCAACCTTGCGGCAAGTAGCCGTTCAGAGGATCGTGGGCAGATGTTTGGTCGGTCACCACGTCAGGCGTGATATTACGTTCAACAAGCTCTGGGAATACGTCTGCGGCGTTACCTAATAAGCCAACAGAGATTGGCGTGCCTGACTCTTTAATCATTGCCATCGCTTCATCTAAGCTGGTGGCTTTTTTGTCTACATAGCCAGTACGTAAGCGGTAGTCGATTCGTGATTCATCACACTCCACGGCGATCATTGAGAAGCCAGCCATCGTTGCAGCAAGAGGTTGAGCACCGCCCATGCCACCAAGACCACCCGTTAGAACCCATTTACCGTTCGCTTCACCTTGGAAGTGCTTCTTCGCAATCGCGACAAAGGTTTCGTAAGTACCTTGAACGATGCCTTGAGAGCCAATGTAAATCCAGCTGCCTGCTGTCATTTGGCCGTACATCATCAAGCCTTCTTTATCGAGCTCGTTGAAGTGTTCCCAGTTCGCCCAATGTGGAACAAGGTTCGAGTTAGCGATCAGAACGCGAGGTGCGTTTTTATGAGTCGGGAACACGCCTACAGGTTTACCTGATTGAACAAGTAACGTTTGGTCGTCCTCTAAACGCTCCAATACTTCCACAATCTTGTCATAACATTTCCAATCACGCGCAGCGCGACCAATACCGCCATAAACAACCAGTGCATGCGGGTGTTCTGCCACATCAGGGTCTAGGTTGTTCATCAGCATACGCAGCGGTGCTTCTGTTAACCAAGATTTAGCGCGCAAAGTGGTGCCATGAGGTGCGCGAATTTCGCGAGTCGTGTCGAGACGAGGGTCACTGTTGTGGTGTTCCGTCATTTTGGAATTCCTTCTGTTTCACGTTATATCGTTGTAGTTGTAGTTGTAGTTGTAGTTGTAGTTGTAGTTGTAGTTATCGGTATAGCTGGATTAGTCGCTGGCCATTGCACTGGCTATATCCCAACATAAACGAGCTGCCAATCGAGCCGTTTGGCCATCAACGTCATAGTCTGGGTTGTATTCCGCAATGTCCGCGATAATGAGTTTTTCACTGTGTTGGAAAATCTGTTCTAGAAAAGGAGCGAGCGCTTCATAGCTCACGCCTCTTGCCGCTGGTGCACTGACGCCCGGCGCAGTAGTTGCGGGGAAAACATCGAGGTCGATAGTAAGATAGAGGTAATCACACTCAGCGATGAATTGTTGCAACTTAACCAGTTGATCGACTTGATTCACTTGAGTCATGTTGCGGTCGTGTTCATACCACACGCCCAGTTGGTCAGCTTTGTGAAACAGCGCTTTGGTATTACTAGCCGCGCTAACGCCAAGACAAGCGTAATGAAACGGCCATTGATGTATGTGGCAGTAATCACTTATCTGGTTAAAAGGCGTGCCTGAGCTCGGTTTAACATCGGCGATGTCGCTTTCAAATTCACGAAGATCAAAGTGAGCATCAAAGTTGACGATGCCGATCTTAGGTTTGTGTTCTGATTGAATGTTATCTAGGTGCTCAGCGAGACCTTGAAAAGATGCCCAAGCCACTTCGTGACCACCGCCAAGGGTAATCACTTTGTTAGTTGATAGAGCATTGGCAATCACAGATGCACACTGTTTTTGGCTTACTTCTAATTGATCGTCATTGCATTCGATATCACCGAGATCGGCGATGCGTGCGTCACTATGCCAAGCCATATTCGCCAACGCTTGGCGTATCAAGTTAGGTGCTTGTTTCGCGCCTACGCGTCCTTTGTTTCTTGCAACACCGGCATCGCTGGCAAAGCCAACCAAGGCGATAGCGCTGTCAGTCAGCTCGTCACTTAAGCCACTACTTTGTACTTGCTTGGTAATGTGATGAACGCGAGTACCGAGTGCGCCATCTTCAAGATCATTACGCCCTGTCCACACAAAGTTATGCATGGTTGTTGCGTTCTCTTGGATACCGTTGGATTTAGATTGAGTCATGACACACCTCGCCATTAACAATGCGTTTATGCAGATGAGGAACACCGACTTGATAGCTTAGATCGGCAGGGTGGTCGATGTTCCAGATAGCCAAATCTGCGGCATAACCGATTTCGACTTTGCCTTTGGTTTGTGACTCACCAATGGCAGCGGCAGCGTTACAAGTTACACCGCGTAGCGCTTCTTCAGGCGTCGTACCAAACAGGGTGCAGCTCATGTTCATCATCAGCGTTAAGTCAGCAAAAGGGGAGGTGCCGGGGTTTAGGTCGGTCGCGATCGCCATTGGGATTTTGTGTTCACGAAGTAAAGCAACAGGTGGCTGTTGAGTCTCTTTCAAGAAGTAGAAAGCACCGGGTAATAAGGTGGCGACTGTGCCTGATTCTGCCAGTGCTTTTACTCCGGTCTCATCAAGATATTCAACATGGTCGACAGAGAGTGCACCGTATTTAGCTGCAAGTGTGCTGCCACCCATATTTGAAAGTTGTTCAGTGTGGCCTTTAATCGCTAGCCCATGTGCTTTGGCAGCTGCAAAGACATGTTCGGTTTGTTCTAGGTTGAAGCCGATAGATTCGCAAAACACGTCAACGGCATCGGCGAGCCCTTGCTCTGCAGCTTTAGGAATGATCTCTTGGCAAACCAGATCTATGTAACGATCTGGTTGTTCTTTGTATTCTGGCGGTACTGCGTGTGCTGCAAGGAGAGTGGTGGTGATCTTAATTCGGCGATGATTCTCTAACGCTTTGGCTGCACGTAACATCTTGAGCTCATCTTCAAGCGTTAAACCATAGCCAGATTTTACTTCGATGCTGGTTACGCCACTTCTTAGTAGGCCATCAAGTCTAGGTAGTGCCATTTCAACCAGCTCAGATTCTTTCGCTGCGCGGGTCGCGGTTACTGTCGCTAAAATACCACCGCCTTGCTTGGCGATGTCGGTGTAAGAGACACCATTCAAACGCTGCTCAAACTCGTTGGCGCGATTACCTGCAAATACGAGATGTGTGTGGCAATCAATCAGCCCCGGGGTAACAAGTTTGTTCTTGCAATCATAGGTAATGTAATCCGCAGAGCTATCAGTGCTCGGTAGTTCTACCTCAGAAGTATGTACTTCGTGGTTTGAACAAGAGATAGACACGATCTTACCGTCTTCGATAACGATATCTTGAGGGGAAGAGGGCTGATAACCGTCGGCTCCCGAGCTCATGGAGACCACTCGTGCGTTTTTGAGGATCAAATTCATAATAACCTAGATCTTTGCTAAACATTAAATGTATATACAAATAAATAGGCTAAACGCTGACCCGAATCAAGTTGATGTTGCAAAAATGTGATCGGCGATCGGGATGATGTTCTTTAATCTAGAAGTATCTTGGAGCTTAATTTGTACTTAGAGCCAGGATGGTAGAGCAATGCAAAGCTGATGAGGCGTTCTTTGCTCCATGTTCTTCTATTCAAAAGAAGGCAAGGCTCTGATTCAGATAGCTTTAGTGACGTTCTGATTTGAGAGTCTGGAATAATGGCTTCAACCGTGTGCTCGATAGCACTTAACGGGCAGCTTTTTGAAAGGTATTCATTAGGGGTGGAAGTTGAAAAATCTTGCTCTAGGTATTTTGGAGCGGCTTGAGAATTCACCCAACGCGCTTCCAATTGTATTGGCGTGTTGTCAGCAAAGTGGATGATTTCACTATAGAACACCTCTGCGTTAATCATCACACCTAACCGTGTAGCCGTGCTTTCATCAGCCTTGATGCTATCGTGCTTGATAACTTGGCTAGTATACGTTTGGTCTCGGTCTTTGATCTCTTGCGCGATGTTGTTGATATCAAGCAGCGGAGATTGCGCTTTTTCGTCGGGTTCACAAACAAAAGTGCCCAGCCTTGGCTTCCTAATGAGCTTACCTTCAGACACAAGATCGCGAATGGCTTTATTGACTGTCATTCTACTCACATTGAACTGCTCGGTGAGTTCAAGTTCGGTGGTGATTTGATAACCCACCGGCCAGTGACCATTGGTAATTTTGTCATCTATGAACTGTTTTATCTGAAGGTAGAGCGGCGCTTTCGACATAATGAAACCTTATTTGACTATACAAATAGAGTAACGGATTTTTTAACGATTTCAACATTTCCTCGGGCAATGTGATTTTATTCAACATAGATGGGGCAAATTGCTTGATTCTGTGAGGTAAGTGTCGCAAATTGTCACGCAGTAATGGTTAGGGCATGTTGATCTTTCGAGCTGGTTTTTGCAGCGAGTTGCTGGGTATTTATACAAGGCAGAGGCTTTGATGTGTAGCTAGCCTACATGAGAAGCCGATAACGTAGTAGAAATGACCAGCAAACGCTGCCCGAAGGGTTCGGCTAAAAGCGTTTTACTCTTTGTTGAGGGAGATTTGCTTAGAATGCTAGGCTACTTCTCCCTCGCCGCGATTAAAACGCTTTTATCTCGAACAAAATTCAACCACGAAAGGTCAACACGCCCTAGTTAATCAAATAATTAGAAAGGGAAATAATATGTTTAAGAAATTAAAGGCCTCGTTGGGCATTGGTGCAGCAAAGGTTGATACCGTCTTAGATAATATTGAAGTTTTCCAAGGTGGAGAGTTGTCTGGCAATGTTCACATTGTTGGTGGCGACGTTGAGCAACAAATCGACCTGATTAACTTGGTTCTCAACACAGAAGTAAAAGTCGAAACGGAAGACAGCACCAGCTACGAAACTTTTTCACTGGGTCGTATTCAAGCCGTAGAGCCTTTTGTGATCCAACCGGGTGAAACCAAATTGGTGCCATTCCGTCTCAAGTTAAATGATGAAACGCCAGTCACCGCGTTGAACGCACAAATGAACCAATGCCATGTATGGGTCGAAACTAACCTAGACATCGGCTTCGCGATTGATCCTAAAGACCGTGATTTCATTTCCGTTCATCCACTGCCAACAGTCGCTAAAATTATCCAAGGTGTGGAAGCATCGGGTATGGCAATGGTGAAAGCGGACGTAGAGAAGGGCTTCTTAAAAGGCAGCAGCTTTGCTTCTCGCTCTGGCTGTTACCAAGAGATTGAATTTCGCAGCGGCGGCTTTATGAATAACAAAGAGATCGAGCTGTCATTCATCGTTGAAGGTTCAATGGTTCACTGCCTAGCAGAAATCGACCGCTCAATGAGCTTCCGTGGCGACCAATACATCTCATTCAGCTTGCCAGCTAACGCTGCCGACTCAGACATCCGCAACGCTGTATCAAGAATCATGAGTGCGTAGTTACCTCTCTGTTAGTAGCTGCTCTGTCTATTAATAGAGACAATTCGATTTCTAAAGTCGAACTTAACCGTTCGGCTTTTTTGATTCTATTCTCTGTCCAGTCCTGAAATGGGTTTACCACTGGTGCCGATAGGCCAATTGAAAAGCAACATCGGTGGAGTTATCCAAGTTGAAGATGTTCTCGATTATGGAGATCTCAACTGCTGAGCGTTGCATGAGATAGCGATAGCCAAACATCATTTCATTCGCGGCTTCTGAAAACTCAGTGTCACCATCTTCTGCGCCTTCATACCAACGGTATTCGAGGTGTAACTCATGGTTTTCAAATAGTGTGAGTTGATAGCCGCCCATCCATGACCATGTTGTCTTCTTATGTGAAAAGCTATTCTCCGCTTCTCTACTGGACTGATTCGCTAACCCTAAGCTTGTATAGAAGGTATTGATGTCGAGTTGGTATGCATAATTGAGTTGAGCGCTTTGTTCGGTGCTGTTTCCCTTAAATGCACCGTGGCTGACGTTGTTGTGATAAAGGGATACACCAAAAGATAATCCATGGTTCTCTTTATCTATGATCTGATATTGGGTGTAGAGCGTGAAAGCGCTAGTCAATGTGTCGCCGGAGAAGTCTCGATTATTGACGCCATGGTCTGGTGCATAGATGTCGAATTGGTGTCTATCTTTCTGGTCTCGACCTGCTTGGTCGATGCTAAATAGGTCGTGAAAGTTAATGGTGATTTTGTCGAGATGATTATTGGCGGCGTATAACCAGCGGTAATTGAGCTCTACTTGCCAAGCTGTGGTCAATTGCCATCGGAGGCCTGTTTGAAGTTGGTTTTGATAATAATCTAAGTGATAGTCGTGGGCGTGGGCCCAGATACTCGCGGCAGTTAAGGCTGTAAACACTTCAACCTTATTCTCTTCAAGAGGGAAGCCTGAACGGAGCGATGGGGTGAGACGAACCGACTGCAGTGGTGCTTGGGTATAACTGATTAAGGGGCCGTAATCTTTGTTGGCCCATGCGTTTGGCGCAGAAAACATGGCGGCTATTATTAGCGGTAAAGGTCGTATGAGCGATATACAAGTAGCCCGTTTCTCCATATGCACCTCATCTGCATTCCATTGCTTCTATATAGCTTAGTTCTAAATAACTAGTTTGTAAGAGATAAGTTGCATGAGCGAACTCGGAACAAGTAGGGTGCAGTTGTTTAGTTGATGCAGCTTGGTAATTACTGGAGAGCAGGTAAGTCATCACAAGCATAGTTAACCTTATTCAATGAAGCCGTTCGAGAGCTTGCGGGTTCGCTCTGTCATTGTCATTTCATATAATTTCGTTACAATGTTCGGCTACTCACAAGTGGGGCATCTGTATTTGCTTCTATGTGGGTATATTTATTATGCATATATCCCCAATCAGCGTACTCGTTGATTGAAAGACATATATTAAACATTTTCATGTGTTGCTTGGTGTGCAACACCACTGTAAAGGACAAATAATGCCAATTATTACTCTTCCTGACGGTAGTCAGCGTCAATTTGACAACCCTGTATCAACTCTAGATGTTGCCCTATCAATCGGTCCTGGTCTTGCGAAAGCAACCATTGCTGGTCGTGTAGACGGCGAGCGTGTTGATGCTTGTGATCTTATCGAAAACGATGCAAGCCTTGAAATCATCACAGCTAAAGATGAAGTTGATGGCCTTGAGATCGTTCGTCACTCTTGTGCTCACCTTTTAGGCCACGCGGTTAAGCAGCTTTTTCCAGAAGCGAAAATGGCGATCGGTCCTACTATCGATAACGGTTTCTACTACGATATCGACCTTGAGCATTCTCTAACGCAAGAAGATCTAGAAAAGATCGAAAAGCGTATGAAAGAGCTAGCGAAGACCAAGTACCAGGTTGTTAAGAAGAAAGTTAGCTGGCAGGAAGCGCGCGACGCATTCGAAGCTCGCGGCGAGACTTACAAGATTGAAATCTTGGACGAGAACGTTTCTAAAGACGATCGTCCAGGCCTGTACCATCACGAAGAATACATCGATATGTGTCGTGGTCCACACGTGCCTAACATGAGCTTCTGCCAGCACTTCACTCTACTTAACGTAGCGGGTGCATACTGGCGTGGTAACAGTGACAACAAGATGCTTCAACGTATCTACGGCACTGCATTCCACGACAAGAAGGCACTTAAAGCTCACCTTGTGCGTCTAGAAGAAGCGGCTAAACGTGACCACCGTAAAATCGGTAAAGCGCTTGACCTATTCCACATGCAGCAAGAAGCACCAGGCATGGTGTTCTGGCACCACAACGGTTGGACTATCTTCCGTGAGCTAGAAGTATTTATTCGTCAAAAACTGACTGAGTACGATTACCAAGAAGTTAAAGGCCCATTAATGATGGACCGTGTTCTTTGGGAACGCTCTGGTCACTGGGATAAGTACGCTGAAGCGATGTTCACTACTTCTTCAGAGAACCGTGAATACGCTATCAAGCCAATGAACTGTCCTGGTCACGTTCAAATCTTCAACCAAGGTTTGAAATCTTACCGTGATCTACCGCTACGTATGGCTGAGTTCGGCTCATGTCACCGTAACGAGCCGTCTGGCGCACTTCACGGCATTATGCGTGTTCGTGGCTTCACTCAAGATGATGCTCACGTATTCTGTACTGAAGACCAAGTTCAACAAGAAGTTAAAGCTTGTATAGAAATGGTTTACGATACTTACACAACTTTCGGCTTCGAAAGCATCGTTGTTAAGCTATCTACTCGTCCAGAACAGCGTGTAGGTTCAGACGAAATGTGGGACCGTGCAGAGGCTGACCTTAAGCAAGCGCTAGAGGCAATGGACATTGCATACGAGATTCAAGAAGGCGAGGGTGCGTTCTACGGACCTAAGATTGAATTTACTTTGCATGATTGTTTGGACCGCGCTTGGCAATGTGGTACAGTGCAGCTCGATTTTGCATTACCAGAACGTTTAGGTGCTACTTACGTAGGTGAAGATAACGAGCGTCACACGCCAGTTATGATCCACCGCGCGATTTTAGGTTCACTAGAACGCTTCATCGGTATTCTTATTGAAGAATACGCTGGCTTCTTCCCAACGTGGTTGGCGCCAGAACAAGCAGTTGTTATGGGCATTACAGACAAACAGTCTGAATATGTACAAGAAATTACGAAAAAACTGCAAAAAAGTGGATTTAGAGTCAAAGCAGACTTGAGAAATGAGAAGATTGGCTTTAAAATCCGCGAACATACTTTGAAACGTGTACCGTTCATGCTTGTGTGTGGTGACCAAGAAATGGAAGCCGGCGAAATTGCAGTACGTACACGTAAAGGTAAGGACCTTGGCAAATTTAAAGTGGATGACTTTATTTCATACATCCAAGCCGAGGTTTCAAGCCGTAAGCTCAATCTGGAGGAATAGCTATTAAAGGCGGAAGACGTGGCCAACAACCGGCCAAACAAAACCAGCACCGTTTAAACGGTGACATTCGTGGCGTTCGTGAAGTGCGTCTAACTGGCGCAGACGGCGAAGCTGTTGGTGTAGTATCAATCGCTGAAGCGATGGAAGCTGCAAATGAAGCTGGTATGGATCTTGTAGAGATCAGCCCTAACGCCGAGCCGCCAGTTTGTCGTGTGATGGACTACGGTAAGTTCCTCTTCGAGAAGAGCAAAGCTGCGAAAGAGCAGAAGAAGAAGCAAAAGCAGGTTCAGATCAAGGAAATTAAATTCCGACCTGGAACTGATATTGGAGACTATCAGGTAAAACTACGCAACCTGACTGGTTTCCTAGAAGACGGCAACAAAGTGAAGGTAACAATTCGCTTCCGTGGCCGCGAAATGGCTCACCAAGAAATCGGTGTTGACGTTCTTAATCGTTTGAAAGCGGATACTGAAGAATTTGCAGTAGTCGAATCTTTCCCAACGAGAATTGAAGGTCGCCAGATGATCATGGTGTTGGCCCCTAAAAAGAAGTAATTAACGGCTTTGCAAGTAATTGAACCCTGCAGCCTCAGGTTGCGGGGTTTTATTCGCCCTAATTACTATGTTATTAACAACTCAACAATGCGGAGTTATTCATCATGCCTAAGATGAAAACCAACAAAGGTGCTGCTAAGCGTTTCCAGAAAACTGCTGGTGGTATTAAGTTTAAGCACGCTGGTAAACGTCACATCCTGACTAAGCGTACTACTAAGAACAAGCGTCAGCTACGTCCGAACTCGATCCTTCCTAAATGTGAAGTTGCTCAAGTTCTACGTATGATGCCATACGCTTAATTCTTTTTAGTTTATAAATTCGTTTAGTTTAGGAGAAGCATAATGCCTCGCGTAAAACGTGGTGTACAAGCTCGTGCACGTCATAAGAAAGTTCTAAAACAAGCTAAAGGTTACTACGGAGCACGTTCACGTGTTTACCGCGTAGCTTTCCAAGCAGTTACCAAAGCTGGTCAATACGCTTACCGTGACCGTCGCAACAAGAAACGTCAATTCCGTCAACTTTGGATTGCACGTATCAACGCGGCATCTCGTCAAAATGGTCTATCTTACAGCCGTTTCATCAATGGCCTTAAGAAAGCATCTATCGAGATCGACCGTAAGATTCTTGCTGACATCGCAGTATTCGACAAAGCAGCATTTGCTGTTCTAGTTGAAAAAGCGAAAGCATCTCTATAATTTAGAGTTAGCTTAAAGGTTTAAGAAAAGGAGAACTTCGGTTCTCCTTTTTTATTGCCTGTAATTTGGCTTTGCCATATTCTCTCGCCTCTCGCCTCTCGCCTCTCGCCTCTCGCCTCTCGCCTCTCGCCTCTCGCCTCTCGCCTCTCGCCTCTCGCATCTCGCCTCTCGCATCTCGCCTCTCGCACCTAATTTTTATTCGCTTGGACACGCATTCTGGTATATAAACATCTACCTAACCTTTAAATGTTAAGCGACCGAAATAAATGACCGCACCGACCACTATGACGTTCTTCGAACGTTTTGAAACTGACATCCTTTCTGGCAAGAAGACGATTACTATTCGCGATGAATCTGAACGTGACTACCAGCCAGGTAGTGTTGTGGAAGTATCGACGCTAGAGCAAGGCCGTGTGTTCTGTAATCTTAAGATCATCAGCGTTGAACCAATCCTATTTGATGACTTAGGTGAGTTCCATGCTCAGCAAGAGAACATGACGCTGCAAGTACTGAAAGACGTGATTCAAGATATCTATCCAGGTATCTCTCAGCTGTATGTTGTTTCTTACGAGCTTGTGTAGCCCGCTTTAAATAGAATTGGTTGATCAATACCGCGTCTAACGCAGAGCAATGAGAAAGGGAAGTCACAATGAGTGAATTACAGAGCGAAACAGTTCAGCAAATTCTGCTTCAACTTTATTGTCGTGAGCAAAATGAGCAGCCGTTAATCTCTAGAACTGATCTCGACATTGCTCTTTATGATAGCGAAGGCTTTCTAGCGTGGCGTGACACAAAGCGTAACTTTACTGTCAGTGATATCGAGAATCGAGTTTGGGTGAAGAGCTGCCCCGGCGGTTACATCACTGAAGTGCACTTCAATGCTGACGGTTCTTTGATTGAATATCGTTTGTTCGACCGATTTGAAACGACAGGGCAGTGGCAACTAAAAGATGGGTTGTTACACGTCGAGATTTTGAAGGGCGAGAATCGCTACCAGTTTGCTGTTGTGGCTCGTGCTGATCTCAACATTCACTCTGCGGTGGAATATAAAAATGGTGAGCTGCATTCGTATTTGAAATTGGTGCAGGCTGAGCGTTAATCCCTTTTAGCCAACCTTGCTTGTCCATTAAAATCAGTGATGTTCCAAGAACAACAAAGCCAACAGTGATGTTGGCTTTGTTGTTTTCAATTCGACCGAGTACTTCTAATCAACGCGCTATTAAGCTATTAAGCTATTAAGTTAAGCCATTAAGCTTTGAAGTTCGCTAGTTGAGTATAAAGCTCGCTGTCTTGATCTTGTTTTGTACAAATCGTTAGTAGGTCTTCAATAAAGTACTTCAATGCACGTGCTTCAATTCGACGAATGCCTTGTTGCTGCTCTTCAGTTAGGTAGCCGTAGATAGTCGCAGCGCCAAAGTCACCAAAGATCATCTGACCTTGTTCATTAACCAAAGTGTTGTGAGCGTATAGATCACCATGACAGACCTTGTTGGCATGAAGGTGTTCAAACACATCAATCATCTGTTCTGTAATGCTATTGATCTGAGCAATTGAAAGCTCGAAGCCTTCATTGAACGTATCGCGAGTACAGCTTTCAAGAGTAGGAGGTAAGCCTAGGTTGTAATAGTTGCTTGGGATAAGCTCCATCACCAGCGCGAGATAGTCTTGTTCATCTACTTGAGCTATCGACTTCACTAGGTTGCTATGATGACCAGCCTGCAAACAAGCTTCGAGCTCATCGTGTGGGTAACCGTCGCTTGTTACCTCGCCTTTAAATACTTTTACAGCGACTTCCTGCGGGAAATCAAAATCGCCGTTCAACCAGTTAGCATGTGAAATTACGCCAGACGCACCCTGACCAAGTACTTGATTTAGTGAGTAGCATTGCGAGCTTACAGCAGACACGCTATCTAAGCTGCTAGGGTGTTTGCAAAACGGGTTACCCGCAAATGCTAACCAAGCAAGTTTTGGTAGCTTAATAAGGAACTCAGGGAATTCAGTAAGTTGGTTTGCAGACAGGCGAACCAGTTCAAGGTTGGATAGGTTTTCCATGCTTTCTGGTAACACGCGAATCTTGTTACCCGCCAATGCCAGTTTCTGTAGTCGTGGTCTTTCACCTAGTGAGCTAGGCAGAGCCTCAATCTCATTGTCGGTCAGGATTAACCAACGTAGTTGAGTCGGCAGAGACTGCTCGCTAACGGTTTTGATTTGGTTGGTTTTGAAGCCAACCATTTCGAGCTTAGGAAGTGACCCCAGAACATCAGGCAGGTGCGTAAACAGGTTATTCGACGCAAAGATAATACGCAGATTGGTAAGCTGTGATAACTCGGCTGGTAGGTCTGACAGCTGATTGCCTGAAAGGTCTAGGATCTCAAGAGAATCTGCAAGCTCTATGATTTCTAGAGGAAACTCGGTGAGACCTTCTGACAGCTTTAAGCGTTTAATACCTTTGAGTTGCCCTGATTTTAATTGTTCTAGAGTATGCAAACCTTAGCCTTATGAATAGATGTTCGAGGCGCGTAGTTTACTTGTCTCAATCAAGAAAGGCGAGTATCCGGAAGAATACTCGCCTAACTAAACTAAGTGAACGAATTTACGAAGGTTAAAGCTGTATATGGTTTTGGTTAACGCCGACCTCCTCAACAAAATCGCTATCATGACTGACCAAGATGAATGCACCCTGGTATTCACGCAGAGCCGAAGCCAATATTTGCTTTGAGTCTATGTCCAAGTGATTGTCTGGTTCATCAAGTAGAAGAAGTGGGGCATCCTGTTTATGGCTGACGATCAACATCGCTAGCTTCATTTTCTCGCCACCACTGAGGTGAGCGACTTTTCGATATACCGAGTCTCGCCTGAATCCAATTCCCGCTAGCAGGGTTCGCGCGTCGCTCTCTGCTAATCCAAAGCTGTGCGTCATTAAGCTATCGAACATCGTATCGTTGGTGTCTAACAGTCCAAAGTGTTGATCTAAATAGACGGTCGCCCCCAAGCGCTTAATCGAGCCTTTATAATTGGCGTGTTGACCGTGAATCGCTTTTAACAGTGTCGACTTTCCACACCCGTTAGCACCGGTTAGATAACACCGTTCCCCTTGTGATAAAGAGAAACTGATTGGCGCACGAGAGCCGTAAATAAGGCGGCAGTTTTCAACGGTTAACAAAGAGCTCTTTTTACTGCTTTTACTTTGTTGTAGATACAAAGCTTGTGGTTTCAGCCGTTCTTTTTGTTCTTTAAGCGACTGAAGTTTATGTTGGTTTTGGTCAATGAGATTCCTTTGGCTTGTCGCAGACGCGGCTTGGCTTTGTCCTGCTTTATCTTTCATCGCATCCAATAAGATCTTGGGTTGGCTACCTGACTTTCTGAGTCGGTTTCCCTGAGATTCTCGCTGCTGTGCCTTTTCCTTGTTGGCTTGAGCTTGACGCTCGAGTCGTTTCTTTTCAGACTTATGATGCGCAACCTGTTTCTCTAGCGCTTCGCTTTGGCTAGACACTTGTTTGAAGTAATCATCATAATTTCCTTTATAGAAACGCACACCCAAGCTGTTGAGGTGGTAGATCCCCTCCATTTGTCTCAATAAGCTTCGATCATGGCTGACGACAAGTACCTTACCTTCAAACAACTGGCATTGTTCTAGTAGCCAATTGCGTCCATCGTTATCTAAATGGTTCGAAGGCTCATCGAGGATCAGTATGTCGTTATTTGATACGAACAGCTGATGAAGCTGTAGCAAGGCGAGTTGTCCACCACTCAAAGAGCAACAGGGCGTGTTCAAATCACTAGTGATCTTTAATGCACCTAGCAACTGCTGGGTACGTGTCTCTAGATCCCAATCATCGCCAATGATATTGAAGTGCTGCAATTCACAGCTACCTTGTTCTATGGCGCTTAATGCTTCCAACTTTTCGGTGAGCCCTAAGAAGTCAGCGATGGTGATGTTGGCATCCAGTAGCTTTGATGGTAACTGAGAGTAAAAGCCGATTGAACCTTGGCGCGAAACACTGCCTGTTGTGGGCTGTATTTGTCCAACGAGCAATGAAAGCAACAATGATTTTCCAGCCCCATTTCTTCCGACTAGGCCGGTGAGGCGAGTGCTCAAATTAAAGGTGATCTCTTTGAATAACCACTCACCAGTATCGAGTTGGAATGAGAGATTATTGGCTAATATAGTAGGCATAGAAATACCTCCCTTTACGTGTAAACGAGTAAAAGGGGTGAGGCGCTTTTTCTATATAGAACCCTACACAGAATTCTATGTATAGATCGCCAAAGACGTTACTTAGGTAGCGTACCAATCAAAGATAGGAAATAGAGTGCTGATCTGATTTCTGTCTTTAAGGTGCTGATCTTAAAGATGTAGCTTGTCAAAAAACGGATCTTTAAGAGCTTGATTTGTCGCGAAAATAGATGACGAAGTAACGCCCACTAACCCCGAGTGTCCAAATGATTTTTAAAAAATAAATCGGATGTCAGGATGTTAGTACTTCATTATGGCGTTATTCTCTTTTGAAATGATGGTGGGATGGTACTGAAAGAACGTACTCTGAGTCAATATGCTGAGGTGATTAAATTGTGTTCAAATAATTAAAGCGCCTGTGTGGCGCTTTAGTGATCATTATTGGAAATAAGTTGAGTCTAGAACTTATATCTTTGGGTTTAGAGCTTAGAGCCTTGGGCTTAAAGCTAAAGCTACTTGGTTTGCCCACCAACGGCGCGCCAACACATATCAAAGCTATCGTTGATGTACTTCGATGTTTGCTCTGGTGGAGACTCGCTTTGTTCAATCAGCCAGTTTGCACAAATTAGAAAGTGGCTATGGATGAAGTGTCTAACAAGGTTAATGTCCAACACCATCAATTCACCATCTTCTTGCCCTTTCAAAATGATCTCGTCTAGCGATGCGAACATCTGTGAAACAATCACTTCTCGAGTTTGAGTCGTTGGGTCGAAATGAACATTGGTAAAGAACTTCATCGCAACCGGATTCTCTAATGCCCATTCAATTCCTGTGATCCACATGAACTTAAAGGCTTGGTAGCGATCTTCTACTGCCACATCAGTGTGCGGTTGAAGGGTCGAGAATAGCTCTAGCTTCAGCTCGCGAAACAGCTCATCAATCAATAGAGATTTGTTCTCGAAGTGGTGAAACAACGTCGCTTTTGCCACACCGGCTGTTTTCGCTATTTGTCCGGTAGATGTGCCCTCTAGCCCTTGTTGAGAGAAAAGCAGGAGTGCAGCATCTAGGATTTTTTGTCTTTTGGTGATCATCTATTGAGTACTTTGAACATCAGTTTCTTGATTGGGTTGTTGTAAGGAGGATGCATCAACTTGGTGAAGTTGATTTTTCCTCTTCTTAGAACGGTTTTGGCATGGCTAAAGGTCTTGAAGCCTTCAATGCCATGATAGTGTCCCATGCCTGAAGGGCCGATGCCACCGAACGGCGCGTCTTCTGCAGCCACATGAACCAAAGAATCATTAATACACACGCCGCCAGAGTGCGTGTCTGATAAAAACTTGTCTTGGGTTTCTTTATTATGGCTCATTAGGTACAGAGCCAGTGGGCGTTCTCTCTCTGTGATGTAGCTGATTGCTTCTTCGATGGAATCATAAGGCACGATAGGCAGAACAGGACCAAACAGCTCTTCTTGCATTGCAACCATGTCGTCGTTCACTTCAGTTAGAAGGTGTGGCGTCATTCTGTGGTTTACATCGTCTTGTGCTTGTTCGGTGACGGTGTGAATAACCGCGCCTTTGGCTTGTGCGTCTTCAATGACACCTTTCAAGCGATTGTATTGGCGCATGTTGATCACTGAGGTTAAGTCTTTGCTCTCAATACCGGCTTTATAAAGCTTCTTGAAATAACGCTTATAAGCTGTGATGAACTCGTCCGTTTTTTCTCGCGGCAATAAGATGTAATCAGGCGCTACACATATTTG
Organism: Vibrio sp. 1CM24A; assembly: GCF_023161725.1. Taxonomy (NCBI): domain Bacteria; kingdom Pseudomonadati; phylum Pseudomonadota; class Gammaproteobacteria; order Vibrionales; family Vibrionaceae; genus Vibrio; species Vibrio sp. 1CM24A. Next base: position 110,151 of record NZ_JALNTS010000002.1, read on the forward strand.
GCCAGCGTTTAAGCTCTTGGCAAACAGGATACGTTCAACAGCGTCCGCCACATCAAAGTCGGGAGCAATAATCGTTGGAGATTTGCCGCCTAATTCCAAAGTTACTGGCGTTAAGTTGTTAGCCGCTGCTCTCATGACGTGTTTACCCACAGCGGTTGAGCCTGTGAAAAGGATATGGTCAAACGGCAGTTGGCTAAATTTAGCGGAAACGTCAGCTTCGCCTTCGATAATAGCGACCTGATCTTCACTAAAGCCTTCAGCCAACATCGCTTTTAAAACTTGGTTGGTCGCTGGAGTAAACTCCGACATCTTGAGCATCGCCGTGTTGCCCGCTGCTAACGCTGTGATCAGAGGGCCTAAAGAGAGCATGACTGGGAAGTTCCATGGAACAATGATACCCACAACGCCCACTGGCTGATAATGAACCGTGATCTTTGCTGGCGTTAGCATCAAACCAGCTTTGCGGCGTGATGGCTTCAACCACTTCTTAAGGTTCTTCACACTGTAATTTATTTGATGAAGAGAAGGGGTGATATCAGCAATCAAGCTGTCGTGCTTTGCTCGATGGCCATAATCTTCAGATACTGCCTCAATCAACTGCTCTTGATAGCGCATTAACAACGCTTTTAGTACTGAGAGATCTTTTTTTCTCTGCTCAAGCGTAGGATTAACATTATTGCGGTAGTGATCTTTTTGTCGGTTGAACATGTGATCCATGTCGTTGGTGCTCGACGTGTTTGGTTCAAGGTCTAGATTATGGCTCATAGTATCCCCTAAATTCGAAGGCTGACCGATTGGTTGGTCAGTTAAAATTACAAGAAGATCGAACCGAATACAAGATATGTGCGAGAAAAGTTTATTTTTTGTTCAGTTAAGCGGATACTGAGTTGAGATAATTAGGAAGATAAAAGTGCCTTTGACGCAATCAAAGACACACGCGATTTGCTTGCGGGCTAGGCAGACACTTTTTCGCAACGCATAAAGATGAAGTTAACGTTTTTCGATAGGCGCTCGTACGTTTCTTCAGAGATGGCCTTGGCCTTCTCGTCGATTGTGCCTTCAGTGATTTGTGAAATCAGCAAGCCCGATTGGCTGACAGCTTGGCAAAGCTCGGTTAATGAACGGCGGTAGAAGCTTACCTGAACGGGTGTGCCGACCGTGTTCCACTCTTCTTGAATGAATTCGCGCTCAAAGTAGTTACCTGAAAGAGTGCATTCAAAATCCGCAAAAGGGTGGTGAGTGGAAAACACGATGTAGCCGCCTGGTTTCAAAACACGATACACATCATCAAAGACAGGTTTTAGATCTTCAATGTAATGCAGCACCAACGGGCATACGATGACATCAGCGCTGTTATCGGCCTCTTTGGGTAAACCCAGAGCTGCATTTTGTGCGTATGCGGTCACATTGGGAATTTGTTTTCCGTTCACTAGGTCAACCATATCTTGAGACAGGTCGGTACACGTGACTTTGTTTGCACCTTGGTCAATAAACCATTGCGCGTAAATACCTGAGCCACAGCCAAGGTCGACAATGTCGAGCCCTTGAACATCGTCTAGTAAGGCTATGGTTGATGGGCGTTCTAATAGGGCATTATAAATATTATCGCGAGCAGCAGAGTCGTATTGCTTTGCGTAGGTCGTGTACATTTCAGACATGATTTAACACTCATCAATAGGTATGAGGTAACAGGATACAAGCTGTGTTGGTGATAGCGAGAGTTCAGATTGTGAAGTGCTTATATTTGTCACAACTCTGACTTAACCTCACTCAATTTACTAAAAATCTTATGGTTCCTGCACATTTTTTCTCCCTAATTTAATGTGAGAAATTGCTTTATATTTAATGCGCTTCAGCCTGTTTTTTACCCTAAAACCTTGTAATTCCTTACCTGTCACTTTAAGTCGATCTGTCGATAAAAAAACGTAATCGTCACCACAAATATCAATGGTTGGACTCGCTCTTAATAATATCGGTTAATGCAGCCAACAAATCGTTTTTGAACGCTTTTTGTTGGGTTATACCTCGCTATTCCAAAGAGGTATCTTCTGTCGATGGCCCTATAGTGTGAGGTCTCTAGAATTGGAAAATTCGGTTAATTTGGAACGCATCCGTGCTGAGTATAATGTAAAGCACTGGAGCCAAGGTTTTTATGGAATTGATGATAACGGTGAGGTGTATGTTTCACCGAGCGAAACCGATCATCAAGTTCCGCTAAGTCAGATCGTAAAACAGTTAGAGCAGCGAAATATTGGTTTGCCTGCTCTTGTGCGTTTTCCTCAAATAGTGCATCAACGTGTGCACAATATCTGTAACGCATTCAACCAAGCGATCGACGAATATCAGTACGATAACCGTTACCTACTTGTTTACCCGATTAAAGTTAACCAACAGAAAGAAGTGGTTGACGAGATCTTAGCAAGCCAAGCTCAATTAGAGCAGAAGCAACTAGGTCTAGAGGCGGGCAGTAAACCTGAACTATTAGCGGTATTGGCGCTGGCTCAAAAAGCGAGCTCAGTGATCGTGTGTAATGGTTATAAAGACAGAGAATACATCCGCCTTGCGCTTATTGGCGAAAAGCTAGGCCACAAAGTATTCATCGTTTTAGAGAAGTTGTCAGAGCTTGATCTTGTCCTTTCTGAAGCAAAAGCGCTTGGCGTGAAACCTCGTTTAGGTTTACGCATTCGTCTTGCATCTCAAGGTGCAGGTAAATGGCAAGCAAGTGGTGGTGAGAAGTCGAAATTCGGTTTGTCTGCATCACAAGTATTGACCGTTATTGAACGCTTGAAAGCAGAAGAGCAACTGGATGTTCTAGAGCTAGTGCATTTCCACCTTGGCTCGCAAATGGCGAATATTCGTGATGTGCGAAATGGTGTGAGTGAGGCGGCTCGTTTTTACTGTGAACTGCGTGATATCGGTGCTCAACTGAAGTTCCTAGATGTTGGTGGCGGTTTGGCGGTCGATTACGACGGCACACGCAGCCAATCTTCAAACTCAATGAACTACGGCTTGCTTGAGTACGCTCGCAACATCGTGATGACAGTAGGGGATATTTGTAAGCTCTACAATCAACCACAGCCTGTGATTATTTCGGAATCTGGTCGTTCACTGACTGCGCACCATGCTGTACTAGTGACTAACGTGATTGGTACCGAAAGCTACTCGCCAGAAGACATGGCGGCGCCAGAAGCAGACGCACCACTGTTGCTAAACAACATGTGGAAGAACTTCTTGGAGTTAGATGCAGGTAATGATGACCGCGCGCTGATTGAGATCTACAACGACACGCAAAGTGATATCGCAGAAGCACACAACCAATTTGCGACAGGCATGCTGAACCTTCAGCACCGTGCTTGGGCAGAACAGATGTCTTTGCGTATTAACTACGAACTTAGCTCTCGTATGAGTACTAAGAACCGTTACCACCGTCCTATTTTGGATGAGTTGAGCGAGCGTTTGGCTGATAAGTTTTTCGTGAACTTCTCGTTGTTCCAATCGTTGCCAGATGCTTGGGGTATCGATCAGGTGTTCCCTGTATTGCCTTTAAGTGGTTTGGACAATGCGGATGAGCGACGCGCTGTTGTACTGGATATCACATGTGATTCTGACGGTACGATTGATCAGTATGTTGACGGCCAAGGCATTGAAACAACGTTGCCAGTTCCTGCATGGAACCCAGATGAACCCTACCTGATGGGCTTCTTCTTAGTAGGCGCATACCAAGAGATCTTGGGTGATATGCATAACCTATTTGGTGACACGCACAGTGTGGTGGTCAACGTTGATGAAAGTGGTGAAGCGAATATCGATTACATCAACGAAGGCGATACGGTTGAAGACATGATGCGTTATGTTCATATCGATATGGATCTAATTCGTCAGAACTACAAAGAATTGGTAACGGCGAAAGTACCAGCGCAAGAGCAGCAAAGCGTACTTGAAGAGTTAGAGCAAGGCTTGATGGGTTACACCTATCTTGAGGATTTTTAATGAACGATCTATTTACGAAACCAGATTACTCGCTGTACTCCAATGCGATGACGTTTATGCGTCGTCCATTGGTGCAAAACCCAATCGACAACGATGCTGATGTGGTTGTGTTGGGCGCGCCGTTAGATATGGCGACGTCTGGTCGACCGGGTGCGCGTATGGGACCGGATGCGATTCGCCGTGCGTCAGTTAACTTGGCGTGGGAAGGTAAAAAATTCCCTTGGGACTTCAATGTATTTGAACACACCTCAGTGATTGATGCTGGCGACCTTGTGTTTGATTGCGGTGATGCAGAAGACTTAACTCAACGTTTAGAAGCGGCTGCTGATGCGATTCTAAGCAGTGGTAAAACTCTGTTAGGTTTAGGTGGTGATCACTTCATTACACTGCCTTTGCTTAGAGCATACGGCAAGAAGTACGGTGAGATGGCTCTGATTCATTTCGACGCGCACACTGACACTTACAGTCAGGGTAGTCGTTATGATCACGGTACTATGTTCTACCATGCGCCAAATGAAGGCTTAATTTCGCCTGAACATTCAGTGCAAATTGGTATTCGTACAGAGTACAAGCAGGAAGGACACGGCTTTAACGTTATTAACGCTATGCAAGCGAACGACATGAGCGTGGACGAGATCATTGCTCAAGTGAAAGGCATTGTCGGTGATAAGCCAGTTTACCTAACGTTTGATATCGATTGTCTGGATCCTGCTTTTGCTCCGGGTACAGGTACTCCGGTATGCGGCGGTTTGAACTCAGATAAAGTTCTGAAAATTATCCGTGGCTTGCAAGGTATCAACATGGTTGGTATGGACGTTGTAGAAGTTTCTCCAGCTTATGACCAAAGCGAGATTACAGCATTGGCTGGTGCGACGATTGCTCTCGAGCTGCTTTACGTCTGGACTGCAAATCGCCTTGCTAAATAATAGTGTGTCATTGCTAACAGCATAACGCTATATACTGATTTTAAAGCCCACTAAGGTTTAACTTAGTGGGCTTTTTTTTGGATTCCTCGAAATATCCATTTGCAACTTCTACTCATTGTCCCTGCATACCCATTCAATACTCAAGCAGTTGTATATGTAATTGACGCCATATATGGTGTTTGAACGGTTTCTCATCAGCTTTGTGCTGGACCTTGTCTCAAATATGGGATTTAGCTCTTCTTTGGGGTTTAGGTATATCTCGACCTTATTAATTACCTATAAATCCTAATGATTTATCAACTTTATTACTGTATATATTTATAAAAATTTGAGGTGTAATTAAGATGTGCATTTTATTGCACATTAATCAACACCCTATAAACTTTTGCTTAGTCCATGAACAAACTAAAGTGAATGCCTAGATTTGTGAAAAGAAGTCACTTCGCACAGACATGACATTTCGGATAAGGAAGACTAGGCTTAAGGTTAAGTAAACTATAAAAAAAACAGGCGAAACGGAACTGACTCATCACATACATCAGTCTACGTAATTGATTGTTAATGCAGAGAATAAGTTCTGAATATAATTTAAGCCTGAAACCGTTATTACTATCATTTTCACGATGTTGAGCAATACAGCATTTTGTGACCTCGGGGGATATATGGGTATTGAAGTTTCGCGCCAAGCTGCAGTTGTAGAGGCAGTGAGTGGAGAAGTCATTGCGGTTAAGTCTGACGGAAGCGCACGAAAAATTTCAGTTGGCGATATTATTCGTGAAAACGAGATTGTTATCACTGCAAACCAAGCAGAGCTTTTATTAGGTACCCCAAACGGTGTCACTGAGGTGGCAAGTAATTGTGTTGGCTGTGTTGATCAAGACTTAGCGTGGACTGATGCTCCTATCGCTGGAGAAGTTAATTTTGACTTACAGCAAGCCGATGCAGGAGATTTTGATGATGATGAATTTGCTGCCATCCAAGAAGCCATTTTAGGTGGTGCCGATCCGACCCAAATCTTAGAAGCAACGGCTGCGGGTGGCGGATTAGGTTCTGCAAACGCTGGCTTTGTGACGATTGACTACAACTACACCGAAACTCATCCGTCGACATTTTTTGAGACCGCAGGTCTAGCAGAACAAACGGTTGATGAAGACCGAGAAGAGTTCAGAACAATAACCCGTTCATCGGGCGGTCAATCAATCAATGAAGTGCTCACTGAAGGCTCCATTTCTGGCAATACCTACCCCCAATCTATTACAACTACCGAAACGATTATTGCTGGTAGTTTAGCGCTCTCCCCTGATTCTTTCGCTCCAGAAGCACTGTCTCTCGCTTCGCTACTCACAGAGCTAAACAGTGATATTACCTCAAGTGGTCAGCCCGTTACGTTTACTTATGATGCGGCGACGAACTCTATCATTGGTGTTCAAGGCACAGATGAAGTATTAAGCATCGACATCGATGTTGTTAGTGTTGGAAACAACGCTGAGCTTTCACTGACCACAACGATTTCTCAACCAATTGATCACGTAACGTCTGTTGGTGGTGGTCAGGTCTCCTATACAGGCGATCAAATTAACATCACTTTTGATATTCAAGGTGAAGACACCGCGGGAAACCCATTAGCAACACCAATCAATGCACAAGTTGCCATGGTTGATGGTGTCGATCCGTCTGCTGAAAGTGTCAATATCACTAACGTAGAAACAAGCAATGTTCCAATCGAAGGGACATTCTCCAATATTGGCAGTGATAACCTTCAATCAGCCGTTTTTGATGCGAGTGCGTTGGACCAATTTGATGGAATACTCAGCGATAATCAAAATACGCTTGCAAGGCTATCTGATGATGGGACAACGATCACTTTGTCCATTCAAGGCCGAGGTGAGGTTGTTCTTACTATCTCACTAGATACCGATGGTACTTATAAATTCGAGCAATTTAATCCAATCGAACAAGTGGGTACCGATTCACTGACGTTCGATTTACCGATCACGATTACCGATTTCGACCAAGATGTTGTAACCAATAACATCAACATTGTTATCTCTGATGGCGATAGCCCAGTTATTACCAATGTCGACAGTATTAGTGTCGATGAAGCCGGCATCATTGGTGGTTCACAAGAGGGAACCGCTCCCGTAGCGGGGAACGGAAGTATCACTGCCGATATTTTCGAAAGCGACATCATCGATCATTATGAACTGGAGCCGACGGAATTTAATACGGGTGGCACCTTGGTTTCTAATGGTGCGGCGGTGCTACTCGAGTTGGTTGAAGAAACTAATGGTGTAAGAACTTACGAAGGTTATGTAGAGGTCAATGGATCGAGAATTACGGTCTTTGATGTTAAAATTGATAGCCCTTCACTGGGTAACTACGAATTCACTTTGTATGAAGAGCTTTCTCACCAAGGCGCTGAAGACGCGTTGTTGACCTTTGCACTGCCAATTTATGCTGTTGATGCGGATGGAGATCGCTCTGCACTGTCTGGAGGCTCGAACACACCAGAAGCAGCAGATATTCTCGTCAATGTCACAGATGATGTTGTTGAGCTCGTTGATAAAGTTGAGTCAGTCACGGAACCGACTTTAGCGGGCGATACCATTGTTTCGTATAACCTATTTAATTTCGAAGGAGCAGATGGTTCGACAATTCAATCGTTTAACTATGATGGTGTTGATTACTCACTAGATCAGAGCTTGCTTCCAGATGCTGCTCAAACATTCAGTTTTACTGAGGGTGTCGTAACCATCTCACTGAATGGTGATTTTAGCTTTGAAGTTGCGCGCGATATTGACCACACAAACAGTGAAACCATTGTCAAACAATTCTCATTTTTAGCTGAAGATGGTGATGGAGACACTGACACCTCAACGCTTGAGCTACGTATCACTGACGGCCAAGATCCAATCATTGATTTGATCCCGCCTGTTACTCTCTCAGAAACCAACCTTGCTGATGGATCTTCTCCAAGCGGAAGTGCGGTCAGCGCTACCGAGACGATTACCTTTACCGCTGGCAGTGATGATGTAGCTAAATTTCGTATTGAACCAACTGAATTCAATGTCGGCGGGGCACTGGAATCGAATGGGTTTGCGGTCGAGATAAAAGAAGATTCAGTTAACCCGGGCACTTACATCGGTTTTATTACCAACGGTTCTGGCTCTGAAGTCCCAGTATTCACCATTAGTTTCTCTGCTACTACGTTAGGTGAATACACCTTTACCTTACTTGAAGCGCTAGACCATGTGGATGGCCTAGATAAAAACGATCTAAGCTTTGATCTTCCAGTTTATGTGGTAGACAACGATGGCGATGACTCATTGGTGTCTCAGCTTAATGTGACTATCGGTGATGACGTTCAAATCATGCAAGACGGTACGTTAGATATCGTTGAGCCTAATCTTGCTGACGGCACTGTAACAACCAACACCATTGATGTGATGCCTGATCAAAGTGCAGATGGCGCGACCATCACTCAGTTCACTTATGACGGTGTCGTAAACACACTGGATCAACGTATTTCAGGCGAGCAGCAGTTTAACTTCGCAGAAGGTAGCTTGTTCATCACCCTTGAAGGTGAAATGCGTTTCGAGCCAAAACGCGATCTCGACCATACCATGAGCGAAGATATCGTGAAGTCGATTGTGGTGACCTCAAGCGACTTCGATAAAGATTCGGTGACTTCAACGGTTACATTGACGATCACTGATGGTGATATCCCTACCATTGATGTTATTCCAACGGTTAGCTTATCTGAAACTAATCTGAGTGATGGTTCGAACCCGAGTGGTAGCGCGGTTAGTCAAACCGAGACGATCACTTTCACCAACCAAAGTGACGATGTTGAGAAATTCCGTTTAGAGCCTAGTGAATTTAACGTTGGCGATTCTCTTACGTCCGATGGTCTGGTGATTGAGCTTAGAGAAGAACCTGCGGGGTCGGGTAATTATATCGGTTTCACGACTGATATTTCGAATACTGAAACTACCATTTTCACTCTTGATTTCAGCAGTACCAATTTGGGTGAATACACCTTTACGCTTCTCGAAGCGATTGACCACACGCCGATTCAAGGCAATAACGACCTAACATTCAACTTGCCAGTTTACGCCGTCGATAGCGACGGTGACGATTCTCTGATGTCTCCGTTGGCGGTGACGATCACCGATGACGTTCAAGTGATGGTCAATAGCTCACTCAATATTGAAGAGCCAACGGTTGCGGATTTAGCTGCAGGCACGCCGACCACGACAACGGTTAATGTTCTCGATGAAGAAGGCGCTGATGGAACGACCATTACTCAGTTTACCTATGATGGTGGAGCGGTACTAACACTTGACCAAAGCGATACGGGTGAACAGAAGTTTGATGTTGCTGAGGGTTCGCTGTATATCACCCTACAAGGCGACGTGCGTTTCGAGCCTAATCGCAACCTCGACCACACTGGTGGAGACATTGTTAAATCGATAGTGGTGACCTCAAGTGATTCTGATAACGATCGTGTTTCCTCTGCGGTTACGCTGACCATTACCGATGGCGATATTCCAACCATTGATAATGTACCAAGTGTTACGCTATCTGAATCCAACCTGAGTGATGGCTCTGCTTCAAGCGGCAGTGCGGTCAGTCAAACTGAGACGATTACCTTCACCAACCAAAGTGATGACGTGACGAGTTTCCGTATTGAACCTACTGAGTTCAATATTGGTGGCCTTCTAAAATCGAATGGACTGACGGTTGAGTTGAAAGTCGACCCAAGTACGCCGGGTGGCTACATCGGCTTTGTGACGACGGCGCCTAATGTTGAAACGAACGTGTTCACGATTAGTTTCTCGGATACCAATATTGGTCAATACACCTTCACACTGTTGGAAGCGTTAGATCACGTTGATGGGCTTGGAAATAATAACCTAAGCTTTGACCTGCCGGTTTACGCTGTTGATAAAGATGGTGATGATTCACTGGTGTCTCAACTCAATGTGACTATTGGTGATGATGTCCAAATCATGCAAAACGGCACATTAGATATCGTTGAACCGAATGTTGCTGATTTGGCTGGTGGTACTGTAACGACCAATACGATCGATGTGATGCCAACGCAAAGTGCTGACGGTGCGACAATCACTCAGTTCACCTACGATGGTCAACTTCGAACACTTGATCAAACTGATAATGGCGAGCAACAGTTTAGCTTCACGGAAGGTGAGTTATTCATCACTCTTCAAGGTGAAGTGCGTTTTGAGCCAAATCGTAATTTAGACCACACAACGAGCGAAGACATCGTGAAGTCGATTGTGGTGACTTCAAGTGACTTCGATAACGATCCAGTGACAGCAACGGTTACGCTGACGATTACCGATGGTGATATCCCAACCATCGATGCAGTGCCAAGCGTTGCTCTATCTGAAACTAACCTTAGCGATGGCTCTAGCCCGAGCGGTAGCGCAGTAAGTCAAACTGAGACGATTACTTTCACTAACCAAAGTGATGATGTGACGAGTTTCCGCATTGAACCAACTGAGTTTAATGTCGGTGGTGCACTGAAATCGAATGGGTTTGCGGTCGAGATAAAAGAAGATTCTGCTAATCCGGGCACTTACATAGGTTTTATTACCAACGGTTCGAGCGCTGAAGTCCCCGTGTTTACCATTAGCTTCTCTTCAACCACGTTAGGTGAATACACTTTCACTCTACTTGAAGCGCTAGACCATGTTGATGGCCTAGATAAAAACGATTTGAGCTTTGATCTGCCTGTTTATGCGGTAGACAGTGATGGTGATGATTCACTGGTATCGCAGCTTAATGTAACGATTGGTGATGATGTTCAAATCATGCAAGGTGGTTCGCTCAATATTACCGAGCCGACCGTCGCTGATTTAGCGGCTGGTACACCGACCACGGCCACTTTTGATGTCATGCCAGACCAAAGTGCTGACGGCGCGACCATCACTCAGTTCACTTATGATGGCGTCGTAAACACCCTCGATCAAAACATTGCAGGCGAACAGCAGTTTATTTTCTCAGAAGGCAAACTGTACATTACCCTCGAAGGTGAAGTTCGCTTTGAGCCTAATCGAGATCTTGACCATACGGCCGGCGACATTGTTAAGTCGATAGTGGTGACCTCAAGCGATTTCGACAAAGACTCAGTCACGTCAACCGTTACGTTAACGATCACCGATGGTGATATTCCAACCATTGATGTTATTCCAACGGTTAGCTTATCTGAAACGAACCTGACGGATGGTTCAGCCCCAAGTGGCAGTGCGGTAAGTCAAACCGAAACCATCACCTTCACCAATCAAAGTGATGATGTGGTTCGTTTCCGCCTTGAACCAGCAGAATTCAATATCAATGATGCACTTACATCGAATGGTTTAGCTGTTGAATTACGTGAAGATCCGCAAGGGTCGGGCAACTACATCGGATTTACAACCAGCTCGTCGAATGCGGTAACCACAGTATTTACGTTGAGTTTTTCTGGGACAACCTTAGGTGAATACACCTTTACCTTAATCGAAGCCTTGGATCATCAAGATGCACGTGGCAACAACGACCTGAGTTTTGATCTGCCTGTGTATGCGGTGGATAGTGACGGTGACGATTCGTTAGTCTCTCAGCTTGGCGTGACTATTGGTGATGATGTGCAGTTGATGCAAGGCGGCACAATAACCAGTCGTGAGCCTGCTGGAGTAGTCGAAACATCGAATACTCTGGACGTGATGCCAAATCAGAGCGCAGATGGAGCAAAAATCACTTCATTTGTGTTTGATGGAAACAGTGCAGAAAGCCTTGATCTCAATGTGAATGGCGAGCAAGAGTTTGTGTTCACTGAAGGTTCTGTATTTATTACCACAGAAGGTGAGATACGATTCGAGCCTGTGCGAAATCAAGATCACACGAGTGGTGATATTACCAAGACGATTGTTGTTACATCTACTGACCTTGATGGTGATATCGTCTCATCTACCGTGACATTGAAGATTACCGATGGTGATCTTCCAACGATCGATTTAGTCCCTGGAATTACGCTCTCAGAAGTGGATCTCGCTGACGGTTCTTCGCCAACCGGTAATTCAGTGACGATGACTCAAGTTATTACCTACTCAGAGGGTAGTGACGATGTGAGTCACTTCAGAATTGACCCAGCACAGTTCAACACGTCTGGAGCTTTAAAGTCCAATGGCTTAGAGGTTGAGATAAAAGAGCAGCCAGCGAATTCTGGTAATTACATTGGCTTCGTCAAGGACGGTTCTAACGTAGAAACCAACGTCTTCACGATCAGTTTCTCGGCAACCAATCTAGGGCAATACACGTTCACACTGCTTGAAGCGTTAGACCATGCAGATGGATTACAAAACAATACTCTAAGTTTTGATGTCCCTGTTTTAGCGGTTGATACCGATGGTGATGATTCTGCAATGTCGCCAATGACCGTGGTGATCACCGATGATGTACAAGGCGTTCAAGATGGGGCGTTAAGTATCACTGAGCCTTCACTTGCTGATATAGCAGCAGGTACGCCAACCACGCCAACAATCGACGTTATGCCGACACAGAGTGCTGATGGCGCGAAAGTGACTCAGTTTATCTACGATGGCGGCACGGCTGTTACGCTAGACCCAACTGTGTCTACAGAACAAGTTTTTACCGTAACCGATGGCTTACTGTACATCACGATTGAAGGTGAGGTGCGCTTTGAACCAAGCAGAAATCTAGACCATTCATCTGGCGATATCGTGAGAACGATAGTCGTGACGACCAGTGATTTTGATAACGATACCGATACCGCGGATGTCACTTTGACGATCAAAGACGGAATTGATCCGGTTATCGATGTAGTGCCAGATATAAACCTATCGGAAGTTGGTCTTGCTGATGGGTCTATGCCGAGTGGTTCAGCGGTTAGCTCGACACAAACGATCACTTATACCGTGGGTAGTGATGATTTAAGCCACTTTAGAATTGCAACCAACGAGTTCAATCCTGGCGATCTACTCAAATCAAATGGTCTTGTTGTTCAGTTAAAAGAAGATCCGTCTTCTCCAGGTGACTACATTGGCTATACCGATGATGGGGCAGGTAATGTAACCGATGTCTTCACGATTAGCTTTGATAGCGTTAATAAAGGGCAGTTCACCTTCACGCTGATTGAGGCGTTAGATCACCTTGATGGCGCGCTTAATAACAATCTTAACTTCAACTTGCCTGTTTACGCCGTTGATACTGATGGTGATGACTCAGTTAAGCGTGATGTTGTTGTCACCATTCAAGATGACCTTCAACAGATGCAAGATGGCACGTTAACCATCACAGAGCCAAATACTGGCACACCAACTACGTTGACCGTTGACGTATTGCCTACGCCAAGTGCTGACGGGGCAACCATTACACAGTTCACCTATGACGGTGGATCTGCGATTACTTTGAATCAAAACATCAGCGGTGAGCAGGAATTTGTTTTCACTGAAGGCTCGCTGTTTGTCACTTTGGATGGTGATGTAAGGTTCGAACCAAACCGAAATCTAGACCATTCAGCGGGTGACATTGTTAAGTCGATTGTGTTTACGTCTTCTGACTTTGATAAAGATACCTTTTCATCAACAGTCACGCTTACGATTGTTGATGGCGATGGACCAACAATCAACGTTGTGCCAAGTGTCAGCTTGTCGGAAAGCTTACTTGCGGATGGTTCGACACCTAGCGGAACGCCTGTCAGTGTGACTCAGACTATCACCTCGCTAGCGAGCAGTGATGACATAGGAAAAATAGTCGTCGAAGTTGGGCTGTTCAATACCAACGGCGTGTTGAAGTCTGATGGCCTTGAATTGAGTTTACGTGAGGAGCCTGCGGGTTCTGGCGACTACATTGCGTTTACGACGGATGGTTCGGGTGGTGAGAAAATCATATTCACCCTAGATTTTGATGATACTAATCCTAGCCAGTACACGTTTACTTTGCTTGAGCGTTTGGATCACGTTGATGGCTTAGGAAACAACGATCTGAGTTTTGATCTTTCCGTTTACGCGCAAGACACTGATGGCGATATTTCAGCGTCTAAACCGCTTTCAGTAACCATCACCGATGATGTCCAGTTAATGCAGTCTGGTGCGCTTAGCATCACTGAACCAAGCTCTGGGACGCCGACCACAACAACGTTTGATGTGATGCCAGCACAAAGTGCAGATGGTGCCACAATCACTAAGTTTACCTATGGCAGCCAGCCAGAATCCTCTCTGGTACAAAGCAATACAGGAGAGCAAAAGTTTGTATTTGCAGAAGGTTCTTTGTTTATCACGCTTGAAGGTGATGTGCGTTTTGAACCTAATCGCAATCTAGACCACTCTGGTGGCGATATCGTCAAGACCATAACGGTGACATCTGAAGATAAAGATGGCGATATCGTGACGTCTACCGTGACGTTAACTATTGCCGATGGCGCGCCACCAACTATCGACACCGTACCGACTGTCGCGTTGGAAGAAGCAAATCTGATTGATGGTTCTTCACCGGGTTTACCTGTTAGCCAAACTGAAACCATTACTTTCACAGCTGGAAGTGACGATGTGAGCCACTTCCGTATTGATACCACTCAATTCAACACGTCTGGCGATCTGAAGGCCGATGGTTTGGTGGTTCAGCTAAAAGAAGATCCTGCCAACAGTGGGAACTATATTGGTTTCGTGGAAAGTGGGGGTGTCCAAACGGATATTTTCACCATCACCTTTGGCAGTCTGGTTCTAGGAGAGTACACATTTACCTTACTGGAAGAGTTAGATCACCTGCCAGTACAGGGTAATAACGATCAAATATTCACCTTGCCAGTGATCGCTGTCGACAAAGACAACACTGACTCAGCTGTGAAACCGCTAACAGTGACCATTACTGATGATGTGCCAACCATCACTGATACGACGGTTGCAAGTACGTTTGTCGTTGATGAAGACGATTTAGGCTCTGTTGTTGCTCAGGCGACAGGTTCGTTTGTTACCACTGAAGGTGCAGACCAAGTTGAGGTTTACGAACTACGCAATATCTCAACTCTAGAAGCGACGCTATCGTCTGGCAATGAAGGTATTAAGATCACTGAGATCACAGGTGCTGCTAACACGACCACCTACCAAGGTGCAACTGACCCAGGCGGAACGCCAATTTTCACATTAGTGCTGACTGATGATGGTGCTTACACGTTTACCTTGCTTGGCCCTCTCAATCACGCCACGACACCGAGCAACCTCGATACACTCACAATACCGTTTGATGTTGTTGCCGTTGACGGTGATGGCGATGATTCTAACCAATACGTATTACCAATCGAGGTGCTAGACGATGCGCCAGTAATGAGTGCGTCAACCGGTGAAACGGTTGTCGATGAAGACGATCTTACTGGTATTGGTTCCGATCAATCTGAAGACACCATTATTAATGGACTGTTTACGGTTGATGAAGGTGCCGATGGTGTTGTGAAGTATGAACTGGTTGATGAAGATTTGGTCCTGGCTGGCTTAACCTCCGACGGAGAAAGTTTAGAGTGGCTACCTGTTTCACAAAGCGGCACAACATTTACTTACGTTGCTCAAACAACAACGAGTAATGAAGCGGTGTTTGAGATTATTTTCGATACCTCTGATAACAGCTATCAGTTTGAATTGTTTAAACCCCTTAAGCACCCTGATGGTGCGGATGAAAACGCGATTGACCTTAACTTTTCTGTTGTTGCAGAAGATTTTGATCAAGACCAATCAAACGCGATCGATCTGAAAATCACGGTGACTGATGATGTTCCATTGGTGACAACTCAATCGATCACACGAATTGAAGGCCAGGGCTATGGTAATTCCAAAGTTGACATGTTTGCTAATGCCACGGATGTCGGCGCGGATGGCGCGGTACTGAGTCGAATTGAGGGCATTACCAGTAATGGTGCAGATATTGTTTTCCGTACAGGAAACAGCGGGCCGTACAGCAGCAGTTTCGATTTAAATAGCGGTAGCCAACAGGTACGAGTTTACGAACAAACCGATGATGGTAGTGGTGGCGTGGACACCCGTGAGCTAGGGCGCTTGCGTATCAACTCAAATGGCGAGGTTGAATTTAGAGCTAACGGCTATCTCGATCATGACGGCCTAGACACCATCGATTTCTCGATTAATGTGATTGCGACGGATGGCGATTTAGATACCTCTGAAACACCGTTAGATATAACGATTACTGATAGGGACTCTACAAGAATCGCTCTGAAAGTGACGACCTTCGAGGATGCGGGTAGAGACTCAACAATACCTTATGCAACGGGTGATGAACCAGATCTTGAGAATGTTCAAGATAACCAAAGTGGTCTGCCTAATGCGCCTGCACAAGTTGCACTGCAAGTTAACCTATACGACCAAGATAACAATGAATCTATAGGTCAGTTAACGATAAAAAGCCCGAATGGAGGTGATAGTCACCAAGGTACGTTCTATTACTTTGACGGTACCTCTTACCATGAGCTAATGCCTGAACCAAATGGGAGCATTATATTTGGTCCTCCTCAACTCGAGCAAAGCTTTGCTCCAAATCCTAATGAACCAAGACAAACTATTGCGACGATAGACAACTTGTTCTTTGTTCCGGACCAACACGCTAGTTCGGATGAAACTGGTGGGCGAGTTCGTTATGAGCTAGAAATTGAGAAAAATGGCAATACGGATCACACCGTTAACTCAAATTTCAGAATCGAGATTGAAGCGGTAGCGGATATTGCAACGTGGGATGACGCCAACAGTACTTATCAGTATCAAGTGAATGAAGATGAAGACAATGTTACGTTGCAGCTGAATGCTGAATTGCAAGATAACAGTAATACTGAGACGATTACCTATGAACTTGAAGCGATTCAGGGTGATGGGAAGTTTGAGTTACTTGATCAAAATGGCAATGTGTTAACGCCCGTTAATGGTGTTTATATCATCGCATCTGCTGATATCAATAGCACAGTCGTTAACCCAATCGACAACTTCTCTGGACAAATTGAGTTCAAAGCGACGGCAATTACTGAAGAGACGCTTAACCCATACGATGATTCAGCTAACGGCGGGTTAGACAAAACGACCGCTCGCTCTGTTGAGCAAAACATTATCATTGATGTGACTGCCGATGCGGACCCTGGGTCGTTCAGTGTTAACCGGATTCGTATTAACGAAGACAATATTGATGACCCTAACTACCTAGGTCCTCTGGCTAACAAAGATGACTTCACGCTAGACGAAGTCATCACAATGAACGGCTCAGTGGATACTGATGGTTCCGAAGAGCTGTTTGTTCGCATCAGTAATATAACCGAAGGTGCGGTGCTTTATTTCCTTGGAACTACGACCCCAGTTCCTACAATCACTATTAACGGTATTGATTATCAGGAAGTGGCGTATTCCGACTTAGCCAATGTAGAGATCGTTCCGACTAAACACAGTAATGTCGATTTTACTTTTGATGTAACCGGTGTGGTTAAAGACACCGCGAACCTCTCTAGTGGTGCTCAAGTTGATGAAGAAATCCTAGGGACTAAAACGGTTAACGTTGAAGTTAAAGGTGTCGCAGATATTCCTTACGGCGGTACTAGCGGAACGGCATGGACTGCAATACCTGATACCGATCCTAACCCTGCAAGTGGTGTGCAAACCACGATCCAAGAGAGCCAGAATGGAGACAGCTACGCCGAGCTTGATTTCACCGTGTTGTCGGGAGAGAGAAGACCTGATCCTGCAGCTATAGATCAAACCCCATTACCTGACGACGGTTCAGAATCCATAACCGTTATCCTCTCGGGTATTCCTGATGGCGTTATTCTGGAAGACGGTGACGGTACCATTATTGACCTTAACTTTGTCGGTTACGAAACTGGTCCGGGTGGTAGCCCTGATCTGTCTAAACCTATCTACGAAGCGAACATCACTGACGCGGGTAAAACCTCAGGAATCCGCATCAGACCCGTCGATTCTTCAACCGAGAACATTCACATTCAGGGTAAAGTGATCGTGACTGAGAATGACGGTCATACGCTTACGTTTGACCAAGAAGTGCGAGTGCTAGTCGAACCTAGAATCGATACCTCGGCGACGTACAGCACAGTCACTAATGGCGATGAAGATACGGCGATCAGTATTGATTGGCACCCAGAGGGTACTGATTATATTGATGATGATGAGCATTTCACTTCTATTGTGATCAGTGCCATTCCGACAGATGTTGAAAGTGTTGTGGTTAATGGCGATGTAACTTGGGTTTACGATGCTTCAGCAGGCACTTTAACCATTACGCCGAAGAGTGGACAGACGGCAGAAGAGTTGACTCAAATTTCGCTGAACAATAATTTTATTCAGATCACACCTGAACAAGATTCGAGCACCGACTTTACGCTTAATACGGTTGTCATGATTGAAGAGCGAGATCATGAGTATGTTGATGCGACTGATCCTGGTCAGGGCATCGCTACCGCAACGATTACAGGTACGATTAATGTTGTGGTAACGCCAGTCGTTGAACCGCAAGACGCCAGCAACAAGCTTATCGTCGATGATGTGCTGGGTACTGGAGCACTAGCAACCGTAGTTGCTGATGCAAACACTGGCGTGCTTAAGTTCACAACCAACAGCGATAATACATCGGTTACGGATGAGTTCGTCATTCGATATCAAGAAACAGATGCTTCGTCCGCTATCGAAGAAGTGGATCAGTTAGTTATTCAATTAACAAATGTGGACGACTCAGCTCTATCAGATGCTGTACTCAATCAACTGCTCGTTATTGGCGCTGCTTATGAAGGCAATGGGCGCTGGGTTGTAACGAATGAAGACATATTTAGCATAAGTGCACCGAACGGCCTTGTTCTTCCTTCAGGAAACAGTGGGGCAGGAGGGTTCAATGACATCAAGATGGACATCTTTAGCACGGTGATAGACCGAGGTGATGGTGTTGAGGTTGAGTCATCTACGGCCGCTCGTAGGGACGGAGAAGTCACCCTGTCATTCCCTCAAGTGGTGGTTGGGAGCACTAAGGTCGCAGCCGATATTGATATTACGCCAAACAGTGTTGTTGATGCGATTGAGGACAACCAGTTAGATCTGGGGACGGCATTGAATGGTTTAATTACGTTCTCGGGCGAAGACGACTCAACTGATCAAGTGACCATCATTATTGATGACAGTGTGACCATTAACCCGGGAGCGGCGAACGAAGTCACCTTCCCAATTAGTTTATCGGGAAGCAGCGACCTCGACTTTGTTAACGGGAAATATGTATTCCAGACTACCGTTGATCAAGGGGTCTCGACTGACTTTTCTGGACTACTACTTAACTTACCAGCCGACTACTCCGGCGACTTTAAGTTGCCGTTGACGATAGTAACTAAAGACGTATTGTCGGGTGATGAGAAAACTCTAGTGACAGAAGTAGTCATTAAAGTTGCGCCAGATGTTGAAGGTAATCCCGATATTGACGTGACTGTCGTTGGTTCGCTTGACGATTCGTTTAACCCTGTCGATACCGACGGTCAAGCAGGGCAAGATCCGGTGGGCTATGAAGATACCTATATCCAACTGGATTTCAGCTCGACCATTACTGATCAAGTAAGCGGAGATGAAGGTGGTGACGAAAAATTTACCTCTATCACACTGACTTTGAATGACACGAGTGTTGGGGCTTTTTATACCAGCGCAGGTGTATCGCTTGGCACATCGGTGACCTTTAATGAAGCTGAAATTAATGCAGGCGCGTTGGATAACGTACTATTCCGACCTGCGTTAAATTACCCAACAGATAATGACGTAAATCAGGTGCAAGTGAATGTCAGCGGGACGATTACCGATACGGCTACTTACGATGATGCAGCTTCGCCAGCTGGCAGCGCGACCGATACCGATACTTTCTCTACCAATGTTAGCTTTGAAGTGGTTCCAGTCGTGGACGATGTGCTCGTAACAGGACCGGGTAGCGATCCTGATGTTATCGAGATTACGGGTACTGAAGACCAGCTCATTTCTTTGTCGGGCACAGGGCCTGTATCGATTGCACTGACTGACCTTGATGGATCAGAACAGTTTGTGTCGATTAAGTTTACAGATGTCCCTGATGGCTTCCAAATGCGTGCAGACGCAACCTCAGCATATACCGTCAAGAACAACGGTAATGGTGAGTGGAGTGTTCAGCTGCCTCAAGCATCAGGGTTGTCGTTCGATCTGAGTGAGATTTCGATTTTACCGCCTAAGGATTTCAGTGGTACGGCTGAATTTGGTGTTGCTGTATTTACGCAAGAGTCCTTATTAGGTGTGCCTACCGCAGCATCAAATCTGCCAAGCTTTAAGCTGCATGTGGTACCTGTGGGTGATGATGTTGATACTAACCCAACAGATTCTGTGACAGGTAACGAAGGACAAAACATTGATATCGAAATCAATGCGACGATTTTGGATAAAGAGCTATCGGCAACGGGCAGCGGCACTTATACCGAGAATGCGCCAGAGACACTTCGAGTCGAAGTGGCTGGTGTGCCTCAAGATGCCTCTATCTACTATCCAGACGGCACAACCTTGGCTAGTTACGATCCAGTTACGCAGATCTGGACACTGGATGTTGCTGCGCAGTCACTTGATAAGATCGTATTCAATTCAGGTGAGCACAATAGCGATACGGGTAATGTATTAGGCATCAATGGCCCGCTGCAGATTACCGTTCGCTCTGTTGATACTGACGCAGATAACACCGAGTATTTGGGTACGCCAACCAGCTTCGATGTTGATTTGGTGATCGATCCTATTAACGATCAACCTATCTTTGTAAACGTAACGAATATTGAAACATCTGAAGACATTAGTGTTGCCATCGACAATTTTAGTATCTACGACGTTGATGCTAACTTTGATAATCCAGATGCTCCGTATGTTCTTACGTTGCAAGTCGATCAAACACTGCCGGGAGCACAGGGTGTGTTTGAGTTTACCAGCTCTCCTGACGTGACGTTTGTATTGCAACCTGACGGCTCATTGGTGATTACGGGTAAAGAAGCGGACATCAATACTGCATTGACCAATGGAGCAGTGACGTTCAAGCCAGATCCAGACCAGAACTACCTCAACCAGAGTGGTTTAGTCACGATCAATGCAACGCTCGATGATGGCGGTAATAACGGTCTGATTGATGCTGGAGATCCGAATACCGCTCAAACCAATCAAACCACCTTTACCATTAAGGTGACGGAAGTGAACGATGCTCCTGTTGCGACAGACGTTGATTTCGGTTCGATTGCCGAGGAAGGCCAACTTGTTATCGTTGAAAGTGACTTAATTGCAGCAAGCTCTGATCTTGAAAACCATAACCTCACGGTAACCGGCGTAACTCTTACTCAAGGGCAAGGTCAGTTAACGCGCTTTGAAAATGCTGGTGGTGCTGATGACGCTGGGATTACGGGGCCATTCTGGATATTTGCGGCCGCTGATGATTTCAACGGTGACGTTAAATTCGATTACAGCATCATCGATGATGGTACAACCAACGGCGTGGATGACTTCCTAACAGACAATGCGGAAATCAGCCTTGTAGTAACAGAAATCAATGACCAACCGGTAGCAACCAATGTTGACTTGGGTACCATGCTTGAAGAAGGTCAGTTGATCATCAAAGCTGAAGACCTGATTGCAGCGACGACCGATCCTGAGGGCGATGCTATTACCGTGACTGGAGTCGTTATCGACCAAGGTCTGGGACAGCTTCAGAAGTTCGAAAATGTCGGTGGTGCGGATGACAACTCGATCAATGGTCCATACTGGGTATTTACGGCTGCAGATGGCTATAACGGAGACGTTAAGTTCACTTATACCGTAGAAGACGATGGTACAACCAACGGCGTAAATGATTTCCTAACGGATACCGCTGAAATAAGCGTTGTGGTAACGGAAGTGAATGATCAGCCAGTGGCAACGGACATCGACTTGGGCACCATCCTTGAAGAAGGTCAGCTAATCATCAAAGAGGAAGATCTGATTGGCGCAACGAGTGACCCAGAGAACGACACGATTACCGTGACGAACTTGGTGCTCGATCAAGGGCAAGGCACATTACAACGCTTTGAAAACGTGGCTGGTGCGGATGACAACTCGATCAATGGACCATACTGGGTATTTACCGCAGCGGATGAATATAACGGTGATGTTAAGTTCACCTATACCGTAGAGGATGATGGCACCACCAATGGTGCCAATAACTTCTTGACGGATAGCGCTGAAATCAGTGCTGTGGTGCAAGGTGTCAACGATACGCCTGTTGTTAATGGTGACGGTGTCACTTCGCTTGTCGACGAGGATGCCGGTCAGCTATTGAGTGGTATCAATGTCAGTGACCCAGATTATGTGGATGCATTTTCGAATGACCTAATGACAGTCACGCTGACGGTGGATTACGGCACATTGAACGTAGCACTCCCGGCTGGGACGACGGTGATGGTTAACGGCAACAACACCGGTTCAGTCATCTTAGTCGGTACTCTGAGCGATTTGAACGCACTGATTGATACGCCAACCAGTCCAAATGGTGTTTACCTCGATGCGAGCTTGTCTCCAACCAATAGTATTGGATTAGAAGTCATCGCTAAAGACAGCGGAAACCCTTCAGGTATCGCGATTGAAACTGCGCCAGTGGTGTATAACATCGCGGTGACACCTGTGGCGAATACGCCAACCTTGTCTATTGACCCGGCATTCAACTATGTGAGAAACATTACGACCAGCTCATCTGTGGTCGCTAATAGTGGAGTCGCTTTAGTCGGAATTGTCGCTGCATTGACGGATATTACTGAAGAGTTGACGTTGAAGCTCAGTGATATTCCGGACGGAGTTGACGTAACCAGTGATGCGGGTACGGTTTCGCTGGTGGGTGATACTTGGATAGCGACGGCTGATGCGATTGATAGTCTCAGACTTGTCGAGCAACCATCAGCTGGTAAGCCGTTAACTCCGGGTAATTACACGTTGAAGGTTGAGGCGGTATCTGAAGAAACGGACAATAACGATATTGCGATATCTCAAAACATTGATCTAAACCTCAATATAGTTGCGAACCCAATAGATCTCGATTTGTCTTCTGAAACAGACGATGTGCAACTTTTAGCGAGTAACTTTGATACTAACCTCACTGGCGGATCAGGAAATGACCGACTTGTAGGTGGAGCTGGTGACGATACGCTGGTTGGCGGTGACGGTAACGACACCCTGATTGGCGGTGGAGGCTCAGACATTCTGACTGGTGGCGATGGTATGGACTCGTTCGTATGGCTTAACATAGAAGATGGTGTTGAAGATACGATTACCGACTTTGATTTGTCGGAAGGGGACAGTATTGACTTGAGAGAAGTGTTGCCAGAGCTTAAAAACACATCTCCAGACATGACCGCGTTGCTACAACAGATAGACGCGAAAGTGGACGGGGATGACATTGAGCTTACGATCAACCCGGATGGCTTAGGTACTACGGAACAGGTGATTGTGGTTGAAGATCTTGCGCCACAGCTAACCTTAAGTGGCACCATGCCTTCAGACATCCTAGATGCGCTAGTACAGCAAAATGTGATAACTCACGGTTAAGCGAACCATTAAACCATAACGAAAGAGGCCAGCATTGCTGGCCTCTTTTTTGTCACTATGTAATCGAAAAGAGTTACTTAAGGGAGTTGTGGATCAGGAACTCTTCTTCAACACCTTTCAATTTCATTTCATCCATAATGAAGTTCACCGTGTTCAACAAACGTTGTTCACCTTTAGGAATCAGATAGCCGAACTGACTGTTGGTGAATGGAGTTTCGCAGCGTGCCGCTTCAAGACGTTCGTCAGTTACTTGATAGAATAGACCTTCAGGGGTTTCTGTCACCATCACATCAACTTTGCCTTCTGCTACTGCTTTTGGTACGTCGAGGTTGTTCTCGTAGCGTGTGAAGCTTGCATTTTGCAAGTTTGCGTCGGCAAAAATCTCGTTAGTACCGCCAATGTTCACGCCCACACGAACAGAAGAGAGGTTCACTTTCTCAATGCTGTCGTACTGTTCTGCGGTGCCTTTCGCAACCAAGAAGCACTTACCAAAGGTCATGTAACCTTGAGTTTGTTCCGCGTTTAACTGACGCTGCATTTTACGCGTAATGCCGCCCATCGCGATATCGTACTTATCGTCGTCTAGATCGGCCAGTAGATCTTTCCATGTGGTACGAACAATCTTCAATTCGACGCCTAATTGCTCCGCGATGTGCTGTGCAACATCGATATCGTAGCCAGAGTAGCTTTTACCATCGAAGTAAGAGAAAGGCTTGTAGTCGCCAGTCGTGCCCACACGAAGCGTGCCTGATTTTTGAATGTCTTCTAGCTGGTCAGCGTGTGCGACACCAGAAAGTGCCAGAGCAATGGAAGCAAGTAATAGTGATGTTTTTTTCATTGTAATTGTCTGTTGTGTTTGTGTTGTCATTCAAAGTAACAGAAACAATCAGAGAAAGAGATCAAACCATTGGAAAGGTTGGAAAAGAAGATAAAACGAGGGCAGGAGATAGGTATTTCTACGCTTTATGCGCATTAATCGAGATGCGTTTCATATTCCATTTTGATAAGCCGAAGACAAACAAAAAGCCCATGTTATCGAATAACATGGGCTTCATTTTGGTTTAACTTGTTAGCTGCTTATTTAGCTATTTAACGATTTAGTTATTTAGCAACTGACTCGTTGTTCATCTTAGCCGGAGCTTTAGATGCGTTAACCAGTAGGATACCAACGGTGAGTACCATCGAACCACATAGTAGGAACAACAAGCGTCCTGTTGGTTCGTTTGGAATCAGAGCCATTGCTAGGATACCGAAACCTGCTGTGCTGATAAGCTTACCAAGCATTGAACGCTGTTTAGTATCTAGGTTTTGTTGCTCTTCACCTTCCGCTACAAGCGGCGTGTTCCAGTTAGTGAATAGTTGGTCAACTTCTTTCTCACGCTCTGGCGATAGGCCTTTGTAGAAGCGAGAAGTCATGATGAAGTAACCACCTGTGAACACTACGTGAGCCGCTAAGCTAAGACCGACTTTCAAGTCGCTCCATTCACGGCCTGTAAGCGCTGTTTCTAGACCAAATAGGTTCTCGATGTCTTCTGCTTGCAGAGAGATACCGAAGATGTAAGAAACAAAACCACCAACCACTAGAGTAGACCAACCAGCCCAGTCAGGTGTCTTACGAATCCACATACCTAGTAGCACAGGGATAAGCATTGGGAAGCCAATCAACGCACCTACGTTCATTACGATATCGAACAAGCTTAAGTGACGCAGAGAGTTAATGAATAGACCAATCGCGATGATGATAATACCCATCATGATAGTCGTTAGCTTACTTACAATAACCAGCTCTTTCTGAGTCGCATTTTGACGAAGAATCGGGCTGTAGAAGTTCATTACAAAGATACCAGCGTTACGGTTCAAACCTGAATCCATAGAAGACATCGTTGCAGCGAACATTGCTGACATAAGAAGACCAACCATACCTGCTGGCATTACGTTTTGTACGAATGCTAGGTAAGCAGCATCACCGGCTTTGTCGCCCATTGATGTGTATTGCTCAGCGAACTCAGGCATGAATGCACTAACGTACCAAGGTGGTAGGAACCAAATTAGTGGACCAACAACCATAAGGATACATGCTAGGCCTGCCGCTTTACGTGCGTTTTCACTGTCTTTTGCACATAGGTAACGGTAAGCGTTGATGCTGTTGTTCATTACACCGAACTGCTTCACGAAGATGAATACAACCCAAAGGATGAAGATGCTCATGTAGTTTAGGTTGTTACCTAACATGAAGTCGCCGTCGAAGTTAGCAACGATGTTAGTTAAGCCGCCACCGTGGAAGTAAGCTGCTACCGCACAAGTGATTGTCACGGCCATGATTACAAGCATTTGCATGAAGTCAGAAGCAACAACCGCCCAAGAGCCGCCCGTTACTGCCATCAATACTAGAACCATACCCGTTACCACAATGGTAGCTTCCATTGGGATATTGAATACCGCTGCTACAAAGATCGCTAGACCGTTTAGCCAGATACCTGCAGAGATAAGGCTGTCCGGCATACCTGCCCATGTGAAGAACTGTTCAGACGTTTTACCAAAGCGCTGACGAATAGCTTCGATCGCCGTTACCACACGAAGTTGGCGGAACTTTGGAGCGAAGTACATATAGTTCATGAAGTAGCCAAAAGCATTGGCTAAGAATAGGATTACAATAACGAAACCGTCATTGAACGCGCGTCCTGCGGCACCTGTAAACGTCCATGCTGAAAACTGTGTCATGAAGGCAGTTGCACCAACCATCCACCACAACATTTTGCCGCCCCCTCTGAAGTAATCACTTGTAGAGGTGGTGAACTTACGGAACATCCAACCAATCGCGATTAAAAAGAAGAAGTAGGCGAGAACAACAAAAGTATCAATAGTCATCTTTTCAGCCTTTTAAATATCATAATTAACTGGGCTTAGATTAACGCGTCCCAAGATTTATTTGTACTACAATATGTCTTTAGTATGATCTAGGTCGCATTGATTTTTTGGTCTCTAGTGCACCACCATATAAGTAATTGTTTTAATTGAATTTAAATGTGTGTGTATTTTGTTTGAGATCTAAAATAAATTGAGGGTTAAATGTTTATATGTATTACAATATAAGCAAAGGCGCTTACTTTGCCGTATCTATAAGATTTTAATTATAACCGTAACAAATGTGCTACAAATTGGTGTGTTGTGCGACGACATTCACGTTAATTTGGAACTCTATACTGAAAATTTTGGTATTGAGATTTCAAGTGTAGCTCATTGTTTTCACTTCGCTATTTTCTGTTTATCTGCGGCTATGAAGCCTTTCTATGCTATTTATTCATTTTTTCGTGCCATAGAGGTGCGTATTTGGAATTTTTGTCACTGAGTGGGCGTTAAACTGGACGGGCGGAACACACTTTCGGCTCACTTTGTCTATTGTGGTCTTCAGTGCATGCTATGAGAGATGTTTGACGACGTATCGAAAAGGAACGTTGCTGGGTAAGAAGCTGGATAGGCGATAGGGGGCACCAGTAACGCTTCGTTAGATGCGTGCTGAAGTCGATTGAAAGTTTACATTACTTGTTATTGCCTGTCTTAGTCGCGGAGCTGTGCGAGCCCATAGAGAGAAAGGCGATAAGGTGTGGGGAAACAGAACGTTGATTGAGCGTGTTTTACGGTTAGTCAGCGCAATAAACGCCAGATAACAAAAAGCCCCACCGAGGTGAGGCTTCATCACTAAATCTAAAATAGATTAAGCGTTAACGTGATCAACTGCGTCACGAACCAGCTTGCCTAGCTCGTCCCACTTACCTTCGTCGATAAGGTTAGTTGGAACCATCCAAGTACCGCCACACGCAAGTACAGAAGGGATCGATAGGTATTCATCAACATTCTTCAAGCTTACGCCACCAGTAGGCATAAATTTAACAGGGTAAACCGCTGTTAGTGCTTTAAGCATGCCAGTACCACCAGAAGGCTCAGCAGGGAAGAACTTCAACGTGCGAAGGCCCATTTCCATTGCTTGCTCAACTAGGCTTGGGTTGTTAACACCCGGTACGATTGCAACACCCTTATCGATACAGTATTGAACTGTGCGCGGGTTGAAACCTGGGCTTACGATGAAATCAACGCCAGCTTCGATAGATGCGTCAACTTGCTCGTTAGTCAGTACAGTACCTGAACCGATTAGCATGTCTGGGAATTCTTTACGCATGATACGAATCGCTTCGATTGCACATTCTGTACGTAGCGTGATTTCTGCACATGGCATGCCGTTTTCAACAAGTGCTTTACCTAGAGGGATAGCGTCTTCAGCACGGTTGATAGCGATTACAGGAATTACTTTTAGGTTTGCTAGTTGTTCATTTAATGTAGTCATGAATTCTTTCTCACGTTAAATGTGGGCTTGCTTTCAACTAAGCAAACCCTTGATTATAGTTAAAGTGCGTAATTATAGAGACAGATCAGGCGTCGCTTCTAGAGGAATGATAGCACCTGGATGCTGAATCACAGTCCCTGCCACAATATGACCAGCTAACGCTGCATCACGTGCATTGCCACCGCTTAAGCGCTTAGCTAGGAAGCCCGCGCTGAACGAGTCGCCAGCCGCTGTAGTATCAACAATGTTGTCTACTGGGTTTGGAGCAACGTACTGAGCGCTTTGGCTCTCAACCACTAGGCAGTCTTTAGCACCACGTTTAATGATGATCTCTTTCACACCAGATTCAGACGTACGTGCAATACACTGTTCAATGCTTTCGTCGCCATACAACTCTTGCTCGTCATCAAACGTCAGTAGAGCCGTGTCTGTGTACTTAAGCATCTTCAAGTACCAAGAAATCGCTTCTTGTTGGCTTTCCCAAAGTTTTGGACGGAAGTTATTGTCGAAGAATACTTGGCCGCCTTGCGCTTTAAATTTGTCTAAGAAGTTGAATAGCTGCGTGCGTCCATTCTCTGTCAAGATAGCAAGCGTAATACCACTTAGGTAAACCGCATCAAAAGAGAATAACTTATCAAGTAGAGCAGGCGTGTCTTCCTGGTCAAACATGAACTTTGCTGCAGCATCATTACGCCAGTAGTGGAAACTGCGTTCACCAGTTTCATCGGTCTCGATGTAGTAAAGCCCTGGTTGTTTGTGATCAAGCTGAGCAATTAAGCTAGTGTCGATACCTTCCGCTTGCCACTTTTCTAACATGTCGGTACTGAATGGGTCAGTGCCTAGTGCTGTTACGTAGCTCGTGTTGATATCTTGCTCTTTTGTTAAGCGAGACAAGTAAAGTGCAGTATTTAGTGTATCGCCACCGAAACTTTGCTTAAGCCCGTCTTGTTTCTTTTGTAGCTCAACCATGCACTCGCCAATGACCGCGATGTTTAATGATTTCATATGCTTACCTTAGCAACTGAGGTTGCGCTAGTTATTATTTTAGGAAATCTTCACGCGCAGGGTTGAAGATATCAAGAAGGATGCTGTCTTGCTCTAGTGCAACGGCACCGTGCATCATGTGTTTACGAGCGAAGTAAGCATCGCCTTCTTTAAGGACTCTCTTTTCGCCTTCAATCTCAGCTTCGAAGCTGCCACGAACTACGTAACCGATTTGGTCATGGATTTCGTGAGTATGAGGGTGGCCAATCGCGCCCTTATCAAAACATAGGTGTACTGCCATTAGATCGTCAGTGTAAGCAACGATTTTACGCTTAATGCCGCCACCAAGTTCTTCCCATGGGTTTTCATCTAGGATAAAGAAAGAGTTCATTGTGTATCTCCTAATCTGTTTAAATCTTTTAAGTGTTACTTAACTTGCATCCATCATAAGGGAATGGGCCTAATTGTAATACAATATATCTAAATTTGTGTGATATTGATCAAGCGATACTTTATATAGCGTAAATAAATCAACAACTTAATAAATGGCTGATATTTACCATTAGTTAGCTACATCAATGACTTATAGCTAATTGTGTGACTCTACTCATCATTTGGCGACGAATAGGTATAATTAAAGCTCATATTGTATTACTTTATATGGAGTTTGAAAATTTAATCAAAGTTTAAGCAGATAAACTCTTTATTGAGGGTGACAAAGAATATGACGACTAAACCAGTATTGTTGACTGAAGCAGAAATCGAGCAGCTTCATCTTGAAGTGGGCCGTTCTAGCTTAATGGGCAAAACCATTGCAGCGAACGCGAAAGATCTAGAAGCATTCATGCGTTTACCTATTGATGTCCCAGGTCATGGTGAAGCTGGGGGTTACGAACATAACCGCCATAAGCAAAATTACACGTACATGAATCTAGCTGGTCGCATGTTCTTGATCACTAAAGAGCAAAAGTACGCTGACTTTGTTACAGAATTACTAGAAGAATACGCAGACAAATACCTAACGTTTGATTTTCACGTACAGAAAAACACTAACCCTACTGGTCGTTTGTTCCACCAAATCTTGAACGAACACTGCTGGTTAATGTTCTCAAGCTTGGCATACTCTTGTGTTGCTTCAACCTTGACACAAGAGCAGCGTGACAACATTGAGTCTCGCATTTTCGAACCAATGCTAGAAATGTTCACAGTTAAATACGCACACGACTTCGACCGTATCCACAACCACGGTATTTGGGCTGTAGCCGCTGTGGGTATCTGTGGTCTTGCTCTTGGCAAGCGTGAGTACCTTGAAATGTCGGTGTACGGCATTGACCGTAACGACACTGGCGGCTTCCTAGCGCAAGTTTCTCAGCTGTTTGCACCGTCTGGCTACTACATGGAAGGTCCTTACTACCACCGCTACGCGATTCGCCCAACGTGTGTGTTCGCTGAAGTGATTCACCGTCATATGCCTGAAGTTGATATTTATAACTACAAGGGCGGCGTGATTGGTAACACAGTACAAGCCATGCTAGCGACGGCTTACCCGAACGGTGAGTTCCCGGCTCTGAATGATGCTTCTCGTACTATGGGTATCACAGACATGGGTGTTCAGGTTGCGGTAAGTGTTTACAGCAAGCATTACTCTTCTGAAAACGGTGTAGACCAAAACATTCTAGGTATGGCGAAGATTCAAGATGCGGTATGGATGCATCCATGTGGTCTTGAGCTATCTAAAGCTTATGAAGCAGCGTCTGCTGAGAAAGAAATCGGCATGCCTTTCTGGCCAAGTGTTGAATTGAACGAAGGCCCTCAAGGTCACAACGGCGCGCAAGGCTTTATCCGTATGCAGGATAAGAAAGGCGACGTTTCTCAACTTGTTATGAACTACGGCCAACACGGCATGGGTCACGGCAACTTTGATACGCTGGGTATTTCTTTCTTCAACCGTGGTCAAGAAGTACTGCGTGAATACGGCTTCTGTCGTTGGGTGAACGTTGAGCCTAAATTCGGCGGCCGTTACCTAGACGAAAACAAATCTTACGCTCGTCAAACGATTGCTCACAACGCAGTAACGATTGATGAAAAATGTCAGAACAACTTTGACGTTGAGCGCGCAGATGCAGTACACGGCTTGCCACACTTCTTCAAAGTAGAAGACGAGCAAATCAATGGCATGAGCGCATTTGCTAACGATCATTACGAAGGTTTTGACATGCAACGCAGCGTGTTCATGCTAAGCCTTGAAGAATTGGAATCTCCACTACTATTAGACCTTTACCGTTTAGATTCTGAGAAAGGCGGCGAAGGTGAGCATCAGTACGACTACTCGCACCAATATCAAGGTCAGATTGTTCGCACTAACTTTGAATACCAAGCAAACAAAGAGCTGAACACGCTAGGTGAAGACTTCGGTTACCAACACCTATGGAACGTGGCAAGCGGTGAAGTGAAGGGCACAGCACAGGTAAGCTGGCTGCAAAACAACACCTACTACACGTGGCTAGGTGCAACGTCTAACGACAATGCTGAAGTTATCTTTACTCGCACTGGCGCTAACGACCCAAGCTTCAACCTACGTTCAGAGCCTGCGTTCATTCTACGCAGCAAAGGCGAAACAACATTGTTTGCTTCTGTTGTTGAAACGCACGGTTACTTCAACGAAGAGTTCGAGCAATCAGTTAATGCACGTGGTGTTGTGAAAGACATCAAAGTAGTGGCTCACACGAATATCGGTTCGGTAGTTGAGATCACCACAGAGAAATCAAACGTGACAGTGATGATCAGCAACCAACTTGGCGCGACTGACAGCACTGAACACAAAGTAGAACTGAACGGCAAAGTATACAGCTGGACAGGCTTCTACTCAGTAGAAACAACTTTAAACCCAGAATTAGCAGAGCAGGGGAAATAATAATGAGCTATCAACCACTTTTACTTAACTTTGATGAAGCAGCAGAGCTTCGTAAAGAACTTGGCAAGGATAGCCTTTTAGGTAACGCACTGACTCGCGACATTAAACAAACTGACGCTTACATGGCGGAAGTTGGCATTGAAGTACCTGGTCACGGTGAAGGCGGCGGTTACGAGCACAACCGTCACAAGCAAAACTACATCCATATGGATCTAGCGGGTCGTTTGTTCCTTATCACTGAGGAAACAAAGTACCGTGATTACATCGTTGATATGCTAACAGCGTACGCGACGGTATACCCAACACTTGAAAGCAATGTGAGCCGTGACTCTAACCCTCCGGGTAAGCTGTTCCACCAAACGTTGAACGAGAACATGTGGATGCTTTACGCTTCTTGTGCGTACAGCTGTATTTACCACACCATCTCTGAAGAGCAAAAGCGTCTGATCGAAGACGATCTTCTTAAGCAAATGATCGAAATGTTCGTTGTGACTTACGCACACGACTTCGATATCGTACACAACCACGGCTTATGGGCAGTGGCAGCGGTAGGTATCTGTGGTTACGCGATCAACGATCAAGAGTCTGTAGACAAAGCGCTTTACGGCCTGAAACTAGACAAAGTAAGCGGCGGTTTCTTAGCACAACTTGACCAACTGTTTTCGCCAGACGGCTACTACATGGAAGGTCCTTACTACCACCGTTTCTCGCTACGTCCAATCTACCTGTTTGCAGAAGCGATTGAACGTCGTCAGCCTGAAGTTGGTATCTATGAATTCAACGATTCAGTGATCAAGACAACGTCTTACTCTGTATTCAAAACAGCATTCCCAGACGGTACATTGCCAGCTCTGAACGATTCATCGAAGACAATCTCTATCAACGATGAAGGCGTTATCATGGCAACGTCTGTGTGTTACCACCGTTACGAGCAGACAGAAACTCTGCTTGGCATGGCTGATCACCAACAAAACGTTTGGGTTCATGCTTCGGGTAAAACATTGTCTGACGCTGTTGACGCAGCAGATGACATCAAAGCATTCAACTGGGGTAGCCTGTTTGTAACGGACGGCCCTGAAGGCGAAAAAGGCGGCGTAAGCATCCTTCGTCACCGTGATGAGCAAGACGACGACACAATGGCGTTGATCTGGTTTGGTCAGCACGGCTCTGATCACCAGTACCACTCTGCGCTAGACCACGGTCACTACGATGGCTTACACCTAAGCGTATTCAACCGTGGCCACGAAGTGCTGCACGATTACGGCTTCGGTCGTTGGGTAAACGTTGAGCCTAAGTTTGGCGGTCGTTACATCCCAGAGAACAAGTCTTACTGTAAGCAGACGGTTGCTCACAACACAGTAACGGTTGATCAGAAAACGCAGAACAACTTCAACACAGCATTGGCTGAGTCTAAGTTTGGTCAGAAGCACTTCTTCGTAGCAGACGACCAGTCTCTACAAGGCATGAGCGGCACTATTTCTGAGTACTACACTGGCGTAGACATGCAACGCAGCGTGATTCTTGCTGAACTTCCTGAGTTCGAAAAACCGCTAGTGATTGATGTGTACCGCATCGAAGCTGACGCTGAGCACCAGTACGACCTACCAGTTCACCACTCTGGCCAGATCATCCGTACTGACTTTGATTACAACATGGAAAAAACGCTTAAGCCGCTAGGTGAAGATAACGGTTACCAACATCTATGGAACGTGGCTTCAGGCAAAGTAAACGAAGAAGGTTCTTTAGTAAGCTGGCTACATGACAGCAGCTACTACAGCCTAGTAACCAGCGCGAATGCGGGCAGTGAAGTGATTTTTGCTCGCACTGGTGCTAACGATCCAGACTTCAACCTTAAGAGTGAGCCTGCGTTCATCTTACGTCAGTCTGGTCAAAACCACGTGTTTGCTTCTGTACTAGAAACGCATGGTTACTTTAACGAGTCTATCGAAGCCTCTGTAGGCGCTCGTGGTCTGGTTAAATCAGTATCTGTTGTGGGCCATAACAGTGTCGGGACTGTTGTTCGTATTCAGACTACTTCTGGTAACACTTACCACTACGGTATTTCAAACCAAGCTGAAGACACGCAGCAAGAAACTCACACTGTTGAGTTCGCGGGCGAGACATACTCGTGGGAAGGATCATTTGCTCAACTGTAAATGATCAACACACATACCATTTAACGATGGCGTGTGCTGATGTGGTGCTTTGCGGGAACGAAGCGCCATGTCATGTTCGGTTGTAAGGGTGTTCGCATCTAAGTAACTGAACGAAACTAAAGTCGATGACAAAGAATATCGGAAATAAGTCAAACCGAGTAACTCGTAGCGAGTTGCTCGGTTTTTTTATGCGCGTTGGGAGTTAGAAATAAGGAACATTAATGAAGAAAGGAAGCAGAAGATAACTTCAAATATGTCGAGAGCAGTCAAAGCTTGTTTTTACTTATATTACTGTAACGGATGGGAAAAACGGAGAAAGAGTAAATCATGAAGTGCGGTTCTAAGCGTGGGTTTGTCCGTAACACCTCAAAAAAAGCCTACTCAATAAGTAGGCTTTGATCTTAGCTAACCGTCTATATGACGTTGTTTTATTATTTAGATTAAGGCTTTGCGTGCTTTGGCAGCTAACCATTCCGAGAAGATAACTGTCACGAGAATCGCGCAGAAGATCACAGTCACTTGAGGCCATGCCAGCATCGCCATCGACTCTTGCAGTTTTAAGCCGATACCGCCAGCGCCGACCAAGCCTAAAACCGTAGACTCACGAATATTGATATCCCAACGGAACAAGCTCGTGCCGATGAAGCTTGGCATCACCTGCGGAAGAATGCCGTAGTTCAACACTTGCAGCGGAGAAGCTCCGGTCGATTGGATTGCTGACATCTGTGTTGCGTTCACTTCTTCAATCGCTTCGTACATTAACTTCGCCACGAAGCCAATTGAACGTAGTGCTATCGCAATGATACCAGCCAACAAACCTGGGCCGATGATTGCTACCAACAACAACGCCCAAATTAACGAGTTGATTGAGCGACTTGCCGCGATGATGAACAGCGCGATAGGTCTGATAAACGTCATGCTTGGCGTTGTGTTGCGTGCAGCTAAGAACGCTACTGGAAAGGCGAGTACGATCCCTAACAGTGTGCCAAGTGTCGCGATGTTAATGGTGTCCCACAACGGACTCCAAAGAGACTCTAAGTAGCTCCATCTTGGTGGCCACATACGTGAAGAGATATCAGCAAATTGGTTGGGTGAGTCAGTCACAAAGTACCAAATCGTATCTTTGTTCATGACTTGCCATGCGAATACTGTCAAAGCAACAAAGCAAAGCCAGCCTAGCCAAAGCATGAGGCTCTGTTTACTGTCGTAACGCTGCCATTGGGTACGATTGATGGCGCTTGTCGGTGTTTCATTTAGCGTGCTCATTGGTCGTTCCTTACTGCACATGCTTACGGATGATGGTTGATAGGTATTCACACAGCATCACAATCACGATAATAATCAATAGAATAGCGGCTGCTGCGCTGTATTCGTAACGGTCCATTGCTGTGTTTAACGTTGCGCCGATACCACCTGCGCCAACAATGCCAATCACGGCTGACTCACGAAAGTTGATGTCGAGTCGGTACATCGAAAGTCCGATAAAGCGCGGCATTACCTGCGCTTGAATCGCGTAATTCACCTGTTGTAACCAACTCGCGCCCGTTGCGCGCATTGCGGTCAGTGGTGCTGGGTCAATGGCTTCAATTTCATCGGCAAACAGTTTTGCGAGAAAGCCGATGGTCGCGAAGGTGAGCGTGACAAAACCCGCAAACGTACCAAAGCCAAATAGAGCAACACACAGAATCGCTACGATGATTTCTTGTAAGCTACGAGCAACCGAAATAAACGCACGACAGAATAGGTAAACGGGAGTAGGGGCAAGGTTTTTCGCTGCGCCTAATCCGAATGGGATAGAAAGAAGGACACCCGCCACGGTCGATGTCAGGGTCATGGTTAAACTTTCAATCAAACCTTGTGAGATGTTGTTCCATCGGCCACCAAAATCTGGGTTCATGAAAGCCAAAATGAACTGCCAGCCGCGTTCGCTGCCTTCGTAAATTCGAGTCCAGTTGACGTGTACCGATTGAGTCGCAAGGTACAAGTAAACCGCGACAATGATGATTAAGCTCCAGCGTAGCCATGGGCTAGAAATCAGTGGCGGCTTTGTCCACTGTGTCGGGTATTGTTTGGAATTCTGTTTTCCTGACTTTAAATGCTGCTGAACTTGATTTGGATATGGTTGAGTCATATTGTTGCCTCAGACAGGCGAGGGCTCGTGATGATGAGGTCATCGGCCTCTTCTTCTGCTTGTTGACTCCAGTCTTCTTCACCGTAGATTTGCGTTAAAACATCGTCAGTGAGCAGGTTTGGTTTGTCATCAAATACGACACAACCTGCATTTAAGCCGACAACACGGTCAACAAACTGCTTTGCTAATTGAACATCGTGAATATTGATGATGGCAGGGAGCTGTTGCTCTGAACAAATCTCACTGATCAGTCGCATGATTTGGCGCGCTGTACGTGGATCAAGTGCGGCCGTTGGTTCATCAATCAACAGTAATTTCGGTTTCTGAGCAAGTGCACGTGCAATACCAACACGTTGACGCTGACCACCCGACAGAGCATCGGCCCTTTTATTGGCGTGTTCTAACAATCCAACACGGTCGAGTAGCGCATAAGCGGCTTGGATATCCGACTCCGGGAAACGACGAGTAAAGCTTTGCCAGAAATTCACGTAACCCAAACGTCCTGAAAGTACGTTTTCCATCACCGTCAAACGCTCAATCAGCGCGTACTCTTGGAAAATCATCCCGATTTCACGGCGTGATTGTCTCAGTTGTCGCTTAGACAGCGTCTCTAGATTGGTATTGGAAAAGATCACTTCGCCGCTGGTGGGCTCGGTGAGCCGATTAATACAACGGATAAGCGTTGATTTACCCGCACCAGATGGACCAATTAAACCAACCACTTCACCGGCATTGACCGACAAGCTAACGTTGGTAAGGGCTTTATCAGAACTGGAGTAGTGCTTGGTAAGCCCTTTAAGGGTAAGAGTAGACATAGAATTCCTATAAGAGCGGTGTACTAAGAGTTCGCCTGAGACAGGCATGGAAAGTAAACCGGAAAGAGTGGTGAATAACTGCAGGCGATTACACCTGCAGTTAGTTTTATCGGTGTGTGATTGGCTTTTTAGTTCGGTTGAACTTAGCTACACGTGTAAGAGACTTTGTTTGCCGTATCGATAGTGCGGATCACTTCCCAGTGCTCTTTGTAAGTAATAGGAACGAACTGCGCTTCGCCGTTACGTTCAAACTCTTCTTGAAGCTTTGTGCCTTCCCAATCGAAAGTGAAGAACGCTTTTTGAATCTTCTCTTGTAGCTCTGGCGTCAGGTTGTGCGCGGTGCCGTAAGCGGTAGTCGGGAAGGTTTGAGATTTGTAGATGCTCTTGATTTGGTCTTCTTTCACAACATCGCGTGAAAGCATGCGGTTCAATACTGAGTTAGCAACTGCTGCAGCATCGTAATCTTTGTGCGCCACACCCAAAATAGAGTTGTCGTGTGCGCCAGAGAATGCTGGTTTGAAATCTCGGTCAGGTTGAAGTTGGTATTCAGCGTCCAAAATCGCAGAAGGTGCTTTGAAGCCAGAGTTAGACGTTTGTGATGTGAACGCCAGGTTCTTATCTTTTAGGTCTTCCACTTTCTCAATGCCAGAACCTGGGTAAGTGATGATTTCCATTTCATAACCGAAAGAGCCATCTTCTGCAGCCATCATTGTGAATGGGGCAAAGCCTGCACAGTTAACCGCTAGTGGTGTAGAACCTGTGTTGAAACCTGCGATATGTAGGCGACCTGAACGCATTGCTTCGATTTGAGCAGCGTTATTTTGAACAGGGAAGAAACGAACCGTTTTTTCCGTTGTTTTTTCTAGGTGGCTCAAAAACTCGCTCCACACATCAGCGTATACTGCAGGATCTTCAACTGGCGTATAAGCAAAAATTAGCGTGTTTGGGTCAACCCATTGTGATTCATCTTGAGGAACATCAGCAACCAAGTTGCCAGAGCGATCTTCGTATCGTGTATCCATTGCTAATGCAGAACCAGAAAAAATCAGCGCAGCAGTAATAGTGCTCTTAAGCGTGAGATTTGTTTTTGTCGGTTTCATTATTTCAGTCCAATTGAGTGATTTCTTGGGAAGGGAGTATAGAAATCGAGGATGACAGAACCGATGCATTTTGATGACGGATTTATGAATGGTGTAACATAATGTTTCTAGCTGTGTGGAGTTAGATGCTTTATAAGTGTTTGATTCATTGAATAAATTAATAGAGCACGACTCGTTGCTAATTTACTCAATTGGCGCTAGGTTGAAATCCTGTTATAGTGATCCTTAAATAATACATAAACATAACATATAAAATAAGTGAACTTATGGTTAGCACTTTTAATTCAATCTCGGGCTCGAAGCGCAGCCTGCACGTGCAAGTAGCGCGTGAAATCGCTCGTGGAATCTTGTCTGGTGAACTGCCACAAGGTTCTATTATTCCTGGTGAAATGGCGCTGTGTGAACAGTTTGGTATCAGCCGTACGGCACTTCGCGAAGCTGTTAAACTACTGACTTCTAAAGGTCTGTTAGAGTCCCGCCCGAAAATCGGTACTCGTGTAGTGGATCGCGCATACTGGAACTTTCTTGATCCTCAACTGATTGAATGGATGGATGGTCTAACCGACATAGACCAATTCTGTTCTCAGTTTTTAGGCCTTCGCCGTGCGATTGAACCTGAAGCGTGTGCATTAGCTGCAAAATTTGCTACTGCTGAGCAACGTATCGAGCTTTCTGAGATCTTCCAGAAGATGGTTGAAGTGGATGACGCAGAAGTGTTTGACCAAGAACGTTGGACAGACATCGATATTCGTTTCCATAGCTTGATCTTTAATGCGACAGGTAACGATTTCTACCTGCCATTCGGCAATATTCTGACTACGATGTTCGTTAACTTCATCGTGCACTCTTCTGAAGAGGGCAGCACATGTATCAATGAACACCGTAGAATCTATGAAGCGATTATGGCTGGCGACAGTGAAAAAGCTCGTACAATGTCAGCTGCTCACTTGCAAGATGCTAACCACCGTTTAGCTACTGCAAGCTAAACACGGTTTTCAACTTCATTTGAACCAGTCAAAAAGGTATGCCAAGTGTATGCCTTTTTTGTTTTTAGGAAGCGTGTTGCACCATGTGTGGCACTGTTTTGGTTCACGCCCGCTTAACTCCTTCTTAAGTTAATTCCTTCTTGTATACGTCTAGCGGTCGTTCTCTTTACCATCATAATAAAAATAATATTACGCTCGATATTCGTTTTTAGACACTCGAACTCCCCTCATATAATTATGCGTCATCCATGATTTTTCATTTTTGTATACTTTGAATCTACCATCGTTTGAACTGGATATGCCTCTTCTATATTGATTAATTTAAGTTGAATTCTAATGAAATTACCCACTCTCAATAGATAAAAAACACTGGTTTATTGTGTGATGAATGAGGGTGATTTAGCTCTGATTTGGCTTTTATTATTTTTGAGGATTTTATAGTTATATGTGTTTGGTTGTATTTGTTAATAAGTGTGCAAAGTCTCACTTTTTTATAAGTCTTTGATTTTAATGGGTGTGATGTTCTTTGGCCTTGGTTTTTTGAGTTTTTACCTCAAACACCAGTAATTGCCTTAATGGATTGGCCATATTCCATCCTATGTCATATATATAATTAACTTAATCAATCAAAATAAGATCGCCATCACTTATTTGGATTATTGTACTACAAATAAAGTTTGAGATTTCCTATAGTCCTCGTAACAAAATACAACGGACAAAGGATACACGATGGAACTCAACACGATTATTGTCGGCATTTATTTCCTATTCTTGATTGCGATAGGTTGGATGTTTAGAACATTTACAAGTACCACCAGTGACTACTTCCGCGGGGGCGGTAACATGTTGTGGTGGATGGTTGGTGCAACCGCCTTTATGACCCAGTTTAGTGCATGGACATTCACCGGTGCGGCAGGTAAAGCGTATAACGATGGTTTTGCAGTAGCGGTAATCTTCGTAGCTAACGCATTTGGTTACTTCATGAACTTCGCATACTTTGCTCCAAAGTTCCGTCAACTACGTGTAGTAACGGTAATCGAAGCAATTCGTATGCGTTTCGGTGCGACTAACGAACAAGTATTCACTTGGTCTTCAATGCCAAACAGTGTTGTTTCTGCCGGTGTATGGTTAAACGCACTAGCAATCATCGCTTCTGGTATCTTCGGTTTCGACATGACAGCAACTATCTGGATTACCGGTTTGGTTGTATTGGCAATGTCTGTAACGGGTGGCTCATGGGCGGTAATCGCATCTGACTTTATGCAGATGGTTATCATCATGGCAGTAACCGTGACATGTGCTGTTGTTGCTGTTGTTCAAGGTGGCGGTGTTGGTGAAATCGTGAATAACTTCCCTGTAGCGGAAGGCGGTTCTTTCCTTTCTGGTAACAACATTAACTACTTAAGCATCTTCAGCATTTGGGCATTCTTCATCTTCGTGAAGCAGTTCTCTATTACTAACAACATGCTTAACTCTTACCGTTACCTAGCGGCTAAAGACTCAAAGAACGCGAAGAAAGCGGCGTTACTAGCGTGTGTGCTAATGCTTTGTGGTGTATTTATCTGGTTCATGCCTTCTTGGTACATTGCAGGTCAAGGTGTCGACCTAGCAGCAGCTTACCCAGAAGCAGGTAAAAAAGCGGGTGACTTTGCTTACCTATACTTCGTACAAGAATACATGCCAGCAGGTATGGTCGGCCTTCTAGTTGCGGCGATGTTTGCAGCGACAATGTCTTCAATGGATTCTGGTCTAAACCGTAACTCAGGTATCTTTGTTAAGAACTTCTATGAACCAATCGTTCGTAAGGGTGCGGCTAGCGAAAAAGAACTAGTAACGGTTTCTAAGATTACTTCTGCCGTGTTTGGTATCGCTATCATCCTTATCGCACAGTTCATCAACTCGCTTAAAGGTTTGAGCCTGTTCGATACAATGATGTATGTAGGTGCACTTATCGGCTTCCCAATGACAATTCCTGCATTCCTTGGCTTCTTTATTAAGAAAACACCGGACTGGGCTGGTTGGGGTACGCTAGTAGTTGGTGGTTTTGTTTCTTACTACGTAGGTTTCGTTGTTAACGCTGAAATGGTGTCTTCAATCTTTGGTCTAGAAGAGCTAACAAGCCGTGAATGGTCTGATGTTAAGGTAGCTATCGGTCTGATTGCTCACATTACGCTGACAGGTGGTTTCTTCATCCTATCAACTCTGTTCTACAAGCCATTAACTGAGAAGCGTCAAGCAGACGTTGATAAGTTCTTCGGCAATCTGTCTACTCCATTAGTTGCGGAGTCAGCAGAACAGAAAGTACTGGATAACAAACAGCGTGAAATGCTTGGTAAACTGATTGCGGTAGCGGGTGTCGGTATCATGCTAATGGCTCTACTTACTAACCCAATGTGGGGACGTCTAGTCTTTATCCTTTGTGGTGTGATTGTTGGTGGTGTTGGTGTGCTATTGGTTAAAGCGGTCGATGACGGCGGTAAGCAAGCGAAAGCAGTAACCGAAAGCTAATATAGAGAAAACGTTTATAATAGAATGCGACGACTCGAAAGGGCGTCGCATTTTTTGTTCTGCGAAACGGAAAAACTGTCAGGTGGAAGATATCTGACCTAAATCACGAAAACTGTACAAAATGGTTCAATCGAACCGAAATAGATTCAATTGTCCTACAATAAGACGTATATTATTGCTAATTCCTTTCAATCAACTTGAAAAATAAGTGAGTTAGAATGAGCGACCAAAAATCTCTTGATGCAATCAGGAAGATGAAGCTGGAGAATGATACTTCAGCAGGTAATCTTGTAGACCTACTCCCTATCGAAGTTCAAACACGTGACTTCGACCTATCATTCCTAGACAACTTGAGCGAAGCACGTCCACGTCTTCTTGTTCAAGCAGATCAGTTAGAAGAATTCAAAGCGAAAGTGAAAGCTGATGAAGCTCACTGCATGTTTGATGATTTCTACAATAACTCGACAGTTAAGTTCCTTGAGACTGCTCCTTTCGAAGAGCCTCAAGCGTACCCAGCTGAGACGGTAGGTAAGGCTTCTCTATGGCGTCCTTACTGGCGTCAAATGTACGTTGATTGCCAAATGGCACTGAACGCGACACGTAACCTAGCAATTGCTGGTGTTGTGAAAGAAGACGAAGCGCTAATTGCTAAAGCAAAAGCTTGGACTCTAAAACTGTCTACGTACGATCCAGAAGGCGTGACTTCTCGTGGCTATAACGATGAAGCAGCTTTCCGTGTTATCGCGGCTATGGCTTGGGGTTACGACTGGCTACACGGCTACTTCACAGATGAAGAACGTCAGCAAGTTCAAGATGCTTTGATTGAGCGTCTAGACGAAATCATGCACCACCTGAAAGTGACGGTTGATCTATTGAACAACCCACTGAACAGCCACGGTGTTCGTTCTATCTCTTCTGCTATCATCCCAACGTGTATCGCGCTTTACCACGATCACCCGAAAGCAGGCGAGTACATCGCATACGCACTAGAATACTACGCAGTACACTACCCACCATGGGGCGGTGTAGACGGCGGTTGGGCTGAAGGTCCTGACTACTGGAACACACAAACTGCATTCCTAGGCGAAGCATTCGATCTATTG
Organism: Vibrio sp. 1CM24A; assembly: GCF_023161725.1. Classification (NCBI taxonomy): domain Bacteria; kingdom Pseudomonadati; phylum Pseudomonadota; class Gammaproteobacteria; order Vibrionales; family Vibrionaceae; genus Vibrio; species Vibrio sp. 1CM24A. Next base: position 152,723 of record NZ_JALNTS010000002.1, read on the forward strand.
AAAGCATACTGTGGCGTAGACATGTTTAACAAAACATTCTACGAAAACACAGGTGATTTCCCGCTTTACTGCATGCCTGTTCACTCTAAGCGCGCGAGCTTCTGTGACCAGTCTTCAATCGGTGATTTCCCAGGTCTAAAACTGGCTTACAACATTAAGCACTACGCAGGTGTTAACCAGAAGCCTGAGTACGTTTGGTACTACAACCAACTGAAAGGCCGTGATACTGAAGCGCACACAAAATTCTACAACTTCGGTTGGTGGGACTTCGGTTACGACGATCTTCGCTTTAACTTCCTTTGGGATGCACCTGAAGAGAAAGCACCATCGAATGATCCACTGTTGAAAGTATTCCCAATCACGGGTTGGGCTGCATTCCACAACAAGATGACTGAGCGTGATAACCATATTCACATGGTATTCAAATGTTCTCCGTTTGGCTCAATCAGCCACTCTCACGGTGACCAAAACGCATTCACCTTGCATGCATTCGGTGAAACGCTAGCGTCAATCACTGGCTACTACGGTGGTTTCGGTGTTGATATGCACACTAAATGGCGTCGTCAAACGTTCTCTAAGAACCTTCCACTATTTGGCGGTAAAGGTCAGTACGGCGAGAACAAGAACACGGGCTACGAAAACCACCAAGATCGCTTCTGTATCGAAGCGGGCGGCAACATCTCTGATTTCGACACTGAATCTGATGTGAAGATGGTTGAAGGTGATGCAACAGCGTCTTACAAGTACTTCGTTCCTGAAATTGAATCTTACAAGCGTAAGGTCTGGTTTGTTCAAGGTAAAGTCTTCGTAATGCAAGACAAGGCAACGTTTTCTGAAGAGAAAGACATGACTTGGCTAATGCACACAACTTTCGCAAACGAAGTGGCAGACAAGTCTTTCACTATCCGTGGCGAAGTTGCACACCTAGACGTAAACTTCATCAACGAATCAGCTGACAACATCACTTCAGTTAAGAATGTTGAAGGTTTTGGCGAAGTTGACCCATACGAGTTCAAAGATCTTGAAATCCACCGTCACGTTGAAGTGGAATTCAAGCCATCGAAAGAGCACAACATCCTGACGCTTCTTGTTCCTAATAAGAACGAAGGCGAGCAAGTTGAAGTGTCTCACAAGCTTGAAGGCAACACGCTAATGCTCAATGTTGACGGTGAAACGGTTTCAATTGAACTGTAATTCGCTGAAGTAACAGAAGCTAGATATTAAAAACTCCGAGTGAAAGCTCGGAGTTTTTTTGTTTGGCTAGCCAGTTAAATTGGATAAGTCAGTTAAGTTGTATTAGCTGGCAACGTCGGGAACCCCATCAAGTTGAAAGAAAACTAAATGGCCAAGAGATCAATCGCTTCTCGATGCCAAGTCAGTCGCTCGAGGGTTAAACCTGGAAGCTGATAAACACAAAGGCTGGGTATGTACTTAGCCACTATGCTCAATGAAATGTGCAGGAGTGGTATACGAGACCCGCATGTCTCGCTTTGTTAAAAGAATAGGGCGCCAACCCCTTTTTCCTAAAAACTGATATGACTTACTTCTGCGTGAATAGTCTAATCACTGGCTGATTACGGGAATAGTGAACTATACATAGGTAATGGCGTAGCTTGTGCTTACTAATCGTATGACATTTAACGTATGTTATTTCATCAATGGACGGTTTTTAAAGTGGCAAATAGTTCCTGTAAGTACAAAGCGTGACCCATATTTTCTCGTAAAGTGAACCCCCGTCACAACTTACGTCTAACCATTAAATCAATGCCCTAAAACTATTGCGTAACGAGAAAGACGTAGTTATTATAATGAGCATATAATCATACAATACTATATTTGGAGTTTGAACATGACTAAACCTGTAATCGGTTTCATTGGCCTAGGTCTTATGGGCGGCAACATGGTTGAAAACCTGCAAAAGCGCGGCTACCACGTAAACGTAATGGATCTAAGCGCTGAAGCTGTTGCTCGCGTTACAGATCGCGGCAACGCAACTGCATTCACTTCTGCTAAAGAACTAGCTGCTGCAAGTGATATCGTTCAGTTTTGTCTTACAACTTCTGCTGTTGTTGAAAAAATCGTTTACGGCGAAGACGGCGTTCTAGCGGGCATCAAAGAAGGCGCAGTACTAGTAGACTTCGGTACTTCTATCCCTGCTTCTACTAAGCAAATCGGCGCAGCTCTTGCTGAAAAAGGCGCGGGCATGATCGACGCACCTCTAGGTCGTACTCCTGCACACGCTAAAGATGGTCTTCTGAACATCATGGCTGCTGGCGACATGGAAACTTTCAACAAAGTTAAACCTGTTCTTGAAGAGCAAGGCGAAAACGTATTCCACCTAGGCGCTCTAGGTTCTGGTCACGTGACTAAGCTTGTAAACAACTTCATGGGTATGACGACTGTTGCGACTATGTCTCAAGCTTTCGCTGTTGCTCAACGCGCTGGTGTTGATGGCCAACAACTGTTTGACATCATGTCTGCAGGTCCATCTAACTCTCCGTTCATGCAATTCTGTAAGTTCTACGCAGTAGACGGCGAAGAGAAGCTAGGTTTCTCTGTTGCTAACGCAAACAAAGACCTTGGTTACTTCCTTGCTCTTTGTGAAGAGCTAGGTACTGAGTCTCTAATCGCTCAAGGTACTGCAACAAGCCTACAAGCTGCTGTTGATGCAGGCATGGGTAACAACGACGTACCAGTAATCTTCGACTACTTCGCTAAACTAGAGAAGTAATCGACGTACGACCTCGCTAGGGTATTGCCTGTCTTTTTAGGCGGCGATACCTCAGCGAGGTTCGTTTTTATCTGCCATACCCAACCCTTTGTTCCCTCGTTAAACTCTTCTACTTCCTCAGCTACACCTACTCAAAACCTCTGTTCAACTTTGTTACTGCCTCAATTCCTATTTTTGTTTCTATATCTATTTGTAAATTCAAAGCCTTCTAGCACCCACTCGTTCACTCACTTTTCCTCGCAAGCTTAAACCAGTGCACTTACAGGATTGTTGGTGATGACTTAACACCGCTCGTGTATCGGGCCTGAAAAGAAAGTAAAAAAAAGCCCATACAGCTGGTGACTGTATGGGCATGTTCGGACGAGCCGTCTGGAAAAACAAATGATCAGTAGCAAGTGAAAAAACGAATAACGAGATCCCCCGACAGTTTCTACGTTAAACGCGTTCAATGACCTTAAAGCGGCTGCTTCAATTATCACTTTTAATTGAACAAAAGCATCCAGAAAGAACTTAAGTTATGATTCAAATACACCATAACTTAAGGCTTATTGTATTACAAATAAATTTTAAGATTGAATGCCTTTAGTGAATGGTTAGTTGGTAGAAGTGTGAGTTAAGACTCATTTTTTACTCAGCTGGGTGAGAGGAAGAAGAAGAGTTTCCGAAAAAGTGCTATCGGAGAAATGATGAGTTAATTATCTAAAAATCGATCTATTTGAATGCGTTATGCGTCAATGTTTAACTTGGAATAAAATCCAAACTCATAAATGATACCTATGTCACAGGGCGATTTTAGCCAGTTTTAATATATCAAGATCGCTCACAGAATGGTTGGTCAATTAAACATACAATATTAATTAAATTGATGGTTGTGACGATGGAACGGCATGAACAGGTTTCACTTCCCGTATCTTCGAAAATGCGAAAAATAACCATTTCATTCGGATAAAAATAATAGACATAGGTTGATATGGATGATGAGTTTTATGAATTCAAAATTGTCTCTAGGGTTTAAAGGAAAATTGATTTTAATGGTAGCGATCGTAAGTTCTAGTGCTTTGGCATTTACGAACTGGTTTACGCTTAACTTGGCCACTGAACAGGTAAACCAAACGATTTATAACGAGATTGATCACTCGCTTACGATAGAAATCAATCAAATAGAAAGTACTGTTCAGCGCACCATCGATACCGTTAACTCTGTTGCACAAGAGTTCATGAAATCCCCATACCAAGTGCCGAATGAAGCACTGATGCATTATGCGGCAAAGCTCGGTGGCATTGACAAGATTGTGGTGGGTTTTGACGACGGCCGTTCTTATACTTCTCGCCCTTCTGAGTCTTTCCCTAACGGTGTTGGGATAAAAGAAAAGTACAATCCAACCACTCGACCTTGGTATCAACAAGCCAAATTGAAATCAGGCTTATCTTTTAGTGACCTGTTTTTCACTAAGAGTACTCAAGTGCCTATGATCGGCATGACCTATTCATACCAAGATCGTGTCATCATGGCCGACATACGTTTTGATGATTTGGAAACTCAGCTTGAACAGCTGGACAGCATCTACGAAGCCAAAGGCATTATCATCGACGAGAAGGGGATGGTGGTCGCTTCAACAATCGAAAACGTACTTCCGCAAACCAATATATCTTCTGCAGATACTCAAATGAAACTCAACAGTGCCATTGAACAGCCTGATCAATTCATTGAGGGTGTGATTGATGGCAACCAGAGAATTTTGATGGCCAAGAAAGTGGATATTGGCAGCCAGAAAGAGTGGTACATGATCTCCAGTATTGACCCTGAACTCGCGCTCAATCAGCTGAATGGGGTGATGTCGAGTGCGCGTATCCTTATCGTGGCATGTGTACTTGGCTCGGTGATATTGATGATTTTACTTCTGAATCGCTTCTACCGCCCAATCGTGTCACTGAGAAAAATCGTCCACGATCTATCTCAAGGTAACGGAGACCTGACTCAAAGGCTTGCTGAGAAGGGGAATGATGACTTAGGGCATATTGCCAAAGACATCAACTTGTTCATCATTGGCCTGCAAGAGATGGTTAAGGACGTCAAATTTAAGAACTCGGATCTCGATACTAAGGTACTGAGTATTCGTGAAGGTTGTAAAGAAACCAGCGATGTACTGAAAGTTCACACTGATGAAACGGTTCAAGTGGTCTCTGCGATTAACGGCTTATCTGAAGCATCGAACGAAGTCGAGAAGAGTTCTCAGTCAGCGGCACAAGCAGCAAGAGAGGCCGCTGTGTTCAGTGATGAGACGAAACAGATTAACACGGTGACGGAAACCTATATCAGTGATCTTGAGAAGCAAGTCTGCACCACCTCTGATGACATTCGCTCAATGGCCAATGAAACGCAGAGCATCCAGTCTATCGTGTCTGTGATTGGCGGCATTGCGGAACAAACTAATTTGTTGGCATTGAATGCGTCAATTGAAGCGGCGAGAGCGGGTGAGCATGGTCGAGGTTTCGCGGTAGTTGCTGATGAAGTCCGTGCGTTAGCCAACCGAACTCAAATCAGTACCTCTGAAATTGATGAAGCGCTGTCTGGCTTGCAGTCTAAATCAGATGGTTTGGTTAAATCGATTGAGTTGACCAAAAGCAACTGTGAAATGACGCGTGCTCAAGTGGTTCAAGCGGTAAATATGTTGGCGAAGCTAACGGAACAGATGGAAACGGTGAGTCGTTTTAACAATGACATTTCGGGTTCGTCTGTTGAGCAAAACGCTTTAATTCAAAGCATCGCTAAGAACATGCATAAGATTGAAAGCTTTGTTGAGGAGCTTAATAAGCTAAGCCAAGATCAGTTGACTGAATCAGCAGAAATCAAAACACTTAACGGTAGCGTTAGTGAGTTGATGAGCAGTTTTAAGGTTTAACTTTTCTAATATTTATATTTAAAAATCAACATACTAAGTTTAGTTGTTGATCTGAGAGCCACTCAATAACTTGCGAGTTTAGAGTGGCCTTTCTGCGTTGTTCTTGATTCTAACTCTACGTAATTTCCGTTCATTTCACTTCATTTGCCGCATCTCACATTCTGATAAATAGATAATTGACATAAAATAGTACAAATATACATTATCACTCTACTCTTATGGATAAGTGAGATAAATGTGAATAAGCCAATCTTCGTCGTAGTACTCGCTTCGCTTACGTATGGCTGCGGTGGAAGCAGTTCCGGTGACTCAAGTGACAGTAGTGATCCTTCTGATACCAATAGCCCAGGAACGTCTTATGGTGTTGTTGCTCCCTATGATATTGCCAAATATCAAAACATCCTTTCCAGTTCAGATCTTCAGGTATCTGATCCTAATGGAGAGGAGGGCAATAAAACCTCTGAAGTCAAAGATGGTAACTTCGATGGTTATGTCAGTGATTATTTTTATGCTGACGAAGAGACGGAGAATCTTATCTTCAAAATGGCGAACTACAAGATGCGCTCTGAAGTTCGTGAGGGAGAAAACTTCGATATCAATGAAGCTGGCGTAAGACGTAGTCTGCATGCGGAAATAAGCCTGCCTGATATTGAGCATGCCATGGCGAGTTCTCCCGCAGATCATGATGAAGTGACCGTGCTACAGATCCACAACAAAGGCACAGACGAGAGTGGTACGGGTTATATCCCTCATCCACTATTACGTGTGGTTTGGGAGCAAGAACGAGATGGGCTCACAGGTCACTACTGGGCAGTCATGAAAAACAATGCCATTGACTGTAGCAGTGCCGCTGACTCTTCGGATTGTTATGCCACTTCATATAATCGCTACGATTTGGGAGAGGCGGATCTCGATAGCTTCACCAAGTTTGATCTTTCTGTTTATGAAAACACCCTTTCGATCAAAGTGAACGATGAAGTTAAAGTCGACGAAGACATTACCTACTGGCAGCACCTACTGAGTTACTTTAAAGCGGGTATCTATAATCAATTTGAAAATGGTGAAGCCACGGCTCACTTTCAGGCCCTGCGATACACCACCACACAGGTCAATGGATCAAACGATTGGGATATTAACGATTGGAAGTTGACGATTCCGCCGAGCAAGAATGATTGGTATGAAAATGGTGACGGCGATAGTGCTGCTGAGCTAGAACCTGAGCGCTGTGAATCGAGCAAAGACCTTCTCGCCAACGACAGTGATGTCTACGACAGCGATATTGGGCTTTCTTATTTCAATACCGATGAAGGGAGAATGCACTTTAGAGCAGATATGGGTTATGGCACTAGTACGCAAAACTCTAACTATATTCGTTCTGAGTTAAGGGAGTTGTATCAAAGTAGTACTCAACCTGACTGCAGCACCGGCGATGAAGATACAAGTTGGTATTTGAACGACACACGAACCAATAAAACTAACCATCAGCTCACCGCCACCTTGCGAGTTGAAGATTACCCGAACATCAACAATCAAGATCCAAAAGTGGTACTTGGACAAATCCATGGTTGGAAGATCAATCAAGCATTGGTGAAACTATTATGGGAAGGAGAGAGCAAGCCAGTAAGAGTGATACTGAACTCTGATTTTGAGCGCAACAACCAAGACTGTGATCATTGTGACCCGTTCAGTGTCGAGTTAGGGACTTATTCGGCAAGTGAAGAGTGGCGATATACGATTCGTGCCAATCAAAACGGTGTCTACTTGGCGACTCATGATTTAGATGGAACTAACACCGTTTCTCATTTAATCCCTTGGGGACAAGATTACACAGATAAAGATGGGGACACGGTTTCGTTAACATCAGATTGGACATCGACAGACATCGCTTTCTATTTCAAAGCGGGCATCTATCCACAGTTTAAGCCTGATAGCGACTATGCGGGTGAAGTGTTTGATGTGAGCTTTAGTTCTCTTAGAGCCGAACATTATTGAGTTAGCTGACGTTTGAGTAACAACAATGACTGCTTTAAAGACCATATTGATTCCTAACAATGTGGTCTTTTTTTTAACTGCTGCGACACTTTTTAATGATGTGTTCTGAACGACAAATACTCTGCTCGAGTGATGCAAATTCTTACCATTACCGCTCGGTTTTTTCGCCCTTGATAGCCCATTTCGCATTCTAAATTTTTATATATTGTCTTTTATCAATAGGAAGTGTGATCCAGTTAAAGTATGGAAAATGCGGAAAGTGTTCCCAGTCTCATTTATTCAACGAAGTGTTTTATTTGTATTATAAGATTACGTAATATTTTTGTGTTGTCGCAAATACTGAGAGAATAAACGCCTTATAGCTCATGTTTGCCAATTTTGTTTTCACTTACAAACGCTGCCTTTGTAATATAATAATGGATTAAATATGAAACAAATCACTCTAAAAACCTTACTCGCTTCTTCTATTCTACTTGCGGTTGGTTGTGCGAGCACGAGCACGCCTACTGCTGATTTTCCAAATAACAAAGAAACTGGTGAAGCGCTTCTGACGCCAGTTGCGGTTACCGCTAGTAGCCATGATGGTAATGGCCCTGATCGTCTCGTTGACCAAGACCTTACAACACGTTGGTCATCTGCGGGTGACGGTGAGTGGGCAACACTAGACTATGGTTCAGTGCAAGAATTTGATGCCGTTCAAGCATCTTTCAGTAAAGGTAACGAGCGCCAATCTAAATTTGATATTCAAGTGAGTGTCGATGGCGAAAGCTGGACAACCGTGCTTGAAAACCAACTGAGCTCAGGTAAAGCGATCGGCCTAGAGCGTTTCCAATTCGAGCCAGCAGTGCAAGCACGTTACGTAAGATACGTTGGTCACGGTAACACCAAAAACGGTTGGAACAGTGTAACGGGGTTAGCTGCGGTTAACTGTAGCATTAACGCTTGTCCTGCTAGCCATATCATTACTTCAGACGTAGTAGCTGCAGAAGCGGCAATGATCGCTGAAATGAAAGCAGTGGAAAAAGCACGTAAAGATGCGCGCAAAGATCTTCGTTCAGGTAACTTCGGCGTAGCAGCGGTTTACCCTTGTGAGACCTCAGTTGAATGTGACACACGCAGTGCACTGCCAGTTCCGACAGGCCTGCCAGCGACACCAGTTGCAGGTAACGCGCCAAGCGAAAACTTTGACATGACGCATTGGTACCTATCTCAACCGTTCGACCATGACAAAAATGGTAAGCCTGATGACGTTTCTGAGTGGAACCTTGCTAACGGTTACCAACACCCAGAGATCTTCTACACAGCTGACGATGGCGGTCTAGTCTTCAAGTCTTACGTGAAAGGTGTTCGTACCTCTAAAAATACTAAGTATGCGCGTACAGAGCTTCGCGAAATGATGCGCCGTGGTGACCAGTCTATTAGCACTAAAGGTGTTAACAAGAACAACTGGGTATTCTCAAGCGCGCCTGAATCTGACTTAGAAGCTGCTGCTGGTATTGATGGCGTTTTAGAAGCAACGTTGAAAATCGATCACGCAACAACGACAGGTAATGCGAACGAAGTAGGCCGCTTTATCATTGGTCAGATTCACGATCAAAACGATGAGCCGATTCGTTTGTACTATCGTAAATTGCCAAACCAAGCAACGGGTGCGGTTTACTTCGCACATGAAAGCCAAGACGCAACAAAAGAGGACTTCTACCCTCTAGTGGGTGATATGACGGCTGAAGTGGGTGAAGATGGTATCGCACTTGGCGAAGTGTTCAGCTACCGCATTGACGTTAAAGGCAACACGATGACGGTTACGCTAATGCGTGAAGGCAAAGACGACGTTGTACAAGTGGTTGATATGAGCAACAGCGGCTACGACGTTGGCGGTAAGTACATGTACTTCAAAGCCGGTGTTTACAACCAAAACATCAGCGGTGACCTAGATGATTACTCACAAGCGACTTTCTACCAACTAGACGTATCGCACGATCAATACAAAAAGTAATCTAACCCAATAAACAATAGCCTCCAGCTCCCAGAGTTCGGAGGCTTTTTTTTGTCTATTGTTTTGGCATAAGAGTATTATTCAATTTAATAAAAGAAGGGGATAGTTATTAGTTACACAGAGTTGAAGACATTCTCATTAAGCTCATTCAGTATTAACTTCAGTCATTATCAGTTTCAATCACTATCCTCCCCCCAATCGCCGATCACCATTAACCTCAGTCATGATTAATCTCAGCTGATAACAGTTCATATTATCTCTTATTCAAAGCTAAACAATGCCAATATTATTTTGGAATCGCCATAGCTAAAAAATTTTGACTTCGTTCTCAAGGTATGTGGCAATGCGACGTCTACACATGAACGTATTGTTGTGCGTGGTCCACTAATAAGCGTTAGCTCGGCTGATTACTCCCGTTTTGTTCTTGAAACCGTCACTTTTGGGTTATTTAGCAAGACTCTTAGCAACAGCCATAAATCGTGCTCTAACTCTTGCATAAATAGAAGGGCAGTTAGCCATCACTCTATTAGCGCCAATGCTTCATGAAATACTCAGGCGGGCTCAAGTCGATGATCAAACGAATCTAATGCTCAAGGGGATGCGCTTGAGGGGTAGTTGCTTACAGGCCGTAAATACCTTGATTGTATGGTACGGTGATGTTGAATAATAATTTGTGGGTGAGTGCGGAGCTGAGGGTTTTTGTTTATCTATGAGAGATACAGGGCTTTGAGAGGGTTAAATAAGTTAGAGAGGCAAGGGGCATTCGTTACTAGCAGCATCGGTGCTTATTCAACGCTGAAGCAAAGTTCCGCTGAGTCAGAGAGCTTAACTGAATCGCCAGTCTGCTTTTTATTCTTGAGCTAACAATAAAAAATCCCTATCAAATTACGTTGATAGGGATTTGTTTTATTTAGTAATCAAGTCAAACAGACTTTCTAATGAGAACTAGAATAGGTCTGAATCTAGGTTGTCGAAGTAGGTGTATGTACCTTTTGAACCATTGTCACCAGTGTATAGCGCAATAGCGGTCGGGGAACCACCTGCACTTTCAGCTTTTAACCCAGTGTAGTCTGTTCCATCAACATTGACGGTAATGTCTGTATCTACCCATGAAATGGTCACATCTACCCATGTGTCTTTTGAGTATGAAGCAAGTTCAACTTGGCTGCCTGTTTCGTTGCGGAATTTAATCATACTAGATGTAAATACAACTTCAGTGAAGCGACCACTAGATGATGCATCGTTATTAGAACCTAAGAAAATGTATGATGCTTTTACATAGCCATCGCTAGGGATGTATACAGATGTAGAAACAGAGCCAGTTTCTGCTGCGCCACTAGCAAAGTCGCGGCCAACGATAGCTTTGTTATTATCAGTGGTTGAGTCCGCACCATCTTCAATGCGTAAAGAGTTAGAACCCGACTTGGCAAAGTCACTACTGATCACTGCTGTATTTAAAAACCCATCAACACCTTTTGTCTGGTACGCAGGGTTAGCCACATCGATCTGCGTACCTACAGTATAAGAATCGAAGTTGTCTGTTACTTCGCCGGGCTCTGGATCTGGCTCTGGATCTGGTTCAGGTTCTGGCTCAGTACTACCACCGTCCACAATAACAGTCGCCTCCGCAGTATTGTTGTTATATGGATTGCCTGACAAAAGTTGCCCATTCGGATAGTTATTAAAGTTATCTTCAAATACTAACTCGTCAGTAGTCGTGTCATTTGAATAAACTTTAAAGTTATCAGCGTTCAATTCGTAATGTGTTGTGTTGGAAGTATCACCAAGCTTTAATGATACGATAGTCACAGCAGTTTTATCGAAAGCTTCAAAGCCGTTACCGCTATTGTCGTATACGGTGTCATTGACCTTGAATGTGTAGTAGCCGCTGGTCCAACTGACTTCAACCGCGAGATCCTCGCCTAACGTGTAAGTGCCTACAGGTTCCTCAGCAATTTGAGGCTTACCACTACTATCGGTAACTGTAGAGCGGTAGAAAATGTCTCCAGCGTTAAAAATAACCTCGCCGTGTAGGTTCGTGTTAGATGTACCTGAAGCGTAGAGGCTAATATAAGCGTTATTACCTGAGCCGTTTTCTGGTTGTACCGTGTCTTCATCGACTTGATAGATCAAATCAACGGTCACTTTTCCTGATTCAATGCTGTCCACGGTTGCACCAGTGCTGCTGTCAGAAAGTTTTAAACGCAACTCACCGACATCATCTTTTACACCGCCATTGTTTGTATCTAAAATCTGAACATATCCGTTGATACCACTTGCTTCATTGGCCTGACTGATCGCGTCTTGTACGCTGTCGGTAGCGGTTTGATCTGAACCTGAATAATTGATACCGGTAGATTCATCAGAAATACTTAGTACACCTGCGTCATCGAATGAAAAAACACCATCTAAGATTTCAAGAGTCGATGATCCCGTTTCATAATAAGTAAAAGAAACAGTGCCAGCTTCTTCATCATAGTTATTGGTAGAAGCACTTGCATCTTTAATGGTGTATGTACCTAAGTCGTCGTCGTCGTCATAGTACTTATGATTACCGTCTTCTTGGAAAACATACACATTTGGAAGATCTGCGTTTGATGACGCGGATATTGAAGCGGAGTTACCATCACTGATTTGCCAGTAACCCGTAGTTAATGCTGAAGGTTGGCTACCTGGATCGGTAGAACCATCGGTCGGGATAGGTAAACCATCACTGTTACAACCGAATAATAAACCTGTCGAAAGAGCGACAGCTGTAGCGACTTTAGAAATCTGCATAAAATATTCTCTTTATGATATTAAATCCATATGTAAATCACATAAGAAATAGATAATGAATAGTCGTTAAATATTTATTAGGATGAAGCTAATTCTGATTAGAACATCCTATTATTTAAAATAAAGTAATTAAAATATGCCCAAATAAGTTACAAGAGGAGAGGGCTATTCTATATTTTGACTATTTTTTATTAGAATGAGTAAGCAATACCAACACGGTATTTAGCTTCACGATCTTTTGAAGATGAACTGATATCAGACGACCAGATCTCAGCAAAAGGTTTCCAAGAACCGAACTTATAGTTTACCTTTAAGCCAGCATCCCATTCCCAGTCATCACTATTATAAAGAAGTACGTTATCCAAAGATTTTACATAGTTTGCTTCGTAAGAAAGGCCAAGCTTCGGTAGAGATTCTACTTTGTAAGAACCCGTTAGTGTGACTTTAGACTTTTGAGCTGACTCTAAACGTTCACCAGTTTCAGAGTCTTTGTCACCAAATTGTGTGTGGTTACGGAAATCAGCATATTCGTGACGGTAACGAATTGCGGTTGTTAGACCCATGTCTGCTTTATAGCCAACACGGAACTGAGGCTTGAACGTAACCTTCTTCATCTTCCAGTCGCCGTCGTTGTAGTTCGGCTCATCCCAGTCCCAAGCGATTGGCATACCAACTTGTAGGTACCAGTTGGTATCAACCTTATAAGTTGCGGTATTTTCGACTTCCATGCCGTAGATGTACCAGTTGCCATCATAGAAGCTTCTACTGTTCGCTGATTTAACTTCGCCAGAATCTGCGTCGTAGTAAGAATCGTCAGTATGGAATTTAACTTCAAGGCCAGTTGAGTGCTTCCACTTATCTGACAGTTTGAAGCTATGACCTAGTTTTACACGGTGCTGGTGGCGAGCGTCGACATGAGCTTCATCGCCGTTGGTTTTTGTATAATCAGTCGCTGCACGATACTCATAGCGGTAATCAAGTGTTGTCGCTGATGCCATTCCTGCAAATAAAGTTGTTGCCACTGCGATAGCAACCATATTCATTTTTTTCATCATTACTCTCGTATTTTTAGATTTAAGATTAAGTAAAGGTAGGGTATTCCTAGTGAGCCACCCAATAACTCATACAATAATCTTATATGTTAAGTTTATGAAAAACCGTGAGCTGGTACTCAATGCGAATAAATGTAGTATTGACTAGTTTGTTAATTCAGTTGTGAGTCACGAAAATTTCTATAATTCGAACAAAAAACACTCTTAATTGTTAAAATATGGCGCTGCAGTTAACAAATTTAACTTTTTTAACTCGTCATATAGCAAAGTGTTATGAATATCCCACTTTTAATACTGTGTTTAATCTCAATAATGACTGGTCTCTCAATTTCCCCACTTGTCCAAGAAATACAAAAAGCATGTGATAAAATAATACAAATGTTTTATCGGTGATCATAACAACATGACCTGGATAACTGGAATTAAGCAGTCTTTATTTCATTGGTTAGTTTGTTCGTTGATTCCATGGTCTGTACGTTTATCAAATGGTTGGTCGAGTCAGAAAAATGAAAAACTTAATATGCTTAGCCGCAGCAACTTCACTTTCGTTAGGAGCGTATGCGTCCGACTTAGGAGTCCCTGCTGATTCCTCTCAATTCAAAGAGATTTTGAAAGTTTCTAAGCTGCAAATGTCTGATCCTAAGGGGAAGCCCGGGAATAAAAAGGACTATGCGAGTAAAGGTGAATTCGATGGGGTGGTGTTTGAACATTTTTATCTTGATGAACCGACTCAAGCCTTAGTCTTTAAAATGGCGGGCTATAAAAACCGCAGTGAGCTCCGCGTTAACGACAACTTCAAAATTGATGAACCCAGTAAATACCACCATTTAAGCGCTGAGTTCATGCCTATTAACCCTCGTGATTCGGTTCAGAATAGCGAAAAGAAACGAGATGAAATGACGTATTTGCAAGTGCATAACAAGGGTACGTATTACGATGGCAAACAAGATTCCCATGGAGAAGGATATATACCTCACCCGTTGGTTCGCGTGGTTTATGATGCAGATAGAAGCGGTAAGACCGACTGGTATTGGGCAATCATAAAAAATAATGCGGTTAACTGCAGCTCCAAGAGTGGCAATAAAGGCTCAGCGGAATGTAAGAAAGCTTATATAAAGTTACCGCTTGGCCCGATAGCTGAAAAAGGCTCGGACAAATTTGATATTTACGTAGGTAACCAAAGATTAATCATCAACCATAACGACAACACTGTAGTTAATCACGACATTAGCTATTGGAAAGATATGGTGAGTTATTATAAGGCTGGCGTTTATAACCAATTTAAAAATGGTGAAAGCGAAGCCCATTTCTACAAGTTAGCTTATTCAATAAAAAATAAACCTGTTATTGCAGATTAGGGTAGTACTACCTAATTTAATATTTATGGGTCTACAAATACTCGTTTGTTATTAAGGATAATTTGGATGTTCAAAAAAAATATGCTTGCGGTAGCTTTGCTATCAGCAGTACCTATTGTGTCGTTCGCAAATAATGGTGTGTCTTATCCAGTACCTGCGGATAAGTTTGATATGCGTAATTGGAAAATAACGATTCCTTCGGATATTAATGAAGATGGTCGTGTTGATGAAATAGAAGGGGTAGCTATGATGAGCTACTCACACAGTGATTTCTTCCATCTTGACAAAGACGGCAACCTTGTATTTGAAGTGCAGAACCAAGCGATTACGACGAAAAATTCGAAAAACGCGCGTTCTGAGTTACGCCAGATGCCACGTGGTGCTGACTTCTCTATCGATACGGCTGACAAAGGTAATCAATGGGCATTGTCTAGCCATCCATCAGCAAGCGAGTACAGTGCTGTTGGCGGCACACTAGAAGCGACACTAAAAGTGAATCACGTTGCGATTAACGCTAAGTACCCAGAGAAGTACCCAGCTCACTCGGTGGTTGTTGGTCAGATTCACGCTAAAAAACATAATGAGCTAATCAAAGCTGGAACTGGTTACGGGCATGGTAATGAACCACTAAAGATCTTCTATAAGAAGTTTCCTGGCCAAGAAATGGGTTCAGTATTCTGGAACTATGAGCGTAATCTAGAGAAGAAAGATCCTAACCGTGCCGACATCGCTTACCCTGTTTGGGGTAACACCTGGGAAAACCCAGCGGAACCGGGCGAAGCGGGCATTGCTCTTGGTGAAGAGTTTAGTTACAAAGTGGAAGTGAAAGGCACCATGATGTACCTAACGTTTGAAACAGAACGTCACGATACGGTTAAGTATGAAATCGATCTGAGCAAAGGTATTGATGAGCTTGACTCACCAACGGGTTATGCTGAAGATGATTTCTATTACAAAGCGGGCGCATACGGCCAATGTAGCGTGAGCGATTCTCACCCTGTATGGGGGCCAGGTTGTGGCGGTACTGGCGATTTCGCTGTCGATAAAAAGAATGGCGACTACAACAGTGTGACTTTCTCAGCGCTTAAGTTGAACGGTAAATAGTACATAGCCAGTAGGCTAGCTCGACACTGTCCTTAAGGAATGTTTTCGAAGACCACTTAACCAAATGTTGAGTGGTCTTTTTGTTTTCTATGAGATTTAAGATGAGCTGGGTATCAGCGAGAGTGTATTGAAGCATACCAATGAAAGGTGCAGTCGAAACAATACAACCTTGTCAAAAGACAAGGTTGTAATCAGAAAGCGTAGAAAGATTTTAGGACGGCAACTCGATATCGAGTTTAGTCATACATCAACTCTTTAGCTTTGTCGGCATCAAACTCTTTTAGAGACTTTCGAGCTAAGTGACGGAATGGGAAAGCTTTAACGACTTCTTCGAATGGTTGGATAGCAAAGGCCCAAAAGATAGAGCCATCTAAACCAAAGATGATCAATGCACACAATGGAATTGAAATTACCCATTGACCAGTAAAGTTGATTTTGAAGACTGCGGTCGTTTTTCCTAGTGCTCTTAATACATTCCCATGAACCGTGTTGTAGCCACGAACAATTGGCAAGAAGATGTAAAGTGGGGCGATAACGGCCAATGCTTGATAGGTAGACTCATCCAAGTTCGGGTAAATGTCACCAATGACCAGACTTAATCCTGCGAACAAGAGTGCACAAACGAAAGAAATGACGACTGCAATATCGATACTGGTATCGACGTTTTTGACTAGGTCATCCATCTTTTTGGAGCCAATCGCTTGGCTGATAGTAATCGCGGAAGAGTGAGCCCAAGCGGTAATAAATTGAGAGACAGCCCTGATCCAAGGCATCACCAAAGTAATCGCTACGTAAGCGTTGATGTTAAGTTGCGAATACAACAATTGATATATCGTTGCACCAATCAAAAGCATGGTCACGTTCGCTGCTACGGGGAATATTTCGATAAAGTGACGGCGAACGTTGGTAAAGAATTCAGATCGCTGAGCGTCTAATTTGAGTGAAATCGCTGAGCTTAAATACACGCACAAAACCAAATACAGCAAGCGGATCGTTATTGCAATAATGCTGCCTAATGCGGCACCTTGTACACCAATGCCTTCAAAATTAGAGAAGCCATGAATCAGCACATACGAGAGTACAGCATTGATAGGCAGTTCAATTAAGTAACCTTTGAATGGGACTTTAGTTCTGCCTAGCGCATTAAATAAAGCAATGATCACCTGCGTTAACGCGGTAAAAATAACGATGTATTTCGAGATGTCTAGATAGCGGCTGATTTCTAAGTGAAGGGAAGCGTCGTCTGTTAATGCTTGAATCAAGGGTTGTTCGAAAAAAGTAAGTAGAAGCCAAAACAGGGTTGCTACGCCAAGGTTGATAAATAACCCTGCCCAAAATGCTTTAGATAATGACGCGGCGATGCCAGAGCCCACTGCGCGGCTTAATACTAACTGAGTACCGTTTGCCAGCGCCATTTGAATTCCCAGTACAAAGGCAACGATAGTCGTCGCAATCCCCATTGCAGCTAAAGGGATTTCACCAAGAGGAGAAACCAGCAACGTGTCGATCATCAACATCGACTGCATCAAGATACCGTTTAAGGCGAGGGGCCAGGCGAGAGAGAAATTTTTCCTTACGTACGATTGCGAAGACACAAACAACACCTTATGTGTATAACCGTAAGCTTTCTCTGAGGTGACGGAGTAGAGCGTTTAAAGAAGAAAACACTACGGTATTTGATGGTTAAAAAATGGGTGTTAAAACAAGACTGACTTGTGTCTTTGAAACACAAGTCAGTTTGGTTAATCTCGGTTATGCGATGGCTAATTCAACCCGAGAGAGTTTTTGATTCTCATCGTCTAGCAGGACTTGAGAAGCAATTCGAGCTTGCTTGGCATCGCCTGACATTATCGCGTCGTAAATCGCTTTGTGTTCTTCTAAACAGAAGCGACCGCCTTCAGCGGAGTGGTCGATAAACTGCTTGAAGATAGTCGACAGAATGTTCGCGAACGGAATGTAAAACTGATTACCTGTCGATAAGAAAATCGTTTGGTGAAACAGGTGATCGTTGGTCGTCCACTCTTCATAATCGAAGCTATTTGCCGCGATGGTCATCTTCTGGAAAAGAATCGAAAGCTCTTTGCGTTGCTCAACGGTTGCATTAGTTGCAGCGAGTGCACACGCTTCCGGGTCAATCGCTTTTCTTAAGCCTAAGAATTGAGACAAGAACGGCTTGGTATCTTCTAAATCTTGAATCCAGTACAGCAATTGCGGGTCTAAGAAGTGCCACTGTGTTCTCGGTTTGATACGAGTGCCCACTTTTGGCTTCGACTCGATTAAACCTTTTGCCGAAAGTAGCTTGGTTGATTCTCGAAGGGCAGTTCTGCTTACTCCAAAGATATCGCACAGCTCCATTTCGCTGGGTAACTTTTGATTTTCTTCTAACTCGCCTGACAAGATCTTGCGAGCAATTTGTCTCGCCACTTGAACATGAATTCGGCGGCTTGAATCTTCCACCAATGTAAATATTGACATTTAAACCACCTGAAATTGAAACTTTGAAAACACTAAAAGCCAGACGAATCTGGCGTTTAGTGTCAGTGTATACGTCTAATTTAGTGTGAGGTTTTCCCTCATCTACTCGGGTCTGTTGACCTTATATAGTGTGGCGAACTTAAATCGCTGAGTGAGCTTATAAAAACCAGCTAACTAAGGCGTTATTTGTCCGCCATTAACATCTAGGATTTGACCTGTGATGTAACCGCTGCAAGCGTGCGATGCAAAGAAAGCAAATGAAGGAGCAACTTCATCAATATTGCCAAAGCGTCCCATTGGAATGTTGTTAGCAATGGTCGCTTTCAAATCGTCGCTCTTGCCATCGTGAAATGCGGTGTCGATAGTGCCCGGTGAAACAATGTTGAAACGGATATTGTCTTGCGCGAACTCTTTCACCCAATTACGGTGAATGTCATGTAACCAAGCTTTAGATGCGGCATAGATGCCTGCACCAACACCACCGCCTTCGCGAGCGGCAATCGATCCTGTGCTAATCACACAAGATGTTTGCCCCGACTCAGCAGCAGAGGCGCGTAAATGCGGGATAGAGAACTTAGTTGTCATCAGCGCAGAGCGAACATTAAGGTTCATTACGCGCTCATAAAACTCATCATCGATATTTTCTAGATTGGCGCGACCACCAAGGCCACCGGCGTTGTTAATCAACACGTCCATGCCACCAAAATGATCAGTAAACTCTTTGACTAACCTTTCGCACTCTAATGTGTCCATTAGGTTTGCAGGGAAAAAGGCAACATCGCCACCCAGTGCGGTAAGTTCAGATAGAACGTCATCGACTTTTGGGCTGAAAGCACGACTATTGATGCCGATTTTTGCGCCGTATTTTGCAAAGACACGTGCGGTAGCTAAACCCATACCAGCAGTAGAGCCAGTAATTAGAATGCGTTTGCCTTTTAAATCGTAAAACATCAGAGCCGCCTATATTGTAGATTATTTACACCAATAAATCATACAATAACACTTGCCATATTCAAGGGTGTTCACCTAAAAACGGGTTATTACCGACATAAATAGTGAGAGTAAGGGTGGTTTTGTGAGTTCACGCATACATTGAAATTGTAAATGAGAACTATTTGTATGAGTTAATGGGTTGAATTGGTTTTATAAACCTAAAGATGAGCAGGTTTGTGAAATATTGCTCCAGCCTTTATTGGTAGTGACCTCACGTTATTCTGATGCTGTGTTGGTGAAGATATAAATCAGTGCTATAGTCCGGGTTAAATAATACATATCTAATAAGTAAGTAGACACATGGCTGGCTCTTTCAATTCTATTTCAGGCTCTAAGCGAAGCCTTCATGTGCAAGTTGCACGTGAAATCGCTCGTGGTATTTTGTCGGGCAATTTGCCTCAAGGTTCTATTATCCCTGGTGAAATGGCTCTGTGTGAGCAATTTGGTATCAGTAGAACAGCATTAAGAGAAGCGGTTAAGCTTCTGACTTCAAAAGGCCTATTAGAATCTCGTCCTAAGATCGGTACTCGCGTTGTTGACCGTGCATTCTGGAACTTCTTAGATCCACAATTGATCGAATGGATGGACGGTTTGGCCGATACAGACCAATTCTGTCATCAGTTCTTGGGATTACGCCGCGCGATTGAACCAGAAGCGTGTGCTTTAGCTGCTCAGTTCGCGAGTGCAGAACAACGCATTGAGCTCTCTGGTATTTTCCAACAAATGGTAGAAATCTCTAGCGAAGAAACGCTTGATCAAGAGCGTTGGCTAGATATCGATATGAAGTTCCATAGCCTGATCTTCAATGCAACAGGTAACGACTTCTATCTTCCATTTGGTAACATCTTAACGACCATGTTTGTTAACTTTATTTCTCACTCTTCTGAAGAGGGAAGTACTTGTATTAACGAACACCGCCAGATTTATGAAGCAATCATGGCCGGTAATAGTGACAAAGCACGCCACGCGTCAGCAAGTCACCTGTTAGAAACAAACCACAGATTACCAGCCGCTAGTTAATTGTTTTCACTGTTATTTTAGCTTTGATCGTTTTGCATTATCGACGAGAGGTCATTCTCGTAAAACTAGGGTAGTCAAAGTTAAAATTACGGTTATTCAAAAGCTAATTTCAGCAGTGACCTCTAAAAAGCACGTTTCATACGTGCTTTTTTTGCATCCAAATTTGATGAAAACCTGACTGGTGTCCAATATTTAATCTATTATTTGCTGTTTCGTTAAAAGCACTAGTAACCAGTATTTTAAGTTATATAATAATACTAATTAAATTATTGTGAGTGTGATTATGCCCCAGTCTCTACTGCCAAATATTCTTCAATTCATAGGTCAAATCGACCCATTCGATAAGATCCCTAAAGAAGCACTTCGCGAACTTGCCTCTAACGTTCAAATTACTTATCTCGGTAAGGGAGATGTGGTTGATTTGTGTGAGTCGGGGAAGGAAAAATCGCTCTATATCATTCGAACGGGCTCTATGGAGCAACGAAAATCGGATGGTGTGCTTCGTGCTCGTCTAGGCAGTGAAGATTTGTTCGGCTTTACGTTCTTAGATTCTGAAGTCAACGACGAAAAAGGCTATAGAGCTGTCGCAATCGAGAACACCTTGCTTTATGTGATTCCACACTCGGCACTTCAAACGCTTTTCAAAGCCTTTCCAAGTTGCGCAGAACACTTTGCTTCACAGGCGCAGGTTCGCTTGAAGTCGGCACTGGATGTGGTTTGGTCAAATAAAGAGAAAGGCCTATTCATTCGTAAAGTCGAAGAAGTGGCAAGCGGGCAGGTGGCGATTGTTAAGTCTGAGCAAACCATCCAGTCGGTTGCGGTTGAAATGCTTCATCAACGCTCACCGTGTGCCGTGATCTATGAAGGTGAAACCATTGTTGGTTTGATCACCGACCGAGATATGACTAAGCGAGTGATTGCCCACGGCGTGAGTACTGATAGCCTGATCTCTGAGGTCATGACGCACTCTCCACTTACGGTAAAACCGGATGATCTCGTATTGCATGCGGCCTCTATCATGATGCAATTTAATATCCGTAACTTGCCCGTAGTGAAAGAGAATAAGGTCGTTGGTCTTCTTACTACATCTCATTTGGTTCAAAACCACCGTGTTCAAGCGATATTCTTGATCGAGAAAATCAAATACGCAGGCAGCGTGAAAACCATGTCTTCGTTCACCTCAGAGCGCCAAGCTATTTTTGAAGCGCTGGTGGAAGGTAAAGTAGCGCCTGAAACCGTCGGCAAGGTAATGACCATGATTATGGACGCCTACACCCGTCGATTGATTCAAATAGCGATTGATAAGTTAGGCCCACCACCGTGTGATTTCTCTTGGATCGTGGCCGGATCGCACGCGCGTAATGAAGTGCACATGCTATCGGACCAAGATAGCGCGATTGTTCTGGCTGACGATGCAACAGACAGTGACCGTATTTACTTCAAACACTTAGCGATGATGGTGACCAACGGCTTAGCAAGCTGTCACTACCCATTATGTCCAGGTAAATTCATGGCTGCGACGCCAAAATGGTGTCAGCCACTTAGCGTTTGGAAGCACTACTACAAGAAGTGGGTGGCTAACCCAGAGTATGAACGCTTGCTTAACATCAGTGTGTTCCTAGAAATTCGTACTATCTACGGCAACAGTGAGTTCGAAGGTATTCTTCGCGATGAGCTGCACAGCAATATTCGCGGTAACCGTGAGTTTTTAAGCACGCTAGTGAAAGACGCGGTCAATACCAACCCGCCACTTGGCATCTTCAATAGCTTAGTGCTAGAGAAGTCAGGTGAGAATAAGAAAACGCTGAACGTGAAGAAGTACGCGATCAACTTGATTATCGACTTAGCGCGTATTTATGGCCTTGCTGTGGAGTGCGATTTGTCGGCGACTGACGAACGTTTCGCTGCTGCCAATGAAAAAGGCATGCTGAGCGACGACGCATTCAAGAACATTCTGGGCGCTTACCAGTTCATTCTCTCTTTCCGTTTTGGTCATCAACTTGAAGCACTGAAGAACGGGGATGTGCCTGACAACAACATCAACCCAGATAGCTTTGGTAGCTTTGAGCGTAAACACTTGAAAGATGCCTTTAGGATCATTGCTGACCTTCAAGAAGCGGCGAAAATTCGTTTCGGAGCACGTTAATGAAGCTATGTTCAACAAATAAATGTTTAAAACGAATGCTAAACTATTTTCACCCGCTTGAGCGAATCAAACGTAAACGTAAGCAATATTTGGGAACGGTTAAGTTGCCAGAGGCGTTACATGATCTCGTAGAGCAGCCTTGTCCTGAAATGACGGACTTGGCCAAAGACAGCGAATACATCATTTTAGATCTCGAAACCACGGGCTTAGACAGCGAGCAAGACCTTATCTTATCTATGGGGTGGGTCGATGTGGTTAAAGGGAGAATCGACTTAGCGTCAGCCAAGCATATTTATCTGAATAACGATTCGCAGATCAACGCTGAAACCGCTGTTATTAACCATATTACGCCGCAAATGTTGGAAGAGGGCGCGTCTATTCATGATGCGATGCTGACGTTTTTCGAAGCAGCTAAAGGCAAGATCATTGTCGCACACGCTTGTGTGGTCGAAGAGAAGTTCATTAGCCAATACCTTCTTCGCTGCTACGGTTTAAGAGCGATTCCTCTGCTTTGGCTTGATACCTTGTGTATTGAGAAAAGCATGGAGAAAGCGATCAGCAATCATGAAGAAGTCGACTTAACCTTGGCAGGGACTCGCGAAAGGTACGGGCTTCCTGAGTACAACAGCCACAATGCATTGGCCGATGCCGTTTCGACAGCGGAATTGTTTTTGGCTCAGCAGAAGCGAGTTGTCCCTAACGATGATGTGACCGTTGCCTTTCTCTATCGGATCAGTCACTAGGAAAAAGAGCTGCAAGTACGCGGCTCTTATTTTACTGAACCGATTTGAAAGGAAAAAAAGCCAGCGATTAAGCTGGCTTTTGTTTAGGTCTTAGAAAATTAGGACAGTAATTATCTTAGATTATTCATATAGCTATCGATTAGAAGCTGTAAGTTAGACCAACACGGCTACGCAGTTCACGAGTCGCTTTAGTTGATGAAGTGCTCACATCACCAAACTCTACGTATGGTGCCCACTGACCCATGATATGGCGAATACTTGCGTTCAACTCGTAGTTGGTATCGTCGTTGTCGTAGATGTCATATCCATCCGCTTTGTAGTAGTTACCTTCTAGACCAAAGCGCCAGTTTTCCATTGAGTAGTTAACGTTTGCCGTTAGACGGTGACGACGTTGGTTTTCAATGTTTTTCTCAACACCGACAATGTCACCATTACCGTCGAGCTCGTACTCAGTTGTGCTAGTGTTCTGTCTCATATCGTAACGGTAACGAGCACTTAGGCTTAGGCCATCAACGCTATCCACTTTGTATGTTGCACGAACTTGAGGCTTGTATGTAACGCCAGATTCACGACCTTCAATTGGCATACCGTAAGTCATTGTCCAGTTATCGTTTAGCACATGACGGTAATTTAGACCAAGCTCCCAACCATTGTTCTTCAGATCTTCCATGAATTTACCGTCTTCTCCCTTGAATTTCGCTTCGATATCTACAAGGAAGTTGCCAATGCTATCGCCAAGTTTTACACGAGTAGCGTGTTGATCTGTATGACTCTTGTATTCGTGCCTCATATCGAAAGACGCAGCAGATACAGAGCCAGCAGCGAGTACAGATGCCACAGCAATCACGATTTTAGTTTTATTCATGGTATTAGTTCCATATTTATAGGTTGAGTATTGGCCATAATTACAAGCCAAATAGAGTAGTTCTTGTCTTCAATGCATTTTGTTTTTGAAATTATTTCTTGGTTATTTCAAATTTGTTTTGCATTTAAATAATACAAATATGCTAACGATTTGAAGGCGTATGATCTGTGAATTGGATCGTGTTGTAGGGATAAAACCACTATTTACAAAGGGTTACAAAGTCAATGTGTGTCGTTAAGTTTATGATTTTTAGTGGTTTATTCGTCTTTTGATAATGATTTTTAAGGGTTTTGTTCGTCAATAAATGTGCGCTACAGCAAAAAATTGAACCTTTAGATATCATTTTTATTTGTAATACATTATTATTTACTAACTTTCTGTAGCAACACATAACTTTGCTGTGTTGATTGCATGAACTGACTGTGTAAAGCCGAATTAGTAAGAGTGGTCTTGAAGCTAAATGGATTAAATCCACCGCTTTAAGAACATGAGGCATTTACTTGAGGTGATTTAAAGCTCAATCAGAGAAGGTTTGAAATTTAGTAGGCAAGGCAGTGACATAGCCTGCTATATGAGTACGAACTTGATAGGAATGAACAGGGTTCGAATAGTTACCCGTTGTTCTCATCAGCGACAAAGAAGAAATCGTTGAAGTGCTTGCGAAAGCATTTTGATTATTGCTCCCAACTATTCTAATTATAACTTCTGCTTTCGTTTAGAAAGGTAGGAGATGGTAGTCGAAGATCTGCCCTTGCGCTCATGTTGATACAGGCAACATGAGCGTTTTTTTATCTGAAATTTGAGTAGAGAGTCGTTTGAGGCTCAATAAGCGTGTAAACCACGGCTTAATAGCTAGGCTTTTAGGTTGATGACAGCACGTTCAAGTGAGTCTGTTTGCTCTACGACTGAAGTTGCAGAAGCTGCGTTTTTTGAAGCACTTTTCACATTGGTCATTGTCAGCTGTTTGATGGCATCTACGTTTTCGATGATCTCTGATGTGACCTCACTTTGCTCCTTCATGGCATTGGATACCTCTAAACTGTTATTTAGAATGGTTTCCATATCTGCGATAACCGATGTGATTCTAGAATGTGCCTTCTCACAAGAGTCGACACTGGTATTCCCTTTCTCACAACAATTTTGAATCGTGTTAACCACCATTTGGGTTTGGTCTTGAACCCCTTGAATAATGGTTGAGATCTCTTCGGTTGAAAGTTGTGTTCTGCCTGCCAAGGTTCTTACCTCATCCGCAACAACCGCAAAACCACGACCTTGTTCTCCAGCGCGCGCTGCTTCAATGGCGGCATTCAAAGCGAGTAGGTTGGTTTGTTCAGCAATGTCTTTAATCACCTCTAGCACGGTATTGATCTTCTCGGAATGAACAGAAAGACGATTCACTTCTTCACTCGCGCTCACGAGATCGGTTGAAAGAGTATTGATTGTGTCTCTGGTGAAGGCTACATCGTTCAGGCCATCATTCGCGGTGGCGAAACTGGTTTGCGCATTTGATGACGCGTTTTCACTGTTGTTGGCCACATTTTGGATATTGCTGCCCATCTGGTTTATCGCGGTCGCAATATTTTCTGTTTGTTGTTGCTGCTTATTCAACGCGCCTTCCACTTCGATACCGTCGTGTTGCAACTGGTTGGAAATGTTGCCCAGCTCCTGAATCGACCCCTGCACTTGACCAACAAGTTGGCGAATGTCTTCTAGTACGGTGTTAAACGACTTGGCAATCTCAGCAATTTCATCTGAGCCGCTGTCTTCCGCTGTGACGGTAAAGTCACGTTGTTGGGAGACGAGCAACATAGTTGCGTTTAATGAGGCTATCTTCTTTGCAACACGCGATGAGATCCCAAAAGATAAGGCCATCAGTAATACCGTGACGGCAAGTACTGAGCTCACAATAAACGTGGTAATGGTTTGTTGAATCGATTCGACCTGTTGTTCTAAACGGACTTCAACGCCGGTGAATATAGAGATGATATCTTCAAACAGCATTTTCATTTCTGATTTCAGTTCACTGACCTTTTCCGGGTTGCGGTCTATCGCGTCTACCATTAAGGAAAAGTCTTTGTTGTATTGCTTCACTTCTCGATTGAGCTTATCTAGCTCAGGCACCGCTATGTCTGACTCTTCAAGTAAAACAGAGAAGCTATTCATCAACTGTTGGAAGTGTGAATACTCTTTGGCGAATTCAGGCTTGAGGGTTTTGTCGTGACTGATCAAAAACTCTAGTTCTGTTCGATTCAGTTGAAGCATAGAAACTTCAAGCGACTTCACCTTGATCAGAGTTTTCTCTAATTTGATCAGCTTTAGATTGGCGATTTCAGTAAATGAAACGACAACCAATAAAGAGACAATGGATAAACAAGCAAGGCTAAAAAGGGAGGTTTTAATTTTCATAGGCGGGCACCAAAGCAAAACAATATGACTCAACAACGTATTTTGGAATCTCGTTTCTCTTATTTGCGTGATAAGTCGCTTACGAGCGGATAACTGAGATCTGACTCGCAACGGAAACGTTTGCTTACAGTATTTTATGGATAGGTTATGCGCAAGTTAAATATTTATTATTTTCAATGACTATTGATGATTGTTTTATCACTAGATGGGGTGCTGTAAATAAAAGTGAAAGGAGAAAGGTAAAGTTGGAAGAAAGTGATGGGGGAAGTGGTAGTGAAAAGAGCAAGTCAAAAAGCCACGAACATTCACGCTTAGTAGCATGAATGTTCGTTTCTCTTCTCTTCTCTTGTCGCTTAGTTGCAGACGTGTAGCAGCAGACTTTAACCAGGCGTTTAGCTATATCAAAGAGCTCTGTGAGAGCTGTTTTTGATGCTTAGCTTTCGGTTGGCATCCACACCTGTTTAGAGGTGACTTTGTGATCTTTAAAGGTCAGTTCTTCAACTTTGTCACCGTTAGTATTCCAGCGAGTAAGTTTTCCGTTCGCGACTTCACCTTCATCAAACTTCGCTTGGCTGGCCTTATTGCCGTTCGGGTAGTAGTCCGTTACCAATCCATCTTTTTGTCCGTCACTGTATTCAGCTGTCAGGCTTTGTTCCCCATTGGGATACCAGCGAGAGGCGGTGCCCGATAGTTCATTGTCTTTATAATTGAGTTCTGCTTTTTTCTGTCCGTTTGGATACCAGGTTTCGGCTTTGCCTTGTAGTTCACCTTTTACGTAATTCACTTTAGAAGCGACTTGGCCATTCGGATACCAGTTAGTTTCTAGCCCAAGTTCTAAGCCATCGGCAAACTGAGCTTGGGTCGCGACTTGGCCGTTATCGAACTTCTCTTCAAATTGACCAGTGAAGGGTTTTGAATGGTTTACTTGGTAAGCCACGCCTTTACGCATCTGTAAGTAGTCAACAGCATCTTCACGTGGTGTTGCTGCATAGCTCATAGAAGATACCGTACTAAGAGCAATTAAGATTGGAACGTATTTCTTCATAATGACACCTTTTTATTGGACGGGGAAAGTGTAACGGGTGTGTTAAAAGCATTTCACTTCCGTGTATCCCTGTCAGTATCTAATAGTGGTTTTCAAGTTTTCATTATTGGCTGCCTAATATAGGGAACTTTTAAAAGCAAATTATTAATCTCATTTGTACTACAAATGTGTTGGTTTAATTCATTTTTATAAACTATATCTAACGATATTTTTGCTGATCTTCTTTGAGCTTTGATCGTGACGAATAATAGTTTTTAACGATGACTCTTCGACTTTTAGAGACTTTGTTCATGTTTTTCTGGGTTTTGGTCGAAATTTAGTGCGGATAACTGCACTGACTTGAGGAATTGCGCTCCTAGGTGGTGCAACTTTGAACTCGATCACTTGTATGATTAATTGAGTGTCAGACTGTAAGATCACTGTCACGCATTTGGATTATTGTAGTACAAATGTAGTTGCCATCTATCTATAGTGACCTCAACAAAAAACATAAATAAAAGGTCTAACGATGGAACTCAATACCCTGATAGTTGGCATCTACTTCCTATTCTTAATTGCGATAGGGTGGATGTTCCGAACGTTTACAAGTACGACAAGTGATTACTTCCGTGGGGGAGGTAATATGCTGTGGTGGATGGTAGGTGCAACCGCATTTATGACCCAGTTCAGTGCTTGGACATTTACTGGTGCAGCAGGTAAAGCCTTTACCGATGGCTTTGCCGTCGCGATTATCTTCATCGCGAACGCATTCGGTTACCTAATGAACTACCTTTACTTCGCTCCGAAGTTCCGCCAACTGCGCGTTGTGACGGTAATTGAAGCGATTCGCATGCGTTTTGGTAAGGTGAATGAGCAAGTATTTACTTGGTCTGGCATGCCAAACAGCGTTATCTCTGCTGGTATCTGGTTGAACGGTCTTGCGATCATCGCATCGGGTATCTTCGGCTTTGATATGACAACGACGATTGTCCTAACGGGTCTGGTTGTACTGGTGATGTCAGTAACGGGCGGCTCTTGGGCGGTAATCGCATCTGACTTTATGCAGATGGTTATCATCATGGCGGTAACGGTGACGTGTGCTGTGGTTGCTATTTACCACGGTGGCGGCGTTACGCAGATCGTTAACGACTTCCCAACAGATTCATTCATTACGGGTGATAACCTGAACTACATGAGCATCTTCAGCATCTGGGCTGTGTTCATCTTCTTAAAGCAGTTCAGCATTACCAACAACATGCTTAACTCTTACCGTTACCTTGCTGCGAAAGATTCAAACAACGCACGTAAAGCAGCACTGCTTGCTTGTGTACTAATGACGCTTGGTCCAATCATCTGGTTCATGCCTTCTTGGTTCATGGCTGGTCAAGGTGTTGATTTAGCAGCAGCTTACCCAGAAGCTGGCAGCAAAGCCGCTGACTTCGCTTACCTTTACTTTGTTCAAGAATACATGCCTGCAGGTATGGTTGGTCTTCTGATTGCCGCTATGTTTGCTGCGACTATGTCTTCAATGGATTCAGGTCTAAACCGTAACTCAGGTATCTTCGTTAAGAACTTCTACGAGCCGATTCTTCGCCCTAAAGCGACAGAGAAAGAGCTAATGGTTGTTTCTAAGCTAACGTCTACTTTCTTCGGCATCGCGATCATCTTGGTTGCTCTGTTCATCAACTCTCTTAAAGGTCTGAGCCTTTTCGACACCATGATGTACGTGGGCGCATTGATCGGCTTCCCAATGACAATTCCAGCATTCTGTGGCTTCTTCATCCGTAAAACACCGGATTGGGCAGGTTGGGGTACGCTAGTTGTAGGTGGTGTAGTTTCTTACTTCGTTGGTTTCGTTATCACTGCTGACATGATCCAAAACTGGTTCGGTCTAAATGAACTAACAGGCCGTGAGTGGGCTGACCTGAAAGTGGCTATCGGCCTTATCGGTCACATCATATTTACTGCTGGCTTCTTTGTTCTTTCAACATTGTTCTACAAGCCTCTTGCTGAGCACCGTGAGAAAGACGTAGACAAGTTCTTCAACAACCTAGCGACACCACTAGTTGCTGAAAGTAATGAACAGAAGAAACTGGATAACAAGCAACGTCGTATGTTGGGTTCACTTATCGCGGTAGCGGGTGTGGGCGTAATGACTATGTTCGTACTGCCAAACCCAATGTGGGGACGCATGGTATTCGTTCTGTGTGGCTTGATTGTGTTCTCTGTTGGTCTGTTACTTGTTAAAGCAGTCGATGACAAAGTCGAGCAACAAGACGAAGTCACTCCAGCCGAAGGCTAATTTAATACGCATCCTAAATAACATCACGGCCACCTAAATGGGTGGCCGTCATTTTTATAATCCAAACTTTAATGTGAGATGTACGATGAACAAAAAACTATTATCGGTAAGCATTATTAGCGCGTTCACACTCGCTTTTGCAACAGGCTGTACAACACAAGAAAAAACAGCACCCGTAGTCAGTGTCGCTGAACAAGCTGCGCCTGCTGTTAGCGAAATCGACCGTAGTTACCTATTGAGCAGTGACCGCTTAACTGAGGTCGATGGCGACACTTTAGCCGTTGCTTCGGAAGAGCAAGTGGCTGCGCTTAAAGCACAATTTGAAAACCTAAAAGATGGCGACGAAGTGGTTATCCCTGCCGGTAAATACGCGAACTTAGGTCAAGTGACGATCACGGCGAATGACATCACTATCAAGGCCGAGCAAGCAGGTTCTGCGTGGATCACTGGTTTGATTCAGTTTGAACTGAAAGGCGCTGACATCACGCTTGATGGCTTGGTATTTACTGAGGGCGGTCCTAACGAACGTTTTGGCGCAGTTCGTATGATGGGTAATGGCAATACGCTTCAAAACTCAACATTCTACTACTTCAACCATGATTACACGTACGAGCCAGATGAGCGTCGTTCTGAGTATCCAAAGTACCTTTGGGTTTCTCTATGGGGTAAAGACGGCAAAGTCATCAACAACCGTTTCGAAGGTAAGCAAAAACGCGGCACTTTGATTGGTGTACAAAAAGATGACACAGCTGACAACCACCTGATCGCGAATAACATCTTCATGGATCAAAAGCCTAACCAGTTCAACGAATTCGACATCAAAGAAGCGATTCGTTACAACGGCAACAGCTGGGAAGCGATCCGTATTGGTGATTCTAAATCTTCACAGTGGGATTCAAGTTCTAAGTTCGTGAACAACCTAATGATCGATATGGATGGTGAGCGTGAGCTTATCTCGATTAAGTCGGGCGACAACACGATCTCAGGCAACACGATCTTCCAAAGTGCAGCTCTTATTTCACTGCGCCACGGTAAAGGCAACACAGTTGAGAACAACATGATTCTGGGTAACGAGAAGCGTCTAACGGGCGGCATTCGTATCTACGATGAAGATCATGTGATTCGTAACAACTACATTGCAAACACTCGTGGTCGTGATGGTGTGATTGAAGGCAACGCTGACCTACGTGGCGGTATTGTTATTAACACGGGCATCATCGACGTAGCGAATGGTGAGCAGCTAGATCAATCGGTGAAGGGCAAAGAGCTGAACAAGCAATGGACGCCGAAAAACATCACCATCGAGAACAACTCTCTAGTCGACACTGAGTGGGGCATTGTTTACGGCAACCAAAGCCACCGTGTAAGTTTGTTTGACAACGCAGAAGTGGAAGGCATTTATGCGGGCGTTGATGTGGCGTTCAAACACAACGTGGTCGATAACTCGCAGTCACCTGAGTTTGTAAGTGTACGTGCAACGCAAGATTTCCCATTAGTTGGCGCAACCTACAAAGACGAAACTTACGTAGGTCAAGTAACGGATTCTGAACTGATCGAAGGCTACTCGGTTGAGCTACCAAAAGTCGTTGTAGAAAATGGCATTAACGCTTACCAAGGTGAAGGCGCAGACGTGTCTAAACTTGCGGTCGTGACGGCTGAAACAGCGGGTCCAGACTACGTGCTTGAGAATACGACTAAGTAAGTTATTAGTTAATGGCTTAATGGTTTGAGCTATCAAATCAATTCACGATAGCAGTCCTGACCATAACACTTAAAAAGCCTCAACGGATAATGTCTGTTGAGGCTTTCTCGATCTTAGATCGTGACCATCTCAATCTTACGTCGTAACTATTTTAATCTTACGTCGTGACTATTGTGATTTATACTTATGCAGCAGATCCCAAGGGATATGGCATAAGTGGTGATCTTCAGGGAAGTGACTTAAGTGATGTTGGTGGATGTCGTCGCTGGCAACATAATTGGTCAATGGCAACACCTCAACAGCGATACGGTCGGCATCATCTCTCGAAGAAATATAGTGCTTAGCTTCGGTTAAGTGTTCTGCATTAGTGCTGTATACGCCTGTGCGGTATTTCTCTCCGATATCAACACCTTGTTTATTCACGCTGTAAGGGTCAATAATCTCAAACAAGTGTTCCATCAGAATCGTGACTGATGTGATGCTTGGATCAAATTCAATTTGTACGCACTCTGCGTAGCCATCGTAATCGTTTTGTGTGCCGTTGCTTTGAGTCGTCTTGTTCTCTGTTGGCTGGGCGCTTCCATTTGCACGGCCTGCTTCTGTGCTGATAACGCCAGGAACGTACTTAATAAATTCCTGTACGCCCCATAAGCAACCGCCAGCTAAATAAATTTGTTCCATACTTACCTTTTACTTCTCTGTGTTTGTTGATGTTTGTTCGATGCGTGAATCAATACGATGATACCCGCACGTATAAAAAAGCGTCTATAAAAATGAGCGCGCAAATAAAAACAAGCGCTTAGGCATTGTAAACCTGTGCGACTGAACAAACATAAGTTTAATATGATTTGTGATTATATAAGTCAGTATTGCTTTGTCATCACCCGAATCTCAACATCAAGTGAGCGTTACTCTAAACATGTTTGACCAAATAAAAGACTTCATTAATCCGAGCAAGAACCCAGACTTGACTCAGGCCCATGAATACCAGCGTCAGCATCTGCCGACATTGTGGCTGTTGGGGAAAACGGGGGCGGGCAAGTCATCGTTTATTCAGGCGGTGACTGGCGACTCTTCTGTTGAAGTGGGCAATGGTTTTGCGCCTTGTACCATGACGGCGATGTCTTACGAATTCCCACAAGACAAACCCGTGATGCGCTTTCTCGATACCAGAGGTTTAAGTGAAGCGAATTACGATGCGAAAGAGGATCTGGAAGAGATTGGTCAGGCAGGTAATGCGTTAGTCGTTGTGATGAAAGCCGACGAACCTGAACAATCCGCTGTGCTTACGGCTCTAAAACAGATTAAGAAACAGAAGAAGATTAAACACTTGCTGCTGGTTCATACGGCGGTGTTGTCTTCCTGTGAACCAGATCGAGCAAGGCAAATTCAGTTCAACACTAACCAAGTAGAGAAGACTTGGGGTAAAGAGTTTGAATCGGTAGCAGTCGATTTCGAGACGGATGACTCGAGCAATAACAGTGGTTCAATTTACAACTATGACATCTTGTTAGAAAAGCTGACCAGTATTCTTCCGGTGATCGGAATGATGGTGCAAGACAAAGAGCACTCCACGCAAGAAGAAGCCAACTTTGATCAAGTAGAAAACGAAGTGCTTTGGTATGCAGGAAGTGCGGCAGCGAGCGATTTGATTCCGGGTGTTGGTTTGGTATCGGTACCTGCGATTCAAGCGAAAATGCTTCATAGCTTGGCGAACCAATATGGGGTCGAATGGAACAAGAGAGTCTTCAGTGAGTTGATAGGCACTCTGGGAAGCAGCTTTGCTTTGCAATACGGAATGAAACTGGGCACTCGACAGTTGATAAAGCTGATTCCAGTTTATGGTCAAACGGTAGGCGCGGTGGCTGCAGCGGCAATGAGTTTCGGCACCTCTTATGGTTTAGGTCGCGCTGCGTGTTTTTACTTCTATCATAAGAACAAAGGTGAAGAAGTGTCTGAACAAGAGATGCAGAAGATCTACAAAGAATCCCTGAAAAAAGGAAAGGCGGCGTCGGGCTATGAAGAAAATTAGAAACCTATTTCGATTACTGGCGGTGCTATCGAGCGGCCGCTGGGGCATTGCCCTGATTTCGGCGATCTTCCCAAGCATTATCATGATGGGTTTTGGTGTCTTCTTAGCGATCAAATACGGTTACCTACTCGAAATGTCGATTGCCATTGCCGTGAGTACCTTGGTTCTCACCATTCCTTTATTCATTTCTAGCCGTTCTTCACGCGATTCTTCAAGCTGCTCTTCACGCCGATCTTCAAGTACGGAGCCCTTCTCAAACAAAGAGAGTGACGGCCTTGGTGAGGATGTTTCTGAGTCTGAATCACAACATAACAAAGCTGATATCAACGATGCATTGGTTAAGGCTTCGGCTGATTGGTCTCAGAAAGAACTGTCGATTTGGAATGATTCAAAACACCATGTACGCCAACAATTAATGGTCGACATAGAGTGGGGCAATCTAGACCAAACCGGTTTAGAGGTACTTGAATTCGTTGCGAAAAAGTTTGATAAGAAATCGCTCGATTTTTCGATTCCTGAAGGACTAAAGCTGTTCGAAGAGGTCAGCCGACGATACAAATTGGTCGTGCGAGAGCATATACCCGGCATTGAGTATCTCAAGGTTTCTTACATCAAAGCGGGCTACGAAGCCTATGACAAATATGGCGAGCTAGGGCAGAAGATCGTTAAGGCCGCTATTTGGGGGAATCACCTTAAAAACCTCTATTTGAACCCGCTAAAAGTGATTTCTGATTTAGGTCGAGAACAAGCGACGGCATCGATGACAAGAGGGGTGGTTGATGACATGCAATACGCCGCTAAACAAGCCTTGTTAGATGAAGTCGCTGCGGTGGCGATTGACCTCTATAGCGGACGTTTCAGCATTGAAGATGAAGCACTGAAAGCGTCTGATGTTTCTGAACTCGATGAACAACGCTTTGCTCCAGAGTTAGAGCCCGTGCGAATCGTGCTGGTGGGGCAAACCAGTTCTGGTAAATCTTCACTTATTAATGCACTCAAACAAGAGTTGGTTGCAGAAGTGGATGTGCTGCCATCAACGGACACTTCAACGGTTTACAACGCGTTTGTCGACGATAATGATGTTCGCGTTGTTGATCTCCAAGGGCTTGATGGCAATCCTAAAACCGAAGCCTTAATGCTGAAAGAGATGACCCAAGCCGACGTAGTGTTATGGGTGCTTAAAGCCAATCAATCTGCACGTGATTTGGATAAGCAGTTGAAAGATAGATTTGATGCTTTCTATGACGATCCTAAGAACATCTCACGTAAGAAACCGATTGTGGTGTCGGTTGTTAATCAGGTAGACCGATTAAAGCCTGTAGACGACTGGCAACCACCGTATGACTTAGAGAACCCAACATCGGCCAAAGCGAAGATCATTGCTCAAGCGCTCGAATACAATCATATATTGCTGCAAACCGATATCGCGTTACCGCTGGCGATTGCGCCAGAAAAGGTACAGTTTGGTTTAGATACTTTAAGGCAGACGTTGATCGAACGTATCGCTGACGCAAATAACGTGCAGAGAAACCGCCAACGTTTAGAAGCCATGAAAAGAGGCACGTCGGTTAAAGGCCAACTGAATAAAGCGGTCAAGGCGGGTAAGAAGGTTGCCCCCAGTGCATTGAAAGCAGCGACGCCAAAACTGGCTGAAATGGCCATCAAGCAAGCTGTTAAGAAGAAGTAAGTCATTCACTGCAAAACGGTTCTGGTGAGGCTTGAGACTCATCAGAACTGAGTTTTTTGGAGCGTGAGAGCTTATCTTTATTTAGTTAAGGCTGAGAGCTTTAGTGCTTAGCTTTTCTAGATCGGCGAGTTTTAGAGCTTAGCTTTTTAGCTCTCTAGAAGATGGCTTTTTTAGAAAACAGCTATCTTCGCTCCTTATTAGAGAGGTATTGAGTGTAAAAGAGATTCGATATTATTAAGGTTCTCGCTGAACTAGTTTAATAGTATATAAACAGCTGTGATTCACAGTTTATATAACACGCTATCGTATTTAATTACCATTCTAAATATTGATCACATTTATACTTTTCTAAGCTTTATTTATAAAACAATTGCACTATATTTAAATTTCGGATCATCTTGATTTCAACGTAGGGATATATTGTGAACATGTATCTGAAATGGCAATCAACAACTTGGCTAACCTTGTTAGCTTGGTATACCTTAGATCACCAGCTCTCGTTCCACCTTTCTTCAGAGTAGTACCCTCTAGGCGTCACGCGCCAGCAAAGCAGCGTGCTTTGTTTACCTATCAGCAGCTTTGATAACCTTTGAACGCATGAATGTCGCGCTTATTATTCCGTGCAAGGTATTCATTGTTTTGTCGTTCTCGCTAATTATCTTAGCCTCTGTTTAGGTTTGATTAATAAGTCATTATTTAATTTGTTTATTTTCACTGTTAATTTTCACTGTTAATTTTCTGTGTGTCTTTATACGGAACTATTAATTTAATGGTGAGGATTCGTGGCATCTAAAGAAAATAGATTTCGACCTGATCGGAATATATTGAAAGGTACTATTATGGAAAACTTCAAACATCTACCAGAACCGTTTCGTATTCGTGTTGTAGAGCCAGTAAAAAGAACAACTCGCGTCTATCGTGAACAAGCCATTGTTGAAGCGGGGATGAACCCATTTTTGCTCGACAGTGATGATGTGTTTATCGACTTACTAACAGACAGCGGAACCGGATCTATTACTCAGCGCATGCAAGCCGCGATGTTAATGGGTGATGAAGCTTACAGTGGTAGTCGCAGTTATTATGCATTGTCGAATGCGGTTAAGGATATCTTCGGTTACGAGTTGACGATTCCAACACACCAAGGACGCGGTGCAGAGCAGATCTACATTCCGGTTCTTATTAAGAAGCGTGAAATGGAGAAAGGGCTCGACCGAAGCAAAATGGTCGCTCTGTCGAACTACTTCTTCGATACAACACAAGGTCACACCCAAGTGAATTGCTGTGTGGCGAAAAACGTTTATACCAAAGAAGCGTTTGATACCTCAGTGAACGCGGATTTCAAAGGCAACTTCGATGTGGTGAAGCTGGAAGAAGCGATCTTAGAAGCGGGCGCAGCCAATGTTCCTTACATTGTGAGTACCATTACTTGTAACTCTGCTGGTGGACAGCCAGTCTCGATCGCCAACCTAAAAGCTGTTTATGAAATCGCTCAGAAATACGACATCCCAGTGATCATGGACTCGGCACGGTACGCTGAAAATGCTTACTTCATTCAACAACGAGAAGCGGGTTATCAAGATTGGACAATCGAACAGATCACGCGTGAGTCATACAAATACGCGGATGGCTTAGCCATGTCTGCCAAGAAAGATGCCATGGTCCAAATGGGCGGTTTGTTGTGCTTTAAAGACGACGCTTTCATGGATGTGTACACAGAGTGTCGAACCTTGTGTGTTGTGCAAGAGGGCTTCCCAACCTATGGTGGTTTAGAAGGTGGCGCAATGGAGCGTCTTGCGGTTGGCCTTTATGACGGCATGCGCCAAGATTGGTTGGAGTATCGTATTGGTCAGGTTCAGTACTTAGTCGATGGCTTAGAAGCGATAGGTATCGTGTGCCAACAAGCGGGTGGTCATGCTGCGTTTGTCGATGCGGGTAAACTGCTTCCTCATATTCCAGCGGGTCAGTTCCCAGCACATGCTTTGGCGTGCGAGTTGTACAAAGTGGCAGGTATCAGAGCTGTTGAAATTGGTTCCTTGCTGCAAGGTCGCGATCCTGCTACGGGCGAGCAACATCAATGCCCAGCAGAGTTATTGCGCCTTACCATTCCTCGCGCGACCTACACACAAACTCACATGGACTTCATCATCGAAGCATTCGAAAAAGTGAAAGAGAACGCGAGCAAAGTGAAAGGGCTCGACTTTACCTATGAACCGCCGGTGTTGAGACACTTTACCGCGCGCTTAAAAGAGGTTGAAACCGTTGAAAAACAGACAGAAAAAAAGAATGAACAAACGCTCGAAGAAGCATTTTAAAATAAAAACATAAGCGAATAGTCACTAGAAAC
Organism: Vibrio sp. 1CM24A; assembly: GCF_023161725.1. Classification (NCBI taxonomy): domain Bacteria; kingdom Pseudomonadati; phylum Pseudomonadota; class Gammaproteobacteria; order Vibrionales; family Vibrionaceae; genus Vibrio; species Vibrio sp. 1CM24A. Next base: position 190,376 of record NZ_JALNTS010000002.1, read on the forward strand.
ATAATCAAAGGCTCCCTCGGGAGCCTTTTCTTTTTTGGATGGTAGGGGAGTTAGGCAGTTAAGCCTTCAACCCGTTAAAATCTGAACTACGCTTGCTTGTTTTTTAGGGTAGATTTCAACATTTGGAATAACCACTGATTTAATGGTGCATCTTTTTGTGAACGACGACAGCTCATCACATAGCTCACATCGAAAGTGAGTTTTTCAGGTAGTTCCATACTACGACAGCCTTCTGGGACGCTGCCACTGAGCGTAATTCCAAAATAGTCTGAATTGAGCATGATATCGTGAATCATCGCTGGGTGATCGATATCTGCTTTAGGGTTTATTTCAAAGCCAATGTTTCTGAGACGCTCCAGAATTGGGTACTTATTGTCATTCCATCCAGGTGTTTTAAATAGAACCGTTGGATAGTTGGCGAGCGACTCAAAGTCTTTCGCTGGGTGATCGTCTCTCACAAAGAACACCACTTTCCCTTTTCCGAAGTCCATTTGAGAAACCGACTGCGGCAAGGTCTCGTCAAAGTAGTGCACCGCTATCGCTTCTTCGCCATCTATGAGTTGGTTTCTGGCATTACTTCCCCATCGTAGGAATGAGTAGTGAGCATTCGGAGCTTCTTTACTAAGAGCGAAGTAGAGTTTCGATCCAAAACGTTCCCAAAACAGGGTATTCGCGTAGATTTTGATATTGCCTTGGTAAGTTTCTGGCGAAAATACTTGGTGCTTTATGGCTTCGATACTGCTGAGTATCTGCTCAAAATTTTCGATGTTGGTTTCAACAAAAGTCGTGGGTTCAAACCCGTTTTTGGTTTGAATGAACAGTGGATCGTCGAGCTGCAATTTTAACTTCGAGAGGTTCTTGCTGATCGCCCCAGAGGTTTTTCCAAGCGACTCTGCAACCAGTCCAACATTGCGAAGTTCATACATACGCTTGATGACGAGGATATTTTGAATATCTAGATTGATGTCCACAGTTTCTCCAAATGATTCCTTTTATAGGCAGCAATCTCTGTGCGGTAGACGTACAGAAATTATGTGACTCTAATATCATAGTGGCAGTGCAAAAAGGATAAGACAGCACAGCGTCAGAACTTCTCTAATCCCTTGATTTTCCATTTGGTAAATCTTGCTTTTCCTCGAATGGTTCGTGTTCGATTGCTAAAGTTACTTCAACAAAAACACAGATACCAAACGAACAAAGAATTAAAAATACAACGAGGTGATGTATGAACAAGTTAATCGCACTTGGATTGATGGCTTTATCTATGAACACGGCTTTCGCGGCTGACGGTACTTATGCGAGTACTCTCGATATGACGAGAAGCGAAAGTAATCAAGTAAAGGCTGAGCGTGTTGAATCTGAGCCAGTACTTGAAGGAAGAAATGACGCCACTAACGGCGGAATAAAATTCCACAAGAGCGTTGACCAAGACCAAACGATCCAGCTTACAGGTCGTCGTGATTAACGTTATAACGTGCTTACCATTGTCATAAGAAATGCTGCGCCCTTGGGTGCAGCATTTTTGTTTGGGGATTTGGGTTATTTTATAAACTCTAGTGTTCTAGCCTTGGCATGTTGTGTAACGTGTGGCATTTTGTTCTCCTCTAACTTAAGAACGCGACTCGGTGCTGGTTGAGCATGACAAACGAGCAAGCGAACGATTCGAAAAGGACTAGGAATGACTCGAAAAGAAACGGGAATGATTCGTCATATTTTACTGATTAAGTTTAAAGAGAAAGCAGAGGCTTCTGAGGTTCAAAAACTAAAGATGTTGTTTGAAGCGATGCCAAACAAGGTTGAAGGGGTCACTTCAGTAGAGTGGGGGCTAAATGACAGCCCTGAAAACAAGAATCAAGGTTATACCCACTCGGTGTTAATGACGTTCGCCGATGAAGAAGGCCGTCAGAATTACCTTCCACACCCAGAACATGATGCGCTGAAAGATGTGTTTCGTCCGCTTTTAGAAGACATCATTGTGTTTGATTACTCCCTGTAATTAGGTTCTGAGTAGGTCTCTTGTGTTTGACTTAGCTTCGATAATGAAGAGTTAGGGCCTAGCGATTAAGCCCTAACTCAATAAGAAATGACTTACTCTGTTGGCGAAATCGTGACTGGTGCAAACGATGCGACAGCATTTCCGCCTGCGCCCGGACGGTCTTCATAAGGCGTGTTCTGCATTAAGGTGTAGTACACATCTACGAAGTCATCATCATTCACTAATACGCCATCAGGAATCACATCGATAATCTTGCCTGTGATCTGAGGGATGATCGCGTAACCCTGAACTTCTGGATCAGGAATCATCTTCAGTATCTCTTCTGCAGCTTGCACCAAGAGTTTTGCTAGTGCTTTATAGTCAGTGCCATCATCGTGCTCCATTAAGATCATATCTGCAGCGCCCCAGCGGTAGCGAGGCCAGAAGATAACGGTCTGATTTGGGTAATACGTCTGTTTGTCGTAATCCAGATAAGGCATCTCAACGAGGTCTATTTGTGGCTCTAAACGACTTGAATCGACACCCGTCACGATAGCGTAGATTTCCGCTTTGCCAGAGATCCAAGGTTCTTGGTCAACAGCCAAACGGATTTTAGTTAATTGTGTGGTATTCAACGGCTCAGGTTCCGACAAGGTCATCGAGCGGTGTGCCTTGCTCATCAAAGACGGTTTTTGAGGTTTACTCTTGTCGGCATTGGTATCGATATCAGTATTGATCTGCGTTGTGGTGCCTAGCTTCTGCATCTCAGCCTGCATTGCCATTAAGCCGGCTTTGAGCTCTTCCGCACCATTGCTATCAACCACAAACACTGGAACGTTTGGCATTTGGTACACATCTAGTTCATGAACCTGTCCGTACACGTCATACGCTTCAATGTATTGCCAATTCGAATCATCACCTGATGGTTCAAATGCAAATAGCGGGTTTTCGCCGTTCTTCCAAGCTTCAATCATCGCTTCATCAGCCATGCGAATCTCTAACACAGAGTCGCTGAAATTATTGATCCCTTTCATCTTGCGATAACCAAGATCCGCTTTCTGCATCTTACTTGCAAATGCAGAGTAGGGCTGAGAAGAGCTCAGTTTGTCTATTGGTGCGGATAAACTCTTTTGTGAAATTTGAGCCTTTAAAGAAAGCTCAAGTTCGGAGTAGCGGGCACTGATTTGCAACGCCAGAGATTGCTTTTGCGCTGCGCTACTTTCTGCAATACCTAATGAATCAGTTGTCTCAATATTTTGCGCAAAAGACTGGAAGCCAACCACTGTCGTTGCAAGCACCATACTGATAGAAATAGATGGTCTCATAAATAATCCTTATTTTAATTTTTATCATTAATAGAGCATTTGCCCTATAAGGATTAACCTATCAGTAACGTGAATGTGTTCAAAAGTTAGGCAGTCATTTTTACTTCGTTGTGCAGCACAGGATCTCAATTTATAAAATATTAAAATAGTGCTGGCTTGATATATCTGAATTTATAAACCAATCAATAACTTAATGATGAAATTATTAACTGCTGAGTGGTATTTGGTCTATTTGGGGGTTTATTAGAGACTGCGAAGAGTGACTTCTGATGGCGTTTTTAGAGGGGGAGATCTATAGGAGCACCCTATATCTACTATAGCCAGTGCGTTATTTCGGACTTGATGGTTTCCGGTATAATTCGCCTCCCTTGATAAAAAGTAACGAATCAAAGCAACGCCTAAACGATCCACAACGCTCACCAGATTGCTCTGAACATCAAACGCACTTTACACATCAACGTACTCTGTCCATCAACGTAGATTGCAATCGAACAACGTTAAGAAATGTTCCTTTACGTTGAATCGCTTCTAGCCCGATAGCTCACATGCAACACCTAGCACTATTGAGGGTTTTGGCTTAAACGCATTAGGAATACTGAATATGACGAATTTTAATGGCGCTTCACGTTTATCGAAGGTGTTGGTTTTTCTTTCTCTTATTTCCAAATCGACTCTTGGTTTTGAAATACCCGACAACGCACTCGAATCCTATGTGGGTGACTTCTCTGCGTTGCGTGAAAAAGGCGTTGTGCGTGTTTTAGTCTCTGGTGATATGGGGTTCTATCATATTGAAAATGGTAAGCCGAAAGGGATTCTTGCCGAGCAGATTTATTACTTTGATCAAGAGCTAAAGCTGCGTGATCCTTTACTGCGCGTTAAGGTGATTCCGGTAGAGCGGAGCGAATTGCTCAATGCTTTGAATCAGGGGCAAGGTGATATTGCCATCGCCAACCTAACAGTGACTAAACAGCGTGAGCAATTAGTCGATTTCAGCATTCCCATTCGTAGCGACATTGATGAATTACTAGTGACAAGCCGTTCTACACCTTTGATTAACGACATCACTCAGTTACAGGGTAAAGAGGTCTGGTTAAAGCAAAACTCCAGTTATATCAGCAGCGTTCACTCAGTGAATAAACAGCTAGAGAAGAACGGTTTAGCACCCATCTATATCCACTTGTTAAGTGACAACCTCCAAGATCTTGAATTGCTCGATTTGATTAAACGTGGACAAATAACCGCAACCATCGTGGATAGCCACAAGCTTGAACTATGGGGAAACTTAGAGCAAAACATCAGAATCCATCACAATCTTGCCTTTAGGCACAATGCAGATATTGCTTGGGCGATTCGCAAAAATAGCCCGCAGCTGAAAGCCAAAATCGACCAATATTTGCAAGATTCAAAGCAGGGGACGTTGCTGGGTAATGTCATCGACAATCGTTATCTCGAAAGCACGTCATGGATGAATAGAGCCTCTAACCCGATGCAAAATGAAGAGCGGGATAAGCTAGAAAAGCTGTTCATGGTTTATGGGGAAAAGTTCGAGATCGATTGGTTCATTTTGTTAGCGATGGCTTTTCAAGAATCAGGCTTGGATAACTCAAAAATATCGCATCGTGGTGCGGTGGGTATTATGCAAGTGATGCCTAAAACCGCAAAAGATTGGTATGTCGATATTGATAATGTTTACGACCTAGAAAGCAATATTCATGCGGGCAGCAAGTATCTGCGTTTTATCTATGACCGATACTTCGATTTGCCTGAAATCTCGGATATCGACAAGATTCATTTTAGCTTGGCCGCTTACAATGCCGGGCCTGCTAAGATCAGACGAATGCGTGTGCTTGCCGCCAAGCAAGGTTACGACCCAAATAAATGGTTTAATCATGTTGAAGTGGTCGCAAGACAAAATATTAGCCAAGAGCCTGTAAAATACGTCGCCAACATCAATCGATACTTCACTATTTACCAGCGATTGGATCAGTTTCAAGATACCCGAGAAGAGCAGCTGAGCAATATGACTCGTCAGCTGAACGTGAAACGTTTCTCACCTTATTTCGCTTATTAGTGTCGGTTATTCGCCATAAACCAAAATAAAAACGACAAACAAAAAAGAGAGGCTAGCGACTAAGCTAACCTCTCTTTTTTATAGGTACTGACTAACTGAATTGATTGGGGGTGTATCAGTTAATTCTGCGTTGCTTAAGACTGCTCAGCCGAAGCTATGTACATCTGCATCTCTTCCAAGCTTGTTTTTGCAATCACTTGGTTATCAATAGAGTAATGAACTTCATCGCCGAAACGTTGACCCGTTAGAGTCGCGCGAGTACCGTCGTTGTAGGTTAGCTCAATTGCGATTTCGTCTTGGTTAAGTACTTTCATTTCACTGTGGTCAATCACATGCTTTGCCAATGGGTCGATAGGCGCTTCTGTTAGGCTGTCATCCAGTTGGTCATTAACATCAATGTAAGTATCCACCTTAGAATCGAAGATGTGTGGCTTCTTGTTGATTGGGTTCTTACCCGTCCAAAATTCCAGTGAGTTAAACACGATGTAATCGGCAGCAACGGTAATACCGTAAGCAGGGGCAAGTAACATGTTTAAGCCACCACGAGCGTAACGGTTATCAACGGCTTTAACGTTAAATTCCATTAGTTTACCAGTTACTGCGTTACTACCTACGCAGCCAAATAAAGTCACTAGGCTCGCTGAGATTATTATCGGTTTTACAAATCGGTTCATCATTCTCTATTTCTATATGTGTCTATTTAGGAATCGGGAATTATGTCAAACTCAAGCGTCTTCTAATATAACGCCATGCCTATACTAGATATCAGGAAAACCTATATCTTTATAAAAACCAGTCTGTTACCTATTTTCGAAGTTTATGCTTTAAACACTACTGTACTAGTTCGTGTTATTTTATTTTGGCGTTTTAACAATGTTCTGTCATAACCATAACTAAAATATGGGAATGGAAAGCGATAATTCACAGTCATTTAAACGATATTATTTTTATCGGTTATTTAAATACATGACTGCCTGAAGAGCTCGAATGAAACGATTTAACCTCAACCTTATATATTACTTTATCGCGATATATGAAGAAGGAAACCTGACGTACGCAGCAGAAAGGCTCAACATCTCTCAACCTAGTCTCAGCGCTCACCTAAAGCAGCTTAGAGACGAATACCGAGATCTGCTCTTCGTTAGAAAATCATACACATTTGAGCCTACGCCAGTCGCAAACGACCTGTACCCAATCTTCAAGCAAGCACATAAACTGGTTTCACACTCACTCCCTGAAACTCACGATTTCGACCCGAAACAGTGTAATTACACCTTCAGAATTGCAGCGATGAGCATTTCAAGCAGCGTGATCTTGCCTCGTATCTTGGACAGGATTCAAAGAGAAGCGCCCAACTGTGTTATCGAAGTGGTGAACATCAAAGAAGACATGGCAACGGATATTCGAGAGAAGAAGATCGACCTTGTCGTCGACCTTACTAATGCTCACCCGACACTGCAGAGCCAAGAGATCTGGGGCGATGAACTGTGCGTTGTATGCAGCCAAAACCACTCGCAGATAGAAGAACAGATAACTTTAGAGCGCTACTTAGCTGAAAAGCACGTGATGTTGACGCATGATAATTATCGAGTGAACCAGCTAACCGAGCTTCACAGCCCGATCTTTTCCGAAAGAAAGGTGGCGAGAAAGCTCAATTCCATCGCTGACTTTTCTGACACGATTTATAACAGTGATTGGATTGCAACTTTCCCTAAAGGGGTCGCGGACGCGTATTTTGATAAAGACAAGATAAAGCTGTTAGAGGTGCCATTTGAATACCTTACACCATCATTGAGCGTGTATTGGCACAGCAACCGCAATGACGACATCGTGAACTTGTGGCTACGAGAACTCTTCACCAATTAAGTATGAAGTTAGCGTTGTGAAACGAAAAGCCTACTCATGAAAGAGTAGGCGTGTTGGTCTGTCTATTTCAAGACGAGCCATACAGTTTCGCTGCTTGTGTGCGTCACTCAATCTAAACGCAATGTTAGGCCTGAGTAGTTCGAGTATCCGCGCAGTAACACATGATAGGTGACACCCGGTTGAGCGCTCACACTGCACTGCTCATTGTTTCCAGCGCGATAAGGGCGACAGTCGTAACTCGATGTCGTTGGCTTGCTGCCTGATTTCACGTAAAGGTCGGCATCGCCTGAACCGCCAGACATTGAAACCGTCACGCTGGATACAGAATCAACGGTGAACGTGTAGAAGGTTTCAGAGTATTGATTCCCGCTTAGGTTCGAAATCGGAGTGCCTTTCGTCAGCACATTGCCACTTGGCGGCGTTGAACCACAACTCGCATTCACGCCTACTGTGTTAAAAGCATCTTCAACATCTGCAACCACATAACCCATGTCAGCTGCGGCTTTGGCTACGCCACACGCTCCGGCATCAAAGGTACTGTTTGCCGTCCAATACAGTTGGTTGGCGACCGTGAAGATCTCAAACCCCTTACGCACATCCCAGCCAGACTTGTTCGCTAAAAGGTAAAACGCGCGGTTATAAACACCGCTAGATAGGTGAACGTTCAAGCTATCGTAGTATTGCGAGGCATGGTCAATCGAGCGACCATCCTTTGAAGGTTGATCAAAGTAACGCAAGCCGCCTTCTGATTTAAATATATCGCTACCGACCACCCAATCCACATTGCCACGCAGGTAGTATTCAGCCGCTTCGCCCGCAATATCGGAGAAGGCTCGCCCGACATGTTTCGGTACACAAGACCGGAGTTTTGCTCTGTGAACCCGTGGCTGACTTCGTGAGCGCTCACGTTGATATCGACCAATGGATAAAAGGTGTTTTTGCCATCCCCAAACGTCATGGATGAGCCATTCCAAAAGGCGTTTTCATAATCGGTACCGTAATGAACGCGCATCGTCAGCTGGAAAGTTAAAGGCGATGTGTTCATCCACTCTTTGTACATATCGAATACGACATTACCAAAATAGTGCGCATCGTTAAGAGGCGAGTAAGCCCCGTTGATGTATTTATGATCGGTGTAGTTGGTGCCGTCGGCACAGTTGTAGCTGTAGGCTGCGCTGCCAGACGTTCCGTTCCTCAAATCGACGGTCTTAACTGAATCGTTTTCTAACGTACAAGTTGTGCCTGTCTTGTCGATGGGAAAGCTAGGGAAGTCGCTGCCATATTCATATCGAGTGGTTTTGATATTACCACCGGGGCCAGTGCCGGATGCTTTGGCGTGGTTCAACCCACTCCATTTTTGGAGTACATCACCAGTCATGGCATCAATAAAGTAAAAAGGGCGCTCTGGCATAGACGAAGCGATAAAGAAATCGACCAGATACACGACTTGGGCGGTTTGGTTCTCGTCCAATCTCACCATGAGTTTTGCATTTTTGTTTTCAATCGACTTTTTGCCGACGGTAAACGTGCGATGAGCAGACAGTGCGGCTTCAATCGCTTGCTCTTGATTCAGTTTTGGCGCGATGCTGGATAAGTCACCACTGATCCCTTGTGCCATCGAACCAAACACCTGAGTGGGTTGGTTCTTGGAGAGGGTAGCGACAACCGAAGTGTCAAAGACGGGTAAACCTAGGTGAGTTTGTTGATAGCGGACTTTGGTTTTTCCATTGGGCAGTACCACCCGTTTTACTTCAGAAAAACCTAATTCTAGTGGGGCAACACTCTTCGACTGCGCGACGAGGCTCTGTTGGAGTAATGCATCATCATCGACCCTAACCATTTCCGCAGCGTGTGCATTAAAGCCAAAAGATGTACCTAGAATAGCTGCTATTTTCCAGCTTAGTTGACGTTGTTGGTTCATTTTTCGTTCCTGATTTTAATATAAACTCCTTCTTCCCAACGGCTTTATAGGAAGTCTATATGCAACACGCTAATGCCATGTGTTGCGAATCAAGATTGGAAGAGCATTTCGGCTTATGACAAGTTTTTTAGGGAGATTGAATTTTAGAGTATGTAATTCAAAGTTTACAAAAAGTCTTATTGATCAAATTGTTTTTATAAAATCTAATTTTATTATTTATCGTAAACATATGAAGGGGCGAGAGTTATTAAAATCCGGTTTGTTTGAATCTAGAGAATACTTTTCTCTAAGTTAATCTCGATATTTTTCTTTTTTATCTTAATTACAAATTAGTAAATAATCGGGTTTTTGGAAGTGGAAATATTGTCCTTATTATCAATAGTAATCTTGTCTTAACAATACCACTAAGCACAGATCTCAACTTTTTTAACACTTAGTCTCGTTAGATAGGAAAACATCTACATTTTCTTGTTCAATCACAAATTAGTAAGCATAAGTCATTGTTATGAAAAAAGTCAGTCGTTTAAGATAGGCTACATAAGAAACTAGACAGAAAAATTCTGCATTTAAATACAGAATTGTTCTGGCTGATAGCTGTTATGTAACCAAAGTGACGCATTGTTATACATTTGATATTACAAGGAAGAAAAAACTATGAATCTGATAGATATTTACCCTAAAGAATTGCTTTGTGAAAGAGTACCAGTAAATCAAGTTTCATTTGTAGAGTATGGGTTTTCCGAAATCGAAAAAATCATAGAATTAAAAGAGAACTGTATGTTTGAATTGGGAGGAACTATTTGGGATAAGTATATACAAACCCACCCAGATGTTGATCCAATGTCACTTGCAATTCACTTCCAAACTAGTAATCCCTGCTTATACAAAGAAGTTAGTAGCTTTGTAGGTGCTGACGTAATTAAAGATATTTTATATATCCATACTAATACGGATGATAGCAGCGTAGATTACAAAGATTTTAGTGAACTGTTAATTTCAGTATTACATCAAAATATTCTGCATATATCCGATGTTGAGTTCTCTAATCCACTTGAGCCTATGAAGCCATCAGAGAGGCAGTCTGAATTTCAAGTATTTCGTGGACTCAATTTATTTGGTGAGTTAGTTGACCGTTGTGTTACATATTGTAAAGAGCACAATTTAGACAGAATTTGTTTAACAGCAGCACATATTTCACTTGTTCCATTTTTTGAAAAATATGGCTTTGTTGTGGACGATACTCCAACAGGAAAGCATGGTATGGCCCATGGTTCGAGCATCCCCATGACAAGGCTCGCGTAGAGGTTACATAACAAGCCGTTCAAGAGTGATTCGCAATGCGTGGCATTGTCACGATGCGTTGGTTTTAGTGTTTAAGGTGGTTGCAGCGACTTCGGCGTTACGTTGCTCACCCCTTAAGTGGGCGCATGTGATTTTTAAATTAGTTAGGTATAAAAATAAGAGGATAAAATGGAAAATACAATTAAAACAAAAGAAACTGGGAGTGATGAGACTAAAGAGAATGAAAAATTAAATCTGAGAAATCTGAACGCAGTCTTAACAATTTTGCTTAAGGTTGTTTTACTAGGGGCAATTATTTCAACATTTATTGCAGGTAAGGCAATTTATGAACAATATGCTCATTATGGTCCAAGCTGTAGTGATCATATCTCTAGTTTCCAATATTGGAATGATAATGCTAAAAACGCTAAAGGTAAGATAGTATCCGTTCATAAATCAAGACTGCAAACTGAAAATGGTACAACTCAGTGCTATGGTAAATTTTCACTTGAAAATGGAAGTTACAGTAACTGGACTGGCTCAATCAGTGAACTAGCAAATAAAGATGTCGTTGGATGGACAAAAGTTAGTGAATAATTAATCATACAAATAATGCATCAATACGATTTACTGCACTCGGTAATCTCAGTTTACTGAGTGTTTCTCGTTTACGGTGCCAAATTTAAACATGATTGCTTGGTAGCAAACGTGTCATGCAGGCGTTATGTGCTCTTGCCTAGAAACTAGGAAGTTCACTATGATTAAGTAACGTCAAAGTGGAAAGGTGTTCAATATGGATAGTTTCGAGTCGAAAGGTGAGTTGTTACGCAATCACGCCAAAGGTCTAGTTGTTGAGTTTATGCAAAGTCATCCCGACTGCTCCGCAAGCAGTCGTGGCATGAAACAGGCTGAGATTTTCAGGCGCTGTGGATTTGGGTGGGGAGAACAGCGCAAGGCTACCCCATCGAACCAACAATATTGGCTAGTCGCTTTGTTACGACAACTTGAGCAAGAAGGGGTAGTGGTTCAAGTCGTAGAATCTGGCCCTTGGAGACTCAGTTAGCTCAAAGAGCACGCACATAACAAACGACAATGGCGTCAATGACTAATTTTTGGCTGTGTTTTCATCCCACATGGCGCCATCTCTCATCATAGAGACAAGGAGCACGTTTCAAAGAGGAAACATGACAAGCGACCAACTATTGGAAAAGGCACTTTATAGCAGTGCCAGCATCCACCAACCTCATTCTTTAAAAGCCTATTTGGCTGCAAATCACCTTAATGATTATTTCAGTCCAACCGACAATGTGTGGATTAAAACGAGTGAGCTGATAGACCAAACTGAGATTGAAGTGTTAGGCGAGTACTCTGTAATGGTGCAAGCGCCAAAGTTCTCAGATTTTCGTATTAAAAGGATATTGGATAATGGGGTATACCCGGCGGCGTATGCTGCTTTAATGCAGTGGCATGAGAATAAGGGCTTTCAAGATATCTTCGCGCATTACGTTTCGCAGGCTTCTCAAACACGTGAATATCTTTCCCACAATGTGACTATCTTATTGGCGCTGAACCGTGTTTACCGTGAGCTAGAGCCGTCTCAAGTGCCAGTATTCCTTAACCGCTTCACTGAATTTGGCACATCGACTCGTTCTGATGGCGACCTAAGCACTGACATAAGCCAAGTCGTAGAGCTCAATAGCGTATTACAAGCATGCTTAAAGCAGTTTGGTTTCTTTGGACACAACCTCATTACGCTTACGTGGATAATGCGTTGCAAGGAAGAGCTGTCGAAAGAGCAATATGACGCAATGCTTTCTAATCTCTATCGACAGGCTAATAGCCCATTGGAAGATCCAGACGATGAGATTGATCAAGCTATTTTGGCGCAGTGTCAAAGCTCGGATAATTCAGATGAGCTCTATGACAATGTGCACAGATTGGTTTTTGGGTATACATTGAACCTGCACCAGATAACGCTAGCGGATGCATTGTGTTTTCTTCACGAACGATTCCCTGAACATGCAGCAGAATTAAAATGTGTCGCAGAGTATCAGTGTCGTTTGTTAGGACAGTAAATTTAGAGATAGAGCCACCCGTTTCGGGTGTTTCTTAGTCAGTATGACAAGTTTCAGGCATACCTAACCCAGTGAGCTTGTTCAACGCTTTTATCAGAAGTGGCCCTCAATTTATGGACATGACTAGAAACGTAGAAAACACTCTCTTGAATTTAATTACAACAATAAATCACATACAAACGTAGAGGTAGCGCACAGAATCGAAAAAGGGGATATCGCGATTACGGAATCATTGATCTAGCCGATAGTGAGATAGTGATAAGAGGTCGATAATTCGTTGTCGGATCTAAATTAGAACTTTAAATCTAATTTCTAAGTAGTTGTTATCTCAGGAAGAGTTTTTGTGTTATGCGCCCCTATATTAAATACATTATCCCTATTTTAATTCCTTTCATTATCCTCGTAATGCCGCTATCAGCGTTTCCATTTGAAGGCCTTACGATTATTCAACAACGCGTTATCGCGATCTTTTTATTAGCGGCATTGTGCTGGGTGTTCGAGCCCATCCCGATCTACGCGACGTCTGTTGTTATTATCGTTCTGCAATTGTTGATGTTGTCGGATAAAGGGCTGATCTTTTTAAGGTTTGATCATGGGGAAGAACATTTTGGTGAGCTGTTAAAATACAGCGACATCATGGCGACATTCGCCAGCCCAATCATCATGCTGTTTTTGGGCGGTTTTTTCTTAGCGATGGCCGCCACTAAGTATCGATTAGACGTAAACTTAGCCCGTGTATTATTGAAGCCATTTGGACAAGACCCAAAGTTTGTGATGCTCGGCTTAATGCTGATCACTGGTATCTTTTCGATGTTTATGTCTAACACGGCAACAACGGCAATGATGTTATCTATTTTGACGCCGGTACTGGCTGTGTTTGGTCCGAAAGACCCCGGTCGTGTAGCGTTTGCGCTTTGTATCCCTGTTGCCGCTAACATCGGTGGTATTGGTACCCCGATCGGTACTCCTCCGAATGCTATCGCACTTAAATATTTAGTTGGCGATAACCTCATTACGTTCGGCGAATGGATGGCATTTGGTGTGCCGTTTGTCGTTATTATGATGGCGTTAGCGTGGTTTTTAATAGGCTTTATGTACAAAGCTGACCAAAAGAAAATTGAACTAAGTATTAAAGGTAAATTCCTTAAAACGCCTAAAGCCATTGCGGTGTACGTCACTTTTGCGCTGACTATCATTCTTTGGTTAATGGGTTCAAGCCATGGCATGAACTCTTATACCGTCGCTCTGATTCCTGTCGCTGTGTTCTCACTCACAGGGATCATCAATAAAGAAGACCTGAAAAAGATTTCTTGGGACGTACTGTGGCTTGTATCAGGTGGTATCGCGCTTGGTTTAGCTCTCGATAAAACTGGCTTAGCAAGGCTCGTGGTACACAGCATTCCGTTTGATTCCTACTCACCCTATGTGGTGTTGTTCGGAGCGGCGTTCTTGTGTTTGGTAATGGCAAACTTTATGTCTCATACCGCAACGGCTAACTTGTTAATGCCAATTATGGCTGCATTAGGTTCGTCTATGGCTTCACTCACGCCACTAGGCGGTGAGTTAACGTTAATTCTGGTTGTGACTTTTGCCGCTTCATTGGGTATGTCGCTGCCAATCAGTACGCCACCGAATGCGTTGGCTCATGCTACTGGTCATGTGCAAAGTAATCAAATGGCCAGAATCGGTATTATTTTGGGTGTGGTTGGTGTGCTACTGAGTTTTGTTATGGTGTGGGTGCTACATTCAATTGGTCACATAGGATAACGATACGTGTATCAACAAAAACTAGAAGCACTTATCGATCGTTATTTTAATCAGACAGAGCGTCGGGTGACGTGCCGTGCCGGTAACACCATTATTGAACAATCAGCGTTAAACACTCGTTTGTATTATGTGTTTAGTGGAGAACTGGAAGGATTTTATTCCGAAGCGAATACACCGCAAGTGCGAGTGTTTAGCGCGGGTAGTGGGGCTTTTATAGGCGTTCATAGCTTCTTTTCAGGTAATTGGACAGCATCTTCAACGGTTGTTGCTAAAACCGATGTTGAGTTAGCGTGGATCGATAAAGACACGCCTGCAGAAGATGAACGTAAATTTGGTCCTCTTACCGCACAGTTCACACCTGTGATTGTCAATGAGTTGTCGCGTCGTCAACGCCGCGCAACACAAGAAGCGATCGCGAAACAAAAAGCGCTAGAGAAGTTACATACTGCTGAGCAAATGACGACCTTGGGTCAATTAGCTGCAGGGATTGCTCATGAGCTTAACAACGCTATTGGTGTAGTAAATAGTAAATCTGGCCGACTTGAAACGGTCATCATGGATCTGCTTGAAGAAGTGCATCCAGAAGCCAGTCAATTTTTCGATTTTGGGTTAATGCATGGTCAGAAAACGTCGTCGTCAGAAGCGCGAACACGTGGGCGACAATTTGAAAGAAAATATGGTTTAGACAAGAACATTGCTCGCTCTCTTGCAAAGGCGATTCCAATTGACGCTTCATATGCAACAGACGTTATTTCAAGACATTGGCTGAAAAAACCAGAAGAAGCGATTCGCTTTTGGCAGATGGGCTGTGACTTACATGATTTACGTTTGGCATCTAGACACACCGTTGGCATCGTAAAATCGGTTAAACAACTTGGCAGAACTGATATCGACACCGAAGAAGCGGTTGATATTAACGACTCCATTAACCATGCCTTATCGTTGTTACAAAGTGAGTTACGTAGAGTGTCTGTGCGATTGAGCCCTGCGGATTTACCGTCTTTTAAAGGTTCGAAAACAGAGCTCGTTCAGATTTGGGTCAACATTGTAAAGAATGCTTGTGATGCAATGTCGAATTCAGACGATGCCACAATAGAAATTCAAACCAGATTAAGTAAGAAAAGAATATTAGTTACGATCACGAATAACGGCCCTGAGATAGATGAGGCGACTCGTAGAAAGATATTTCAGCCCAACTTCACCACTAAAAAAGGTGGTCTATCGTTTGGATTGGGCTTGGGTTTATCAGTAGTTAAGCGGATTGTGGCAGGTTATGGCGGAAGTATCATTGTGAAAAGTGATGCTTCTAAAACTGTATTTAGAATCAAGTTACCAATAGAGGGTGAACATGGAGAAGCTTAATTTAATCTGTGTCGATGACCAGAGAGAAGTACTGAGCGCAGTGATACAAGATTTAGAGCCGCTGGCGAGTTGGCTGAATATTGAAGATTGTGAATCAGCGCAAGAAGTGCTTGATCTCATTGATGAACTTGACGCAGAAGGCGAACACATTACCGTCATCGTGTCTGATCATGTGATGCCAGGGAAAACGGGTGTGGAGTTACTCACTGAAGTGTTCCATGACAGCCGCTTTCCGAATACAAAGAAAATTCTTCTTACGGGGCAGGCCACTCATACTGATACCATCAATGCGATTAATGCAGCAGGCATCGACCGTTACTTTGAAAAGCCTTGGCAAGCAAGCACATTGGTTGAGTGCATTCGTACTCTTGTCACTGAGTACATATTTGATCAGGGGCTTGATTACACGGACTATCAGAATGAGCTTGACCAACAGGTTGTGTTGAGACGCTTGCGCTAGTTTCTTATGTTAGCGACTTACATTATTCACTAGTGTAAGTCGCTTGAAATTCTATGCACGAAGGACGCTTTCTGAAGGGTTTTTCTTTGAAAGATCTAGTCTTTCGGCGCATATATTACCTATCTTTTTTAATCGTTCAGGTTTTAGTACTCAGTTATTAACACACTGGTTGCTGGCTTAAGTCTAAAACCCATACGCTACGCTAGCGGATGCATTATGTTTTTTTCATGAACGATTCCCTTAACATGCAGCAGATCTAAAATGTGTCGCAGAGTACCAGTGTCGTTTGTTGGAAAAGTAAGTCGAAAGTATTCAAATGTGATTCCTAACGCGTGGTATTTGGAGTTCTAAGTCAGATCGGTACTTACAACGTAAAGGACTAGGCTTTTCACGGCTTACTGCGTAATAATGCATTCGCCCACAAGTGGGGGTTTATAGTCAGTAGGATTTTAAAATGAGTGAGATTGCTCGCTTTATATCTGGTGAAGCGCCGGATAAATTTGGTAGAAATGTAGAACAGTTATTGGCTTACAATCATTTTTGGTTGGAGCATGACCATAAGTACATTCAAGTATTTTTCCCAATTGATGAGGGGACTAAGTTTAATCAACATGCACCGTTGGTTACTCAAGAAGATAGGGCGCTTTTTGCTAATTCAGAAGCGCTTCGCATAGCTCATCTACAAGTGCTTGACCTGATGCTTGAGTTTTGGGGCATGCAGCGCAACGGGAATGAAATATCTTCATCGTTGCCACTTAGCCCGGCGAACCATGTATGGTTGAAGAATCATGACCATAACCAATTGAGGCTAACGCGAGCCATTCGCAGTTTATACTTGTTAGGTAATGAAGAAGTCGCAACTCGCTTATGTGAGTTTCTAGTATCAGCGGCGACCGAGACAGGCTCGGTGTCGGAGAAAACCGTTCAGTATTGGCGCAATGCCTTGGAAGGTTAGGGCTTCTCTGTGCAGAGCTTTCGGCACTGCCCATAATTGATTCTCAATGCGCGGCATTTTTGTACGATGCCGCTTTCTCTATATTCAACATTTGAATGCAATTTGTGGAATATATCAAAATTAATTAAATTGATAGTAAGTTATTACTTTTCATTATGTTAGGGTTCTTTTCTTAAGGTCAGTGGATTAGGAAGAGGCTCATGAAAAAGGGATTTGTGATAGCGATTTCAATCGGCTTTGTTGGCTTCTTCCTCGTTGGTCGTGAACTCCAGTGGTTCGGGTCCAGTAATTCCGAGTCGTTTCCTAAACTTCCTGATAGTCCCCAATTTGTTCCCTCTACCGATTTCGACGGTGAGTGGCTAGGCCGCCGTATTAACACCACTGGCAATAATATGTGTGAACGCACAACCATCACCGGAACTATTCGTGAGGGTAAGGCTACTCTAAGGCTTACCTACAATGGAACACCGTTAGAGGGTTGGGTTACGGAAAGCGGCGACTTACGTTTATATGCTAAACATCGCCAATGGGATTATCGTTTTTCCGCACATGGCAGTGGCAATAGATTTGATGGCCGATGGCACTTAACCAATGGACCGTGCCAAGGAAGTTGGTTTATAGAAAAGCTGGGTGATAGTTTTGGCGTTGATGAGTAAAGGACAATTTTCATGATATCCAACATTTGGCACTTTCGAAGCGCACTTGTAGAGGGTGATTACTTTAGAGGCATTATCTCTTTTCGTTTTAAATTGGGGATGATCGGTGCTGATGAATAATGAAGTAATGAAAAAGCTAGGTTGGTTCATGGTACGGCTAGTCATCGCGTACTTATCAATCGGAGTGTTGTTGGGCGTTATAATACTTAACAACACTTACGCGCCACGCTTTTTTTTAATGAATTGGCACATTATGGCGTGGTTTGCCGTCTTGGTTACCATACTAAGTTATGTACTATTTCGGATAAAGAAGACGACTAATATCGGCAAACTTATGTTTGCGAGTATTTTGGGAGCAGTTGTTTTGTTTATGTATGCTGAAGAAAGGTATTGGATTGCTAATATTAACGTGCGCTCTTGGAGTCTGTTTCTTGGTGTATTGTATGTGTTCATGCTTTTATATTTCTTGTTTCCCCACAGATGGTTAAAACCGTTTTTGTTCTTATCTCCTGTTGCTGCTGGCTCATGGGTTTTATTCTGGGTAGGTTATACGCCGATTAACGTCACCCTGAGCATCATGGAAGTGCAAGGGACAATTCCAGATGAAAAATATCACAAGGCAATCGCTATGCTCCCCGAGGTTTATAGCGCTTGTCTGATATCGGCACTGCTTTGGACTTCACAGATACTAGGTGTTTACGCCTTGGCGTACTGGGGAAACAACCCACGGGTGAGTTACCAAAATGCGATGCGGTCGGTAAGATCAATAGTTAGCCCTTCAAAGTGATTCAACATATGCGGCATTTTTCTATGCCGTATTCAGATGTGATTTGAAAAAAAGGACACAATATGGAAGTAAGGTTGGTCAAAGGTTCAGATCCTAAGTTCGCAGAGCAGATCACCAAAACGAATATGGCGAGTTACTACGATGCGCGTGGAATTGCTTGGGGTCATAGTCAGTTTTTACGCAGCTGGGATGAGCTGGATAACTATGAAATTTATGTAGGGGATAGCCGTATTGGTGTTATCCGCTTCAGTTACAACAGTGATACAACGTTTCTTCGGGACTTGCAGATATTAGCTGAATATCAAGGTAGAGGCTTTGGTTCTAAGTGTCTCGATTTAGCTATTGAACATGCGAACAATCAATCATCGGCTCAGTTAGTGTTGCGTGTGTTCAGTGAGAATCCCGCGATTAAGCTTTATCAATCAAAAGGTTTTACTCAGTTGTCTGAAGTGAAAGGGCTCGTTGAAATGGAGCTGCCTTTAGGGTCATCATTGAGAGAGTGTCATGGATAACCGTATCCGATTAAATTTTGTTAAATACTTATTTTCAGAGTTGCTGTTTATTGTTATTGCACTAGGTCTTGTCTATTGGATATTAGACGGTGATCGTTCATCGCTGCTAACCATAGGGCTGATAATTTGTGTTCCTCCACTAATAAAAATTCTAATGTTGTGGTGGAAGCTTCGCGATAGCTTATTTGAAATCACGAACGGTCATGTACGTTTAAATGGCGTTGCTTGTGATGTGACTTTACAGCGTAGCTTTCTTCCGTTTGAAATTGGCTCATTCATCAAGCTTTCATACACGAAAGGCGCAATGCAGAAGCACAATATTTACCTTTCTAAAGGCGCTATGAGCCAAGAAGAATGGCAGCGTGTGTTAGCGTGTCGAACATAGTTCCACTGCTTTAGTTTGTGTTGTGCGTCAGTTTGTATTTCGTATTAGGTTCGTGTGCTAGTATCGCCTTTTTTGCACTGAGCTATCTTATGACCAACGACCATTTCAAAGGCAAATATGAGGTTGAGCTGAAGTATCGACTTAGCTCTAAGTCTGAGTTCTTGAAAACTTTGAACCTAATTCCTCATGAAGTAATGCTGCAAGACAATCAGGAATGTGATTGGTATTTCGATAGCCCTGATAGAAGCTTACAGGCTCAGAATAAAAGCTTGTGTATTCGCACAATGGAGCCATCGGGCATTAAGCTATGGATTGTAAAAGGCCCAGAGCCTGACCGATGCGAAGCGACAAACATCACCGATGCGTCGAATGCTAAGAGTATGCTTGAGAACTTGGGTTACGAAGTGATTCTTGAAGCGCAGAAAACTCGCAGTATCTATTTTGTTGGAGAGTTCCACATCACGGTCGATTCTCTTGCGGGTATCGGTGATTTTGCTGAGTTTGCAATCATGACGGACGATGAGTCTAAGTTGTCTGTGTATAAAAGTGAGCTTGAGTTGTTAGCCAATAAATTCGGGTTGACTCAATCGGAACTGCAAACTCAGTCTTACAAACAGATGTTCGAGGAAATGAACGCCTAGTACAGCGCTTAAGCGTCAGGGAGACTTATGGACACCATTATCAAACAAGCCATCGAATTGCGAAAAGAAGAAAAGTATCAAGAGTCGCGTGACTTACTGGCAACGCTACTCACTGATGAAAACTATGCGGCGAAAGCTCATTTACAGATTGCGTGGTCTTACGACAACCAAGGCAAAGAGCAACAGGCGATTGAGCACTATGTGTTGTCTCTGTCTGGCGTGCTTTCTTCAGTAGAGCGCTTTGATGCGTTGTTCGGATTGGCGAGTACTTATCGAAGCCTTGGTCTCTATGCAGAGGCTTTAGGCTATTTCGAACAGACTATGGCTGAGTATCCTGACTCGATAGAAGTGAAACCTTTCTACGCAATGTGTTTGTACAATTTAGGTCGCCATAAAGAGGCGACATCGCTGTTACTTGAGCTTTTAGTTTCCACGACGAATAGCGAAGCAATCAAAGAGTACCAACGAGCGATCTCTTTGTATGCTCAAGACCTAGATAAAACCTGGTAACAGCCACGTATAAAGCTCATATGTTTGCTTAAACACAATGAGCTTAGTCTTGTTTCGCCTTTTTAGGACGAAACTTTCTGCCGTCCATAATATTCAAAGACATCAGTGTTAGGTTGGTCGCGCCAGCTATCAGTTCTAAAACCTGAACACCATAAAACACAGAGTCGAACTCTCCTAAACTTGCCCACTGATTCAAAAAGTACGCGGCCGGAATCAAAATAACGATCCCGTTGAGCGCGATAATTGGCATGCGTCTACTCTTGCGCTCAACTATTTTTCCTTTACGTTGTTTTGCCATAGATGCACCGGTCGCACCAGTGATAGCAATGGCAGGGACAAGAATAAACAAGCCCGGAAAAACGATCATCGATTTGACTAGCTTCACTGATTCCAAAGTGCCAAACAGTTCTACAAGTAATGTGCTGGTAAAGAATGTCGCGATACACAGTGTTGCTGTTAATGCTGCTGTTTTGTGGATTATTGGTTTCATATCATTCTCGCTGTCAATTTGGTAACATGTTGTCAATTTGGTTTAAGTCTAATTTAATGACAGCATGTTGTCAAAGTGGGTGTTATGGATACGAATGGAGAAGTTTTTACAAAGATCGCACTAGAGATCTTTAAGGTCAGTGGTCTATTGAATGCTGAGGGTGATAAATTAACCGAAGAATTAGGGTTAAGCAGTGCCAGATGGAAGGTGATGGGGGCGATCGAAAAGTCCGATGATCTGGTCACGGTTTCTCAAATTGCTCGTATTATGGGGCAAAGCAGACAAGCGACTCAGCGTGTTACAGATATTATGGTGAAAGATGGATTACTAACTTGGCTTGATAACCCGAATCACAAAAAAGCAAAGTTGGTTAACATGACTGAAAAGGGTAAAGAAGCGTATTCGCTATTAGATAAAAAACAGGAAGTATGGGCTGAAAGTGGCGCTGAAGGCATTGAAAGAGACGAGCTTGATAAGGCGCTAATCACTTTGAAGAAGATGGCTACCTTCTTAGATAGATAAAGGTTAGATAAATAGAGAGTGGAAGTTGAGAAGAGTACGGAAGCCTAAGCATCGATGTGATACTTAGGCTTCAGGGGATAGCTTTTGTTCTTTAGGAAAGCGTTACGCTGAAAGCTCTTTACGAACGATCTCTGCGCCAGCACTTAGCGCATTCAGCTTAGCTGAAGCAATGTCGCGAGGTAGGGGAGCCATACCGCAATTGGTGCAAGGGTAGAGCTTGTCTGCATCAACATACTTAAGTGTTTCTCTTAGCGTGCTAGCCACTTCTTCCGGTGTTTCAATAGAGTCTGTAGCAACATCAATCGCACCAACCATCACTTTCTTGCCTCGTACCAGTTCAAGTAGCTCAAGAGGTACATGAGAGTTGTGACACTCTAAAGAGATAATATCGATATTCGATTGCTGCAGCTTAGGAAATACTTCTTCGTATTGACGCCACTCGGTGCCTAGTGTCTTTTTCCAATCCGTATTCGCTTTGATGCCGTAGCCATAGCAAATATGTACTGCGGTTTCGCATTTAAGCCCTTCAATGGCTCTTTCCAAACAAGCAATGCCCCAATTGTTCACTTCATCAAAAAACACGTTAAATGCAGGTTCATCGAACTGAATAATATCAACGCCTGCAGCTTCTAACTCTTTCGCTTCTTCGTTGAGGATCTTCGCAAATTCCCACGCCAGTTTTTCACGGCTTTGGTAATGCGCATCGTAAAGTGTATCAATCATGGTCATAGGACCCGGCAGAGCCCATTTGATCGGTTGGTCGGTTTGCTGACGTAAGAACTTCGCATCTTCAACAAACACGGATTTCTGACGAGAAACTGGGCCAACCACTGTAGGCACACTCGCATCGTAGCGGTCGCGGATTTTAACGGTTTCACGCTTTTCAAAATCAACGCCATTCAGATGTTCAATGAAGGTCGTTACAAAGTGCTGACGTGTTTGTTCGCCGTCACTCACAATATCAATGCCTGCTTGCTGTTGCTCGTGCAGAGAGACACGCAGCGCATCTTGTTTGCCGTCTGTGAGTTCATCGCCTTGAAGTTTCCATGGCGACCAAAGCGTCTCTGGTTGTGCAAGCCAAGACGGTTTCGGCAAACTGCCCGCTGTTGAAGTCGGTAATAGTGTTTTCATAATAATACTGCCTATCCTTGGGTGGTTTTAAAGCGCAATAGACGATTAAAGTGCGTAATTTGCCGACCAGTTCTCTAGAACTGATTGGTATGGCTTAATGAACTTCTCTTCTGCGAATTTACCTTGTTCAACAGCTAGCTGGCTTCGTTCTTCACGGTCGTACACGATTTGAGTCAGCGAGTGATCCAAGTTTTTCAAGTTTGGTTGGTAACAGTTGCCTGCAACCGCGTTCGCGTTGTAGATCTCAGGGCGGTAGATTTTCTGGAATGTGCCCATGGTACTGATGGTGCTGATAAGCTCTAGGTTAGAGTAATCGTTCAGCAGATCACCAAAGAAATAGAAAGCCAAAGGTGCAACACTGTTTGGCGGCATGAAATAACGAACCTGTAAGCCCATCTTCTTAAAATATTGCTCAGTTAAAGAAGACTCATTCGGTTGGTATTCAAAACCTAATACTGGATGTTGGTTTTCAGTGCGGTAATAGGTTTTATTATCTGACACGCTTAAGCAAATAACAGGTGGCTTATTAAAGTTCTTTTTGTAAGCGTCAGAGTTAACGAAATATTTAAATAGCTTGCCGTGTAAATCACCAAAATCTTCTGGAATGCTGAATTTATCTTGGCCTTTATTATGATCCAATAGACGTACGCTAAAGTCATAATCTCGAACATAAGAAGAGAAGTTATTTCCGATAATGCCTTCAATACGCTCGTTAGTTTTACGGTCTACAATATTGGTTTTCAGCACTTCAATTGAAGGGAATGCTTCGCCGTTGCTTTCAATATCCATATCAACAGAAATGATTTCAAGCTCAACAGAGTAACGGTCGCCCTTCGGGTTGTCCCAGTGTGCTAACGCGTTGAAACTGTTATCGATCATTTGTAGTGCATTGCGTAAGTTCGCTTTACGGCTGTCACCGCGAGCCAGGTTAGCAAAGTTGGTAGTGATACGCGTGCTGTCTGCAGGCTGGTAGTTTTCGTCGAGGCTAATGCTCTTAATCGTAAAATTAAATTCTTTATTCATGCTGATTTGGTATCCCAATTTGTTTTCTGACTCTCTCGGTCTTTAGTATTAAAACGGCTTTTATTTTTTGCTTGTGACCGGATTAAGAATCGAAGGCTATGCTGTCTGAAATTAATGCTTAGTAGAATTAATGTCGTATAAAGTTAATCGCTTAAGGTTTTTATACGTGGATAGGTTGACCATTAACAATGGTATTACTTCACATTCAACATGAGGAATATTCATGATCTATTCTGTTTGAATATTTAAGTCGGTGTCAGTTATATTAATTAGCTTGATGGAAATATAACCATATTAATAGTGCGTTATTTAAGACAATTAATTTAATGAAGAGATGGATGAAATGAGTGAATTGCTGTTGTTGATTTTCTACTGTGCGTTACTTGGCAGTGGTGTTGGGTTTCTAGCCGGTTTGTTAGGTATTGGCGGAGGGCTGATCATTGTTCCCGTGTTAAGCAGCATTTTACTGTATTTAGAAGTTCTTCCGTCCGACCAAGTGGTTGTCGCGGCGATCGCTACCTCGTTGGCATCGATTCTGTTCACCTCTACGTCTTCTGCACTTGCTCACCACAAGAATGGCAATGTGCCTTGGGATTTGGCACCTTGGATCATGCTCGGTGTTGCTCTGGGAGCTCTGGTTAGTGGTTTTATGGCGGCGTTGTTACCGGAAAAGGTCGTTCGTATCGTGTTTGCCGTGAGTGTGGTTCTTATTGCGATCAAGATGTTCTTAAGCAGCAAAAATGATGCGCCTAAGGAACGAAAACTGCCGAACAAAGGCGTGCTCACTGTATTGACAACCATTACGGGTGGCTTGTCTGCCATGATAGGGATTGGTGGTGGTGCATTGCTGGTTCCGTTATTAACGTTCTTCTCTGTTGATATGAAAAAGGCCATTGGTTGTGCCTCGGCTTGTGGCATTGTGATCGCGTTGTTTGGCTCGATAGGTTATATCAGTTCAGGCAGCAGCCACTTTGCTCTATCAGACGGTTTTGCTGGCTTTGTTTATCTGCCTGCGCTGCTGGGTATTGTGTGCACGTCTTGGTTCACGGCTCCGTTGGGCGCAAAAGCCACTAACCATTTACCGGTTCCAACGATTAAGAAAATCTTCTCAGTACTGCTGGTGGTTATCGCAGCAAGCATGGTTGCTCGCTAATTACAGATCGTTCAAGTGTGAATATATAGAACAAAAACGAATAAATTGATCAACCACCAATAATTAGAAAAGGGCAGTTTCATAACTGCTCTTTTTTTGTTTGTCGGTCTATGCTTATACAGCTATGTACATGAGTATATTGATAAAACCGTTTAGTTATGAACAATTCACTGCTATAGCTAAATGTACCTTGTTTGATTCAACGGAATGCTATCAATGAGTGGTTTATGGATCCTTTAACGCAGGGCGTGTTAGGCGCTTCTTTGTCACAATCGGCCAGCAAAAAACAACATTTGGTTGTTGCTGGGGTATTAGGTCTACTCTCTGGATTGGCTCCAGATTTAGATGCACTGATTAAGTCTCAAAGTGACCCTTTGTTGGCTTTGGAATTTCATCGACAATTTACCCATTCACTCTTTTTTATCCCCATTGGCAGTTTGATCTGCGCTTTGGTTCTGCATCATCTGATTGCAAAAAAACGTGGGCTTACTTTCAAACAAAGTTGGCTGTTTTGTGCTCTGGGTTATGGCACTCATGCACTGTTAGACGCTTGTACCACTTATGGTACGCAGTTACTTTGGCCTTTCACCAACGCGCGCTTTGCTTGGAACACCATATCAATCATTGATCCCGTTTATACGCTTCCCATCTTAATTTTACTTGTGTGTGCAACGTTGAAACGAGCGCCTTGGCTCGCGCGTGTCGCGTTTGCTTGGGCGCTAATTTATCCAACATTAGGGATGATTCAACGAGACAGGGCAGAGGCGGTTGGGTGGCAATTAGCGCAAGAAAGGCAATACACACCGATTCGATTAGAGGCAAAACCAAGCTTCGCTAATATCTTGGTGTGGAAAGTGGTGTACGAAACAGAGGCTCAATATCATGTAGACGCAGTGCGGGTTGGCACATCGGTAAATGTATATCCCGGAGAGTCGATTGCGAAACTGAATGTGAGTCAGGATTTACCTTGGCTAGACCCAGATTCCCAACAAGCCAAAGACATTGAACGTTTCCGCTGGTTCTCGAATGGTTATATTGCTCAGGACCCAACGGATGAGCTGCGTATTATCGATGTCCGATATTCAATTGTACCGAATCAAATGAAAGCACTTTGGAGCATCAAGCTATCAAAAGCAGTTGATGCAAACACGCATGTAAAATACGAAACTCATAGAGACAACACACCTGAGTCGAGACAGATCTTCTTCGATATGCTTACTGGCGATAAATGATCTAGGTCTAAAAAGTAAAAAGGCTGAGTCAGATAATCTGCTCAGCCTTTATTATTCGTTTATTCCTAAGCTACCGAGCGTTTAAGACTTAATACGACCTAAAATTAGTTCTTGAATATCAATATTCACGATACTCAAATTAATAGAAGCAGAAAGACTTGATTCCATTGTTGGCAATTTTGCTTGGTTGTCAGGATATAGGTGCCTCATTACGAACGAATTTTCGTTGATGCATGGGAATACTCATCATTGGCGTCAAAGTTGTTCTTGAACGAT
Organism: Vibrio sp. 1CM24A; assembly: GCF_023161725.1. Taxonomy (NCBI): domain Bacteria; kingdom Pseudomonadati; phylum Pseudomonadota; class Gammaproteobacteria; order Vibrionales; family Vibrionaceae; genus Vibrio; species Vibrio sp. 1CM24A. The sequence goes on from NZ_JALNTS010000002.1 coordinate 216,752, forward strand.
ACTGTAGTCAGTTGAAATATTAAGGCACTGAGCTGAGCCAATAAAAATGAAGAAAAAATACACACGCATATCGTTAAGGACAGTGTTAGGGGGTATGTTTGTCTTTTGCACTCTCGTGACGGCCAGTGTTGCTATTCTCTTGCAATACCATTTTGCGAAAAAAACAGAGCTACAACACACCCTTACTCAATATCAAACTATTGCAACTGGCGTATCCAGCCACTTATCTAGTCTTCAAAATTTAGCTGACAACGTAACGCGGAGAGGCGCGCAATTGGTATCTCTGATCGGCGTGGATACACCGGAAGAGAGTGTCATTGTCCCTTTGTCTCAATTGCTAGTGAGAGAACCTAGCATCCACAGTATTTTTGTGGCTAAAGAAAATAACGATTTCTTCCAACTGATTAATCTTTCTTCTAAGGAAATTCGTTCACGTGTGCAGGCAAAACCCGGCGATAAGTGGTTGCTCATAGTTCACCGCGGAGTAAATCGAGAACGTAGTAAGGTGAGTATTTATTACGATGAGAATTTTATTTCACGACATATTTCAAATGAGTTCAGTAATTTTATCCCCACCCAGCGCAGTTGGTTTGAAAATGCTGAATATGATGAAACTTACAACACATCGCCTTACTTGTTTAATACGCTAAAAGTCTCAGGTGAAACTTTTTCGATCAAAGTGCCGGGTTCAAAAACTGTGGTGGGTGTGGATATCCTTCTTTCCTCTTTAGAAGCGCAATTGACTAATCGATTTGTTAAGAATAAGAAGACCTCAGAGGCTGAAGCCTTTATCTATCAAGAAAATGGGCAATTGATTGCAACGAATAAGATGGTGGATATTGAAGGGCGATTACCGCTAGTCTCACCAGTTAATTTGACCGATGAGCAGCGAATGTTAGTTGAGCAAGCTCCGGAACTAACAGTGTCAAACCAAAATAACTGGGGCCCGGTCGACTTTGCCGTGGGTGGGCGTCCAAATGGATTCGCAATAGATTTATTCAAGATGGTATCGGAAATGACAGGCTTAAAATTTAAGTTTGTGAATGGCCGTAGCTGGGATGAGTTAGTGAAAGACTTTGGTCGCGGCAATATTGACATTCTTCACTCCATTGCCGCTCAAGATGATCTTTCTAGTATTGGTGTGGTTGGTAAACCTCTATATCACGCTAAGTTTGCTTTTCTGACTAAAAAGGCAAATCAACACATCAATACCCTAGAGCAAGTAAAGCAAAGTCGAATTGGTTTGCTTAAAGGGTGGAGCATTCAAGATGATTTGAAAGAAGCTTACCCGCAAATGAGCATCATTAATTACGCTTCGTTGCACGATGCGATTGATGGTGTATTGAATGACGATATTGTTGCTGTGCTCGATATTCGACAAATTTTGAGAAACAAGATACGCGAAACGTTCCGCCAAAATTTGGTAATTAATTTGATTAAAGGGCCCAACATTCCGAACGCCTTTTATTATTTAGTTAATGAAGATCAAAGAGCTTTAGTTGAGATTATTAATCTTGCGGTCAGCGCTATTACGCCAGAGCAGAGAAAATATCTGCGTGAAAAATGGTTTAAGGGTAGTACAGCTCAATCGACCTATACTTTTGTGCCATACGAGGAACTTCTTGAATTCGCAAGAGAGCCAGCATTTGTTAACTCAGTGCGCTTGGTACCAGTCCATGGTGTAGAGAAATATGTCTATGTTGCTAAATTGACACATAAAGAGGGACGTTATTTTGCTGTTGTGATCCCTAAAGCCTACTTAATGGCAGGCGTAAATGAAACGGTAGTTTACTCAGTCGGTGCATCATTCCTTGTGCTTACTCTTTTAATTCCAATTGCGTGGGTAATGGCAAAGCCTATCTCGGAGCCAATTAATGCATTAAGAAAACAGGTCAGGTTTGTTAAAGATCGTGAGTACGAAAAAGTGCAGCGTATTCATTCCCGTATTGAAGAAATTCATCAGCTTGGTCTATCTCTGATGAGAGGTAGTCATTCGCTACAGCAATTTGAGCAGCGTCAAAATGAGTTTTTTGAGTCTGTGATTCAACTTATCGCGCGCGCGATCGATGAAAAATCTCACTATACAGCGGGCCATTGTAACCGTGTGCCAGAGATCGCTCTGATGTTGTCGGAAGCCGCCGAGAAATCCGAGCAAGGTTCGTTTAGAGGATTTGCTTTTGAAAATGACGAAGAACGACGTGAGTTTCGTATCGCGGCTTGGCTGCATGATTGTGGCAAAATTGCGACGCCAGAGTTTGTGGTCGATAAAGGCAGTAAACTAGAAACCAACTATAACCGAATCCACGAAGTTCGTATGCGCTTTGAGGTGCTTTGGCGAGATGTACAAATCCAATACTTGCTCAAAAAATTGCAAGAATTGGGCATTGATGGGCAGCCAGAACAAGCATTACAACAAGAGTTTGCGGTACTCACCGAAGAGTTTAAGTTTATTGCCACCGCTAACGTAGGGGCAGAATTCATGTCTGATCAAGATATTGCGCGTCTGCATGAACTGGCTGAAAAAGAGTGGGTGCGATACTTCGATCGCGGATTGGGTTTATCTCCATTAGAGGAAGCGCGTTATCAGTCTAAAGCGACACCGGCAGTAGAGAAATTACTGACCGATCGCCCTGAACATGTGATTGAGCGTGAACAGCCGTTTTATATCGACCCTGAGTTTGGCATCAATATGAAGGTGCCCGATATTCTCTATAACCACGGTGAGTTATATAACTTAGCTGTACAGCGTGGAACATTATCGACAGAAGAACGCTTTAAGATTAATGAACACATGATAAGTGGAATCAAAATGTTGGAGAGCATCCCATTCCCGCCAGAGCTTGAGCGCGTTCCTCGTTATGCGACGACTCACCATGAGGCGATGGAAGGCTTTGGTTATCCGAGAGGCTTGACTGGGGAAGAGTTGTCGATTCCTGAACGTATTCTTGCAGTAGCTGATATTTTTGAGGCGCTAACCGCTGCCGACCGACCTTATAAGAAAGCCAAATCGCTAAGTGAGGCTATCCACATCATGTCGAAAATGGCGTTAGGCGGGCACATTGATAAAGACGTGTTTAAATTATTGCTCACTAGCGGAGCTTATCTAAGTTATGCTAAGCGCTACTTACCAGACGTACTAATTGATGATGTTGATATCGAGGGGTATGTAGACAAGCTTTCATAATCCCAAAAGATTTGTCCAGAAACGAGCCAGTAGAACATCGTTCTAACGTCTACTGGTCGCTATGCTTAACCTTTCAAATAACGACTTCTCAAGTGATCTTTGAAGTATTGCGCATTCAAAGTTTCGCCTGTTGCGCCTTTCACCAAATCATCAGTGCTTAGTAGGCTGCCTTTGCTCCAGATGTTCGACTCTAACCAAGTGAAGATAGGGGATAGGTCACCGCTTTCAATCACAGAGTTCACATCAACCGTTTTCTTCATTGAAGCCATGAACTGAGCCGCGTACATCGCACCTAATGTGTAAGATGGGAAGTAACCAAATGCGCCGTCTGTCCAGTGGATGTCTTGCATACAACCGTTAGTGAAGTTGCCTTGAGTGCTTAAACCAAGGTAAGACTGCATCTTAGTGTTCCAAAGTTCTGGGACATCAGTGTGTTTGATTTTGCCGTTGATCAAGTCACGTTCAATTTCGTAACGTAAGATAACGTGCGCTGGGTAGGTCAGCTCATCGGCATCAACACGGATGAAGTCTTTCTTCACGCGAGTGTAGATCTTCTGGAAGTTATCTTTCTCAAATTCTGAACCTGAGAACTGTTGTCCTGCTAGGTTGGCTAAGTGTCCGATGAATGGATCGCTGCGGCCAACTTGCATCTCGAAGAACAAAGATTGAGACTCATGGATACCCATAGAGCGTGCTTCGCCCGCCGGTTGGCCTGCTAGGTGTTTTGGTAAGCCTTGTTCGTAACGTGCGTGCCCTGTTTCATGCACAATGCCCATTAAGCTTTGAACGAATTCCGCTTCGTCGTAGCGCGTTGTGATACGCACGTCTGAAGGCACGCCGCCACAGAATGGGTGAACACTTTCATCCAATCGGCCGTGTTCAAAATCGAACTGAAGCAGCTTCATGACTTCTAAACCCAGTGCTTTCTGTTTCTCAGTCGAGTAGATACCGGATGGCGCGCTAAATTGCTCGCTCGATTGCTTTTCGATCACTTCGTCAATCAGGCTTGGTAGCCATGTTTTAACGTCTGCAAATAAGACATCCAGTGAAGCAGAGCTAGTACCCGGTTCATAGATATCCAGCATAGCATCATAAGGCGTTAGATTGGCAGCGTCGGCGCGGGTCTGCGCTTCTTCACGAGATAGCTCAACCACTTCACGCCAGTTCTTTTCGAATCCAACCCAGTCGTTGTTACCACGTTGGCTACGCCATGCATGTTCACATTTTGAACCTGCTAGAGATTTTGCTTCAACCAGCTTTTCTGGAAGTAGGTTAGCTTGTTGCCATTGGCGTTTTATTTCACGCAGAGACGATTGTTGTTCGTTATTTAGCGCTTCGTTTTCAGCGTCTGCAATCCAGTCACCAAGCTGTGGTTGCGTCATTAACCCGTGAATATGAACCGAAAGCTCGGCCATCGCTTCACTACGAGCTTGGTTACCACCGGCAGGCATCATTGAAGCTTGGTCCCAACCACAGATAGAGGCTAGGTGTTGAAAGCGTGAACATTTTTGAGAGTGTTCGACTAGTTTTTTGAATGCGCTCATTTGACTACTCTTAATTTGGTTTCTTTAAATGATCCTTAGGGCTGCGTCAGCGTTAAGGTTCATCTCTCGTGTACTTTGATTATGGCTCTGCTTTTTAATGACGCCGACCTTCGCAGTCGAAGATATAGCGAGAAAAGCATGAGGCGGTACGATGCCTTGAATTTACTATTTATTAACAAATTAAACTGTTCTATTGTGCACAAAATCAGTGAGTTGTATAGCTGGTGGTAATTGTTGCTTGCGAATTGTTCAGATACACGGTATTGATGATAGATCGCTGAACAAGAATGACAATGATATGGATATTTTGAACTTTGAGGCATTTCTAATTGCCATCACTATTTTAACGCTAACGCCGGGCTTAGATACGGCTTTGGTGATTCGCAACACCAGCCGCTCTGGCTTAGCTGACGGTTGTATGACGAGCTTTGGTATTTGTAGCGGCTTGTATGTACACGCGTTTTTCTCTGCTGTGGGTATATCTGCAATCCTCGCCCAGTCCGCTGAACTCTTTCAAGCCGTTAAGATGGTGGGTGCGGTTTACCTCATCTGGCTTGGCTTAAGCAGTTTACGAGCTTTGATGAAAAACGGTGGCGGTTTGAAGGTCGGAGAACAAGCACAGCAGGCTTACAGTGCAAAGCGTTCTTTGCGTGAAGGCTTTCTGTCTAACGTTCTTAACCCAAAAACAGCAGTATTCTATTTGGCCTTTTTACCTCAATTTGTAAACCCTGAAGGTTCACCTTTATTGCAATCTATGTTGATGGCTTCGGTACACTTTATGATTGCGATGGTATGGCAATGTGGTTTGGCTGGCGCTCTTAACTCGGCTAAAAACTTGCTCAAAAACGCGAGTTTTATGAAGTGGATGGAAGGTGTGACGGGCATGGTGCTGGTTGGGCTAGGTGTTAAGCTTCTGATGGAAGAGCCTGTGTAGTTCACCGTTTCCAGTTGAACATGAATATATGAAAGCCCACGATGTGTCGTGGGCTTTGTGCTTTATTACAGGTAGATCTTTGTACCGATCTTACTCAACAGCGCAGTTATTCAACGACGCTAATGTTCATCTCAGCACCTTCGAAACCTAAGTCACTCAACTCATCGGCATTAAAGTTGGTGGTAACTTCGATGTCGCCAATGCGTTCACTGGTTTCATTAGCCGAATCAACACTTCTTTTGCTGCGTAGATTGTTAGTGATTGGTGTTGCTTGTCCAATTTCGATAGTTCCTGCAAATTGAGATTCAGCGTAGAAATCACCAGACACGTAAGAGTGGAATGGGCGCAAGCTTCCGCCAGTCGCGTATTGCATGCTTGATAAACCAGCTTCTTTAATCGCCCAGCCCCAATCCCACCATTTTGTTTCACCTGGGATGTAACGGTGATCCCATTGGTAGCGAATGTCGGCAGATTCACTGCTGCCACGACCCATGGTGAAAGTATGAGCCTTGTATGGGCGGTTATCTGGATGGGAGTGCCACGCGTTGCCACCCCAACGAAGGAAGCCGTTGAATTCAACATCGTAGCTAATATCGGCGTTGAATCGGTACGGGTAAGAAATGCTAGAACGATACAGCTCAACTCGAATCGGTAGCTCTGAGTTTGCTGGAACCATAGGACGCGCTTGAAGTGTTACTTGCTCGCTAGTGGAATTGCCATTTGTTTCCGCGAAGCTTTGGTTAGCCTCGAACTTAACGGTGAGCTTAGTTTCGCCAACCAAAGGCCACTTGAAGGTGTTCTCTGTTTGAACGCTCTGTGAGAACCCATAACTGTTCGTTTTCGACCAGTTTGTTGATTCGTCTACTTTTAGGTCGACCACCACTTGTTGCGCGATATTGCTGTTGTTTCTTGCCGTCGCGTAAACCGTCTTCACTAGTTCACGGTCCGACTCGACAACATCACCATGCCAAAAGTTGTCATCGTTAACGGTGTAGGCAAAATTGTCGACGGTGATTTTGGTTTTTTCATCACAGCGATAGCCACTACAAGAACCATTGTTATTTCCTTGTATTACCCAGCTGTCGCCAGAGCGCTTTATCGTCATGTCTTCGCCCACGTACTGACTGTTATTACCGCCAACCCATGCGTAGCCAAGGTTGTGGGCTAAATAGCTTAATGGGCGAACAAAATCGTTACGGTTGTTCACTAATTCATACTGCACATCGATTTCGCTGCCTTCCTGAACCGATTTGGCGGAATAGTTAGGGATTTCAGATTGGTCGTTGTTTGGGTAACAGAACGTTGACCCACTGCTTGATTGCTTAATTTCACCATGATAGCCAGGCCCCATGATTACCCAGTTTCCTTTTAACCCGGTGATCTGCCAAGTGCCCATACGAGCGACCAAAGCACTCTTCTGCTCTTCGGCTTCATAACGGTCTATAGGACGATAACCAGAGCGACATACATCTTCACCAAGTTGGTCAAACACTATTTGGTCTGGGTAAATCTTCGCGTTTACACCGGTTGATAGAACAGACAACACTGCGGTTGCTAAGAGACTTCTGTTTATTCGGATCATTAACAATTCCCTCATTTGTAGTTTTTCTATTTTGATAATGTTTTTTGTGCCGTGCAGTTAACAAGACAAGTTCACTTTTTCATGTTGATAAATAGATAGATACTGAAAAGGGTTGAATTAAATTACCCTTTTAATTCAATGGTTTGTATTGTCTCAATTGTTTGTTCGGTGAAAGAGGCTGTAACTAAAAAGAAAATGTTTGATAGGGCTCAAACCGTTTTTAGAAAAATGAGGCGTTATGACTGACACATTAACGTCAAATAGTTTTTGACGTGGTCAATCGCGAGCGAAATGAATGGTTAAGTACGAGAGGCGATATATTATTCACATCGTTTTTATTTGATGTAAATGTCAACAGTAAAGCGATAAATGAGACTTGGATGTTTAAATTTAATCCAGTGTTTTAAACGTTCGATTAATTGAATGCTCAAAATGCAAGAGATGTTTACTGATGCAGTAATAAATATAACCATTCGTTTTTTATGTGTAATATTCAGAACGGTGTGAATTAAAATGGAATGAATTCAGCTGGTGGCCAAACGGCGATAAATTATCGTTTAGCCAAAAGTTGAGTTCTTCCTGTATTACATGTTCGAATGATGGCAAATAGATCATTTGAACTTAATATATCAACCTTCAATGTTAAAGGGTCATTGTTGATAAGTAGGTAGGGCGACAATAAGTTGTCATTCATCGTTTTATTTATTTTTTGCACGGAGACTAAGTCGATAGTGCCAGCTATTGAAAAGAATAGGGATTGAGAAGGCCCAGCCTCACCTCTGAATCGTAGAACAATCGGGTCGGGCATGTTGTCATCTTGGACGGACATTAGGTGCAGAACTTTGTTATCACTTATTTTGGTGAGCCCATCGGTTCGTAATACATTTCCATCTAATACAAGATCTACCACGCTATGTTGATAACGGTGCTCTTCTTGGGGCGGAGAAGAAGGGATACTCCATATGCCAATCAATAACGCTAGCGAGGAAAACAGAGCTACAAATGGCATCATAATTGGCCTCTCTTTAGGAATAATTTTATCTCTTCACTCGCTCGATCTAACTGCGTGGCTGTGTAAAAGATATTGATGGACTGACGTGTTGTCTTGTTGAGCATGGAGAGTTCTGAATAGCCTGGCTCATCGCTGATGTAGGCTACGCAATCGCATTGGTATTTGTAGAGAATAGCCTCGAGTTCTGGGCTCAAGGACATCTCTGTTTCTTGAAAAACTTGTACCTGCCCAACCCATTGTTCATTAAGTCGGTTAAAGGGGGCGATATCACCAAGGCTTTTATCGTGAACCTTAGCAAAAGCCAACAGTGCCGAGGACAACAGCAAACAGCCCGTTATGAAGTAACACAGTCTGTTTTTGTATAAGCTGACCTGAGAATAGGCAAGTGAAGTCGATTTGGATTCAGGTGTATCGTTGCTCGCAATAGAGGCTGCAATACTACTATGACCGAGTGGAACTTTGTCACTCACAGGAGTGAGAGGAACAGTGGTTTCGCTTTGTGGTTGCGAGTCAATAAAGACGCATTCATCAATTAGGCGGTAACCGACCTTTGGCACCGTGACGATGGGGGTTTCTCTGATACCAAGCTTAACGAACCCTTGGCGAAGTAAGCTGATACACTTCGCAAGTGACGTATCCCCAATGAACTCGCTTCCCCATGCGAAGCTAATAATATCTTGTTTGTTAACAATATCGGGTGAGTTTTTATGTAATAACTCCAGAACTCGAGTTTCACGGTATCCTACTTTAATAGAACGTTCATCGTTATAAATACGGTTTTTAATTGGGTCGAATCTGATCATATAGCCAACGTTTTATTTTTATTATAATTCTTTCTACAATGTAGATGACTATAAACTGACTAATATATGAATTAAAGTCACATGTTTTATTCTTCTGGTTTTTTGTGTTGTTGAAACAAAAAGAAATTTAATATGTTTGTGACAAAGCGCCTGACACCAACGCACAACCTGTTAAATATAAGTAATATCTAATTAAGTGTTGGTTTCATTAGTGTCCTTTTTAGTAGTCTTCTATTCGCTTTATTAAATCGCATAGTAGTCGATTTAATATTCTTGTTATTTATAAGGGCATATGTGCTGCATAATAATTTAAGACGTTTCGCTATGTGATGAAAATAAAAAAGCCCGCAGTTGAGTGCGGGCTTGGTATTCAATCAATTCAGGTTACGCTTTAACTGCTTCACAATCTTTTGAAGAAGTTAACGGTTTGAAGAATAGCTTGGTTTCTTCGATAACAACGTGGCGCAGCAAGATAAGCCCGATTAGGTTCGGAATTGCCATTAGGCCGTTCACGATATCAGCTATTATCCAGATCATGTCGAGCTTCAAGAATGCACCAGAAGCCACCAACGCAATGAAGATGATCTTGTAAGGCAATACTGCTTTGGTACCCAGCAAGAACACAACACAGCGCTCACCGTAGTAGTTCCAACCTAAAATTGTTGTAAACGCAAAGAAGATTAAGCCAACAGAAACCAACATAGGGCCAAGGGTATCTGCATTCAGACCAACAGCGAATGCGTGAGTGGTCATCGCAGCGCCTGAAAGATCCGTCTGCCAAGCACCCGTTAAGATAAGCGCCAAACCTGTCATCGTACAGATGATGATGGTGTCGAAGAAGGTACCTGTCATAGAGACAAGTCCTTGTTTCACACATGAGTCTGTTTTAGCCGCTGCTGCAGCCATTGGTGCGCTACCTAGGCCAGATTCGTTCGAGAACACACCACGAGCGATACCTGATTGGATAGCAAGCATGATGCTCGCGCCAAAGAAACCACCGGTAGCTGCTGTGTTGGTAAACGCAGAAGTAACAACAAGAGTAATGGCATTCAGTAGTTGGTCTGCATTTGAAATCAGGACGCTTAAACACGCAACGACGTACATAACCGCCATAGTAGGAACAACTTTCCCTGCTACTTTAGCGATAGATTGGATACCACCAAGGGTAACTACTGCAACCAATGTCGTAAGAACGACAGCAGACATCTCACGAGAAGCGCCAAATGAGATTTGAGTTGCGTCTAAGATAGCGTTGACTTGTGGGAAGGTACCGATACCAAAGCAAGCAACACCGAGCGCGAAGACAGCGAACATTACCGCCAAGATTCGTGAGCCGACACCGTATTGCAGGTAGTACATTGGGCCGCCAACCATTTCGCCATTGCTATCGGTTCTGCGGTATTTAACGGCAAGTAGACATTCTGCGTATTTGGTCGCCATACCAAATACAGCGGCAAGCCACATCCAGAAAAGGGCGCCAGGGCCACCAATCTTGATTGCGGTCGCTACACCAACGATGTTACCTGTACCAATGGTTGCTGAAAGTGCAGTACACAAAGCTGCGAAACTCGATACGTCACCCGTACCAGATTTGTCTTTGCTGAATACCATTTTCAGTGCAGTTGGGAGGTGTCTAAACTGGAGTAAGCCTAAGCGAAAAGTAAAGTAGATACCTGTACCCACTAGCAGAATAAGCAGTGGTGGTCCCCAAACGAATTGGTTGATGGTTTGTAGTGTAGCTTGTAGGTGGTTCATAGATTCCCCTTAATAAATTAAAAATTTAAGGAGAAGAGGGAAGGCAGTGCAGATCGCAGGGATCGGGAGCACTACTTAATACATACGGATTTCTAGATAGAATTCTTTTGTTAATTAAGGCTGTTGCTTTCCACTCCTCTGTCCTTTTGCCTGAGAGTTTCACTTAGCGAATCACTTATAGATAAGTAACGGGCACTAAGCTTGCTCCTTCGGCGACCGATCTAACGGTTCTCTCCAGAGGTTCCTCCAACGACAGTCCTCACTTTTCTGGATTTCTCCAGCATAAAGCACCTGAAAGATTTACTTCTTCGGCGGGTAAATCTAACTAAATGTTAATATTTAGTTAAAAACCACTCTCCTGCAGTCTTCATCGGAACAATTACCTAAATAATTAGGTAATCTGTAGGCGTATCCTAGATCATATAAAATGTGATGTCAGCTACAAAATATCTGTTTGCACAAATGTTGTTCAACTAAATGATCAAACAACGAGTCTCTGACGTAACTTGCTTATTTAAATGGTATAAAATAGAGAAACAAGGAGGAGTTATGACTCGACTAATAGCGATTGTTTTTTTATTGGCTTTGGCATTTGTACTATTTCGTTACCGGACAAACGAAAAACTGCAAAAATGGGTAGTAATAGTTATCGTTAGCAGCTTCCTTTTGTATACTGCCAGCTTGATGATTTCGGAGTTAACTCGTTAAGCCTGCCTGTAAACAGGTGGGATGAATGTGTTAGTAAAGCTTAAGTGCTCCTGGCTTGAGCGATAGGTTTAACTGAGCCTAAACTATCAGTATTGGCACTCGTGCCAGTGACCGCGTAACGTTAAACAAATTTTTGGGAGTACCCGCTAGTGAACCAGCAATCTGGACAAAGCGAACAAGATGAAGTGGTTGTTATTGAAGAACGCGATAAGCGCAGTCAGCTCTATATCGGCATTGCTGCGGTTATAGGTTTAGCTCTGGGTGGCTTAATTGGTTCTACAGTTACGGCTTCTAAGTGGGAGTCCACTTATCAGGTACTCGAAACTCGTTATCAAGAACTGCATGACAGCAGAGCACAGTTGATGACATCCGTTGAAACTAAAGTGGCAAAAGTTGATACCGAAATCGATGCGAAAGTAGAAGCCGCTCTAGTGAAACAAACGGAAGAGCATCAAAAAGAACTCCAAGAATTAGCAAAACAGTCTTCGGTTTTAGAGAAGGCTAACTACTCGTTAGAGCAACAGCTAAATGAACAGAAGCAAACGTTAGAGCAAACTCAGCAAGACAACCAGAAACTTAATCGTCAGGCTGACATGCAATCGACTTTGTTTGAGCGTTCGCGTGAAGTTTTCCGAAAAGAACTGCAGATTTCCCAAGAACTTGAAAAGCTTGAGAAAGAAAGAGATCAACTCGAGCAGAACCTTGGCTCTCTTAAGAAAGCGTGTGATGTTTACTTAGATGGCACATCATGGGACGCGAAATCTGACGCGTGTGAGAAGCAAGATAACGCTAACTCTCGACTGAGCGATATCAGACAAATGATTGAAGTCCACACCATGGATCTCAAGCAGATCAAAACGCTCACTGAAGAGATGGGTCTATAAGCCGCAGGCTTTACCAGCCTAACGTTAGTTTTACAGTAAATATTGAAACGCCCACATCACACACGTGATGTGGGCGTTTTGCGTTTGTCGAGAGCATAGATCCGGTGCTTTCTCATTATTGATTATTTGCGTGTTTTCATTGTTTGCTTAGATATTTGTGAATAGTTACGTATATCCACAATGATATGTTACTTGTTGTCTATTAAATGACTTTGCATACATATTTTCAGATCAGAGTCGCTGCATAATAGTGTTGTTCAGGATGAACATGCAGTCGATTGCTCACTCGCATTTGACTGCTTTGACGACAAGGGATGGAGTGATGCCAGAGTATCTTTGTGAGAACTGCACCGTAGCTTATTGTTTCGATGATTGTCGCTCGCCAATAGCGCAAAAAGAGATGATCGAAATAGAAGAATTAGTTCGTCGTGTCGACGTTGAACACGATGATGAAAAGAGTGAAAAGAGTGAAAAGAGTGAGCAGGGCATTGAGGATAGCAACTCGCCTAATCATTCAGACATAAAAAATCCCCACAAGCCAAGCTGGTAGGGATTTTGGATAAGTTGCAGTCCTGTTCTCGCTTTCTCAAGCAAAGGGTCTTACAAAAATTTTTAGAACAGTTTCGTTTATTAGAGCTGTGTCGTTTCTTAGAATCCAGTTAGCTACTAGAGCAAAACCTCATTCCACTAAACGTTATTTCTCATATGTTTTGATTTCGCCTGATTTCACACGAGCAACGAACGATTGCAGTTCTTTCTTCACAACTGGCATCAAGAAGTACAGACCAAGAATGTTGAAGATAGACATCGCAAAGATAGCCGCATCAGAGAAGTCGATTACCGCACCAAATTGAATCGTGGCACCAATAACAACGAACACACAGAACATCACTTTAAAAATCAGCTCCGTTGTTTTGCCTTCACCAAATAGGTAAGTCCAAGCTTTAAGACCGTAGTACGACCAAGAGATCATGGTAGAAAACGCAAACATGATTACTGCGAGAGCGAGTGTGTATTTGAATACTTCTGCCGTTTCAGTAAACGATGCAGCAGTCAGCGTTACACCCGTTAAACCAGAACCATCGAATGGACCTACGTTTAAACCAGCGATAGTGATAACCAATGCTGTCATTGTACAAATGATTACTGTATCAACGAACGGTTCTAATAGTGATACTAGACCTTCGGTGATTGGTTCTTTTGTTTTAACCGCTGAGTGAGCGATAGCTGCTGAACCTACACCTGCTTCGTTCGAGAACGTTGCACGCTTCAAGCCTTGAATTAAAGCACCAATGAATCCACCAACAACACCTTCACCAGTAAATGCACCTGTAAAGATTGCGCTGAACGCAGGGCCAACTTGATCAAGGTTAGAACCGATAACAATCAGAGCCATACCGATATACAGAGCAGCCATCCAAGGAACAACTTTTTCCGTTACCGATGCGATAGAAGGCATACCACCAACAATCACAGAGAAAACTAAAGAGGCAAGTACAAGGCCAGTGATCACACCGTATTCACTTGGTACATCAAATGCGTAAGTTAACATGGCGTGTGCTTGGTTAGCTTGGAACATGTTACCGCCGCCTAATGCGCCTAAAATACACATTAATGCGAAACCAATAGCGAGCACTTTGCCTAGTCCGCCTAAACCTCTTTCACCCAGACCTTGGCTTAGGTAGTACATTGGACCACCCGAAACAACACCTGAAGGTAGGATAGTTCGGTATTTCACACCTAAGGTACACTCACAGAACTTAGAAGCCATACCCAAAAGGCCACACAAGATCATCCAGAATGTCGCGCCAGGACCACCAATCGCAAGTGCAGCACCCACACCGGCAATGTTACCAAGCCCGACAGTACCAGAAAGCGCCGTTGTTAACGCTTGAAAGTGAGAAACCTCGCCGTCCTCTTTAGAGTTAGGATCGGTATACTTACCTTTGATAATGTCTATCGCCATGCCGACACGTTTAAATTGAACAAAGCCAAAATAAACAGTGAAGATGATCGCAGCGAGCAACAGCCAGCCAACAATCACGGGGAAGTTAGCTTCACCAATCGGTACACTTTTAAATATCAGCCCAACGAACCAACCTGTGTATTCGTTGAAAAACCCATCAACACTTTGACTTAAGTTGCTGATAGCTTGGTTAAATGATCCTTCTTCTGCAAATGCACTGGAACTAAACAATAATATAAACCCAAAAAATAATTCACGTATGTTTTTCATGGTTTTCCCTGTCTTTTTAATAAATTATGTTTGTTGCTGTTGTGTTTGTTTTCTATTTGATTTGTATATCTCAGTGGTTTATCTACTTCATTCGACGGCAACATAAACGGCTGTAGCTAGGTCGAAAAACGAAATAAATATAAGTACTGATCTTGCTTTATATGGATATCCTTTTGGTATGTGCACCAATAAGACTATGGTATTCGGGCTACCAAGTCCTGCTGATAATCCTATACATAAAAATAATACCAACAAAGAAATTTTTACAATAAATTTACAATTGTTCGGGTTTTGTCATTGTTTGGGAATAAGTCGATGCTTTTTTGGCTGAGAAAAGCATATGCAGTAGCTGTTATAAAGGCGAATGAAGGAGAATTCAGAGTGATGGGCTGTCGGGACATAGAGGGAACGTAGGAGAATTCGAGTATTCGATATGTTTTGGCAGTGTTTAAACATTCGAAGGCTGAAGGTGTATTCGGATCTGAGGATATTAAAAAAGCCCTTTATCAGAGCTTTTTTGATGACCGGAAAGCATGACTACTTTCCACTAGCACATAACACTAAACGGCTCGATGACTATTGTTGTTGCCAACCGTGCTTTTGCTGGATTTGTGGTAGAGCTTAAGTGTCAATAACGAACCCCATAACAAAACTTGTCCCCAGAGTAATGTCCATTGAGACGCCACTTCTTGCCAAGATGCACCCATCTGATTAAGTGCTAAGAAGCCTTGGATAGCCGGTGTGCTTGGAAATAGCTGTGATAACAGAACTAACCATTCTGGCATCATTTCAACTGGCCAGATAAAACCTGAAGAGAAGATCAGTGGCATTGAACTGATCAACACTACAACCGTGACTAGCTCTCTTCGTGGCACTAACTCACCAATAAAAATCCCGATCAAACAGCTGGCCAGTAAGAAGGGCAGAAGTAAGGTTAAGACCTGTGTTGTTGAGGCGAGCTGGTTTATCCCATACATCGAAAAGCTAGCGCCGAAATAGTACATCGACAGCAAGTAATAAATGCCGACTAAGGTACAACAGCGAGCAAGCATCAGTTTCGCTGGAGAGGTTTTACTCCAGTAGCCAAACGTTGATTGAGCATTTTGGGTTGCCCCCACTAAACCAGAAGCCATGGCTAAGGTTTGTTGCAGGATTAACACAAAGACGGCTGGAACTACGTAATCGATGTATCCCATGCGACTATTAAACGTTGGTTTCAGGTTCAAGCTGAATGCACTGTAGCCTTTGGCTGCCGATTCTAAAGGCACACCTTCGACTAACAAATGACTGACCTTAACTTGCGCAGCTAACGTACCTCCAGCCTTGGCAAGCCCTTCAACAATGGTGCCATAAACCAAGAAGTAAGAAGCATCACCAGCGTAAGAAAGTGTCGGGCTCTTACCTAGCAGCAAGTCTTTATAGAAGTCTTCTGGAATGACAAGGAACCCGCCAATCTCTTGATTAAGCACGGCTTGTTTTGCATCGGCGATGGTGGAGTCTCGACGGACCAATTCGATTTGAGAGGTGGCATCCACCATTCGCTCTAATTGGTAGCTGCTTTGACTCTTATCCAAGTTCACAACCGAAGCTTTCAGTTGTTGAGGAACTTGGTTCGCGTAAGGCAATGGATACAAGAATGAATAGAAGACCACACCACCAAATACTGTAAGAAGCACGACAGGGTTGCGCAATACCGCTAAGAGTTCTTGCTTGAGCAGTTGAGTAAAGCTCATCGTTTTACTCCTTGTTGTGCTTCTTGTGCATCTTGTGCATCTTGTGCTTTAGCTGAGAGTGATGCTTGCGCTAGATGTTTCTTAATTAACAACATAACCACCAATGCAGGAACCGCATACCACAACATAGAAGAGAGGCTGATCAGCGACTGTGCTGCGTTCACACCATAACTAGACTGCGCCGTTTGTACTTCGATGTAATGACTCACGGGCAATAAGCTTCTCCAAATTTGAGCTGCCGTGTTCATGTCTGTTACTGGAAAGGTAATACCCATGAACGCAAAACTTGGTGCCGTAAATGCGCCAGCGAAACTCATCGCCCTTGCCGGATCAAGTGTTAAGAAGAAAAACAAACAACCCATGATGATACAACTGATGACGGTTAGCAGTTGGGCAATGGTCAATGCCACAAAGCTGCCGTTAAATGGCCAGTCTAAGAGCACATAGAACCAAAAGCTAAACGCAATACCAAACATCAAAAACAAGACAAGGTAGGGCGTTAATGTTGATGCGAGTGACTTCATAGGGGCGTTGGATAACCAAGCATGAAGGCCGCGAGCTCTCACGTTTGCCGTCAAAACCAATATCGTGCCCACCACAATCATGATTTGCCACAGTGCAGGAATAACCGCAGACACCAAGAACTGAGCATAACTGGTGTTCTTGTTGAACAGTGGTGTGATCTGGCTTTGCACTGTTACTGCTTGGCCTAATGCGGATTGCACCGTGGTATCACCGTGTGACAGCTGTTTCACGACTTCAAGTTGCGCGTTAAAAGTCCCTTGAGCCTGCAGCAAAGCAGAGTTCACCAGCTTACCGATTAAGATAAATTGGCTGTTATAGAATACAGACACTTGCGGATTCAAGCCGAGCAGAAGGTCTCGGTCGAAGTGCCTTGGTATCACAACATAACCATAGATATCGCGTTCGATCATCGCTTTCGCCGCATCACTCGCAGAGCTGTATTTCTGAGTGACTTGCAGCGTTGGTGACGCATCGACAAGACGTGTGAACTGTTGCGAGATTTGGCTGTGCTCAAGGTCAACCACTGCGACCGGTAAGTCACGAGCGATCCCTTGCGAAAAAATCAGCCAGATACTGGCAGCAAGCAGCAAAGGGATCCAAGTTAGGCAAGACAACAACCATTTGTCTTTGCGGACAATCGCCCACTGCCTAAACAAGGTATTCTTCGCTCTATGATGCTCAGTTGATTGCGAGCCTCTAGATTGTGAGCCTGTAGATTGCGAACCTGTAGATCGATAGTTAGCAGACATAAGTCACCTAAAGCTCAACCACTAGGCTCATGCCCATACGCAGTGTTTCGCTCATATCGACAGGGTGCGCTTCTACTTCAAAAGTACGTAAATCGAAGCCTTGTGCTGCGTCTGTTGAGCGCCAAGTTGCGAAATCACCCATTACTGCGATGTGAGTCACTTGGAAAGTTAATGATTTATCTAGAGCCGGTAGGTACGCCTCAAACTGGCTGCCTTTCTCGAAATGCTTAAGCATGTCTTCACGGACATTGAGCACAGCCCAAGCATCCTTGGTGTCGATAACAGTCACAACAGGGAAGCCTTGTGGTGCGAGTTCACCACTGCTCAATAGAACCTGAGAGACTTCGCCATTAAACCAGCTGTGGATCTGTGTGTCTTTTGCGTAAGCTTCAACTTCTGCCACCGCGCCCGCTGCCATTAACGCTTTTTGAGCAGCGGCCACTTTGGTTTCGTCACGAGCACCTTCTTGCGCTAATTGATACATTTGGAACGCAGCGCTTTCGGTGTACTTTGCCGCTTGCCACTGTGTTTTGGCTTCATCGCGTTTCTGTTCGGCAACCACACCATCGTTGTAAAGGTTGTTTACTCGTTGGTAGGTTTTGTCCATCAGATCGGCAGCTGCTTTGGCTTTTAACCACTGGTCTTTCGCGGCTTGGATCTGTTGAGTACGTGCGCCATTCTCTGCTTCTTGTGCTAATGCACCAGCGGCTTTCTGACCAGCTTTTGCTTGCTCTAGCTTCGCATCAATCTCAGGGCTAAGAAGAGAAAAAATCAATTCGCCTTTTTCAACTGAATCGCCTTTACGCACGAATATTTCATCAATTCTGCCTGGTACTTTCGATGAAATGCTGTATTGCTGCGCATCGATTTGACCTTGAAGCTTAACCGGCTGAGGTTGATAAGCTTGGTAGAAACTGTATCCGACCCAGCCAATAACGCCGATACCAACTAAAGATAGAAGAAGGGGCTTAATAGGTTTCATGAATTATCCTTTTGACTGGCTATCGGTGTCTGTATTTGAGTCGAAATCAGACGGAACAGAAGAGGTTAAGTAACTTGAGTAAGCATTCATTTCGCTGGTTAGCGCTAACAGCTTGTTGAGAGAGATTAGGTATTTGAAGCGAGCAGCAGATTGCTGGGTTTTAATGCTCGCAAGATAAAGCTCGGCATCAACCACTTCTAATGAGTTAGATAACCCTTGTGTGAAGGCTTTTTTACGAAGTAATAGGTTTTCCTGAGCCAAAGACAAGCTCGAGTTTAGGCCTTGAACCTCTTCAATGGCTTGGTTTGCTTCAAGGTAAGTCTTTTGCACCAACACGGTTAAGTCTTGCTTGGCTTGTGACTTAAGGAATTGCACCTGTGATACGGCACTGTGAGCGGCGGCGACTTTGTCGGAACGGCCTGAAGTGTCAAGCAGTGGTACATTCACACCAATGCCAACCAACCAATCGGGTTTCATTTCACTGGCTAGAGAATCATCTTCATATAGGCTGTAATCACCATAAAGGTATACCTCTGGGTAGTATTTACCTTTCTCGGCTTTAATTAAGCTGCTTGCTTGTTTCTCTTTTGCATCAAGAATCTTAAGGCCGGGATAGGTCATGAGTGTCTGGTCAATGAACACGTCCATATGAGGCAGGTTCTTATTGATAAACAGTTGTTCAGAGGGTTCTACACTTTCACTTTGACCAAGGATCTGAGTCAGCGCCAATTGCGCAATTTTAAGGTCGTTCTGAGCTTTCGTGCGCTCTACAATCGCTTTATCTAAAGAAGCATCGGCTTGTAGGCGTTCTACTCGGGCGATTTGTCCTTGCTGTTCAAGCTTGATGGCGAAATCACGATGCTGAGTTAAGCCTGCTTCAACGGCTTGACGCGTTCTCACGACGTCTTCCGCTAAGATCACCGAGAAGTAATACTTACTTAAGTCTTCGTAGCGAGCTTGTTTTTCCATTAGCAGTTGGCTTTGCGCTTCTTCGCTTTTGCCTTCCGCCGCATTTTGCGCAGCGGTTATTCGACCACCAGTGAAGATAGGCCACACCGCGCGAATGGAAGAGCTAAAGATGTCTTGTTCGGTAATGGTAGAGGTGATGCCACCGAGAGATGAAGTTAACCCAGGTAATACGGCTCCAATACCAGATAAACCAGCTGGTACGCCACTTAAGCTATCGGCAAACTGTTCACCATTAATCGTCACATCACTATCAAGGTGCGTGTAGTTAGCCCCTAAGGTAATAGAAGGAAGATTGAGGCTGCTTGTTGAGTTCTGAAGGTGTTGATAACGTTCAACGTTGGCTTGTTGAGCCGCAAGCGAGTTGTTGTTTTCTTGTAATATTTGCCACGCTTCAGAAAAAGTGAGCGGAGCTGCATAGCCTGGCGAAGCCATAGTGCCGAGAAGCATACTGGCGATCGCAAGGTATCGGAATTTTGGTTTGGTCATCTGCATTAAATACCAATTAGAGTATTAACTCTAATGTTAACAGGGCGATAGTCATTTGTCTTGAATAGATTGTCTCATATGAATAGAAATTCTCATAACTCGTTAATCAAGTGTAAATAAGATTGAGTGACGTGAATATCAAAGATAAATGAAACTTAAAAAGCACGCATAAGCGTGCTCTTTAAGTTCAGTATAGAAGTGTTTTTACAAAATGAAGTGGCTTATTTAAAGCTAGGACAATGGTGATCGGCGCGCCATACCAATTGTCTTGAACCTTGCATTGTTTGTAATAAATCTCTACCTGACATTTGCGGGAATGCTAACAATACCTTGAGATCGAGAGGGGAGGTGCCATCTTTCTCATAGGCTCTTACGTGAGTAAAAGTCGATTGTAAATGTTTGAACAGCATAGTCTTAGTAAGACAAATTCCAAAGTTATCGCGTTTCATTGCCTTGTTTCCTTTTCAACAATGTTTATACGTTATGTTTGTTATCCTGTTTCTATTGGACGTTGCCACTGATCGATACTTCCTGCTCATCAATGTTTTATTATTGGGTGATGCTTTTATCAGTCACCTCTTCGTTGTCTGGCTAGCCGAGTGTGAATTAGCGATGGATGAATAGGGGAGAATACTTAATCCGTTTGTTCATCATTCGTAACGGCGAGCGTGCAACTTTTAGTTATAGATACGTCCAGCGAGCGAAGGGTTGTTGCCATTTTGTTAATCGAAATTTCGATTCAAAGCACGGTCTGAAAATCATGACTTATGGCTTAGCAACAATAAACTTCTTCATATGCAACTATTATAATTGTATTTATTTTAAACAACCTAAAAAACACCTAAAAGCTTAGTGATCTAGCTCAATATTTATTCGTTTATTTTGGTTTTTAAGCTAATCCGTTCTAAAAGTGAACGATTAATCGAGATGAACAACGTAAAGGGTTATCAATTAACAATCTGCTCAATTATTTAGTTGAGTAGCAGTCACAAATTCACGCCTCTAGAAAGGTCATGCGATTAACTTGGTGTTAACATTGATCGTCTAACACTAGGGACGGTGGAATATGAAATGGAGCAGTATCAGTTTCCGTAAAAGGTTACTGATTATCATGACGGTCACTGGCCTCGTTGAACTTTTGATTCTTGCAGCGGCTGGTTTTTACTACATCAAACAATCTCAAGAGCAAGAGATGGGTTTGAAAGCGTTAGGTGTTGCTGAATTTCTATCTGAATCGCCGCTTGTCACCAGCATTATTAAAGAAAATGGAACGTTGGACCCTAATGGCGTTCCCTACGTTTTGTCTGAAGAAACCCAAGTTAAGTTTCGTAACCTTACCCAGCTCATTGGCGCGGCGTTTATCGTTGTTGGAGATGATAAAGGTATCCGCCTGATTCACCCTTACGATGACAGGCTCGGTAAACCCATGCGTGGTGGCGATAACCAAAAAGCATTGATATTGGGCGAGTCTTATGTGTCGACCGCCAAGGGATCGCTGGGTTTTTCAGTTCGTGGTAAATCCGCGGTAAAAGACACTCAAGGTACCGTTATTGGGGTGGTGTCAGTTGGTTACTTACTGGATTCTTTACAAGATCGAATCGAACCTTACTTAGCCTTTTTGATTGTGATGGCGTTGCTGGTGGTTGCGGTCAACGCTTTGATTTCGAGTTATGTATCTCGCCGTTTTCAACGCGCTATTTTGGGCTTTGAGCCTGAAGAGATAGGCCGACTGTATGTTGAGCTAGATGTAACCATGAGTACCGTGAAAGAGGGTATTCTGAGCATTGATAAGCACGGCATTTTACGTTCAATTAATAAGAGTGCCTGCGATATTTTATCGATAGACAGGGATAAAGCACTCAACCAACAGCGCCTTTCTGATGTATTGCCAGGCAGTGATTTAGAGCAACTGCTGTCAACCGGCGACACCGACCACGATGTTGAGTTGTATTTAAATAATAAGCGAATCATTGCTAACCGCAGCCCGATTATAGTGGCAGGTGAGGTGGTCGGGGCGGTATCGAGTTTCCGATTACGAGATGAAATCAACGATTTAACCGACCAGCTCTCACAAACCAAAGAATATGCTGATCTACTGCGTTCACAAACCCACGAGCATCAAAACAAGCTTAACACCATTAGTGGCTTGATTCAGATGGGTGAGTTGGATTCAGTCCAGCAGTTGATTGGCCAAGAAACGGCGCACTATCAAAGCTTGATCGAGTTCTTGCGTGAAACCGTTAAAGACCCGCTCATCGCAGGTATGCTCCTTGGAAAAACGGAGCGCGCGCGAGAAATTGGTTTAGAGCTTAAAGTGGAAGAAGGCTCAAAGCTTGAAGCTCTGCCTAGTTGGTTGAACGCGGATGACGTTGTCACAATTCTTGGCAACCTGATTGATAACGCCTTTGACGCCACCATGACGGCGATTAAGCAAGAGGGTCAAATTGCGCCAGCGCGTCGGGTTATTGAAGTTTCAATCAGTGATTTTGGCAATGAAATTATCGTAGAAGTAGAAGACAAAGGGTGCGGTTTGCCGAAAGAGTTGGCAACCAAAGCACTTACCGAAAAAGGCGTATCGAGCAAAGCGAAGCAAAATCGTGGTGTGGGTTTGTATCTGATAAAGCAGCTGGCAGACCGATATCAAGGGCAGCTTGAAATGGTCGACAACCACGATTTTGGCACGCGAATGACGGTTTATTTGCCAAAAGAAGAACAATAATAATTAAGCACGAATCGATCTTGCGAAGATCATCGTGACGGAAAAAGCATGGTTAAAGGAAGAACATAAATGAACGCAATCACGAGAGTCATGGTCATTGAAGATGATATTGCGATTGCAGAGCTACACCATCGTTATTTAGAACAGATGGGTGGCTTTGACGTGGTTGGCATTGCCACCACACAGTCTGAAGCGCTCATGCAACTGGACATCTTAAAACCGGATTTGGTGTTATTGGATGTGTATCTGCCGGACGGGTGTGGGCTCGATATTCTTAATCACGTAAGAGGGAGCAATCAAGGCTGCGATGTTATCTTGATTACTGCTGCTCGAGATGTGGATACGCTGCAGCAAGCAATGCGTGGTGGAGTGGTCGATTATCTATTGAAACCAGTGATGTTCCCTCGCTTGGAAGCGGCACTGAAAAAGTATCAATCTCAACAGCAAGAGTTTGAAAGTGTGTCGGATTTGAATCAAGGTTTGGTTGATAAGATGCTGCAAGCCAATGCCAAAGCGGACTCTGGAAAAGTATCCACCTTACCCAAAGGCATTGATGGCGTAACGTTGGATAAGATCAGAGCCATTTTTCAACAAGCTGATGCCGTTAATATTACCGCCGATGAAGCCGGAGAACGAATTGGTGCTAGCCGAACCACCGCCAGACGCTATTTAGAATTTTTGATTACCACTGGTGAGTTAGTTGCGGACTTAAATTACGGTACCGTGGGTCGTCCGGAGCGCTGCTACAACAAAGCGCAAAGATAAACACGACACCATCAAAATAAATATAAAGCCAGTTGAATAAGCTGGTTTTACCTTTCTCTCCCTTTCTCATTGCTCACTCCACCGACCAGATACCGTTCTTTCTTGACTACACTGTTTGAGAATGCCGATTTGCATCTCCCTCGGGTCAAATGAATGGAACTATCGATTAGAATTTGTTCGAAATGAGTCAATATTTAATCGATTGCTTTCACAGTGGTTGATGTAAATCAAATAGTCATAGACAATACTGTCCCGAATAGAGGTGATAGCTTTCACCCTCGTTTACCAAACGCATTCTCAAATTTAATAGGCGCTTACTATTGATGTAATAGTTAAGACCTATTATCTATTTTCGTATGTCGCTGATACCTTTGGCGAATACTAAAAACCTTGTTTTTATAGGAAAGATGATGGTAATACCTGAAAACAGCAGCATCGTTATTTTTGGTGCGTCGGGAGATCTAACTTACCGCAAGTTAATTCCTGCTCTATACCACCTGTATGCTAGCAATCAACTACCAGAATCCTTTGCGATTCTTGGAGTGAGCCGTACTGAGTACAGCGATGAGTCTTACCGTGAGAAGCTGAAGAAGTCTCTTCAGGAAATGGAAAAAACTGAACCAGAGACGCTGAATGCATTTATTGAACATCTGCATTACCAAGCGATCAATACTTCAGATGTAGACGACTATGCTCGTTTAGCACAACGTCTAGACAAGCTTGAGCAAGACTACCAATTCGAAAACCATAACACACTGTTCTACTTGGCAACCCCGCCAAGCCTATACGGTGTGATTCCAGCAAACCTTGCTGCGCATGGCCTTAACGATGAATCGAACGGCTGGCGTCGTCTGATCATCGAAAAACCATTTGGTTACGACTTAGCATCAGCTCAAGCGTTGGATGAAGAGATCCATCATCACTTCCAAGAACACCAGATCTACCGTATCGACCATTACCTTGGTAAAGAGACGGTTCAAAACCTTCTAGTGCTTCGTTTCTCAAACGCGATGTTTGAACCACTGTGGAACCGTAACTTCATTGATTATGTTGAAATCACAGGTGCTGAGTTCCTTGGCGTTGAAGAGCGTGGCGGATACTACGACGGTTCTGGCGCAGTTCGCGACATGTTCCAAAACCACCTGCTGCAAGTGCTAGCGATGGTAGGTATGGAGCCGCCTGCACAAATTAACGCTGATTCTATTCGTGATGAAGTGGTTAAAGTGCTTCAGTGTCTGAAACCACTGGAAGAAGACGACCTGCGTAAAGATTTAGTATTAGGTCAATACACAGCATCAGACGTTCGTGGTCAGCACCTACTAGGTTACCGCGAAGAGCATGGTGTAGCGGATGATTCTCGTACCGAGACTTACATCGGCTTGAAAGCTCACATCAATAACTGGCGTTGGAATGGTGTTCCTTTCTACGTACGTACAGGTAAACGCTTACCAACACGTGTGACTGAAATCGTGATTCACTTTAAGAACACGCCACACCCAGTATTTGGTCAAGATGCACCAGAGAATAAGCTGATTATCCGTATCCAACCGGATGAAGGTATTCAGATGAGCTTTGGCTTGAAAGAGCCAGGCGCAGGCTTCAAAGCAAAAGAAGTGAAAATGAACTTCTCTTACTCTGACTTGCCTGAAACTCAGATGCTAACGGCTTATGAGCGTCTTCTTCTTGATGCACTGAACGGTGATGCGACTCTGTTTGCACGTACCGATGCGGTAGAAGCATGTTGGAAGTACGTTCAACCAATCTTAGACTTCAAGCAAGATCCTCAAGCTCTGTTTGGCTATGCTTGTGGTACTTGGGGCCCACAGGAAGCAGATGAACTTCTGCAACGTGATGGCCGCGCATGGCGTTTCCCATGCAAAAACTTAACAGACACGGATTACTGCGAACTATGATCAATCACAAGATCTTTGCAACGCCTGAACTGGTTGTTGAAAACCTAGCAAATGAAATGAAAGCATACAGCGAGCAGGGCACACCTGTTCACATTTCACTGTCTGGTGGCAGCACGCCAAAAATGCTTTTCAAGCTTTTAGCACAGGCGCCTTACGCGGAAGGTATTCAATGGAATAACCTTCACTTCTGGTGGGGCGACGAACGTTGCGTTGCACCAGACGACGCTGAAAGCAACTTCGGTGAAGCAAACGCGCTCTTATTTTCAAAACTAAAAGAGTTGACTCAAGTAAACCTTCCTGCTGAAAACATCCACCGCATCCGTGGTGAAGATGAACCAAAAGCAGAAGCAGAGCGTTTCGCAAAAGAGATGGCAGACGTAATCCCAACAGAAAACGGCACGCCTGTATTCGATTGGATTCTGCTTGGTGTTGGCGCAGACGGCCACACAGCTTCACTATTCCCAGGTGCAACTAACTACCAAGATGAGAACCTATCTGTATTAGCTTCTCACCCTGAGTCTGGTCAAATCCGTGTTTCTAAAACAGCGAAAGTTTTAGAAGCAGCAAAACGAATCAGCTACCTAGTACTGGGTGCAGGTAAAGTTGAGATCGTTAAAGAAATTCATACAACTCCTGCTTCAGAGTTGCCTTACCCGGCAGCGAAAATCCAGTCTAAAACTGGCGAAACAGAGTGGTTCCTAGATTCAAATGCAGCAAGTGCTATCGCATAAGTGCGAATAGCCGCAAGGAGATAAAATAATGAAAGGTGATATCGGTGTAATTGGCCTAGCAGTAATGGGTCAGAACCTTATCCTAAACATGAACGACCACGGCTTCAAAGTTGTGGCTCACAACCGTACTGCTGCTAAAGTAGACGAGTTCCTAGAAGGTCCAGCTAAAGGTACTAACATTATTGGTGCTTACTCTCTAGAAGAGCTAGTTGAGAAACTAGAAGCGCCACGTAAAGTGATGCTTATGGTTCGTGCTGGTGACGTTGTAGACACGTTCATCGAAAACCTAATCCCACTTCTAGACGAAGGCGACATCATCATTGATGGTGGTAACACTAACTACCCAGACACTAACCGTCGTGTAGCGCATTGTCGTGAGAAAGGCATCCACTTCATCGGCACTGGTGTATCTGGTGGTGAAGAAGGTGCTCGTTTCGGTCCTTCAATCATGCCAGGCGGCGCGGCTGAAGCTTGGGAAGCGGTTAAGCCAATCTTCCAAGGTATCTCTGCAAAAACTGACGCTGGTGAGCCTTGTTGTGACTGGGTTGGTAACGACGGTGCTGGTCACTTCGTTAAGATGGTACACAACGGCATCGAATACGGTGACATGCAGCTTATCACTGAAGCATACCAGTTCATGAAAGATGGCCTAGGTATGTCTGCTGACGAGATGCAAGCAGTATTCGCTGACTGGAACAAGACTGAGCTAGACAGCTACCTAGTTGAAATCACTGCTGACATCCTTGGCTACAAAGATGAAGACGGTGAAGCGCTAGTTGAGAAGATCCTAGACACTGCAGGCCAAAAAGGTACAGGTAAGTGGACGGGTATCAACGCACTAGACCTAGGTATCCCACTGACTCTAATCTCTGAGTCTGTATTCTCTCGTTGCCTGTCTGCACTTAAAGACCAACGTGTTGAAGCTGAAGCTTTGTTTGAAAAAACAATCACTCCAGTTGAAGGTGACAAGCAAGAGTGGGTTGATGCACTACGTCAAGCTCTACTGGCTTCTAAGATCATCTCTTACGCTCAAGGTTTCATGCTAATGCGTGAAGCGTCGAACGAAAACGGCTGGGACCTAAACTACGGTAACGTAGCGCTAATGTGGCGTGGTGGTTGTATCATCCGTTCTGCATTCCTAGGCAACATCCGTGATGCGTACGAAGCAAACCCAGACATCGCGTTCCTAGGTTCTGACGAGTACTTCAAAAACATCCTACAAGGCAGCCTAGTGGCATGGCGTAAAGTAGCAGCGAAATCTCTAGAGTCTGGTATCCCAATGCCATGTACGATTTCTGCGCTATCTTTCCTAGACGGTTACACAACTGCACGTCTACCAGCGAACCTGCTTCAAGCTCAACGTGACTACTTCGGTGCTCACACTTACGAGCGTACTGACCGTCCACGTGGTGAATTCTTCCACACAAACTGGACTGGTACAGGCGGCGACACTGCTTCTACAACTTACGACGTATAATCGTTAGTTAGAATCAGTTTAGAACCTTGTTGTTCTTATCAGCTGTAAACTAGAAAACAAAAGGATGCCGATTGGCATCCTTTTTTGTAGGTTCTGAAAGAGAGTCACGTAAAGTAAATTTAATACAACCCTTTAAGCGAGCGCAGCTTGTGGACTTTGCACATCACTGTATTGCTCTCGTATCGAAATGAAGTAATCAAGGTTTTGCTTCAGCGCAGACACACACTCTGGATCAAACATCAGCCCAGTATGCGCTTCAATGTAGTCCATTACCTTAGATGCTGACCATGCGTGTTTATAAGCTCGTTTACTCAGTAAAGCATCGAATACATCTGCTAGCGTTACAATTCTTGCCTCCAGTGGAATCGCTTCTCCAATGAGCGCATCTGGCAATCCCGAGCCATCAAACCGTTCATGATGGTGACGTACAATATTCTTGATGAACTGAACTTCTTCGCTGCACATTGAGCTGTGGTGGGAAAGGGCAACCACGTCATCAATCATCTCTTCGCCATATATCGTGTGATTGTTCATGATGTTTCTTTCTTCTTCCGAAAAACGCTCAGTACTGAAGAGCACTTTGTCTGGGATTCGGTACTTACCTATGTCGTGAAACGGCGCATACAAGCGAATGCGGTGAACGAATTGGTGGGTAATCTCATTGTTACTATGCGAAAGCGTACGTGCCAGCTGCTCGCTGTATTTTCCCATGCGAATCAGATGCTCTTTGGTTTCAGGATCACGTGCGTGCCCCATGTTTAGAGCGATCGCTAATGAGGACTGAAAATGTCTCTGACGTTCGAAGAGTTGCACAAACAGGTTCGAAATCGCTTGAGTGAGGTACGCGATGTCACTTTGTATTGTCTGCTTAGCAAAAAAGTCAGTGCATGATGCGTTGATGAAAACGAACCCAAGGTTACTCTCTTGGTAGTGGATTGGAGTGGTGTAGCTACTTTGGTGACCAAGCTCGAGTAGATGAGAGATTTGCTTAGTAGGATTCATCAAAGAGAGGTCATCAACAATTCTTGTTTCCAATGATTTAGCCAGACGACTTAAAGCAGAGTTGGGTTTGATCTCCTGTTCGATGTAGTGATGCTTGGCGTTTTGGCACAGTGAATCTGATACAAAATAATTCGATGCTTTATTTTCACTGCATAGCACCACGGATAGCCGAGATAATATGGGGTAGTGTTCGCGAGCTAGCTGGAAGAGATCATCGACTATGGCGACGATGTCTTTGTCTTGGGCCGCTGCTCTACTGAAATGGGAGTAGTCAAACATGTGGCAAGCCAACCTTTAATTATAATTATGTCATTGTTTAATCGGGTTTTTTACCGTTTCGATATTCAATAAAACCATAGCACTGTGTTATTAAAATGTAATACTGCGTACTGAAAAACTTTAATGTCATCACTAAATATATGGTTTTTGCATACGGTTACCGTAGGTTTTGTTAAGTTGAACCAGTTTCATAACCTTTGGGGTGAAGGTTTGTTTGCAGAATGTGCTTAGACTGTATAGCGAGCTAAGGTAGGGTGTTAAGTGACCAATTCGAAATTAATTTCAAAGATAAATAGGATAACGAGTATGCTTTATGCCATCATAAAGGCATAAATAAGGGCAATGGATGTAATGCCCAAGTGATTGAGCTAGAAATGGTCAGTGATGACTGTGTTCTAGAGTAAATTCAAGGCCTTTAGTTGCCTTGAAAAAGGTAATGTTATGACTGAAGAAGAAAGAATCGAACTGCAACAAAATAACCCGCTACACGGCTTAAAGCTTGAAACCATGATCACTGAATTAGTGGATCACTATGGTTGGGAAATTTTAGATGCGGCAATGCGTATGAACTGCTTTAACACTAAGCCTACAGTGGCAAGCGCAGTTAAATACCTGAAGAAAACCGAATGGGCTCGTGAAAAGGTTGAAAACTTCTACCTTTACCGTTTCAAGCGCATGCCTAAAGCATCGGACATTGAATACCAGATGCCGCCGCGTTCACGTACATTCCGCCATGGGCTAGAGCCTCGTGAGCCAATGGAACTAACGGTTGAGTCTATCCACGCTTCTCAAGCTAAAGCTGCGTCTGCATTTAAAGAGCGCCGCGGCGGTAACGGTCGTAACTTCCGTCGTTAATAAGAAAGCGTCGTTAACAAGAAGGCTTCGGCGATTAGTACGCCTAATTAGACAAGCGAAAAACACAAAAGGAGCCTATGAGCTCCTTTTTTAATTCGTTCGATTTAAACCGTAAATGGCTAAGCTTCGCGGTTCTTTCTTTGATTCTTCCAAAGATCGGTGACATAAACGATCGCACTGACCAGTAAGAATAGCGCTGACACAGAAAACAGAGCGGGCATTTTTAGGATCCACGCGAATGTGGCAGCAAGAAAAGCGACAAAGCAAATGAGTCGACTTGATGACATGACATGACCGAGTTTAGTGTTCATAACGCCTCCTAATGAAGTCTCACTTTCGACAGAAGAATTATCCCACCTTTGGCAAAATAAAGGCTAAAAAACAGTCTAAATTGTTATCAAATTTGCTAATTGAAGGACTCGTCTCACACATTTTGGCTTGGCTATTTTATAAGCAA
The DNA here is from genome assembly GCF_023161725.1 of Vibrio sp. 1CM24A. Classification (NCBI taxonomy): domain Bacteria; kingdom Pseudomonadati; phylum Pseudomonadota; class Gammaproteobacteria; order Vibrionales; family Vibrionaceae; genus Vibrio; species Vibrio sp. 1CM24A. The sequence goes on from NZ_JALNTS010000002.1 coordinate 247,036, forward strand.
TAAAATAGCGAAATCGGTATGAGAAGGGTGTAGACTTTTTGCTTTATCTTTTCAGTTACAAGCCTTATTGACCGAATGTCTGGTTAGCTTAAAACCGAGTTGGCACAGAACTCACTTAACATAGAATCTAGTTGGTATAGAACCTACTTAGTATAAAACCTAGCTAGCATAGAAAAAGTAAGCGGTGATCAAAAAGCTCGCGATGATCACTGTGGTACGAACATAGTGTTGAGGGATGCGGCGAGAGATTTTTGCTGAATAATAACCACCAACCAATGTACCCAATAATACAGCCATGCCAGACGGCCAATCAATCGAACCATTGACGATAAAAAACACGATCGCTGCGAGGGAAGCACACGCGGACACGAGCAGTTTGATGCCATTCATCACGTTGATGTTGGTGTAACCAGCCAGCGCCAAATAGCTCAGTGTCACAATGCCCAAACCGGCATTAAAATACCCACCGTAGATACAGACAATCAAAAGCAATAAAGCGGAAAAGAATGCGCCTGCGCTGGTGGCGTGCTTATGTTTTACTGTCGCTTGTTTAAGCCATTTATTGAGCGTGCCGCCAAACGTGAATAGCAAAGCTGCAAACAGCAAAAGCCAAGGAACGGATTGAGTGAACAGAGCTTCTGGAGTGTGAAGCAGCAAGAAAGCCCCGATACCACCGCCAATCACACACAAAGCAATGGTCAGTTTTAGCTGCTTAGTACCAGATTGAATTTCGTGGCGCAGAGCGTAGGCTCCGCTAATGTATCCAGCACACGAAGCAAAGGTATTGGTCGCGTTGGCTGCTATTGGTGGAACACCAGCAAACAATAGAGCAGGGAAGGTGATGAAGCTGCCGCCACCCGCAATGGAGTTAAGCACACCGCCAATCACCCCTGATAAGAACAGAATCAACCAATCCATAGTTTTAGAATCCAATACGTTAACTAACTGGTTACCTTACTTGAATTTGTTATGAATATCAGCGCGATGTGTGTTGTAAAGATAGGTTTGTGAGTTTGCTACCATCTTTAACCGCTGGTTTGAATTGAGGCTCTAAATAAAAAAAGGAGCCAATGGCTCCTTTCGTTGAGGTTTAGTTGATTCGGTAGAGCTTTACACTTCTACTGGCTTCGCTCTAAAACTCTTAAATAGTTTCACTAGAATCGGGCTAGACAGTACCAGTACCGCCAGAATAGTGAAGGTCATCGTAATAGGGCGTTCCCATAAGAAGTTCAGCTCACCATCGCTGATCATCAATGCACGTCTTAAGTTCTCTTCCATCAAGCCGCCCAATATGAAGCCTAACAGTAATGGTGCCAATGGGAAGTTGGCTAGCCTTAATGCTATCGCAGCCATCGCTACCAGTAGCATCACAAATACGTCCATCGTGTTGAATGACACCAAGTACACGCCAGTGATTGAAAAGAAGATAATCATTGGCAGTAGAACCGTTCTAGGTACCGCTAGCAGTTTAGAAATATAAGGGATTAAAGGCAGGTTCAAGATAACCAGTACGATGTTGCCAAAGTACATAGAGATGATAACTGACCAAAATACATCTGGGTGTTCAACGAACAGGCGGGGACCCGGCTGGATGCCATAAGCGATTAATGCACCAAGCATAATCGCGGTTGTACCAGAGCCCGGAATACCCAGCGTTAGTAGCGGAACGAATGAGCCGCTTGAAGCTGCGTTGTTTGCTGATTCAGGAGCAACAAGACCACGGATACTGCCTTTACCGAACTCTTTCTGCTTGTCTTTTGGCGCTAGACTACGCTCCATACCGTAACTTAGGAATGCCGCAATAGTGGCACCTGCGCCCGGTAGAACACCGGTAAAGAAACCGAGAATAGAAGAGCGAATCGAAACTGGCGCTACTTCTTTGAACTCTTCTTTGGTGACCTTCATGCTACCAATGTCTGACATCTTTTTGCTTTCTTCTGCGCTGGTGTCTTGCTCAGGTTTTAGAATACCCATCAAGGTTTCACCCAGTGCGAACGTTGCCATCGCTAATAATAGGAAGCTAAAGCCATCCATCAGATCCGTTAGGCCAAAAGTGAAACGTTCAACGCCAACCCCTTTGTCGATACCAACAGTTGATAGCATCAAACCAAGAATAGTCATCATCCACGCTTTAATTACCTGACCTGGGCCTGCAAACGCCGCTACAGCGGATAAACCTAATAGCATCAACGCAAAGTAGTCTGAAGACTGGAAGCTCAGTGACACGCTTGCTAGAGCCGGAGCCGCAATCAAAAGCATGATTGCCGAAAGCGTGCCGCCAGTGAAAGAAGAGTAAGCCGCGAGTGCAAGTGCTTTACCAGCTTGGCCTTTTTGTGCCATCGGGTAGCCATCGAATGCGGTTACTACTGTTGAAGAACAACCCGGAGCGTTGATTAATATTGATGACGTTGAGCCACCAAATACAGCGCCGTAGTACACACCAGCCATCAAGATTAGGCCAGAAGAAGGGTCTAGGCCGTATGTAATCGGGATCATCAACGCGATTGCTGAAATTGGACCGAGTCCCGGTAGCATTCCAATAAAGGTACCAACAAAACAGCCAACAATTACCATCATGATGTTCATTGGCATCACGGCGGTAGAAAGTCCTTGTAAAATTCCGTCTAACATAATGTTATCCCTACCAAAGAGTGAAGATTAAACCAGGCTCTAGGTAGATATCTAAGCCTTGAGTTAATAAAAGAAAGAACGCGATAACGAAAGGAAACGACGCGCCAAATAAGACAGCTTTGCGGCGCTCACCCAGTAGGTAAAAGCCTGCAAGTAAGAAGAAGCTGGTTGCTAACACAAAGCCAAGATAAGTCAGCCCAACACCGTACAGAGCCATTAACACCAAGAAGCCAATAAGCAGTTTCCAGTTCAGCGGCGTAGTGTCGCATGTGACTTTTTTATCCGGCTGTCCGGTTATAAGCAGGATCAACGAAAGGCCAATGCCGATAAACGTTAGCAGGATAGGTAAGGTTCTTGCTGTGAAGGGTTCGTACTCGTCACCGGGGAACAAAGGAATCAGCGTGGTTTGGTAGCCATAGCATAAACACGCAAGCATAAAGAGCATGGCTCCGATGCGATCCTTCGAAAGCAAAGATTCCTTACTCAGAAATTTGGTTGGTAAGTCCGACATATCCAACTCCATTTGGGGTGGTATAAAAAGTAAAAAAGCCGTACATGAGCGAGTCAATGAAATGTCTGGGATCACTAACCAAAGGTAAGCGAATTACGGTACTGGTTTATCAGCCACTTGCGTTTACAACGAATCGGCAAGCGTTAGTAATACGTCTACGAATAAACAAAGGAGTTTGAAGTTAACTCATGCACGGCGAAACAAGGAAAGAGTAAGAGGGCACATAGGCCCTCTATGGTTGTTGGTTATTTCAAGAAACCAAGCTCTCGCATTAGGTCGCCCATCTGTTTTTCTTGATCTTCTAGGAAGGCGTAAAAATCTTTGTCAGCTTTGTAGTTGTCGATCCAACCGTTACGGTCACGAACCACTTGCCACTCATCGGTTTTGTACATTTTGCCAAGCGCTACATTCCACTCGTCGATCTTCGCTTGGCTTGTGCCTGGTGCCGCAAAGAAACCACGCCAGTTAGCGAATACGGTTTCGTTGCCGTACTCAGTCAGTGTTGGGATATTCGGTGCAGCATCAAGACGCTTTGGCGCCGTCACAGCAAGCACTTTTACTTGGCCAGATTTAGACATCTCTAGCACTTCACCAAGGCCAGTAGAAAGCAGCTGTGTTTCGCCAGAAAGCAGTGCCGCCATCGCTTTACCGCCAGCATCGTAGGCAATGTAACGTACTTTTTTAGCATCAAAACCTTCGCCTTTGAACGCTGCAGCAACCACAAGGTGGTCCATGCTGCCACGAGCTGAGCCGCCAGCAATTTTTACTTTACGTGGGTTGGTTTCGAACTCTTTAACGACGTCTTCCCAAGTGTTGTACTTAGAATCCGCAGACGCGACGATTGCACCGTAATCGGCAATGGTTGCAGCGACAGGAGTTAGGTCACGGAAAGATTGTGGGAAGATCCCCGTTAGTGAACGAACAACGATAGGCGTTGAGTTCACCATTAGCGTGTCTTCTTGGCGTTGAGCCGTTTCGATTAGGTGAGCAATCGCTTTACCGCCGCCACCACCAGAAAGGTTTTGGAAAGAGACATTTTCTACGATGTCTGATTTCACTAATACATCACCCGTACCACGAGCTGTCATATCCCAACCGCCACCAGCGCCGCCAGGGATTAGGAAGTGGATTTTTTCTACGTCAGCAGCAAAAGTGTTGAAAGAAAAGGTTGCTGCGATGATAGAAGCCGCAAGAGTAGGTTTCAGTGCCTTGAACATGGTTCACGTTCCTTATGTAGGGGATCTCTTCAATGGAGAGAAACTTATGTTTTATTTCCAGCTGCTAAACAGATGAGTAGGATATTGCTTAGCAGATGAAGCTAAAGTTAACGGTGTGTTAATGAAATGTCTGTAATGCGGCGATATTGAGAATAAAGAACATTGGATTAATATTGTTCATAAAGTTCACGGTGACGTGTTGTGCGAAGGTGAAAAAAAGAGAGCCATGACAGGCTCTCTATAAAATTTGGAATGTTTGTAACGAATTCCTTTACTTGTCAGACGGTTAATCAGATAAGGTCGATCCTTTTAAGATCTCAGTTGCCTTGTCAAAATCAAACTCTTCCAACGAAACTTCCAGTCGTTTGAATTCTGAAGGGGATAACCCAATCTTAGCGCCATCTTCAATGTTAAGAATTATGGTGAGTGCATCGGTGTCATCATTAGCCGTCGCCTCCAACAATTGGCGGTAGAGTTGCTGGTCTGTAGTCGATGGTTGCTGCTGTTCAGAACTCTCTTCCGACTTGGTAGAATTGGTCGCTACTGAATCTGTCGATACTTCAATTTGAGACAAGGCTTGGCTTAGTGATTTGCTTAGTTTAAGCGATGTGTCGATCACATTGTCTTTCAAATCGTTGTCGTCTGGTTGTGCTTCTAGGTTTTCACACAACGTATGCAGTTGTTTCGCCCCCAAATTACCAGCCACCCCTTTCAGTGTGTGGAGATAACGTGGTGCGCTGCCGCTTGCTAGCTCGCTTTCAAGCTTATCCTTGTCAGAATAGGCCTCGACAAATCGATGCAATAGCTTGCTATACAGTTGGTGATTATTGTTGGCTCTGATTAAACCAAGCGTAATGTCTAGACCTTCAACTTTGGAGAGTGCTGTATTAAAGGCACTGCTGTTTTCTGACTCGTCAGAGATAGAGTTCACTGATTCTGCTTGATGTGATATTGGACCAACAAACGCAGCAGGACGGGAAGGTGATACCCAATTCGCAAGAGTGGCAAACATGGAACCGACATCGATAGGTTTAGCAATAATGTCACTCATACCACAACCGAGCGCCTTTTCTTTGTCTCGCTCCATGACATTGGCTGTCATCGCGATGATCGGTATATCTTGATCGTTGATCTGCTGACGGATGTACTCTGTTGCTTCATAGCCGTCCATTACTGGCATTTGGCAATCCATCAAAATACCATCGAACGGTTGTCCGTCTGCAATGGCTTGTTGGTAAAGTTCGATCGCTAGCTTGCCATTTTCGGCTATCGAAACCTGAATTTGCTGTCCTTCTAATAGCTCAGTCGCGAGTTCTTGGTTGATCTCATTGTCTTCAACTAAGAGTAGCTTGGCTCCCGCTAGTTGCTGGACGTTGGCTAACTGAGTTTGTTGCTCAAGTTCACTGCGTGAGACACGGTCTGAGTCGAGTCCATAGAGTGAGACAATAGAGTCATAAAGGTGAGAAGAGGTGATTGGTTTGTCTAGAATACTCGGTACGTTAAAGCCTCTTTGTTCAATCGCTTCAGCAAGCTCTTCTCGATCGTAAGCGGTCAACATCATGATCTTAGGTATTGTGTTTAGCTGCTGCCCACTGTTGAGCTCTGCTAGTAAGTCTACGCCATCTCTCTTAGGCATCTTCCAGTCGGAGATAACCAAATCAAATGGCTTGTTCTGAGCGTCAGCGGTATGTAACTCAACAAGCGCGTCATCGACCGATGAACTTAGTGTTGGTGTTAGCTTCAACGACTCTAGAATGTCACCCATGATCAAGCGTGCGCTGGAGTTGTCATCGACGACTAATACTTTCAAGTCGTTAATCGATGCAGGCACCACCACACGATGCTGCTGGATAGAATGACTGACGCGAGTGGCAATCGTAAATGAAAAGGTTGAGCCTTTACCAAGCTCCGTTGAGACATGAATATCGCCGCCCATCAGTTGGCTTAGTTCTTTACTAATGGCGAGGCCCAAGCCCGTACCACCGTATTTTCGTGTGGTTGAGCTATCAGCCTGAGTGAACTTGTTGAATAACTTGGCGGCTTGCTCTTGTGTCATACCAATCCCACTGTCTGAGACGGCAAAGTTCAACTTGATGTCATCGCCTTGTCTTTCTGCAACTGAGATAGCGATCTTCACTTCGCCTTTCTCTGTGAATTTGACAGCATTGTTACTTAGGTTAATCAATATTTGCCCAATTCTTAACGGGTCCCCAATCAGGTTAGTCGGCACGTCTCTGTCGACTTGAATGAGCAGCTCTAGGTCGCGTTCTGAGGCTCGTAAGCCAACCAAGTTAGTAATATTGTCGAGTACATTCTCAAGTTGGAAGTCCACTTTCTCAATGTCGAGTTTTCCAGCTTCAATTTTCGAGAAATCGAGAATGTCATTGATTAGGCCGAGTAGGGTATCGGAAGAGAGCTTCACTTTATGGATGTAGTTACGCTGCGCCTTGGTTAAATCGGTTTTTAATGCCAGATAACTCATACCAATGATGGCATTCATTGGGGTACGAATTTCGTGGCTCATGTTAGCGAGGAAGTCAGATTTTGCTTGGTTTGCTGCATCGGCTTCATCCCTTGCAGCGGCAAGACTGTGTGCGAAAGTTTCTAAAGCAGAATGCGCTTTGTTAGCGAGCAAGCCCATCAACAAAATAATTACAAAGAAAATCATCCCACCGATGGCTAAATGGAACGTCACGCTAGAAGAGTCTTTTACATTGACGCTTTCTGAAAGGTGACGTTGAGAGACGAAATCTCGAAATTCTAAGAAGCTCTCATCCATTGCCGTGAGTAGTTGGTGACCTCGCATCTGTGAGCTGACTAACTCCATAAATTGCGATTCATAAATGCTGATATGCTCGTCAAAGGCAGTAATTTTTACGTTTGGTGCATATAAAGTAATAAGTCGTTGTGCATTGCTAGATTTGGATTGCATCTCATTAATTACATGTGACACTTTGTCGGCAATGAGCTTCTGTTCCTTTGAATTTGCGAGCAGAAAATCTCGGTTGAATCGATTTGAACGACTTAGTAGCGTGCGAATCGCCAATAGGTCTTGCCCTATGAGTAATTGGGAAGAGAGTTCTGCTTGAGATTGAGAAACGAGATGACTCAGTTCCGCGACTTGGCTCTGTTTGGTTTGATAGAGCAAGCTAACTGAGCGTGAGAACTCAGAGCCACTTAGGGTGACTTGATTGATAAGGGATGCTCTTAACTTTTTCGAAGACGCCGGTATGCCTTGTAGTTGAACTAAGTTGGTGTAATAGCGATTTTTTGCCTTATCTACAACCTCTAAAAGTTGTTGTCCTTTGTCATCCAAAATCTGCTCTTGCAACTCTGAGATGAGCCGTGAAGCCTTTTGCATCTCAAGTTTGACTAACGAGTGAGTCTTTAGGTTGCCGTCGAGTAAATACTCTTTTTCAAGGTTTTGTATGTTAACAGCGAGAGTAGCAAGTTGACTGGTTTTTAGTGCGACGTTGGTCAGTTCTTCGCTGTTTAGTCGTAGACCGCGAATTTTCTGATTGTTTTGATTGATCGCTTGATTGTGTAGATCCCTCATCTCTCGTAATAAGTCTGTTGCGGCATTGGAGCGCTCGTCCATAAGCGTTCGAGTTGATTGGTTCAACTCAACAATGTCGACATATTGCTTGAATTGAACCAAATATTCCGTGAGTAAATTGATAGGAAGGGACGTTGCATACTGGTCGGCGTAATCATTGGCTAGACCCACGGTTTGTTCTGCTTCTTGATCAAAGCTAGAGATGACTTGTTCGCTGTAGTCGTTACTAAAAGACAACTCATAAACGCGAAGCTTATCGAGTGAGGTCAATAAGCGAGTACTGGAAGCGTATTGTTCAACGCCGATGAAGCGATCGTTGAGATTGATCCAAGCACCTACCGCGACAGAAAACACCACGATGGCTGCGACCAGAAAGGAGGTTAAGATTAATTTCGAATCAGTAGCAAATCTTGAAACAGTATTCATAAAGTGCCTGTATTGATAAAGTACCAGCGAACTTAGTGTTCTTGTTCATCAGTAAAAGAGTCTTTGATAGTGAGCATTTCATCGAGCTTACTAATGAAAATAGGAACCAAGTTAGGATCAAAGTGATGGCCAGCTTGCTCTTGTATTAACTCAATCGCTTTTTCAATCGGCCAAGCTTTCTTGTATGGGCGTTCGCTGGTGAGGGCATCGAATACATCTGCTATTGCAACAATACGTGCACTTAGAGGGATGTCTTCGCCTGATAGCTTATGAGGGTAGCCGCTGCCATCCCATTTCTCGTGGTGATAAAGAGCGATCTCTTGGGCGAGTTTTAGCAATTTAGAGTCGTTGTCTCCGATAATATCCCCGCCAATCGTTACGTGTGTTTGCATGATTGCCCATTCATCCGCATCAAGCTTGCCAGGCTTACCTAATATGCAGTCAGGAATACCGATTTTGCCAATATCGTGCATCGGAGCTGCTTGGAATAACAACTCCACCCACTCTTCACTGACGTCTAACTGCTGAGCCAGAATCTTTGAGTAGTAACTCATTCTTACAACGTGCATTCCGGTTTCATTATCCTTGTATTCGGCGGCGCGGCCGAGCTTGCGGATTATCTCCAATCGACTCATGGCGAGGGCTTCCGTTCTCTGTCTTACCTTGCGAGACAGTGCCAAGTTTTGGTCATACAGAGAGATATGTGTGACAACACGAGCTTTCACGATAGGGGGGCTGACTGGTTTAGTTATGTAATCAACAGCGCCGAGTTCAAAGCCTTTCTGTTCGTCTACTACATCCGTCTTAGCTGTCACAAAGATAACGGGGATGTCAGAAGTGACAGGGTTGCTTTTAAGTCGGCGGCATACTTCATAACCGTCCATCACAGGCATCATGATATCGAGAAGAATGAGATGAGGCTTTGGGTGAGTAGAAGCAATTTTTAGCGCTTTTTCTCCGGATGTTGCAGCCTTAATTTTAAAGTCGTCGTTCAGGATCCCTGAGAGGGTATGAATGTTGTCCGGGATGTCATCAACAACCAGAATGATCGGTTTATCTGTCGTAATTTGATTCATTTTTCGTCCCTAAAAAATTTAATCAGATTGCTATGTTTTATATTAATAAAGCGTAGTGGAATTTGGCGGAAATGCATGATTTCAGGAGGGTTAATTGTTGGTTTTGGAATCTAACAAAATAATGGTACGCCTTTTTATTGATAGATATTTTATATATTAACCGTTATTTGACAAAGAATAACTAAATGGACTGTGTCGTAGTGCGATCAAGGTTGAATAGTTCAGGTTCTCGTTTGCTAACACTGAATCATTCAGAGTTACTCAGTCGTTCAATTAGCTTTTCAAATCTATTGTGGACTTGTTAAAGGGGAAAACACGCGATGCCGAATATCGGGCTTGCCTATGCTGTTTCAGTAGAACCTGATACCGACTGGGCAGATCCGTTTCATCTAACTGTTCTTCCAATATGACGGCAAGTGCGAACCAATCATCCAGCTTGTTTGTGACTGATTGATGCCTTGAATATCGAGGAGTGTAGCTGTCAAAGCGAAGTACAGAGCGTTCAGTTCCTATTTTGGTGACAGAGCCAAAGTCGATAAGTTGAGCTTGTCCTTGTGGGCTGAGCACGATATTGGATGGCTTAATATCTCCATGAATATAACCAAGAACATGGATTCGGTTGATGGCCGATTCTAAAGTGCTAAGCCATTGAGAGGGCATATCGGCATTGATATTTGAGTTGCTTTGAATTTCCTGCAGTGTGTTACTACTCAAGTGAGAAAGAACGAGGCAGTCAGTCTGATGACGAGAAAAGTAATCACAATATGTAGGCCAAATATCGTTTGTGCCGGAACTTGTACAGGAGCTTGTATCGGAATGAAGAAACTCCGCTTCTTGTTTTAAAAAGTGGCGGTGCTTCAACTCTTTAGCATATTTGATGGTCACCAGCCCCCAACTAGGATGTTGGGCTCTGAAAACTCGTAGACTCAAGCGCGTGAGATTAGTGTAGCCATGAGCTTTAAACGCTTGTAAAAGCTTTTCATCTTCCACATCTCCTTTCACGTGTTCTCTGTTTGAAGAGACATTATCTTCAAAAGGCTGAGCTCGCCTTGATAGGCAAGACGAGCTAGTTGGTAAAGCGTTATTAGATCCCACTTGGCAGAGAGAATCCAGAGAAGAAGCCAGGGACAAACGGGTTCGATTGGCCTTGAGTCTTGATTGTTAATTTCACCTTGCTGTCACCGTAAACAAACTCCACCTGAGTGTTTTGTGCAGACGTAAAGTTAACGTTTGGTTCGAATAAGCGGAACCAACTCCATGTGCCTTTTACGGTGTTCTGGCCAATTGTAGAATCCTGCGCCTTAAGCTGAATACCTAGCTTTTCGATAAACTTCGCATCACCTTGCCATGATTGCTGGCTCCATAACGTCGGGCCATGACGATAGGTAAAGATTGGCTTATCAGAAATGATCGAAAACTCCGTGATATTTGGCGTCATATCGACTGCTTTTAATTGGAAATTGATCAGGATGTTCGATGGGTCAGCTAAGAATAGGGCACTCTTTATATCGCCGGCTTTGTCCATCATTGTCCAAACCTCTGGCGTAATCGATAAGCCTGTACCCGGCAGTAGTCCCGGTAAATAAGGCGCTTCGTCACTATCTTTAACGAATCCATTTAGGCGAGTTTGAGAGAACTTATCGACGATGCCATTCGTAACGAAGAAGGCTTTGACATCCGCCACACTGACATCCGTTTTAGACTTTCGATTGAACGGATAAAAAGAGGCCAAGCGCTGTTGATAAGGCTGATAAATTTCGTTCGACCACGCTGTGTTTAAGTAGTCGTGAGCCAGTGACATCACCGTTTCATTACTTTGGTGTACCACCTTGTTAACCAGCTCTTCAGCGACCGCTAAATGGCTGTTGGATAGGCTCGATAGGGACGCAATAGGGTTACCGGCTTGCAAAGTGACGGACAGCGTATCAAAGGCAACCTTTTGCGGCTCTTTGGTTTCGTAAAACTTGTCTCCCCACTTTTTAGCGTTGATAAACGCAGTGAGCAGGTCGTCGATTGGCTTCTTACCTTGGTCGTTAGGCGATACCTGTTTTTTGTAAGCTTGGAAGCTGAGTGATATCTGACGAGCGGATTCTTTTTTGTCAGGGTCTTGAATCGGCATACTCGCCGGATCTTGTTTCTTGTCATCCTCTACAGGGATTTCAAGCTCAACATAGGTGTATTTAGCGATCGTCGAGTACAAGCTGACTAATGGGTTATTGCTTGCTTCCGACAGGCTCGTTAATGCACTTTTCAGTTGTGTAGGATTAGCCACTTCTTTGACTTCGACATTACGAACTAAATCACGCCAATAGTTGATGTAATCATTCTGGTAAGTCTGCTTTAACTCTCGACTGATTCGATGCAGCTCCAGTGCGCTAGGGTAAGCTCCTGCAACGCCTTCATAAGACTGTAAAGCGGATTTCAGAGTAGGGGAATTCACCGATAAATCGAGTTGGTTAAACCCCGTCGGGGTAAAGATATACGGAACCAAGTAGCCAGCGTAACTCGGTGAAAACTGAAGCACTGAGCCGAAATTGTCACCTAGCTCACCGCGAATATCGACACGCTTAGCATAGGCGGTAGAACTCTGAATGTGTTCGTACAGCAGGGTTTCAATGCCTGTTTGCGTGATGACTTTCTTCGCTAGGCTTTCTAAGTCATGATTCGATTTTACTGGCGTTAGGTTACGAGCAAAGATGTCATTGAGCAGTACGTCAAGCTGAGCGATGTTGACGCTATCTGCTTCGCCTTGGTCTTGGAGCGTACGAATGTAGTAGTTCTTGAGCTCTTGGACGTTGGTTCTGTCTTTGCTAAACAACAGACGATAGTTGTTTAACAGAGATAGCGTCTGAGATTGATCCTCAAGGTTTACATACACAAACAGGTCTTTCTCTAACGTGTTTTCCATTGAAGGAATCAGGACTTGTTGTAGCTCGGTGAAATAGGCTTCTTCGACTTCTTCCTTGATGCTCGGATTTGGCATAAACGGCAGGCTGTACCAAGGCTCTGGCTGCTTGTAGAGGTTATAGATACGCTGTAGTGAGAATAGGTTGGGGATATTGTCAGCCATATTCTCGATGTCATAAGGCGATGCCGATATCGCCTCTTTATAGCGCTCAAGCATGATGTCCGCTCTGGTTTCTCGTTGATTCTGGAAATCAAAATCAAACTTAATCACCAGCAACACGGCGGCGAGCAAGGCAATCCAAGATAGGGTGAAAACGACTTGGTTAACGAGCAGAGTATTCTCTTTGCGTTTGTTTACGCCGACCAGCTCATGTTCCGATAAGATCACGTGGGTCATAAGGTATTGAGCAAATAAGGTTTGGTTAACCGGGATTTGCTCGTTTTGTTGATAATGCTCGTGACCTACCGAATAAGAGACAGCACTTGCCAATAAATCTGACTGCGCTGAACTTTGCCCATCATGTGTGAAGTAAAAACCGCGGAATTGCAGAGCATCACTAAGCTGCTCCCCTCGGTATAAACGATTGAGGAACAACCAAAGATTCTGCTTTAATAATCCAAACTGGAAAGGGGCGCTGGCTATCGAGTTGCGATAATCTTGATTGAGTTGTCCGGCAAGCGCATTGCTCATATTCGCAATCAGTTCGCTGATTAAGTGGTCATACTCATCGTTAAACCAGTCTGCATCGACCCCACCGTGTTTAGAGTAAGGGGCGGTAGCACCAAACACTTCGTCTCTTTTTGATTCATCGAATGCTGAGAAGAACTGACAAAAGTCGCTGATGCTACCCATATTCGAGACAACATTATAAATCGGTAAGCTGACCCCAAATGCTTGATTAAAAGTCTTAATGGTCGATTTAAGCTCATCAGCTTGCTGTGTAATTTGCTCATTGTTTTCTAATAACGAGGAAACATCGGTGGTAAGCAATAAGCCATTGGCGGCTTGTCTTGGTCGCCACGCAGTTAACGACTGACACAGTGTTTTCAGGTACTCAGGGTGTTGGTCTTCTCCCATACTGATAGAAACCAAAATCGAGTGCTCACTGACCCAAAACAGGATTGGGAATTCAATGTCATTGCCGAAGTCATCGAGCTTATACGCTTCATAACCCATTTGAGTGATGATGCTTTTGTCCTTATTCGGGTTCTGACTTAGCAGTAGATAGATTGGTTGGTCGTAACGGCTGGTTAAGCGAGTTTTACGTTTCTGCCCACTGATCATTCGCTTGAAATGACTGGCTAGTTGCTTTTGTCGCTTCTGAATCAATTCTTTATCTAATGACTCTTCTTGTGATTTTGCGCTGCGTTTGATCAGCACCCAGTAACAAATGAAGCCGATAAGCGTGGATATAATGGCGATAGTGGTCAGAGCCCACACCAAATAAGCGTTGAGAGGTGTAAGCAGAATGACGCTAGAAGCGACGGTAAAAAAGGCGACAGAGGCTAGGGCAGAAATGCCTACTGTTTTTTTTACATTGCCTGACTTGTTTGATTTGGCATCCGGCATAATCAGTTAGACTCTTCCTTGTTTAACTCGTGTGCAGAAGTGCGAACGATAATGGCGTTTATTTGGTCGTTTTCGACATACCACGCCTTTGTGCTTCTCGCTTCTTCTGAGGTGTTTGTTCTTAGTATTACTCGGTAGTACTTCTTGTAAGGAGAGATAATCGGCTCATAAGCTGAAGGTGATAGGTTCTTGATGAAAGCTTCGGCGTTTTTCTTACTTGAGAAGGTAGCGAGTTGAACCAACCAATTTGCTGTACTTGGCGTAAAGTCGTTGGTTTGTGATGCTTCTATTGCGTCCGCTTTGCTGGCGTGACGAGGTGGATTTACCAAGTCTTTATCATCGCTGATGAATACGATGTCTTTGATTTCGCCTGATAAGACGTAACGTTCGCTAAAGCTTGGCAAGAATGTGAAATCACGCGCTCTTTGCTCGTGGGTCTTGGTGTACCAAAACTCAGTTAAGCCAATGCTGGTGGCGATTAAACAGAAGAAAAACAGGCTAGTGATGAAGTAACGTTTACGCCTAGTCGGTTTCCTTACTTCTGGGAGTTTTACTTTAGTACGACAATGTACACCGCTAGCCGAGCGATATTGGCTGATGGTTTGCTCTAACTGATGAACAAACGCTTTTAACTGTTCAGCGCCGCCTTCACGATATTGGCCTTTGAATCCAATATTGATAAATAGGTAGATGATTTCTAAAAGGTCTATCAGCTTGTGGGGCTGTCTTGCGGCTTTTTCTGCAACAGAGAAGAACAGTTCGCCACCGTTACGCATGCCAAACAGTTCGCTAAGCAGGGTTTTGTTTTCCCAACCGCGTTTTTCTCCCCATTCGGTGTAGATGATGAATTCATCAATGACTACAGCGTATAAAAAGCACAGCTTATCGATCACCGCGATAGGGTAAGTGAGCTCGGTTGCTTGAGCTTTTATGTCGTTGATGCCTTGAATGAATTGTTCACGAAAGACCGTGAGGTCTTCGGGTTCAGACAGTGTGGATATCTTGAGTGTTTTAGTCAGTAAATCACTGCTGATGTTGATCAGTTGATTCTCTGCCTTATCAAAATGACGCAGAAACTCTTCTTGAGTGCTGGTGGAGTGCACCGCAACCAATTTAGATAATGCCTGATCAGACTCTGTGTTAGCAGAGCCTTTTGATGCTTTATCGATGACCAGTGTTTCTTCGTCTAAATAATCCATGGCCATTATCTCAACGCGTATAGAACGACTTCGAGAGCAGGAATGCGCGCATCAACGTGTAGGGCAATCGCGTCACGTGTGTCTAGCATGTCTAACCAATTTCGGTCCTTAGTATCCACTTCGAAATAAGCGACGCCTTGCATCGGCTTAAGCTCGCTTGGTGCAATCGGAAGCGGTGTTAATGAGATACCAGAAAGCGAGCTTCTCACTAGCTCTACGATCTTATTGTTACTGCTTAACTTGGCCGAAATAGGGAACAACTCATTAAGCTCTGTACTGCTGATATCGGATTTAACACTTAGAACGAAGCGACGGTTATAAACGCTGCTTGGGTCTTTGATTAACGTGCGAAGTAGACGGCGTTTCTCAAACAGAGAGATATCCCATTTGAACTCGATGACTGAATCTTGTTGAACCAGTGTGAGTAGGTTTCGTAGACTCGAAAACAGCGGGTTAAAGTTGTCATAGAGCTTGTCATATTTTAGAGGCTGACACTCACCTGGAATCGCTGGTGTTAACGCCATGACTTGAGCTTCAAACTGTTTTAGCTTCGAATACAGTTCGTGGGTCGGGTACTTGGTGTTGCTGATGGTCAACTCAAACCACGGTAGCCATGTGTTGAGAGTTTGCAGCCATAGAAAATCTTGCATCATAGACTGAGGACTTTTTTGACCTTGGCCAGCTTCAATGCGTTTTAAAAGGTTTTGAGCTCGGTTGCTTACCAGCGCGTGGATCTCTTTGACTCGCTCGCTGAGGAGGGTAGAAGCGCCGTAATGCAAACAAGCAGGGATGAAGGCTCTATCAAGCATGACTTCGTCTGAGTCGCTGATTTCTAAAATCTTAGCCACTGGAATGAGGGTAAAGCCAGAGGTGTCTTCTCCCGCGAATTTGAGCCCGATATTCAGCTGAGCTACGTCGACTTCGACACTGGCGTTTTCGGAGGTAGAAGTATCGAATACATTGATTGAACGGGTGATGTAACGACTCTGTTCTTGGCCATCTTCGCTGTAGTCATTATTGCCTTGCAAAGAGATTGGCAGAGCAAGATAAACGATAGTTTCAATGGTGCCTTGCGGAATATCGACAACAATCTCTTGCTTGAGGTTGAATTGGGTTCCATCGGGGAAAACACCTGAACAGCTCGGTATAGACAGCTTACCGATCTTTAAGAGATCGTGGTTAAGCACTAGCTCGGTGATGCCAAAGAAAGGGGCAAAACCAGCCAGTGTTTCAATGTTCTGACGAATGTAGTTTTGCACATAGCGATCTTGCTGCTGAAAGTGCTGAGGGGCAATAAACATCCCTTCTTGCCACACTACTTTTTTGAAAGCGTCCACGTAAAATCCTTTTCTATTATTTTTATATATTGGCTTTTTTATTAAAAGATTTGCCACCAGCTCGAGTCAGGCTGTATCACGGCTAACTCTGCTTTCTTCCCTGTAATCGTTAACTCTAAGGTTTGCTCTGGATCTGAAGGCATAATCAAAACGGTCTTGGTTGTGCCATTCTGGTAATCAGCGAATTCGACCAGAGCTGCAATGTATTGCGTGTTCTTGTTGATGTCTAACGTCAGCTTTTGCTCTGAGTTAGGCAGTACAATCGGTAATACCTGTTTTGAAACTAAGTTTGCCGCCAATAACTGCAGGTCATTGTTGTACAAATCAATAAACGGCAGTTGTTTGAACAGCTGCTGATCCGTGAGTTGGTAAAGCCTAACCACAACTGGGTTCGCTTGATCATCATTGTATTGGTTGACGGTCGCATCAGCTTTAACGGTCAACGAATACTGTGTGACAACAGGAGCTGGGTCCGATGAAGAACATGCTGTGATCAGTAAACAAAGCGATAAGAGTATGAGGCGTTTCATTCTCTTTCCTCACTTTGCTTCTGCATGTTCTCCATAAACAACGCTTTGAATTGACGTCTGAAATCCCCGTTGTCTTGACGATGTTGAAAATGCTTTCGGTAAATTCTCCAATACTTTTTATCTTTGTTGGAAAAAATGCCGCTACTGACATATTCACTAAATTGGCTCTCAAGCTGCTTTGGTGCGAACTCATTTAAGAACTGATCAACGGTTTGTTCTAGGGCGTCGAACAGCGCTTTTTGTTGAAGCTGAGGATTCTGTAAGTATTGTTGGTTCTTTTCGGTCAGCGTGATGAGCTTGTCGATCGACTCTTCTATACGCGTATTGTTCTCTACATTGACGGGCAGATATTCTAACTCTGCAGAAGAGAGCGTGTTGTTATCGGCGTGAGAGATTTCGTCTACTTCAATATTCGGTATGACTTTGTCATCGTCCAAATCTTCAAATGGGTCAGATGAGAAGGGGTCGTCACTCAGAATATTCTTAGAAGAGAAGTTCGAGGTCTTCTGAACGGTTACTACTTCTGGTGAGTCATCTAAAAAGTCAGTATCGCTGTCATCAAGCTTTAAGTTAAAAGGTTCAATAAAAGTTTCATCCTGTGTGGTGTTATTGGCCGCGTTGACTTTTGGGTCACTCAATAAGCTAACCAGCAGTGTATAGCCACCAAGTTTGATGATGTCGCCGTCGGTAATGACGTACTCTTTTTCTTTTGCCAAAGACTTGTCGTTTAGCGATACGCCGTTGTTGCTGATGTCTTTAATCACGTAACCACGATCTGTCGGATAGAGCTGACAGTGAGTTCTAGAGATCCATTTTGATTGATCGGGGAGCGCAATATCACATGATGGAGAACGACCTAAGCTTCCGCCACTTTCGGGCAGATACGTCACTCTAGAGGAAACAACCTCTTCAGCAGGTACAGAAATCATGTGGACACTGATGGACAATGGCTACTCCTTGCACTTGGATATGGCTGAATTAAAACTGTCTAAGAAACCCGGATAGGTTTTAAGGAATCGATTCGAAAAATAGACCCCCATATCCTTGGTATCTAAATTCGTCGAATTGAAGTAATCGAGTGGTAAAGAGGCTTTGTTCAACTCTCTTTTAAAGACCAACTCATCTTCTAAAACAACATCAATTTCCCTTTGTTTTAAAAGTCTTAGTAATACTTTAGCATCTCGTGGCTGCTTAACGACGTTAAATCCATTACGTTTTAGCCAAAACCATTTGTTTGAGCCAAATTTGGCAGAAAAGTTAAGGTTTAACTTTGACAATTCATCAACCTTCGGCTCCACTCCTGGGCCAAAATACCAATTCAACGTCTGTTTTGCGATGGGTGCCGAGAGCGTGGCGTATTCATCACGCTCAGAAGTTTTAGTGGCGACGAAAAAGCCGTGTTGGCTACCGCTATGCACGCGCAGTTGTGCGTCCGACCAGGTTGTCATCGTGAGTTGGTAAGGCTGTCCCAGCATACCTAAGGCGCATTTAACCTTGTCCAAAGCAATTCCTTGCATTGTCGCGTTTTCATAGCTTTGGTAAGGCGGCCAATCTTGTGTGGTCAGCATTAGGCGAGATGGCCCAATTTTTACTTGAGCAAAGACACTCATCGACCAAAACGTCGAGATGAGTAGGGTGACTAACGATAGTCTGATGGTAGAGGCTCTAGTTAACGTCATTAGAGTGTCCTATCACTTCAGAAATCTTCAAAATAGACACTGGCGGATAATAGTCGAGCTT
The DNA here is from genome assembly GCF_023161725.1 of Vibrio sp. 1CM24A. Lineage (NCBI taxonomy): Bacteria > Pseudomonadati > Pseudomonadota > Gammaproteobacteria > Vibrionales > Vibrionaceae > Vibrio > Vibrio sp. 1CM24A. Next base: position 265,736 of record NZ_JALNTS010000002.1, read on the forward strand.
GTGTGCAGCCTCGATATTAACAATATAGGAATATTGGCTTAGTGATTCTATTGGGATGTCTGAAGCTTTTTGAGTTCCTTTCAAGATGTTCTTCGCTTTGTATCCAGCGAATTGACCAACATTGTAGTAACGGCTGACAATGCCAAACAGGGCCTTATGTTTTCTTATCGGACTCTCGGTCGCGGAAAAAGTAGGTATACCTGCGGAATGTAACCCCGATACGACATCCCCGCCTTGGGTGATAATGTATGAATCCGGGGGTAAATAAGCCATATCGATACCATCACGTTTCATATTGTTTATCGTGATGTTAATTAAGTTGCTGTTTGACTTGGTTTTATCAATGTTTAATGGGTACAACATAACACGCTTGTTATAAATTTCCGATAACTCCATCATTTTATTTGCGGTGATAATCGAATTATTTTCGTCAGCGTTATATATAACCCCAAGGCTTGAAATGTTATTGAGCTTCTCTATCGCTTTAAACTGTATTTCATGGGGTACGATGTGCGATACACCAGTGAAATTTCTGTCTGTTGAAGATAGATCAGTGATTAACTTAGAACCCACAGGGTCGGTCACGATACTGAATACAACCGGCGTCGTGTTGTTTATTCTAAACTCGCTAGGTTCTGTATAAGTTCCTAATAAATTCAATGTTATAGTGGTACCAAATGAATAAATGAGGTCGGCTTCTTTATATTCTAGATCTCGAATATGTTGTTTGAGCTGAGCTTTATCTCGGTTTGCATCAAGAACGGTAAATCTCACATCAATATGTTGGGATAAATAATCCATGAAGCCTTGTTCAGCATCCGTTACTCCTCGCCATAATAAAAGAATGACGTGTTTTTCATCACTTTTAGCAAATGAAGATGGGGACATTAAAATAAAGCTGAGAACGAACACTATAAATCTCATGATTGAACCCCTAGCTTCTGTTTATCAGATTTCAGGAATATCGAGAAAAACACAATTAAACTAAAGGAGCTCGCGAGGAGTGACGCGCCAAATATAAGAATGGTTTGGTCGTAACCGAAGATACTCAAACAAACCCCAGCCAGCATTGGCCCCGCGATATTACCGATACGCTCAGTAAGTCTAAATATACCGATGATTTTTCCCTTCTCGATACCCTGACCAGACAGGAGGTCGATGACCAAAGGTATTTGTGGAGAAACACAGATGCCGTGTGCAATACCAATAATGATCACGATAAGTAGCAGCCCTAATGTGCCTTGGAAGAAGTAGAAATTGAGCAAGGCAAGGGATGAAAGCAAACCACCAATAAAAATGAAGGCCATTTTGTTTTTAAGCTTATCAACTAAAATCGCGCTTAATGGTGAAATTAATATGATCGCGAGGCCATACGCCATAATCACCCGTCCAGAAACAGAGCTGCTTTCGCCTAGGAATTGCAGATAGACGGGGCAGATGTAGTAGAGGAAACCCGTCAGTACGATCTTCGCCGGTATCGCACTGAATATCGTAATTAATGCAAAATACTTATTACTCAACAGAAGCTTAAAGTCTTTCAGCTGAACGGGTTTACTCGCGTTGCTGGTAGTCGACTTTTCAAAGAACACATAGACTAGCAAGACACTCAATGTTGCTAAAAGTCCTGCGAGCATAAATGTTTCTGAGTATCCAAGTTTCTCGGCGAGGATTCCGCCAATAGCGGCGCCACATAAAGAGCCAGAGAAGAATGATGATAAGAAAGTCGCCATTCCTTTGGTACGGTTAGTGTCGTTAGTGGTATCTGATACATAACCTTGTGCTGAAATAAATACGATACCGTAGCCTACAGCGGTAAAAGCTCTAGCTACCAACAAGAGTTCGAGAGATTGAATGAAAGCAGTAGCAACCAAGCCAATACAAGTGATGAGCCCACCTGTCATCAATGAATGTCTTCTGCCTACTTTATCTGACCAGTAACCTGCAAATGGCAGTGAGATAGCCCAGCACAACATGAACAGAGAAATGGGTAAGCTCGTAACTAGGTTTTCAGGGATCCAACCGGTTGTGTTTTCCAGTGAAGAGACAAACCTAGGGAAGAAGGCGAGTGAAGATGCTTCTGAGAACACTAATAAAAATAGGGGCAAGCGAATGAATCTAAAGTCTTGTTTGTCGATATTTTGAGATGGCTGATTAGGGTTTAGCTTGGTAATGGCTTGATTAGTCAGGTTGAGCAGTTTGCCAATTTCGTCGCGCGTAGAGATCTTGGCTAAGTGATTCACGATGTCGCGGTTGACCAACATGAACACTTTTTTTACCTGATTCCAAGGCGAAATAATCATGAAGTTACACATGAACAGAATGATTTCTGCAACCACAAGGCAAGAGGCAACCAACACGGTAATCATGTCCATGACGCTTTCTTTAAGCAGGTTAATGATCAAGTTGTTGTCGGTGGTGACGTTCAGCTGAATCGTGTGGCTGTTGTTGAGTGAGAATGTCGATTCGCGGATAGAAGGGTGGTCAACCGGTTCTTCAGGATAACGGTAAGAAGTGCCCGATTGTCCTTCAAAGTTAATCGATAGAATCTCGCTATGATGATCAACGAAGAACGCAAATTCGTCTTCGAGGCCATGAAGCCTATCGGCAGGAACGCCTTTATCGAGTAGCTCTTTAATCATTTGATTTAAAGAGTCGCCAATCAGGTTGGACTTCTGTTCGAGCTTAACCTCGTAAATCTGTGAAAACTTGTCTAGAGATTGATACGAAACCCCTAGGTTAGAAATGATCGTCAACAGGATAGCAAGAGAGATGATAAACACTGGGAAGTGCTTGTTTTTCAACTTCTCAAATTTAGACAATGAGTTTGGGGATTGCAGCGCCTTGTGAGCTTGGGTAATCGTTGGCAGTAAATCATCCGAATCGGTCGCGGACTCAAATATTGCAGTTGCGCCTTTTACTCGGCCGACAATACCTTTCAATAGGTACTTCAAAGCGACAAAGGCAAACAGGCAAGAGAGTAGAATCCAAATTGCCGAATAGAGGAACTGGAGCTTGAGTAAGAAGGTTTTTTGTTGCTCTAACAGAGTTGTGGAGTAGTAGAGCTTTACTTGCCCCTCAACTAATCCAAAAGAGTTGGTGATATCGAGCGATAGCTGACGGTTATTCTCGCTGTTTTGTTCTCCGGTACCAAACAGTCGTTCGCCAGAGCTTGAGACGACAACCAAGGCGGTAATACCGTCAACGATTTTTAATCGACGATCCAGCATGCCTTGTATGTTTGATATTGCAGAAAGCGGCAAGCCTAAACTGATCGCTTGGTTGATATCGTTATGTGTTTCTTCTAGTACAATTTCATAGATAGAATCGGAGGTTTCAGTGAGCCTTTTCTCGAAATTAAAATAGTTCAGCGTTGCATTTAAGGTGATGGAAAACAGCAAAACCGCCATGATAGCAAGCATCAACTTAACCCTAAGTGAAAGGTTAAGTAATGAAGGTTTAGTCAATGTTTGGCTGGCTTTGCTGTTCATAGTTAAAACCTACTTAATCGATAAATCGAAGTCGGCACTATTGTTGGTTGCGCTAACGGTGACTTGAGTAATAGGTTCGCTTCGGCTTAGCCTTCCAATACACTCTTCAGCTAACCTCGGCATCAATGAGCGGTTAATGATTTGCTCGACTGCACGGCCACCTGTCGTTGGATCGGTATTACGGTCAACCACGAATTGAATGAAGTCTGCGTCCCAAGTAAAGGAAGCTTGATATTGTTCTGCGAGTTTCTTCTTGATTCGATTTAGCGAGATCTCAGTGATTTTCGCTAACTCTTCATCGTTAAGTGGGTAGTATGGGACAATGGTGGTTCGTCCTAAGAAAGCGGGTTTGAAGTACTGTTGCAAGTCCGGACGAATCGATTCAAGCAGCTCGTCGTTGTCGATACGATCAGTTGTCTTCGCGCACACATCACAGATAGCTTGGTCAGCTGCGTTCGACGTCATAATGATGATGGTGTTTTTGAAGTCAACGGTTCGGCCTTCACTGTCTTTGATATGGCCTTTATCGAAGATTTGATAGAACAAGTCATGCACGCCAGGGTGCGCTTTTTCCATCTCGTCTAATAGCAGTACTGAGTATGGGTTACGTCGAATAGCTTCCGTTAACACACCACCTTCACCAAAGCCGACATAACCAGCAGGCGAGCCGAGTAACATAGAGATCTTATGTTCTTCTTTAAACTCGGTCATGTTAATCACGGTAAGGTCGTTGCTACCTCCGTACAGTTGCTCCGCAAGTGCCATGGCGGTTTCAGTTTTACCCACACCACTAGGACCACACATCAGGAACACACCAATCGGTTTACGATTATCGGTTAACCCAGCGCGTGATATACGAATCGCTTTTGCAAGCTCGTTTTTCGCGACATCCTGACCAATAACTCGAGTATTAAGCTCGTCTTCTAAAGTCAGCAGCTTGGCGATTTCATCACTCATCATGTTACCAACAGGAATACCTGTCCAATTCGCAACCACTTGCGCAATGGTGTTGTCGTCTACCATGGCGTAAACAAGAGGTTCTTCGCCTTGCAACTCGGCCAATTCAGTTCGCAGGGTGTCGAGCTGTTTTTGCTTGTTAGCGTCGACAGCATCTTGCTCTTGTTCTTCGGTGATCTCCTGTTGAACCGTTTTTATTTGGTCAACTAACTCAATCTCTTTCTCCCAGCGCGTGTAATACGCTGCCAATGTTTGTTGGTTTTCTTCAATCGATTGTGTGAGCTCTTTGATCAATTCAGCGCTATTTGAGAACAGTGCATCTTCTTTTTCTAACGCCGACTTCTCGTTTTCTTGGTAACGAATGGTTTGCTCTAACGTTTCCAATACTTCTGGCTTCGCGCCTTGTGTCAGTGCGATTCGTGCACTGGCAGTATCAAGAAGACTAATGGCTTTGTCTGGCAGTTGGCGACTTGGAAGGTAACGGATCGATAAGTGGACCGCCGCTTCAATCGCGGATTCAGCAATAAAAGCGCCATGGTGAGCTTGCAATGAAGCGGCTACGCCACGCAGCATTTGCATCGCATCTTCTGCATTTGGCTCTTCAATGGTCACGACTTGGAATCGACGTGTTAGAGCCGGATCTTTTTCGAAATACTTTTTGTATTCAGCCCAAGTTGTCGCTGCGATGGTTTTGAATTCACCACGAGCTAGCGCTGGTTTGAGAAGGTTGGCTGCGTCATTTTGTCCAGCAGCGCCACCTGCGCCAATGAGGGTATGAGCTTCATCGATGAAAACAATGATGGGTACTTCTGACGTTTTCACTTCGTTGATCACGTCTTTTAAGCGGTTTTCAAACTCACCTTTAACGCTCGCGCCTGCTTGCAGTAAGCCAAGGTCTAAAGAGTGGATTTGCACGCCTTGCAGAGCATTAGGGACTTCGTCGGCTGCGATTCTTAACGCTAAGCCTTCAACAACAGCGGTTTTACCTACGCCGGGTTCACCGACCATAATTGGGTTGTTTTGGCGTTTACGACATAAGATATCAATCGCTTTTCTTACTTCGGCATTACGGCCAGAAATAGGATCTATGTTGCCGTCAATCGCTTGTTGAGTCAGATTAACCGTGTACTTGCTCAGTGCGTCGTTACCTGCTGGGGTAGTATCGACAGAACCACCGGCTAAAGGCGCTGCAGAATTGCGGGCAATAGGGGTTTTCTTGATCAGACCTTGCAGAGATTCGAGCGAAACACTGCTTAGCGTTTCTAGTTGTAGGGTGCTTACACCTAACACGTTCTGTTGCATCAAAGCTTGAATAAGATGCAAGCTGACAATTTCGCCATGACCATAGTTTACCGAGGCAATCATCCAAGCATCTTTGATTAATTCAGTTAAGCCATGGCTTAGTGTCGGCTGACCTTCGCTGCCTTTTGGAAGCATAGCTATTTTTTTGGAAAGCTCATTCACTAAGGCGTCTAATGACAGCTTTTGAGATTCGCACAACGCCATTAGCTTTGGATCTTTTTGGGAAATAAGCTGAAGGATCCAGTGTTCTGTTTCTATCGCTCCAACACCTTGGTTCATCGCCGCGCCCGCAGACGCTTCCAACGCTTGCTTCAGTTCGGGAGATAGCTTTCCTACTAAGTTAGTGAGAGTTACTTGTGTCATAGTCAATTCCTTGTATCTCTATAATCTACACATTCCGTATTTATGAACTACAAAAGCAAAATCTTTACGGTTTCATTGGGGTTACGCTCAGGTGCAAGGTAGTCAATTTCACCTAAACGAGCGGCTATAGAAACCTTGCTTGATAAACGGGGTTTGGTTAAATATGAACGTTTGACGTTCAGATAAATGGCAACAGGCGTACTGTCTTTTAAATAGTGCTGAGTCAAAGACAACACAGCTTTTGCAAATTGGTCATCTTGTTGAATCTCGAGGAACTCATTTCTGTTTTTTGGGGTAACAAAAATACTCAAGTTGTTAAAATGAGCTAGGCAAGTTTTGCCGACCAAAAAACCTTGTCCCAAGCGACTGTTAAAATCTCGATTAACACCGATGCGAGTTAACGAGTCGGTCGGTAATAGACGTTGTTCAAATGCCTTGCACTCCACGTCGATGGAGTAGGGAAAAAAATCATTTAAAATCTTTTTTAGAGTCGTCAGGTTTCGGCTTTGTTGGCTTAGCAGTAATGAATACTGGAGATACTCTTTGTGCTCTTTTCCAAGCGCAGCAAAGTGATTCAATAATGCTGTTTTCTTTGGGTTTTGCTCACTTTCAACGAGCAGCCAACGTCGAGCATTGGTTCGATAGGTGATTTCAAAGTGTCGTTGATTAAATACGTCCAGAAAATCTTGCAGCGAATGATCTTCATTGTGGATCGCGGCTAACAACTCTTCGTATATGTAATTAGGTATCACGCCTTTAACGCCCGAGAGCGCTTGTTTTGCTAATCTGAGTTTGGCTTTGTTTCCCTTTAACGAGAAGTATTGGATCTCTTGAGGGTTGCCAGTCGGCATCGCCTCCGATTTCAATTGGATCTGTATCGGCGAGCTACTTTGGGACTGAAGCTGCTCCAATAGCCTCATTGCCTGAGAGAAATCGTACTTTTCAGGCTGAGCTGCTAGGTCTTCGATGAAATGCTTCATATATCCCCCTTGCAGCCTAAGCTCTGGTTATTTTCAGTTCGCATCATTGCCGATATTCGCTGAGTTATAAGCACAATTGACTACCGTGAATCTTAGGGTACTTTTTAACGACACCATCTCGTCCGTAGATTCGGATCTTGAGTTGTATATATCGATCAAAACTACAAAACTGTTGGAAGAAGCGATTTAACACGTCGGCAAACGCCAAGTAGGGCGAGGTTGCATCGAGTGTGAGTTCAATCTCGGTTCCTGGAGAGAATACATTTTTGCCTAGAACGCGAATCGCAGACACTTGAGAGTTAAACGTGATCGAGTGAATCATTTGAATTTCAGCGCTCGATACTTGTTCTCGACTGCACAAACTCAACATATGCTTGAGGTCAGCAACCGGATTACTAGACTGTACCAGTGATGAAAAGTTGGTGTTCAGTAAGCTAATGAATTCCCAATGGATATTTTGGTCGACTTCCTTTGTAATGGGTGCCGAAGGAGGATAAATAGGCGAAAAATCGCCGGGCAAATCAATACTCTCCAGGCATTCCAAAGTACCGCTTACGCCACACGCTTGCTTGCCATTTGTACACAACAAGTGAGTACCAAGTAGCTTACTAAATTCAGCCTCTGGCGCTTCAGATAGCGAGATTGCGATGCTCATTTCACCAAAGTGATTGTGTTTACTTTGCCAGTAGTCATATTGCTGATTGTGGGTGTATTTCTCTTTAAAAAGAGGAACTAACGGTATTTCACCGTTAGGTGTGATTTCGTACACCTTCTGAATTTCGATGATTTCAATATTATTGTCACTATGCGCGTCGGCATTCACAGGAACTGAAAGGGTTCTGTGATCGTACGCAATAGGTTCGCCTGTCTGCTCAAACAAGTTAATCGCTGGCATTACGTTTAACTTGAAAACATCTTTATTGAATAGGCGGATAAATTCGGATGGCAATGACGACATGAACAAGTTAATGATGATCTCCGATTCATCAAATTGGCCTGCGTAATCTGCAAAGTTCTTAAGCCTAAAGAACTGTCGCTTCTCTTTGAAAAAGAAAAACTCGTTAATCAGTTGGTAGCCCGTGAATTGATTACCATGCTCAGGTAAAAACTTAAACTCGAGATCGCTGATTCGATTTTTAAGCTGGTGGCTGTCAATGGTGACATGTCGAGCGCATTCGTTGTCTGAGATAGAAATCGCTAAGGTGTTATTGAGAAGAAGTTCGACTAGAGAGTCCGCATTGTTTTCAAACCCTTTGACGAAAAAGTCGAGGTCATTCAGTTCTAAGTGGCTGAAATGCACTTCGGGGTCGCCGGTGTTCAGTGAGATCTGAACGACCGCTGAGCTTTGATTCGCCGATTTGGGTCTATTGAAGCTAAACGGGGCGCTTAGCGCTTTGATGTTACCTAAGCTAAACGGCGCTATTTTGAGTTCATCAACCGTTCTAAATAGACATTCGTTTTTGGTGTTTGTACTTGAGAAAAGCGAACCCTTTGGCAAAGTACTCGATTCAATCGGGCCTTCTTCTGCGAGTAACTCAAGATAAGCAACGCTAGGAACGGTTTGTATATAAGAAGGATAGAGCACTCCTAGTATACCTTCGATGACTTCAGGTAACTGCTCTGATAGTTTCTTTTCTACCTTAGCATTCAATAGTGCGACGCCATCTAATAGACGAGCCATGCTAGGGTCTTCAATCTTCCCCTGATGAATATTGAGCTTCTCAGCGTGCGTCGGGTACTCCTGACCGAACTGACCTAATGAACGGCGCACAAAAGCCAGCTCTTGCTCGAAGTAACGCATAATAGGTTCAGTCATAGTTATCTTCTTCTAATGAGGTTGTTAGGTCACTTAATGCGATTTTGGAGTCAAAGATAAGGTCTTGTTCGCCATGACTTGTCTTAACCTTGGCGATGATGTTGAACGATAGTGAGTTGTCACCCTCTTTGCGCTCTCCAAGCTCTACCGAGATGTTATGGAGTCGTGGCTCAAAGCTTTTTATCCACGTCTCAATACGTAGAGTCAGTTGTGTTTTTTCTAGAGTGGCACTCAGCAATTGAATATCTTCGATACCAAACTTTAAGTTCGAGCGGTTGACTTCTATCAGTCGGTTATCGATATCTGTCAATGATGCCTCTGCTTCAAGGAGCTTGGTGAGATGGAACTTAATGTCTTCAATCTCAGCATCCTGATAGGGCTTTGAATCACTGATAAAGGTCTTCCAAAAGCTCATCAGGCCACCTCATTTAGGTCGGTGGTCAGCACAACTTCACCACTGAAGTAGTCAAATTGGTATTGAGGAACAATGCGCAAAGTACAAGCGAAGCTGCCAGCTTGAGAACTCGATTCCGTCACACTCACTTTGGCGAAGCTGAGTGGGTATTTGGATAATGTTTCCTCATTTGCAAATGAAACGTTACTCGAGAACTTTTCAATCCAATGGGTCAAAAACAGCTCACACTCGGTCGCGTTGTTGAAGCTGCCGATCATCTCTCTTACTTGAACCTTTAGGTAATGAGCAATTCGGCAAGACATCAGTGTGGTTTGAATCTGCGTGAGCACTTTGTCATTGTCGTTTTGTCCGCACTGCCAAATTGAGTTGTTACCATTGAAGTAAAACTTGTCGGTCAAAGGGCTTTTCGCTAATGGGATAAAGCCGCTTTGAGCGTAGAAGTTCGACAGTTGGCCGAACAAGCTGATATCCGTCACTGGTTTTTGCAGGTGACTGTCGAAATAGTGATTGGTTGGTAGGTTAACGACGGCACCTTGCAGCTTGTCGTTCCAACGGGATTTTAGGAAGCCAAACCAGTTCACGCGGTGAAACTCTCGCATGATAGTGGTAGCCAGTACCATATTGGCTAGTCCCCAAGCTCCTTGACCTTGCTCGTTGTAAATGAAGCCAGCGCGTCGATTCTTGTATGCGTCTCTCAGGCGGATTTGTGGTAGCGCCATGCCAATAAAGCGAGAGCTCGGCTTACTGCGTAAATCCTGCCACGCTTTAAAGTCGGGGCCGGAAAGGATCTTATTGATACGTTCGATATCAGATAACCAATCGGCGCCGCTTTCACCAAAGAAGGTTGATACGGGAGAAAACAGCATAGGGCAGAGTGTTGCTTCGCCTAATTTACCTAACAGTTCTACGGTAAACAGATCGTCGTAATCGGCGTCAAAATCGATGTCCATAGAAATAGGGTGACTAAAGGTGACGCAACCAAAAGGGTGGCCACCTAAGGTATTCAGTTCGTTATTGCCGATCTTGTTATACAAGTCACTGGATTTGGTTGAATAGGCTTGATTGACGTCGCTAGATATCTCCGCCCAGTTCATATCGAGCAGTTTTACATGCGCTCTTTGGTAACTGACGGGCAGGGAAACAAGCTGCTGAAGGCTTAACCAGTTACGTTCCAGTTTTTGAAACTCTGGTTCATGGAGGACTTCATCAAGCTGTAAACTGAGTTTGGAATCGATTGTTGATATAAGTGTTGATATCAATGAAATTAGTGAGGATTTAGAGCTTAAGGAGTGTTTGTCTAGCTCAGATAACAGAGATAAAGCCTCTTTCATAAAGGTATTATCTGTGTCATCTAATTGATTGAATCTGTTTTGCCATTCTGTATTTAACTTCATACAAAACTTTTGGCCGGATTACTCCGGCCAAATCCATATTAGCCTGGAATCTTAGCAACCATTCGAACTGAGGTCGTCAGTTCTTCAAGTTGTAACCAAGGTCTTAGATGAGCGACAGCTGAGTATGCGCCTGGCTTACCCGGTTGCTCGACCACTTCAATGCGAGATTCACAAAGAGGGGTTTTTGCACGTTGCTCATTACCAATGGCACCCGCGTTGGTGTATTGGTCGATCCATAGTTGTAGCTCTCGTTTGATATCCGGAGCTTCAAGATTCGAGCCTAACTTGTCGCGACCCATTACTTTCAGGTAGTGGGCGATACGGCTACTTGCCATGATGTAAGGCAGACGAGCTGAAATTGCCGCGTTTGCTGTTGCATCTGGGTCAGTGAAGGTTTTAGGCTTCTGAGTTGTTTGACCACCAATGAACACAGCGTAGTTAGAGCTTTTGTAGTGAACCAAAGGAAGGAAACCAAGGTCAGAAAGCTCTTTTTCACGCTCATCCGTTAGGTTAACTTCTGTTGGACACTGCTGAAGTAGGTCGCCCGCTTCAGACTTGTACGTTAGGTTTGGAAGGTTCTCGACCTTACCACCGTTATCCAGACCGCGAATAGAAGTACACCAACCTGAAGCCGTGTAAGCTTGAGTCATTTTAAGACCCAGATCATACGCTGCATTAGACCAAACTAACTGATCATTGCTGGTTGGTTTAGGATTGCCATCCATATCAGTACCAAGCTCTTCATAAGCGAAGACATCAGTACTCAAACCTTTGTCACCATAAGGTAAGCGAGCAAGAGTTCGTGGCAGTGTTAGAGTTACGTAGCGAGCGTCATCACTCTCACGGAATGAATTCCATGCAGCATAAGCAGGAGAGTCGAAACCTGCAGCAACAGGCTTGCCTTCAGAGAATGTTTGGAAGTCATTAAACTCGAACATCTCAGCATTGGCAGCGGCCACGAATGGTGCGTGACACGCTGCAGCAACTTCACCCATGTAGCGAAGTAGGGCAACATCTTCATCTTTCGCGCTAAACTCGTAATCACCGATGAATGTGCCGTAAGGTTCACCACCTGCGGTACCAAACTCACCTTGGTAAACCGCATTGAATAACGGGCTACGGTCAATCGCTGGTGCATCTTCAAATTGATCAAGCAGCTCTTCTTGAGTGTAATCGACCATTTTGATCTTTAGATCACGACCAAGTTCGCTCTCTTTAACGAGTTTTTGTAGACCACGCCAAGAGCCTTCAAGCTTCTGTAAGTCTTTTTGTTGCATGACTTCAGATAACTGTTGAGATAGCTTCTTGTCTATCTCTGAGATTGCGTTTTCAATTGTTTTTGTAACGTTCTTATCCCACGTCACGGTGCCAGAAAGAGCTTGCTCTGTAAGTACAGAAAACAGTTCTTTTGTCGTGTCTGCAGGAGTTTGAGTGGTTGCTTCAATCGCACGGTCTAGGAAGCTCAGTGAGCTTTCCGCTGCTTCCGGTTGCGCTTGATTCTCAGTTTCAGTACTCATTACTCAGCTCCTTCTTCTTTAATGCCAAGCTCATAAGAAAGAGCATTAATCGTATCTGCACTTTGTAGAACTTCTTTAAGCAGCTTTTCTAGATCGCGGGAACGATCAGCTTTAGAAAGAAGTACCTTCAGTTGATTACGGGTTTCGACGAGTTTTTTAAGCGGTTCAACCTGTTCAATAATTGCTTCAGGTTCGAAGTCTTTCATCGAGTCAAACTTAAGGCTCGCTTCAAACTGGCTGTCATCACCGGCAAGTACATTGTCTACTTTTAGGGATAATTCAGGGCCAACACGCTTCATTACAGTGTCGAAGTTGTCTTTATCAACGTTATAGAAGGTACGATCTTCCACTTCTTCTTTGTCTTGCTTATGGCCTGAGTAGTCACCAATAACCCCAACAACAAAAGGGAGCTCTTTGGTTTCTACAGCGCCATTAGTCTCAACGTCATAGGTAATACTTACGCGGTTCTTACTTACGCGTTTATGTTGGGAATTTAGTGCCACGGTAACTCTCCTTGTTTAATTACTTAGCAGTTGAAGTAACTTTAGCTGTAGTAGCATCGAAGCCAACCTCAGGGCCTTTCTCGATCTTACCGCCGTCAGCTTCAATGTAGTAAGCCTTAGAAATTTCTGTGTAGGTTAGGCTGAAAGACTCGCTTGGAAGTGAACCGTCTGTGCCAGACATGTTGTAGCTAGACATACGAGCCATCTTAAGCGTTAGAATCAGATATGGATCAGCACCAGAACCTTCACGGTTTGGTTTTGTCATAACGATTTCAACAGTGCGACCTTCTGGACCCGGCGCATATAAGAAAGTGGTTAGATGAGGTGTTGCACCATCACAGCCACGAGTCATGTTGACTTCACCAAGAGCAACCATACCTTGGTCCGCATTGTTTGCATTACCTACATCGATACCAACACCACGTACTGCACTCCAAGAAACGCTATCAAGTGCAAAGAATCCATCTTTACCCCCGATCTTTTCTACCGTTGCTGCACCTTTTGGTGTCGTACCATCAATTCTCATAAAAATAGAAGCCATTACTTTCTCCTTGCTCAACGCATTAATGTGCTTTACCACTCAAAATCTTGCAGGCTGCTCGATGATGAGTTGGAAGTCGGTTCAGATGTTTGGATTGTATCTGTCGTACTATTTGAACTATCAGGAACTGGCGATACTGCCGCTGGCTCTTCAATAGTCGGTGTTGCTACCGGAGTTCTTTCCGGAGCGGAAGTCATTACTGGAACGGACTTTCCGGACAAATCGGTTTTGTCTAGGTTGTCCATTCCTGTCATTTGATTGATTTGGGCGATGACACTTTCATTGCCAACCATTTCTTGGAGTAACTCTGGGAAGCTCATGTAGCCCCAACGAATTGAACGTTCGAGTAAGAATGCAATAGGGCTATGAGGCTCTGTTTCTTTAAAGTACTCTGCGATTTTTCTAATTTCTTGAAACGCATGATCGCGATTAACAATGCCGTTGATGCTCGAGACGTTTTGAACAATCGTTTGAGTTTGGTTTTGAGAGGCAAGGTTGCTTAGTGCTTGTCCGTCACTAGCCACGCTTCCGTTACCTTGATTTACCTGGTTAGTTGCCCCTGAGTTTTGGCTTGTTTCAGTAGTTAAACTTGAATTAATAGGGGTATCACTTGCTTGCTGGGATGCCGAATGTATCGAATCTTCTTGCTGAGGTGCTTCTGTTGAATTTTGGATAACGTGGAAGTTGTCATCCAACGGCCAAGGAGTGAATTTTTCTCCAACAAGGAAATGTATCGCTTTAATTAAGTCACGTACGTTTGTCTTAATGAAGTTGAAGCTGATTACGGTCGCACCAACAGATTGGCATTTTTCAGCTAAGTTTTTCTCTGCAATCTCTAATTCACTAAAAATACTCGCAAGTAGATAGAGTGTTTCTGAAACACTTCCATCAAATGAGCCTAACGCTGATTCTTTTAGCTCTGCGATATTGCCTTTACGCTCAGCAGTGAGGTAATCACCAAAAGTAACGCCCGCGCAAAAATCAAGCATTTGAAAAGGAATATAAACGGAGCTTGAATCAACAGACTCACCAACGAGTTGAAGTAGGGGTTTAGTTTTAAATTCAGTGATTTCCTTTGCTTTCCCTGCATCGTCAGAAGCTTTGAGTTTAGCTTCCGGAAGCATAGGGTTTAGCGTATCCCAAAATTGGTCGATGAAAAGGTTTAAAGCCGGGATAGCATTCGCAAGGTTGTGAAATGGTTGAGAAGTAAAAAGTTGGCTTGTGATGTACCAACCTAATATCTCTAAGTCTTTGGACTGTGAGGTCAGCGTTTCTTCTGAAATCTTTCTTAATTCAGCCCAGTTGTCTGTATTGGCATCGACGATTGCGGGATCAGACGATGCATCAGGCGTTTCAACCAACTGTCGAAATGAGGATTGAGCGCTATTGTAAACGTTTCTCAAACTGCGATAGGCACTTCGATCTAACTTCAAATAAGAGCCTGAAGGCTCTTCATCCGAGATTGGAACAAGTAGGCGAGCGATTTCTGTCATATACATCCTGTAAAAATCTATTGTTATCCTGATCGCACCAAAGTGTCATATTTGATACATAATCCTTATGTTTCGTAAACACTTGTTAACATTTATTAATTCTAGAGCTTTTTCGTGAAAAGTCTCATGCAAAATAGATATTTACTCAAAACTTTGAACTTCATCTAAGAAAGTGGACCGATGTCACGGTTTTTTTGAAACCCTATGAAAAGTAAGGTATTTAACCTCCAATCATCACAGTTGGCATACCTAGAACAATCGTACCGCCGTGGCTGGTTGTATCTCCCATGCGTGCTGCTGGTTTACTCATTATGAGCACAGTGGCACTGCCTTTGATGATGCTATCAGGAGGCCCGACACATACGCACATATCCCCAAGCGTCGCGGCTGGCATATTGCCAATGAGAACTGTTGGTACTCCGGGCCCACTGATTGGCCCACCTACGTGAGGGATCGGCGGAACAGCGGGTGTCTGCATTGGGCAAACGTGCATGTCAGTTAATCGTGCGGCTAACGTCATCAGTAACTCCTATGCCTTACTGCCTTTGGCAAGCTCAAGGGCAATTCCAATAGATTTCTTATAGTACTCGTCGGTTTTATCCCAATTGGGCAGTGCTGCGGAGTGGTTTATCGCGCCTGCTACAGCTTTCGAATACAGAAAAGGGTCTGGAAGTACATTGGGTAAATCAGGTGCCACAATGCTGCCAGAACCATTCCAAAATACCGCTTGAGCTAACCAAGAAGGCCCGCAATTTAATTTGAGCTTATTAGAGAATAGTTCACTCTTGCGCCTTTGCTCTTCTGATGGCGATTTGACCCACGCTTTAGCTGTGGAAATACATTGCTTTTGCATTGCAGACCAGACGTCATTTCTCGCATCGAGCGTGTGCGTGCCCCACCAAATGGCCTCTCGAACCGGTAGCCCGTGAGCCAGAA
The DNA here is from genome assembly GCF_023161725.1 of Vibrio sp. 1CM24A. Lineage (NCBI taxonomy): Bacteria > Pseudomonadati > Pseudomonadota > Gammaproteobacteria > Vibrionales > Vibrionaceae > Vibrio > Vibrio sp. 1CM24A. Next base: position 281,441 of record NZ_JALNTS010000002.1, read on the forward strand.
ACTGAACTAAATCGAAATAGAGCTCGTTTTCCAACAACGCTTCAATGGAGTCATCAATATTAAGTTCTTCATCGATCAGCGCTTGAGCTTCATCAGAGCTTGAGAACCTATCGAGTAACTGTCGGCCTGTCTGATACGGAATCTTTTTATACATGTTTTTGTTCTACCTAAATTTGTACTGCGGCGTGGTTTAAGTGCTGGCGATTTGAACTCGCTAATTCACCTTAACAATCGCACCTTTTAACTCACCCATCACGCCACCATCGAAAGTGCCTTTGAGGCCGGATTTAAACTCAGCACTTAATGAACCTTCTGCTGAGAGGGTGGTATCGGCTTTAATCGCGACACTGAGGCCTTTAATGCTGTTGGAGCTCGTTGCTTCTAGAGCCGTGGTAACGCCTGAAATCTTGTTTGCAGATGTAGCCTTGCTGGTCACGTTCATCCCTTCGAGGTTGAGTGCGCTGCTCGCTTTAATATCAATGTTACTGGCTTCGATACTGATGGAAGATGAAGACATGGTGATCTTACTTGAGCCAACGGTCAGCTCTATCTTGTCATCGGCTTCAAGTGAAATGGATTTGCCTTTCTCACTGATCGCTTTATCCGAGCTAAGCGTGTAGTTATCTTCTGTTGAAACGGTCACTTGCTTGGTGGTTTTCTGAATCAGCTCACCTTTGATCGTTTCAGTCAGATTGTTCTCGACTTCTTTGGTGAAATCTTTGGTCGCATGCATATACAACAGCTCATTATCTTTCTTGTCATCGAAATAGAGCTCATTCGCTAAGCCACTTAATTTGGTGCTAATGCCTGTTTTCGTGGCGTTCGCCTCTTTGTAAGGTAGCGGATTTTTACTGTTATAAACGCTTCCTGTGATAATCGGTTGGTCAGGGTCGCCATCAATGAAGCTGACTAATACCTCTTGTCCGACTCTCGGAATAAACTGAGCACCGTAACCGCTGCCTGCCATCATCTGAGCGACACGCACATAGCAACTTGTTTTGTCGCCAGAGGCTTCGGTATCCCAATGAAATTGAATGCGCACGCGGCCTTGATCGTCTTGATTGATTTCACCCGCCGTACTGCCTGCGACAATCGCACTTTGCAGACCGTGGATTTTGGCTTTGTCTCTCGGTGACGGGTAATTAGGAATCGACGTATCGAGTAGGGTAAGTTTGGTCTCACAGTGATTATCTGTGTTGTATCGAATGTGAAGTTCTGTGACCAGATAATCGCCGAGTTGAGACTTATCTAAATGGGAAGATAATGAGAACCAAGTGCCTAATTCAAATGAATCGTGTTGAGCTTCGGCTTCAACGGTTTGATAACTTTGTTCAAGCTGCTCTATTCGCCTTTTGACTAGGTTGCTAGCGAGATCTTCCATCCCACCAGTGATACCAAGGTTAGGGTAAAACTGCTTGGTCAATTTGGTATTGTTGGCGATCTTATGGCTGGATTTCTTCTCTTTACTGCTCACCAATTTGGTTTGTGAGTAGTCGTAGTTGGTTAGCTCAATGCTAGCACCATGAAATTGCCCCTGTGGCATCCATTTGTTGATTAATGGATTGCTGCCTGATGGGACCTCAATCATGTCTAGCTTGCCAGCATCCGATTTTTGAAAGGGGCTTTGCGCATCTTGCAGCATCATTAGATGGTCGGAATCGCTGTGTTGGAAAAAGTAGTGAACGCCTTCTTCTGCAAGCAATCGGGTTACGAAATCAAAGTCGCTTTCATCGTATTGAACGCAATATTCGCGTTTAGACGAAGGCATGGTGCCCGTCTTATATGAGCCACTGAAGCCAGCTTGGGTCAATACGTCTGAAACGATGTCTTTCGTTGATTGGTTTTGATAAACGCGGAAAGAGTGGGTGTGCTTCAGTAACCAGAACCAAGGTCTTAGAGTGACGCGGTAACTAGAGTACTGCAGGTTACCGTCCATACCCAGTAATTGAACCTGGGTAACAATACCGTTGAATACTCGCGTAGCGGTCAAATTATCGGTGTCATTAACGAAGCGGGTGATAGAGAGCTTTTGCCCCAATTGATCATCGATGACAAAGTTTTTTGAGATGATGGTTAGTTCGATTTTAAAAGGCTTCGATAAGTACTCAGAAATTGCAAAATCGCTGACTGCATGCTCGTTGCTTTTAGAATCTTTTGCCACAATAGTGCTGGCAGAAGGGGAGAAATTATCCGTCATAGGCTCGCCTGATAATGCTCGAAGATGTTCTGACATAAGGTTATGTCGATACTAACGAACTGACTTAATGTTAAAATTTTATATCTAAATTTATAGCATAAAGTAAATAATATAATAAGCCTGACAATAAAGGCGTGAGGTGTTTCCATTTTATGAAAACTAATACCATTAAATTAATTATGGTAATTGGCAGCTGATTTATATTGTTAAATGTCATTTAAATACAATGATATTGCGACGTAGAAGGGGATATAGGGAGATCTTGAATAATATATAGAATAATGTGTTGCTAGAGATAGTATGCCGTAGTAATAATATAAATATTGCTAGCATGTTACATTTCTGGGCTAGTGGTTATTCAAGGATAGAATAATGGCAAACACAAAAATCTCGTTGCGGTTTACCGTTGGAGGGATGTTTTTACTTGCGACAGTGCTGACGGCGATCGTCGCGGTTTCACTTCAATACTACTTCAGTAAGAAAATGGCGACTGAGCATACCTTGTCGAAGTTGACCATGGTATCTCAGGATTTAAGCGACTATATCGGCAACGTCGATTCAGATGCGATAAATACCGCTCGCTTACTCTCTTCAGTGCATCGCTCTATTAGTCATCAAATCTCTCGCGAAGAGTCGCGTGGGATTCTCTCAGAAGCGATAAAAGATAACCCTCTTTTTTACAGTATTTATATAGGCTCTTCTAACGAACGCTTCTTCCAAATTATCAATCTGGAATCTTCTCCTTTTGTTAGAGAAAAAATTGGTGCCGATCGCTCAGACCGTTGGGTGGTGATCGAGATAAGCGACAGGGAAGCAGGTCGTATCCGCACGACTAAGTATTACGACCTTGAGTTTAACCTCAGAGACTCAAAGACTGAGCCAAGCAATTACTTTCCCACGACACGACCTTGGTATGTTTCCGCGAATACTGAGACAGTTGAAAAAACACAGCCTTATCTTTTCCAACACCTTCAGATCACGGGACAAACTTATTCCTTAGCTTTTGAATCAAAGGCCGTTGCTGACACGCAACATGTAATCGGCATTGATATCGTGTTGTCTTCGTTAGCGAGTAAGTTATCTGCGAGTGCGTTAGGTTTAGATGAAGACAGTCAGGTTGAGTCATTTCTGTACTCTAAATCGGGCAATATCATTGCGTCTAATCGAGACACTGAAGCGAAACATGCACTCCCTCAGACAAGTAAAATCGATTGGTCTGCTCAGCAACAAGCTGTCATTGAGAACACGCCTCCTTTGTTACTCTCTAACCAAAGCGATTGGGGGCCAATGGATTTTGCAGTATCCGGACAGCCACACGGTTATGCGATTGATCTTCTGAAAATGATCAGTGAAATGAGTGGCGTTAAATTCGAGTTTGTTAATGGCTTTTCGTGGGCAGAGCTAACGGGCAAGTTTCATGAGGGAAGCATCGATGGTTTGCACTCTATTCAGAATTACGAAAGCAACGGTATTAGCGGTTTATACACTGACCCGATTTATGGACTACCGTTTGCTGTAGTCACGAAACGTGATGCTCTAGACGTAATTAACTACCAAGAGCTTGATGGCAAGAGCGTCGCCATTTTATCTGGATGGTCAATTACACCGAAATTAAGGTCTGACTTCCCAAATATTAGGCTTTTGGAGTTTACGGATATTGAGGCAGCGCTAGACGCTGTCGACAACGAAGAGGTTTTTGCGGTAATTGATGTTAAGCCTGTACTGTCATTTTCATTGGATAAGTTCTTCCATCAGAACTTGAAAGTAAGTGAAGCGCTCCTTGATCTCAAAACAGACTATCCTAATCAATTCCATATCGTTTTGCAGAATAAACACCAACAGCTGTTACCTATCATCAACCAAGCTATCCAGTCGCTTACTGATGAACAGAAAATAGCGTTAGCTCAAAAGTGGTTTGATCATCATGCTTTGAATGCTGGTACGACGATTCCTTACACAGAGCTCTATGAAAAAACGGCAACAGCGACTGTTGAAGGTGAGATGGTTGAGCTAAACCTCAATGGTGAACTTAAACATCTATATTTGAAGAAGATCGATACGGGGGAGCATTACTCAGAATACTTTGCGGTAGCCATCCCCGAAGCTGAAATATACAGCGCAGTTAATAAGAGAGTTGCGACTTCGATCGGTGTGACAGTTCTGTTAATGAGCCTTACTTTGCCTGTTGCGTGGATCTTTGGTGCGCCGATTGTTCGACCGATACGTCAACTTGAAGCTGAAACCAACAAAGTGAAACAGCGCGATTATGATAGCGTGAAGGTGCTTGATACTCGCATTAAAGAAGTATGGGATCTATCCGTAGCGGTTAAAGACATGGCTGCTGAAATAAAGCAGCACGAACAAACGCAGGAAGCCTTCGTCGAATCCTTTATTAAACTTATCGCGCAAGCCATCGATGACAAGTCTGCTTACACCGCAGGGCATTGTAACCGTGTGCCTGAGCTCGGTTTGATGTTGGCAGAAGCGGCTGAAAAGTCTCAATCAGACTACTTTAAAGATTTTAAATTTGAAAATGACGATGAACGTCGTGAGTTCAGAATTGCGGCTTGGCTCCATGATTGTGGCAAGATCACGACACCTGAACACATCGTCGATAAAGGTACGAAGCTAGAAGCGAACTACAACCGAATTCACGAGGTCAGAACTCGATTTGAAGTACTTTGGCGTGATGCGGAAATCACCGCTTTGAGAAAGCAACTTGAAGGTACGCTAACAACGCAGCAAATTTCCGATGAGCTTGCGACAACCAAACAACAGCTACAAGATGATTTTGCTTTTATCGCGACATCGAACGTTGGTGGTGAATTCATGAGTGATGACAAAGTTGCTCGCATTCGCTCGATAGCTGAGACGACTTGGACACGTAACTTTGATGATCAACTTGGTTTATCGCCGGTAGAGGCGTTAAATCGAGAACCGAGTTCGAGCTTACCTGCGACAGAGCCACTGTTAAGTGATAAAGCAGAGCATATAGTGAAAAGAGATAGACTGTTAGAGTTTGACCCGAAACATCAAATCAAAATGGATGTACCTGAGCACTTATACAACCTAGGCGAAGTCTACAATCTGAGTATTGCACGCGGCACGTTGACTGCAGAAGACAGATTCAAGATAAACGAGCACATGCTGGGAACAATTAAGATGCTTGAGAATCTGCCATTCCCGAAAGAGCTAAGCCGTGTTCCTCGCTATGCTTCGACGCATCATGAAACACTCAAAGGTACGGGATACCCAAGGAAACTGACTGGTGATGACCTTTCAATCCCAGAACGTATTCTGGTGATCTCCGATATTTTTGAGGCGTTGACCGCTGCGGATAGGCCTTATAAGAAGGCGAAGCCAATCAGTGTTGCTGTCGACATCATGTACAAAATGGCATTAGATGAGCATCTCGATATCGAGCTGTTTAGATTGTTCTTAACCAGCGGTACTCACCTGCGTTATGCAGAAGAGTATTTGAAGCCGGAACAAATTGATTTTGTCGATATCAACAAATACCTCGAAGTCACTCGTCAGATTGCTTGAGTAAAGTGGCTTGTTAGAACAGGCTCTATGAATGAAAGGCGCACATGAGTGCGCCTTTTTTATATCTGTTTATCGGTGAGCTGGCGGATAGATACAAAGGGGGGCTGCGTTTGACAAGTTCGGCTATAAGTTGTCGACACATCGATTTCAAATAATTTTAGAGTAGGTATCGGGTTGGTGGTTGTTAATCTGTTTAAATCTCTAAATAACAAATGGTTAAATTATTTTTTGTGTCCTTTTGGATGAGTTTTTATCGTCTGTAAAAAGTACTACCTTAGTCTAAATTGTCGACAATTGGCTTGATTGTCGACAATTTGTTCGTGTATTTTATGTTCATGTTATGAAATTGTTGACAACTAAGGTTCAGCAATCAGAAGTGAGCAGCGTGAATATGAATACTGCGATAAAAGATCTCAGCTTAAATGCAAACACGAAGACACGTGTGAGCGATAAAGAGAACACTAAATCAGAAAACCTCACTGAGTATCTCGTTGAGGCGATTGTTAACGGTGAATTACCACCGGGCAGTAAGATCTCGGAACCCGAACTGGCTAAACGCTTTGAGGTAAGTCGAGGTCCACTACGTGAAGCGATAATGCGTGTTGAAGGGCTAGGGCTTATTGAGCGAATTCCTCATGTCGGCGCTCGAGTTATTACTTTTTCTGCAGACAAACTACTCGAGTTGTACGCGGTGCGAGAGGCATTGGAAGGCATGGCGGCTCGCTTAGCAGCGCGACATATCACACAAGAAGAGCTTATCGGGCTTGAAGGATTATTGTCGACACATTCTAAACATATCGATGAAGTCGAAGGTTCATCTTACTTCCATCAACATGGGGATTTCGATTTTCATTACCGCATTATCAAAGCGAGTCGTAACAGCAAATTGATTTCTCTGTTGTGTGACGAGCTTTATCACCTATTACGCATGTACCGCTACCAATCGCCTAGAGCACAGTCTCGACCAAAAGAGGCGCTTGATGAACATAAATACATTTTACAAGCGATTCGCAACCGTGATGAAGAGCTAGCAGAAATGCTAATGCGAAGACACATCTCGGGTAGCCGATTGCTTATAGAGCAACAAATTCAATCCAAAGATCTTGATTAACTGGCGACTGGTATTTGCCAGCGGTTCTTCGCTGGCGAGAGCTAAACATCATTAGTCATAAAGATTAGAAATTAACAATTAACAAGGAGCGTCATTATGAAGTTATCAGCAGGAGCTAAGTTCCGACAAGCTGTGCAAGACAACGATCCATTGCAGATCGTCGGTACGGTGAATCCGTATTGCGCGATGATGGCAAAGAACTTGGGTCATCAGGCGATTTATTTGTCTGGCGGAGGCATCGCCAATGCGTCTTATGGCTTGCCTGATTTAGGTATTACGACATTGAACGATGTATTGGTAGATGTTGAACGTATTACCAATGCGTGTGATTTGCCCTTGCTGGTAGATATCGACACAGGTTTTGGCGGCGCGTTCAATATTGCGCGTACGATTCGCGCGATGGAGAAGGCGGGCGCGGCTGCTATTCATATGGAAGACCAAGTCGCTCAGAAACGCTGTGGTCATCGACCAAACAAAGCGATTGTTAGTCAGCAAGAGATGGTCGATAGAGTGAAAGCGGCAACCGATGCTAGAACCGATGACAGCTTTGTGATTATGGCGCGTACGGATGCATTGGCGGTTGAAGGCATTGATAGTGCGATTGAACGAGCTATTGCGTGTGTTGAAGCGGGCGCAGACATGATTTTCCCTGAGGCGATGAATCAACTCGATCAATACGTGAAGTTCTCGGCAGCGCTGAAATCAGCAACGGGTAAACACGTACCTATCTTGGCCAACATTACTGAGTTTGGCCAAACACCACTCTACAACTGTAACGAGTTAGCCCAATCAAGTGTCGACATGGTGCTTTACCCATTGAGTGCATTCCGCGCGATGAATAAAGCGGCGGAGAATGTTTACAAGCACTTGTTAGTTGAAGGCAATCAAGAAGCTCTGTTGGATTCAATGCAAACCCGTAAAGAGCTTTACGAACACCTGAATTACCACGACTACGAGAACAAGCTTGATCAGTTGTTTTCAAGCGAAGAGTAAACCGGTTTCAATTAATCAAAAATCAACTTAATCCAATAACGTGAAATGGTTAGTCGCCATATCCAGTACCGATGATAAAGATCACCGGACACATAAACAGGCAGCACCAAAGAGTGCAGGCGACTAACACAGAAAAGGAGTTCACCATGTCTGTATCTTTGAGTGATAAAGCAGCTGTCGAAAAGGCTTCAACAGAAAGCCAACAACAAAGCGAAAAACCCGAAAGCAAACCAGCTAGCGCACCTGCAATCGGTGGTGCTGGTCTTCGTGGCCAGAGTGCGGGAACAACGGCGCTATGTACGGTCGGAAAATCAGGAACCGGTTTAACCTACCGTGGTTATGATATTACTGATCTTGCTAATCATGCTCAGTTCGAAGAAGTGGCGCATCTGTTACTAAGAGGCCATTTGCCAAGTGAAAAAGAGTTAGACGATTACAAAACATTGTTAGTTGGCCTGCGTGGTTTACCTCAACCTTTGAAAGCAGCACTAGAGCTTATCCCTGCAGATGCTCATCCTATGGATGTGATGAGAACGGGTTGTTCAGTGCTAGGTAATTTAGAGCAAGAATCTGACTTCTCTGAACAACTGTCTGCGACCGAACGCATGCTTGCGCTTTTCCCTGCCATTATTTGTTATTGGTACCGCTTTAGCCATGATGGTGTGCGAATTGATACTGAAGATCAAAGTGAAGAGTGTTTAGGTGGCTACTTCTTGAAAATGCTAACGGATAAAGCGCCAAGTGAACTCCATAAGAAGGTAATGCACTGCTCGCTCACGCTTTACGCGGAACACGAGTTTAATGCTTCAACCTTTGCCGCTCGTGTGTGTGCATCAACTCTGTCTGATATCCATTCGTGTGTCACCGCAGCGATTGGTACGTTGAGAGGTCCTTTACATGGCGGTGCAAATGAAGCGGCGATGGAAATGATCCAAGATTGGCAAACCGCTGATGAAGCAGAAACTAACATCATGCAGATGCTTGCTAACAAAGACAAAATCATGGGCTTCGGTCATGCCATTTATCGTGAAAGCGACCCGCGAAATGCTCTAATCAAGCGTTGGTCAAAAGAGCTAGCTCAAGAGGTGGGAGATGAACAGCTTTACGCCGTTTCTGAGCGTGTTGAAGCGGTAATGAAGCGCGAGAAAGGGCTGTTCTGTAATGCGGACTTCTTCCATGCATCGGCTTACCACTTCATGGACATCCCAACCAAATTGTTTACTCCTATCTTCGTGATGAGCCGCCTTACGGGTTGGACGGCACACGTATTCGAGCAAAGAGAAAACAATCGAATTATTCGTCCAAGTGCAGACTACACCGGGCCAGAGCATCAAGACTGGCTACCAATCCATTTACGTTAGTCCTCTATATCGAACCTACTTATATCTCGAGGTGACTTTGTCTTCATGTGATAAGACCTCGAGAACCAACGAATAGAATTTAACAGATAATGGTGGATGTATGTCTGATGTAAAACTTGAACAAGCTCAGTACCTTGATAAAAATCAGTACCGGAAACTTTTACCCGGAACCCATTTAGAGTATTTCGATGCTTGCGAAGCGGTAGAAGCACTATCCCCGGGCGCTTATAAAACCTTGCCTTATACTTCGCGAGTGTTGGCGGAACAATTAGTAAGACGCTGTGATCCTGAAACCCTTGAAGACAGCTTAAAACAGATCATTGAACGCAAGAGCGACTTAGATTTTCCCTGGTATCCTGCGCGAGTGGTGTGTCATGACATTCTTGGTCAGACCGCTTTAGTTGATTTAGCTGGCTTACGCGATGCGATTGCCGAGCAAGGCGGAGACCCTGCCAAGGTGAACCCAGTGGTCGAAACTCAACTGATTGTTGATCACTCTTTGGCAGTGGAACATGCCGGGTTTGATAACGAAGCGTTTGATAAAAACCGTGCGATTGAAGAACGCAGAAACGAAGACCGTTTTCATTTTATTGAATGGTGTAAAACCGCGTTTAAAAACGTGAGTGTGATTCCTGCGGGGAACGGGATCATGCACCAGATTAACTTGGAGAAAATGTCTCCGGTTATTCAATCCAAAGAAGGTATCGCTTTCCCTGATACTTGTGTCGGCACCGACAGTCATACTCCTCATGTTGATGCTCTGGGTGTTATTGCAATAGGTGTAGGTGGTTTGGAAGCTGAGACTGTGATGCTCGGTCGTCCGTCTATGATGCGCTTGCCAGACATCGTGGGCGTTAAACTGACGGGTCAACGACAAGAAGGGATAACCGCAACGGATATTGTGCTTGCGATTACTGAGTTTCTTCGTAATCAGAGAGTGGTCTCAAGCTATTTGGAATTCTTCGGTGAAGGGGCTCGTGCACTGACTATTGGTGACCGCGCAACCATCTCTAACATGACTCCAGAGTATGGCGCAACAGCCGGTATGTTTTACATCGATGAACAGACCATTCAATACCTCAAGCTGACAGGGCGAGAGCCGGAGCAGGTTGAATTAGTTGAACGCTACGCCAAGCAAACCGGGCTATGGGCTGACGATCTAGACTCTGCTCAATACGAACGTGTATTAGAGTTTGATCTGTCGAAGGTTGAGCGCAATCTTGCAGGGCCGTCTAACCCACATCGTCGTTTGCCAACCAGAGAGCTGGCTGAACAAGGTATCAGTCAAACATCTTGGAAAGAGCAGCATGCTAAGCAGTACAGCGATAATCAGATGCCTGATGGTGCGGTGATCATCGCAGCAATTACCTCATGTACGAATACCAGTAATCCAAGAAATGTAGTCGCCGCAGCATTGGTGGCAAAGAAAGCCAATCAACTTGGATTAGTTCGTAAGCCATGGGTGAAAACGTCATTTGCGCCGGGCTCTAAAGTTGCCAAGCTCTATCTTGAGTCGGCAGGTTTGCTACCTGAGCTGGAACAATTAGGCTTCGGTATCGTAGGTTATGCGTGTACTACCTGTAACGGAATGAGTGGGGCGTTGGATCCTAAAATCCAACAAGAGATCATCGACCGCGACCTGTATTCAACCGCTGTGTTGTCAGGGAATCGAAACTTCGATGGTCGAATCCATCCTTATGCAAAACAAGCGTTTTTAGCCTCACCGCCATTGGTGGTTGCTTACGCCTTGGCAGGCACGATTCGCTTTGATATCGAGAAAGACAGCTTAGGCACTGACAGCAACGGCAAGCCAATCTACTTAAGTGATTTATGGCCGAGTGATGCGGAAATCGATGCGGTTGTCGGCGAGCATGTTAAGCCTCAGCAGTTCCAACAAATCTACGTAAAAATGTTCCAACCAGACGAGGATCAGGTAACGACTGAACCGCTTTATGACTGGCGACCTCAAAGTACCTATATTCGCAGGCCACCTTATTGGGAAGGGGCTCTTGCGGGAGAACGAAGCCTTTCTGGTATGAGACCTTTAGCGATTCTGGGTGACAACATCACCACAGATCACTTATCCCCTTCAAATGCGATTCTCGCTTCGAGCGCTGCGGGGGAATACCTCACCAAAATGGAAGTGCCGGAAGAGGACTTTAACTCTTACGCGACCCATCGAGGCGATCACTTAACCGCGCAACGAGCAACATTCGCCAACCCTAAGCTGTTTAACGAAATGGTGAAGGACGCTGGAGAAGTCGTGCAAGGTTCATTAGCACGAGTTGAGCCAGAAGGACAGGTTACGCGAATGTGGGAAGCGATAGAAACCTACATGAATCGCAAGCAACCCTTGATTGTCGTTGCTGGCGCGGATTACGGACAAGGTTCATCACGTGACTGGGCAGCCAAAGGGGTGCGATTAGCGGGTGTTGAAGTGATTGTGGCAGAAGGGTTTGAACGAATCCACAGAACTAACTTGGTTGGCATGGGTGTATTACCTCTGCAGTTCAAAGTAGGAACGAATCGCAATACCTTAGAGTTGGATGGCACCGAGCTTTACGACGTGTACGGCGACATTGAAGCAGGTTCTGATTTGGCTCTAGTCATCACTCGTAAAAACGGTGAAAAGCTGGATGTTCCTGTGACCTGCCGACTAGACACCGCGGACGAAGTGAATGTGTATAGTGCTGGTGGTGTGTTGCAGCGTTTTGCTAAAGACTTTCTCGCACAGTAGGAGCTGGTTATGAACCCTAAACAGATCAAAGTACCTGCAACCTATATGCGTGGAGGTACCAGTAAAGGGGTATTCTTCAATCTGGAGGACTTACCTGAAGCTGCGCAAGTCGCCGGAGAAGCTCGAGACGCATTACTTCTGCGTGTGATTGGCAGCCCGGATCCTTATGGCAAGCAAACCGATGGTATGGGTGGTGCAACATCCAGCACCAGTAAAACCGTTATTGTTTCGAAAAGCAGTAAAGCCGATCACGATGTTGATTACCTCTTTGGTCAAGTGGCAATAGATAAGCCGTTCGTTGATTGGAGCGGTAACTGCGGCAATTTGTCTGCTGCAGTGGGCCCATTTGCTATTCATAGTGGCCTCGTCGATTCGAATCGTATTCCAGAAAACGGCGTGGTCGAGGTGCGAGTATGGCAAGTGAACATAGAGAAAACCATCATTGTTCACGTGCCCATCGTTAAAGGTGAAGTCCAAGAGTTAGGTGACTTTGAACTCGATGGTGTCACTTTCCCCGCTGCTGAAATCCAAGTCGATTTTCTAGACCCCGCCGATGCGAGTGGCTCTATGTTCCCAACAGGGAATGTTGTCGATTTTTTAGATGTTCCCGATCTGGGTTGCATCAAAGCGACATACATTAATGCTGGGATACCCACCATTTTTGTTGATGCTGAATCGGTTGGTTACCAAGGCACTGAACTTCAATCAGATATCAATAGTGATACCAAAGCCTTGGCTCTGTTTGAATCCATCCGAGCACATGGTGCGGTTGCGATGGGACTTATTGATTCCCTAGAGCAAGCAGAATCACGCCAACACACTCCTAAAGTCGCGTTTGTTGCTAAGCCTCAAGCTTACCAAGCCTCAAGTGGTAAAGCGGTTGCTGTTGAAGATACTGATCTTCTGGTACGAGCTTTGTCTATGGGGCAATTGCACCACGCCATGATGGGTACGGCTGCGGTCGCCATTGCTTCAGCGGCAAGTGTACCAGGCACCTTAGTGAACTTGGCAGCCGGTGAGGGTTATCGAGATTTTGTGACCTTTGGACACCCGTCAGGAACCTTAAAGGTAGGTGCGAAAGCGCTCCAGACCGAAAGTGGGTGGAAAATAGAACGGGCGATAATGAGTCGTAGTGCCCGAGTGATCATGGAAGGTGCCATCCGTGTGCCTTTTCCTAAGTAAAGCGATTGTCGGGAACGGTTAGATGCTCACGAACACAACGCTGAGAAAAGAGTGCACCCAAGTGAACGGCCAAAAGCTAGGCGCTTGGACTAATGGATAAATCATGGAGGAGGCACTATGTCTGCTACGAATCGAACGACTAGAAAAACAGATTACATCACCGAGTATCAATGGGCGAGGGAAGACCCAAATTCGTTTTGGGAAACACAATCACAAGCGATCGATTGGTTTGAGTCACCAAAAACAATTTTACAAACTGATGAGAATGGCATTGAACGCTGGTTTCCTGATGGGGTGATGAACACCTGCTGGCTGGCGCTGGATTATCATTGTGAAAATGGGCGAGGTGACAATACTGCGCTGATTTACGACTCTCCAGTTACAGGAACTCAATCCTCGTACACTTACAATCAATTGCGTGACCAAGTGGCTAAAGTCGCAGGGATGTTGGCAACACAGGGCGTGACCAAAGGCGATCGTGTGGTGATTTATATGCCAATGATTCCCGAAGCTGCTATGGCCATGCTGGCTTGCGCTCGACTAGGCGCGGTGCATTCGGTGGTGTTTGGTGGTTTTGCTCCTCATGAGCTTGCCGTTCGAATTGAAGATGCCGAGCCGAAAGTGTTGATTACTGCCTCCTGTGGTGTCGAGATAAATAAAGTCCTGCCATATAAGCCGATGGTCGACAGGGCGATCATGGACAGCCGCTGGAAGCCTGAGAAAGTGGTGGTATTCCAAAGAGAGCAGTCTCTAGCCGAATTGAACAATGAACGCGATGTACTTTGGCAACAAGCGGTTGAGGATGCTTTGCCTCACGTATGTGTGCCTGTTCTAGCGACTGACCCACTATATATATTGTATACATCAGGGACGACGGGTAAGCCAAAAGGCGTGGTTCGTGACAATGGTGGTCACGCGGTCGCGATGAAATACTCGATGAGCACTATTTACGATATGCCGCAAGATGGTGTGTTTTGGGCAGCTTCTGATGTCGGCTGGGTAGTGGGGCATTCCTACATTGTGTATGCGCCATTGATTCATGGCTGTACGACCATTTTGTTTGAAGGCAAGCCAGTACGAACGCCAGATCCCGGCGCATTCTGGCGTGTGTGTGAAGAGTACAACGTCGATGTATTGTTTTCTGCGCCAACCGCGTTTAGAGCAATTAAGAAAGAAGATCCTGAAGGCGAGTTGCTCACCAAGTATGACTTATCATCGCTCAAGTCGATTTTCATGGCTGGCGAGCGCTTGGACCCGCCAACATTGGATTGGGTCGAATCTCATACCAATAAACCGGTTATCGACCACTGGTGGCAAACCGAAACGGGTTGGGCTATTTCTGCCAATCCAACAGGGCTTGAATCTTTGCCTGTAAAAGCGGGTTCTTCAACCAAGCCAGTACCCGGTTACCAAGTGGAGATCCTCAATGAACTCGGTGAAGTAGCTCAGCCTAATCAACAAGGTTTTGTGGCTCTTAAACGCCCGTTGCCACCCGGTTGTCTACCAACAGTTTGGCGTAATCATGATCGATTTGAATCTGGCTATCTGAGCCAATTCCCAGGCTATTACGTTTCGGGTGATGGCGGCTATCTCGATGAAGATGGGTATCTATTTATCATGGGTCGTATTGATGATGTGATAAATGTAGCGGGGCATCGTCTGTCGACGGGAGAAATGGAAGAGATCGTGGGTGGTCACCCAGCCATTGCAGAATGTGCGGTAGTCGGTATTCACGATGACTTAAAAGGGCAGCTACCTCTTGGTTTAGTTGTGCTGAAAGATGGCGTAAAAGTCGATGGCATTGAGTTGCAAAGGGAGTTGGTTGGCAAGGTTCGTAATGAGATTGGCGCGGTCGCTTGTTTTAAGCAAGCCTTGGTTGTAGAGAGACTACCTAAGACACGCTCAGGCAAAATTTTACGCAGAACCATCCGGCAGATCGCAGAAGGTGAACAATATGTGGTGCCTTCGACGATTGACGATCCTACCAGCTTAACGGAAATTGCTGAAAAGCTCGGTAAATAAGTTTTTTGCTTAGGTAATCTGATCTTCGGCTTGTTGATCTATACATAAGCCAGCGTGATGGTTTACCTAAACTCTACTTTATTCATCCGCTTATCCATTGCGTTTACTATGACCTCATTATGAATCCCACATATTGAGGTCTTTTTATGCGAGCTTACTTTTTGTTGATTGCTTTATTGGTCAGTGGTGCTGCTAGTGCCAGTATTTCAAAGGATGAAGCGAGTAGAGCGTTGTTAGAACCTTTGAGTCATCCCAAGGTATTTAAATGTGTGTCCAAGACTGGCGTCGATCTCTATCAAGCGGTTTTTGATATTGGTGTGGGATATGAAGCCGACCCGATCAACTCGAAGATGATCGTTAATTCAAGGAAAGGCCGCTACGAATATCAAATCTTAGGCGCGGTAAGGTCTGAAAGAGCCGGTGAAATTGTCGTGTTGACTCGTCATGTGGGAGACGGTGTTAAAGTTGCCGCGATGATTGATGACGAAAATGGCAAGATACTGGGGATAGGCGATAAAAATCATTATCGAGATTGCGGTGTTAGACCACCACCTAGCGCAGCAAACATGCAAAACTTTTGGTCTAAAGGCTAAGAGAGATATGTGAAAGACAAGAATTATTGAGAAAGCTCGATTGAGGCGACCTTATTGGTCGCCTTTTTTGTTGGTGAGGATAAAGCGAGCTCAAAGCTATATATCATTAATCAGTTATGTGATGGCTGAATAATACATAGCTGAACATGATGTATCGTCTAAACGTGGCTTTATTTATCTCATTAACGGTTCTGCTTAAGATGGCTCTACTCCAAACGAAGAACTAAGCGAGACTCCTATGAAATTCACTAAACCTTTTCTTTTAGCGACACTGATTGTGACTCTTTCTGGTTGCGCATCACCAGCAATGGATAACGAAAATGAGAATGCAGCACGTAATCGTGGTGCTGTAGGTGGTGCTTTACTAGGAGCAACAGCAGGCGCTCTAACTGGAGATGCGAGTTTAGCCGTGAAGGGCGCTGCATTAGGTGGCGTGACCGGTGGCGTTGCGGGTTCAATGAAAGATACGGACGATGCAAGAAACGCACAACGAACCCAAGTTACTGCTGATGGTCTAGCGAAAGACAATCGCACCGATGCAGAAAAGCGAGTTGCTGAAGTAGAGGCGGAAATTAAGCTAATTGAACTAGAACAACAACTTGCTGATCTCAAAGAAGAGAAAGAAGATAACGGTGCATAAAGCTGAAGCTACAGCAAAAGCCAGAGCAAAAACCATAGCTTCGATATTCGTTTAATTCAAAATCATTCAAACAGAATGGCCACGTAATGTGGCCGTTTTTGTATCTAAAATACACACTTCAAACAATGAATTAATTCAATAACTTGTATAGATACTCACGCCAAGTAAACTAGACTCAGTTTAGATATTAATTTGGTTTGAGAAGCGCAATAGTCATGAATGTCACCTTAAGGGCCGCAAAGCACGCGGATTTGGAACAACTTAACGAGTTAATGTTCGATCTCCACCATCACCACCACCTTGCTAGCCCAGAGCACTTTAAAACGGCAGAAGAGATTGAGCAGGAAAAAAGCATTGCACGATACTTGGATGACCCTGAATGTTTGGTTTATGTGGCATTAAAAGGTGAGCTCATTGTTGGCTTTATCTCTGGGCATTTTTGTGAGCTTATCTCAACGGTGAGTAAACCAGTGCCGATGGGAAGTGTCGATGAACTGTTTGTCTTGCCTGATTATCGAAAAGAATCGATTGCAGAAAAGTTGTTTAACAAAGTTGAAAGTACTTTTGATGATTATGGGGTTGAACAAGTCTTTGTAGAAGTTTGGGACTTTAACTCACCTGCCAAGGACTTCTATCAAAAAATGGGGTTCACACCTCACATTCAATGGATGAGGAAGGCTTTGCACAAAACGTAGACAGCGATTTTGTGCGGCTTTGATTACAATAGTTCAACTGCAACAGCAGTCTTAAATTTCTTCTATTATTTTTTAGGTAAACTCGTTGGTTATTAGATATTTATTAGTTTTCATACTGTCTCTTTTGAGTACTACTTCCGCTTGGGCAAACAACACTTTGCCCGATCATATCGCGGGCGCCTTGTGTGTAGTACGTGCTGATAACCAAATCGTGTTGGTTGATGAGTTGATCACAGGTCAATTGTCTCTACCGGGAGGCACTGTTGTTTCAGGTGAGCCGCCAGCCGTCGCTGCGCAACGTGAAACGTGGGAAGAGGCGGGTTTGTCGGTAACGGTTGGTGATGTACTGGGTTATACCGACAGTGCCGTCGTGTTTGATTGTATTTCTGACTCTGAAGTGATCAGTTACAAGGCTCGAAATGAGTTAGGTGGCTTTGAGCTGCCGATTTGGTTTGCGCCTCATTACGGCGTGGAAGTCAGCCGAGCGATGTTACTTCCTCCTACTGAGTTGCAAGATCACCAATACCGCTATCCAGAACAGTGGTCTGAGATTAACGAGCTGTTTTTATCTGCGACAGATCAACCGGTAACGTATGTGACCGAGCTGGTGGGCGCAGCACCCAAAGTCCATCAAGTTGAATTAAATTGGATTGTGTCACTTCAAAACGCGTTCGATAAGATGCCAAGCGTGTTTGCGAATACTGTGCTTTTGACTGACTTGTTGGCGAAGCCGTGGGTTTTCATTTTGATATTGCCGCTAATTGCTTGGTACTTTGGCCGTAACTTCGCGTTGAAGTTTGGCTTCACTTTGATCTCGGTTACTTTGCTTACTTTGATCGCACATCAAGGTTTTGGTTTTCCACGTCCACACGCTTACTTGCCAACATTGAAACTGGTGATGAGCAGTGGGTATAGCTTCCCAAGTCTATTGGCTGCCTTGTGGGTTAGTTTAACCTTGTTAGTCTTTTGGAAACTAAAGCGCCTCTTGGAGCAAAAAGCTATTCTGATAGTGCTCGCTGGCCTGCTGTGGATCATGCTATTTAAGTCTTATTCAGGCAGTGCGTTCTTTAGTGATGTATTAATGGGCGGTGTATTAGGCGCGTTAACGACGTGGCATATCGTGAGATTAGACGCGAAACCGGATGTTGATATTAGTGCTTTATTGAGTTCTAAAGGTGTTTGGTGGGCATTGTGCTTACTGTCGATTGTTCTCACGGTTATATGGCCACTGCCAACATTCTCATTCTGGGTGGCGATTTTGATGACGATTGCATGCCTGGTGACGTTAACAGACTCGAAACCTTTGGTTGGTCAGTTCTCATTCAAGATCGTTCTTGGAGTGATGGCGATGTTGTTAGCGGGAAATCTGCTGATTAGCTGGGCTGGAAGCTTTGTCTCTTTCAGTGGTATTGCTTCATTTATTGTTGAAACGTTACGTTTCCCAATCTTGATTCTGTTTGGTGTGGTGGCATTTCGTCTGCCATGGAAAAGAGAGTAAGCGACTCGACTAACACCGAATTTAAAAGGCTGTGCAGTGCACAGCCTTTGTTATTTCTGCAACAAGCAAAAAGTAATTCTCATGAGAGCCTGTTGAGCGTTTATGAGTTGAAGATAAACTTCTCAATCGCGACTGCGACACCATGGTCGTCGTTGCTCGCTGTGATGTGATCCGCCAGTTTCTTGGTTTCTTCCATTGCGTTTTCCATTGCAATGCCAAGGCCTGCGTATTCAAGCATATGGTGATCGTTTTCAGCATCACCCATGCAGATGACTTCTTCCGCTTTAATGCCTAAGTGTTTCGCTATCGCTTCAATACCGACACCCTTGTTTGATTTCGGGTTTAGGAACTCTAAGAAGAATGGTGCACTTTGTACGATAGTAAACTGAGTCTTAAGCTCTTGTGGCAACTTGCTGATGATTTCAGTCAGCTTGCTTGGTTCAGCGACAATCATAGTTTTGATGATTTCGTGGTCGTCTTCTAGTTGAGAAAAGTCGAATTCGGTTATATCTAAGCCATTAATACGCGCTTCAATACCAGTGTACTCATTGTTCTCAGGTGTGATTAAGCCGTGGATCTTGCTGAAAGCATGGACATAACCACCAAGCTGTTCAGCGAGGGCAGCAATCTCTTTTGCAGCTTTACCGTTGCTGATCTCACTGTGAATGATCTCTTTTGTCGATACGTTCTGAACCATAGAGCCGTTGTAGAAGAGTACAAAGTCATCTTCGCCGTCAATTGAAAGTTCATCTAATTTACTTTGCATACCTTCTAAAGGGCGACCAGAAGCGAGAACCACTTTCACGCCTGCAGCTCGTGCTTTGGCGATTGCGTCTTTGTTCTCTTGAGAAATCACTTTTTCACTGTTGAGTAGTGTGCCATCCATATCAAGAGCAATCAGTTTGTACATGTTGTTCCTTACTAAAAAATTAAAAGCTAACGAAATCTATGGGCGAAAGGATAAGGGAACTTGAAAGTTCAGGCTAGGGCTTTGATCAACTCATTTATCAGTACTCATTTGTTTGACCAAAAGGGGGAAGTGCTTTAAGGTCTGCGGTTGATTAATTTCATCAAATGATTGAGCTGAGGGAAAGTTGTACAAGATTAATGAAATGTTTGAAACCATTCAGGGTGAGGGCGTGTTTACTGGCGTTCCCGCTGTTTTTGTTCGTCTGCAAATTTGCCCAGTGGGCTGTTCTTGGTGTGATACCAAGCAGACCTGGGAAGCGTTGCCAGAAGATGAAACCAGCCTTGGCGATATTATGGTTAAGACAGAAGATTCACCTACTTGGTCAGCAAGCGATGCTCAAGGAATCGTGAATGAATATATCAAGCAAGGTTACACTGCTAAGCACATTGTGATTACTGGTGGTGAGCCATGCATTTATGATCTTGTTCCTCTTACCGAAGCATTTGAGCAGCACGGTTGTCGCTGTCAGATTGAGACTAGCGGAACATCAGAAGTTAAAGCCACACCGGATACTTGGGTTACGGTGTCACCGAAAGTGGCGATGAAAGCGAAACTGGAAATCATAGATAGCGCCTTGCAACGTGCTAACGAAATTAAGCATCCAGTAGGCACAAGCAAAGACATCGAACAACTTGACGGTTTATTGGAGCGAGCTGCGGTTGCTAGCGACACTGTTATCGCTCTGCAACCAATCAGTCAAAAAGACCGCGCTACTCAGCTTTGTATTGATACCTGCATTGAGCGCAATTGGCGCTTATCAATACAAACCCACAAATATTTGAGTATCGCATAGGTTGTATTTTTACTGGGCAAGATAAGTCGCCAGTAGAAGGTTCTCGTAAGGATTTAAGATGAAAAAAGCAGTGGTAGTATTCAGTGGTGGTCAAGACTCAACAACGTGTCTTGTTCAGGCATTAAAAGAGTATGATGAAGTTCATGCGATTACGTTTGATTATGGTCAGCGCCATAGACTCGAGATTGAAGTTGCGGAGTCATTGTCGAAAGAGCTTGGTGTGAAAGCGCACAAAGTGATGGATGTGACTCTGTTGAATGAACTGGCTATCAGCTCTCTGACTCGTGACGATATTCCTGTGTCTCATGAGCTGCAAGAGAATGGGCTGCCGAACTCATTCGTTCCTGGTCGTAATATTCTATTTTTAACTCTAGCGGGTATTTACGCTTACCAAATCGGTGCTGAAACCGTGATTACCGGTGTGTGTGAAACAGACTTTTCTGGTTACCCTGATTGCCGTAATGACTTTGTGAAAGCGATGAACTCTGCACTTGTACAAGGTATGGATAAGCAGCTTGATATCAAAACACCGCTAATGTGGTTAAACAAGGCTGAGACATGGGCGCTAGCAGACCAGTACTCAGCGCTTGAGCTTGTTAGAAACAAAACACTGACTTGTTACAACGGCATTGTTGGTGATGGCTGTGGCGATTGCCCGGCATGTGAACTGCGTAAGGTTGGCCTTAACGATTACCTAGGTGATCGCGAAAGCATTATGGCTGAGTTGGTTCGCAAGCAGACTGAGAATAAATAATCTCAGGTAAATCAATTGGTTCGTTATATGCATCAATAATACAGTTTCGACCGTTGCTTTTGGCTTGATAGAGCGCTTGGTCAAGCACTGAATACAAGTCATCAAAGTCACTTAATGCGTTTGAGGTTGCTAGATAAGCAAAACTCGCGGTCACATTAAGTGACTTTTTGCTTTCTGATAAGAAGACAGTACTTGAAATGGCGTAGTGCAACTCTTCAACGCGTTCTCGTACCTCTGCTGGTTTGGTATCGGTTAACATGATGACAAATTCTTCACCCCCTAAGCGACCAAACAACTCACCATTCACTAAGTGTTTTCTAATTTTCTCACTAATATGGACCAGTGCCCGATCGCCAGTAGGGTGCCCATGCTCATCATTAATCTTCTTAAACTTATCTAGATCGAGCAGCACGAGTACATGCTGTTTGTCCGTCCCTTTACAGCGTTTCACTCTTTTGATTCTTCGAATTATCTCAGTTCGGCTATATGCTTTCGTTAAGCCATCAATTGCGGCTTTTGCGCGAACCGTCTTGTTTACCAATACCGTAAAGCTTGCAGCACAAAGCAACAGAATAACAACGATGTTGTACATCCATCTTTGATGTTCCATTCTTTCAATTTGAACGCGGTCGAGCTTCGCCTGGTGTGTCAGGAAAGAGCTTTCCAGTTCCTGCTCATATTTGGCGTGCGTCAGGCCGAGCGCTTCGAGTGCGAGTCGATTGTCGATGTCTCTAGCTTCCATTTGTATTGACGAGTATCGCTGGTAGAAATAGAAAGCTTGTTGGTAATCGCCGAGTGATTGATGAATATCAGAAAGTTGCAGAAGTGATTGCGCGATGTATTTATGCCTTGTGACTTGTTCTGCTATTTCTAGCGCTTGTTGAGCATAGTTGAGCGCTTCCGTTGGCAGTTTCTGTTCTTCAAACATATCGCTGATCGCCAAGTAAGCATTGATGCGAATGACATCATTGCTCAGTTCGCTCGAAGCTGAAAGAGACTCGATTAGGTAGCCTCTCGCCACATCATAGTCTTTCGTTTGAGTGTATGCTTTTCCCAAGCCAAGACTTGTGAGTGCGATACCGTAGCTATGCGAAGATGAGCTCAGCAGTGTTTTTGCTGCCTGAAAGTGGTGAATTGCTAGGTCACTTTGCTCTTGGTTAAGGTAGAGATCCGCAAGGCTGTGATGAACTTGTGCTTTCATTAAATCTGAAGCGTTTGCTCTGAGAATGAGAGCTTGCTCTAGATACTCCGCCGATTTTTCATATTGCTTTAATTCTTTGAGCAAGTTACCCACATCGTTGTAAACCCCTGAAATATCATGTCCTTGTGGAAACACATTTATTAGTGATAGGTAGGTATCTAGTGCTGCTTGATAGTCACTGCGGAAATGGTGATTGTTCGCGATGACTCGATAAGTCCCGAATTTTGGTAATACAGGGTCAGTGATGTCATGTAAATCTGACTCAAGGGCAGAGCAGTAATAGTTCGCTTGATGGTATTTAGCTTGCTCGTTAAGCGATCGGCATAGCTGGTACTTTAGTAAGGCTTTACCAGTTAAATCACCACGAGATTGCATTTTCGCCAAAAGTGTTAGAAAGCCTTGTTGTGCTTGTTCATATTGGCCTTTGCCGTCTTTCATCAGAGCAGAAATAAACGTTGTTTCTATCGCTTGGTAGTCGCTGTCGTTTGAAGCTATTCCGTAGAACGGCTGATCTCGGTGGCTCATGTATTGATACAGAAGAGACGCAAGGTAAAGCTTATCTCCGTAAACCGTTGACCCGATGTAGCGTGTTTGCAGCATGTTTAATGCGCGCTCAGGAGAGTGGTTTAAAGTAGAGAGATAAAGCGAGTTCCAATCAGCATTTGGAGTCGAGCTTAAATTGGAGGTATAGACCGGTGAATTGTGGTCACGATCTGATGTTGATACTTGGCTATAAGAACAAAAGCTAGTGAATAGTAGAAAGGTAACAAAAACGAAGTGATTCACAAGAGACGATCAATCAGATAAAGAACGATATTCTATTATTAGTTTGATGTTGCTTCAAATTTTGAATGGTGCGGCTACGAGGTTATGCGAGGTAGGTCTCTAATTTATTGATACTAATCAGAGGTATATCGGTCGCACGATTCGCGCGACCGATATCGGAAATTAGATGTATAATTTCGCTAGGTCAGAAGGCTCAAGCTCTTTGCCTTCTAATGTTGCATTCCAGTTAGTACCAACAAGAACGCCGTCTTCAGCAAGAGTCAGTAACCAATCTTCTACAAAGATATCTAGTGGAATTTCTAATACTTCGAAGTCAGCCCACTCTTCAACGTTGTGAGTTTGAGCATCTTCTTTTGAAGACCAGAATGGCATCACTTCGCTGTTTTCGAATTCACTTGAGTCACATGCTAGCCAACCTTCTTCGTTGCGAAGGCCCCATACCAGTTTAGTTTCTTGTGTTTCAGAAACGAAAAGTTCTAGATTTGCTTGAGTATCAGCTGTTAGTTTGCTCATGGATTAATTCTCTATGTTGATAACGTGGCAAGATTAACATTATAGACGGCTTAGGTATATGCTATTCAAGGAATTATCACCATACTGAAACGTTAACTAAAGATAACGTTTCAGTATGGTAAAAGCAGGGTACGCCTACTTTTTAATTTTGGTGAAGATGTGCCATTCTTCTTTGATATTACCCTTAAATCCAACAACCGAAGCAACAACTTTTCGATGCAGTGCGTGATTGATTTGAGTGTCATCGCTGCTGAATTCAGAATCACCGTGACCGACGATGTTGACTCTAGATGGCTGAATACCGTTGCTGATTAGCGCACGCCTTACATGCGAGGCACGTTCCTTCGAAAGCTTTAGGTTGTGTGCCGCGTTACCAACTTTACTGGCATAACCTTGCAATTCAATGCTTGTGCTCTCATAGCGCTTCAAAAACGCAGCCATTTGGCGTATCTGCCCTAGAAAGACAGGGTTTATTTCCGTGGAATTATTAGCGAAGAGTATATGCAGCTCTTTCTTTTCCGATGACTCGAAATATGATCCACAACCGTCGTTATCGATCTCGGCACCAATTTGTGTATCGGGACATAAATCTCGCGCGTTGATTACACCGTCATTGTCATCATCTTGAAGATCGTAAATTTGAGTAACAGGCGGAAGAGCGCGATATTCAAATTCGTCCTCGCTGTTTTCAGCTAAAGCATTGGCAGATACAACCATGAAGCAAAGCGATAATACTGTGTTGGTAAGCTTCATTAATATTCCACCTTTTCATTCCATTCTTCTGGGATCTCAACTCGTAAACCGATGAGTAGGTTACCAGTTGCGTTCATTACGCGATATTTTGCGTATTGCTCGTCATACTTAGCATCTAAATAGCCTTTACGAGCTTCGAATAATTCATTCTCGGTGTTAAGCAAGTCGAGAAGGGTACGTTTACCGATGCGGTATTGTTTCTCATATGAGATTACCGTGTCTGATGCCGAGTCTACGTGGTCAGATAGAAACTCTTTTTGCTGAACCGTTAAATCAAGTGCGCTCCATGAAAGACGCAGACTCTCTTCTACATTGCGGTAAGTACTTTCGCGAAGGTCTTTGGCTTTGTTGAGTTGGTAAGCTGCACTCTCTGCACGGTCTTGATCCGAACCACCGTTGTAAAGGTTGTATCTTAAACGAACCATCGCAGAAAACTCGTCACTGCTTCCAGGAGTGCCACCGGCATCATCGCGCCAAGTTTGGGCAGCTTCAAAAGAAACAGTCGGGTAGTTGGTGCTTTTGGATTGTTTGTATTGGAATTTGGCTGAGTCAACATCGGCTTGTGCAATCTTGATGACTGGATGCTGGTTAAACGCTTTTGCTAACGCACCATCAACGGTATAAGGAATCGCGCCCACATCTGCGCGGGGGAAGGTTAACCCTAACGGAGATTGACCAACAAGTCTTTTAAACTGTGTATGTGTATCAAAAAGGTTGTTTTGAGCAGCTAGCAAATTCCCGTGCGCTTTCGCAATACGAGCTTCAACTTGTGACATATCTGCGGTTGAACCAATACCTGATTCCACGCGCTTACGAATGTCGTTATATATCTCTTTGTGCGTCGCTAGGTTGTTTTCAGAAAGTGAAAGTACTTCGTATGCTTTGACTGCATCGAGGTAAACTTTAGTCACTTCTAATGCGATATCTTGCGCATTAGACAGTAATTGATAGCGCACAGACTCTGCATCAGCAGCAGTACGGTCGATATCATTGGATGTATTAGCACCATCCCATATTAACTGGGTCAAGGTGATCGTTGCTTCTTTTCTAGTCAGATCGGTGGTGTCTTGGTTGGTTGCAAGATCAGTATGTTCATAACCAATCCCACCATCTAAGTCTATACTTGGTCGATAAGCACCGCTAGAAGCGTCGTTAAGATAACGCTTACTGATATATTCGTTATAAGCACTTTTGATTTCAGGGTTGCTTTCTAAAGTAAACGCAACGGCTTGCTCTAAGGTTTGTGCTGTTGTCGGTAAGCTAATACTTATAGCTAACCCCAATGTTGTTATTTGAAGCCTATTCAATTTGCGTCTCCCTAAAATAAGCTCACATCTAAGTATTGAATTTGTGCCGTTATATGCAAAATTTAGATGAACCGCCAAAAAAACCACGATCGCTAAATTGGCGCTCGTAAATGGTTGTGAAAATGTTAACCGATTGGTGTGCGTTTTATGATGATTTTAAGCGCTTCAATCTTGTATTTTTAACTCAATTATTTTTCGCAAACACAATAACTTATATTGTGAATGTGAGCACTTAGATTATTGTGTGATGTGATCACCGTCATTACCTTGTCACTCAGTATGTTAAATGCTCGATACATAACTAGGAATTATATGAGTTTAGATGTTATATTCTAACTAATATTATAAATATAATGTCACTATTTTGACGTTAAAGACAAGAAATGCTTTTTTAGGGGTTTATATGGACATGACAACATTGAATTTGGGTGGTGCATTAGCACTTGGCCAGCGCATTGTTATCTCGGTAGATGGTACGATTAAAGTCTTGGAAGAAGGCGTGCCACTACAAGCAGGGGATGTCATTCTTGAATCCCAGGACGGAACCAATGAACCTCAGGTATCTATCAAACGCTTCTCATCTGAAGATGGTGAAGTTGAACTAGACCAAGATATCGCAAATATCTTTGCCGCGTTAGAAGAAGGCCAAGACCCTACAGAGTTAGGTGAAGAGTTCGCTACCGCTGCTGGTCAAAATGGCTCTAGTTTAAGTGCTAGCGGAACCATCGAGCGAGATGGCGAAGAAACCATCCCTGGTACAGAGTTTGTGACTACAGGTTTTGAAGCACTAGGTATGTCTCGAACTCAGAGCTTGAGTCTGCTAGATGCTTTCCGCTCGATTGAGCAATCTGGTAGCCAAGGCACTGACAGCGAGACCATCGGTGACACAACAGCTCCAGATGCGCTAACACTGACACTTAATACGGACTCAGGCTCAGCGGCGGATGACTTCTTAACCAACGAGGGCAGCTTCACAGTCGGCGGTACAGAAGATGGCACGACAGTCGAATACCTTGTTGACGGAAGCTGGACGACAACGGCTCCAGTACCAACGGAAGGTGACAACACGATTACCATTCGTCAAACCGATGCAGCTGGTAATACTTCAGGCAGCAGCGAGCTGACGTTCACGCTTGATACCACAGCACCCGATGCACCAGCCTTGACACTTGATACGGATTCAGGCTCAGCGGCGGATGACTTCTTAACCAACGACGGCAGCTTTACTGTCGGCGGTACAGAAGATGGCGCGACAGTCGAATACCTTGTTGACGGAAGCTGGACGACAACGGCTCCAGTACCAACGGAAGGTGACAACACGATTACCGTTCGTCAAACCGATGCAGCTGGTAATACTTCAGGCAGCAGCGAGCTGACGTTCACGCTTGATACTACAGCACCCGATGCACCAGCCTTGACACTTGATACGGATTCAGGCTCAGCGGCGGATGACTTCTTAACCAACGACGGCAGCTTTACTGTCGGCGGTACAGAAGATGGCGCGACGGTTGAATACTTTGTTGATGGCAACTGGACGACGACTGCACCAGTACCCGTTGAAGGTGATAACACGATTACCGTTCGTCAAACCGACGCAGCGGGAAATACCTCAGGCAGCTCAACGCTGACGTTCACTCTTGATACGCAAGCAGAATCAGGAAATGTGAGCGTAGATAGTATTACATCAGATGATGTTGTTACTGAGACTGAAAAAGAGCAAACAATTTTTGTTACAGGTACTGCTGCCGATGGAGACATACAACCTAATGACGTCGTAACTGCTGTTATTAATGGAACGACATATACTAGTGTTGTAAAAGAGAATGGCACATGGGAGCTAAGTGTTAATGGTGAGGACCTAGCAGAAGACACCGAGTTCACTGTTTCTGTTAGCTCAACCGATAGCGCAGGAAATAGTGTTTCAAGCTCAGGAACTTCTACTCATATTTATGACTCGACTCCGGTTAATGTAAACATAGATATTGATCCGATTACTGAAGACTCGGTGATTAACGCAACTGAAGCTCAAGGGACAGTTACGATTACAGGTTCTATTACTGGTGAGGATTACGTTTCTGGAACAGTAACACTGACCATCAATGACGTTGAGTATACAGGTCAAGTAATCGACGGGACATATAGCATTGACGTCAATGGGTCTGACCTACACTCCGATAGCGATAATATCGTCGACGCGAAGGTAGATGTAGTAAATGAAGCTGGAAATGTTGGCTCGGCTACTTCCACAGAGTTCTATCTAGTTGATTTAACTGCTAGAGGAACGATCGTCATTGAATCCATTACTGACGACAACGTTATCAATCAAAGTGAAAGCGAAAGTACCGTGTCAGTTAAAGGTTCTGTTGGAAGAGATGCGGATACTGGTGACCAGGTATCAGTCGTAGTAAATGGTGTGACTTATCTGACAGTTGTCCAAAGTGATAAAACATGGAGTGTAGATGTTCAGGGTAGTGATCTTGTAGCTGATAATTCAGTGACAGCTACTGTCACCGGACAAGATTGGGTTGGGAATGAATTTAGTAGTTCGATTTCTAGAGCGTATGATTTAGACATCGATATCAGCAAACCGACCATCGATCTGGTGGCGTCGAGCGACAGCGGCGACAGCGACACAGACAACCTAACCAATGACAAGACGCCGACGTTCTCGCTGGGCAACATCGATGACGATGTGGTGGCAGCGGGCATCGTGGTGCTCAAAGACGGCGTTGCCCTAGAAGGCACGCTGACCGAAGAGCAAGACGGCACTTGGAGCTTCACGCCGAGCGCCGACCTGGCGGATGGCACTTACGACTTGAGCGTAAAAGTGACGGACGATGCGGGCAATAGCGCGACGTCGACCGAGCTTGAAGTCATCATCGATACCGAAGCGGCGGCGACCATCACAATCGATGATGATATCGCAGGCGACGACATCGTGAACGCAGCGGAAGCGGCTGGTGACGTGACCATTACGGGTACCGTGGGTGGTGACGCCAAACCTGGTGATACCGTGACGTTGACGGTGAACGGCAACTCAACCGATTACACAGGCACGGTGAAAGCGGATGGCACTTACAGCATCAATGTACCGGGCAGCGAGTTAGTTGCGGATGCGGACAGCACCATCGTGGCGAGCGTGAGTGGCACCGATGAAGCGGGCAACCCGTTCACGGCGACGACAGAGGCAAGCGGTGACAACAAAGACGGTGGTTACGAGGTTGATACCGATATCAGCAAACCGACCATCGATCTGGTGGCGTCGAGCGACAGCGGCGACAGCGACACAGACAACCTAACCAATG
>NZ_JALNTS010000002.1:310497-786390 GCF_023161725.1 Vibrio sp. 1CM24A
TTGAGCGTAAAAGTGACGGACGATGCGGGCAATAGCGCGACGTCGACCGAGCTTGAAGTCATCATCGATACCGAAGCTGGAGCAGGTATAGATATCGATCAAGTTACTGGTGATGGCATTGTTAATGCTGAAGAAGCTTCATCTGATCAAGAGATAACAGGGAAAGTTTCTGGTGATGCAAGTGAAGGGGATACTGTACATATTTACTTGGGGGTTGGAGATAGCAAAGTTCTTATCGGTTCGACGGTAGTTCTTGCTGACAATACGTTCAAGTTAGTCACACATGGTTCGAATCTTGTTATGGGTAACCCTGCAGATCTTACCGCTACTGTGACTGGAAGTGACGATGCTGGTAACGATTTTGTTGCTTCTAATACAGAGCGTTACTTTGTGTTTACCGACATTCCGGAATCTCCTGTGATTACAAATATCTCAGATGACTCTGCAGCTAGTGATTATTCTGAAGTTACATTGAGTGGTACTGGTGAGCCAGGCTTAACAATATTACTATTCGATGAAGACAGTAATCAGGTGAATGTAGCTCCGATTACAGTCGACAGTAATGGAAACTGGACCACTGATATATCGAACCTGGTTTCTACGTCTGTTAATGACAACGAATTCTTTACAGCCAAACAAGTTGATAATTACGGTAACACTAGTGAATCATCGAATACCGTACATTACTACCATGGCGATTTTGACCCAGCACAACAAGAAACTACAGATGACTTCGTCTTACTTGGTGGGGGAGATGATCAATTTAATGCCACAGTGGACGACATAGATAACAGATTAGTTGTAGATGGAGGCTCTGGTACTGATACCGCTGTGTTTGATTTCTCTTTGGATTCAGCTTTAGTACAGTTAAACGCTGATGGTTCAGTGACTATCACTGAAAGCAATAGTGATGTGAACACTTTCATCGAGTTTGAAAACTTTAACTTCACTGATGGTGGAAAAACTGTTGAAGAACTCTTTGCCCCTTCAGTTACTATTGTAAGGGATGAAGACGAATTCATTAACAGTGATAGACCTGTAGTTTCATACAATGTGGCACTGCCAGCTGGTGCTGCAGTCGGTGCGACGCTGTCGATAGAAGTTGAAGGTCAACTTACTGAAACTAAAGTTCTTACTCAATCTGATATAGATTCCGGCTCCTTATCATTTGATGTTGATATGGATACGGTTGTAGACGGTGAGCTGAACATTGATGCAGAGTTAACATATCAAGATCAGCCTGCAGGTACTCAGTTTATTGGGACTGATGCGTTATCTACTAATATCGATCCTAGTGCTTCTAGTTTTAGTATTGACTTAGGTACAGAGCAGTCAGCACAGTTCACGTTCGATTCTCACGTAAGTGACGCTGAAGATGATTTAAGCAGTACTGATAGTAAAGATGTTCAACTTTCGATTATTGACCTTCCAGAGCTTGGTTCTCTATATGTTGTTGATGGACAAACTCGAACATTGATAGATGAGAACACAGTTCTAAGTGAAGATTCACAAATTGAATATGTGCTAGATGAAACTGTAAATTCTGACCTGTCTTTTGATGCCTCTGTAGATTTTAACAATATTAGTGGCTCAGAAACATCTTATGCATTGGATAGTGGTGTAGTAATTTCTGGTGGTCGCTTCGATGGAAATAAGCCAGATTCCTCTAGTACTTTAACACCTGAAACATTGCATTATGATAGTGCGGACAATGAGTCAGGGTTAGGAGTCGGTGATAACGAACTTGATGTTTCAACAAAAGACTATATCTCTATAGATTTCACTCAGATTGGTGGTTCTAATGCGACTGAGGTAACTGTAACTGAGGTCAATATTGATTTTGGTAGTATTTGGGCTCATTACGCTGACAACAATTCTGCTGATGCTGAGATACAAGTTATCCTATTTAAAGATGGTGTTCAGGTAGGTAATGACCCTTACATCTTTGATGATGATAGCAATTCTGCAGTTTATGATGGAAGCGGTGAATTTACTGCCAATATCCAGCTTGATGGTGGCTTTGATGAGATTCGTGTGTATACAGTACATGGTGATCAGTCTAGCCAGTCTAACTCTAATATCACACTGCAAGGCGTTGAAGTTGTAGATGCGATTGTTTCTGAAAAAATCACCTATGAAGCTACAGATAGTGATAAAGGAACTGATACTGGTGTAATAACTATTTTAACTCCAAGTACACAGGATTCAACAAATAGAGCTCCTGTTTTGAATGACTCTCAGCTTGATGCCTCTAACGAAGATCAGGTGGTTAGTTTGTCTCTGGATAAGCTTAATATTACTGATGCCGATGGAGACCAGACATTTATTACAGATGTAACGGTAGACCCATCTTATGGTTCTGTTCAGCTTTTAATAGATTCAGAAGGGAAAGTGACCTCTGCAGAGTTTACACCAACTTCGGATAAACATTTCGATAGTGTACCGTTCACAGTTACTGTTTCAGATGGAGTCAAATCTGCTGAAGGTACTGCAACACTTGTAGTCAACGCTGTAGCAGATAAACCTAATGTCACAGCGGTATTTGGTGATGCTTCAAATGTTGTGACTAGTGATGCACTGCATACTAAGCTTGTTAATGCTGATGCTAACACCAGTTTTACTGAAAGTGATTATGCTGAACTTGGTCATACTGTAATGAATCAGTATGGTCAAACATCGGGAACTGTAGGAAATGACTTAATCGTTGGCTCTGATGTAAGCTCTGGTGATAGTTTAATTGGAGATGCTAATACAAACCCAGGTGGTACAGGTTCTGATATCTTTGTTGGCCGTGATGGTGATGATCATATTTCTGGTGGTACTGGTTCATTGGACGCTGAAAGTGCTATCGATACAGCAGTATATGAAGGTGATTTTTCTGAATACAATTTAACTTTTGTTGGTGACACGACGACACAACATGATTGGACTATCGTTGATAGTTTGAACCGTGATACTCCTGAATGGGGTAGTACTGGGGATAAACTGTATCAAATTGAACGTTTAATTTTTGCAGATGCTATTGTTGAGCTTAATGAAGATGGAACATTCAATGTGCTTCAAGATGTTGGCTTTACTGTAACAGCTTCGGTAGCAGATACAGACGGCAGTGAATACCTCGATGAAGTTAGAATTTCCGGGTTACCAGATTCTGCAGAAATTATTGATAAAGATACTGGTAATGTTCTTGGTGGTTTCGTAACCGTTGGTTATGAATCTGTCTGGGTCATCGATATTGAAGGTGACACTACACAGTATATTAACTATGACAATCTTGCAGTAAGAGATAGTTCAGGTGATCAGTTAGATGTTGGTGTTGAAGTCGTTGCTGTTGATGTGAATGAAAATGTTTCAACAGCGAGTACTAGTGTTAATGTTGCTGAAACTAACGATATCATGGCAGATCAAGGCGGGAGCGTACCAACAACAGTCATTACTCTGATTATTGATTCTTCTGGAAGTATGGCAAGTACTCCGAGTGGTCTAAGCGATATGAGAATTGAGTACGTATTGCAAGCGTCAATAAATCTCTTGCAAAACGTGGCTGCTCAAGAAGGCAGTGAAGATGTTCTGGTACAGTTAATAGACTTTGATTCTGGAGCGACGAATACTGGTTGGAAAACAGTTGCTGAAGCTATAGCTATTCTTACCACAGCTCAAGAAAAAGTAGATGAGAGAAATTATAACGGTATCTTCGATGCGCAAGGCGGAACGGATTATGAAGATGGCGTAGAGGCAGCAATCGCTGGTTACAATACTAATCCAGTTTCAAATTTGTCATCTGACGATACCAATGACGTTGTTTACTTCTTAAGTGACGGTCGAGACAATGGAGATTGGGACAGTGATACCAACAGCGATTGGGACAGCTTCATTGCAGATAAAGATGTGACTGCCGTTGGAGTCGGTAGTTCAGATAATGTGCCTGCGAGTGGTCTTAAAGAAGTCGCTGGTAACAATGGTAAAGTTGTTTATATACCAGACTCTCTAATCACAACGGAATTACCAAAACTTCGTCCAACAATCGGTATTGCTGGTTCGTTGTTACTATCTCTATCTGGCCTAGATGCAGTAGCAGTAATGATTGATGAGAGCAAAGCGTCAGTGATTCAGAAAGTCGATACTGATGGAAACACCATTAACCTGCCAACAGGTCTAACATTTACCAAAGACAGTGTTGGGAATGAACTGGTTGTTGATATTGGTTACGGAGAATTCCGAGTTGCACAAGATGGTTCATACTATTTCCAACCATCAAGTGACAGCACAGCAATTGAAACCGGTAAAGCGGTTGCATTTGAAATTCTTGTGACTGTAGAAGACAGCCAGGGTGTTCAATCACAGCAACTTATTACATTAAATCTAAGCCCTAGCGGTGAGGTAAATGTTGCACCTACTTCTTCGTTTAACGCATCGACAGGTGATGATCAGTTCCAGGGTACTGAACAAGATGACATTATCTTAGGTCATGCCGGTAATGATGTACTTCTAGGAGCTGCTGGTGACGATATTTTATTCGGGGGCGACGGTAGCGATATCTTAATCGGCGGTTTAGGTGATGACATCCTGACTGGTGGCGACGGTGATGATATCTTCAAGTGGGTTGATGAACCTTTGAACAACTATCAAGACGTTATTACTGATTTTGAAGTAGGCAGTGACCGTATTGATTTATCTGAACTCCTTCACGATGAAAATACAATGGATGATGTTCTTGAGCATTTGTCAGCTAAGATTAGTGATAACAACCAAGACCTAGAGTTAACCATTACTAATGATCAAGGTTCTCAAACTATAGTCTTGCAGGGCCAAGCAAGTAACCTTAGTGGTTTTGACGTCGATTCTTCAGGTGTTTATTCCGGTGATGAATTGACGAATTTAGTTAATTCACTAATGACTAACCTACCAAACTCTTAATTCATGAATAACAAAAAGGGCCGAAAGGCCCTTTTTTAATATGTCTGTTTTGTTATATAAAATAGAGTCTAAAGCTCAAGGATTAAAGAACCTTACAAGCAAAACCTTTCAGGTAGAAACCTTCTGGGTAGGCAGTATCTGTTAGGTGGTCGGCTGCTTGCTCGAAGCGTTCTACGAACTTAACAGTGCGGCCTGCATCTAATGCAGCGTCGGCGATGATTTTCTGGAACAAATCAGTACCCATTAAACCAGAGCAAGAGTAGGTGAGTAGAGTACCACCTGGTTTCAGGATTTGCATCGCAAGCATGTTAACGTCTTTGTAGCCGTTAGCGCCTGAAGTTAGGTTGTTCTTGCTTGAAACAAACTTTGGTGGATCCATGATCACTACGTCAAACTTAGTGCCTTGGTCTCGATATTCACGAAGCAGTTTGAAAACGTCAGCGTTTAGGAATACAGCGCGCTTTTTCGAGATATCAAACTCGTTAAGTTCAGCGTTGAACTTAGCGGTATCAAGAGCAAGTTGAGATACGTCAGCGTTGATAACACGCTTCGCGTCGCCTTTTAATGCGTAAAGGCCAAAACCACCTGTGTATGAGAAACAGTTAAGGACATCTTTACCTTTAACGTACTTCATAGATTCTTTGCGGCTATCACGTTGGTCCATGTAGAAGCCTGTTTTGTGGCCTTCCATGATGTTCACGCTGATTTTAACGCCGTTTTCTTCAATCACGATAGACTTCGGTGGCTCTTCACCGTGAAGAACGCCGACAACTTGTTCTAGGCCTTCTTTTTTACGAACTGCTACGTCTGAACGCTCGTAGATGTTGCAGTCAGGGAAGCACTCGATTAACGCTTCTACCAATACGCTTTTGTTAAATTCAGCGCCAGCACTTAGCAGTTGGCAAACAAGGAAGTCTTGGTATTTGTCGATTGTGATACCTGGCAAGCCATCAGACTCTGCGGCCGTTAGGCGGTAGCCCGTTAGGCCATCGCGCTCAATGATGTCTTCACGTAAAGACTGTGCGTCTTGAATTCGTTTTACAAAGAACGCCTTGTTGATCTCTTCTTTTTCAAATGTCCAAACACGAGCTCGAATTTGAGATTCTGGTGAGTAAGCCGCTTTTGCAAGCCACTGACCATTTTGAGCATATACGTCTACAGTTTCACCTTGTTTTGGTTCGCCTTCGACCTTATCGATACCGCGTGAAAATACCCAAGGGTGTTTGCGGCGTAGTGATTTATCTCGGCCTTTAGCTAGATGAATTGAAGGAGTCATAATTTACTCTGTTTGTTGAATTTGAAGGAGGGGTATTGTCGGGGAAGTACAGGTGAAAAGCAAATAAGAAAGGGCTGCAGAAGCAGCCCTAGTAATGATTAATCAACACATTGTGGTGGATATCAGTATTAAGCTTTAAGACCTGTCAGCAAACCTTCCATCGTATCGCTTTGTTTACGAAGTTGGTCAACATTGGAATTACTCTTACTGATCATCTCGCAGATACTGTCTGACTGATGACGAATCTCTTCAACACTCTGTGCAATGTTGTCAGCGACTACGCCTTGTTCTTCAGCCGCGGTAGCAATTTGAGTGCTGCTATCTGAAATAGACTGGTTCTTTTCCGCTAATGAACCGATCTCAACGTTCACTTCTGACATCAGTGTTTGGCCTTCATTAGCATTGTTCACCGTGACTTCCATCAGCTTGGTCAGTGATTGGCTGTTACGTTGTAATGACTCAATCATACTTTGGATTTCAACCGTTGCTTGCTGAGTACGACCGGCAAGGGCACGAACTTCATCGGCAACAACAGCAAACCCACGACCTTGCTCGCCAGCACGTGCGGCTTCGATAGCGGCGTTCAACGCCAACAGGTTAGTCTGTTCAGAAATACCGTTGATGGTAGTGACGACTTCATCGATCTGCGCTGCGTTGGCATCCAGCTCTTCTACTGCTTGTGAAGCGGATTGGATCTCTTGAGATAGGCTAGAGATAGACTCCAATGTATTTGAAACCTTGACTTGACCGCTCTGAGCAACGCCGCGAGCGTCCATCGTTTGTGAGCTAGACTCATGAGCAAGGGTAGCGACTTCGCGAATCGTAGCCGCCATTTGTTCCGTTGCACTGGCCAAGCTATTCAGGTGTTCTTGTTGGTTACCTGAGATGTCTGAACTTTGTTGTGTTGACTGGTTCAAGTCCGAGCTGATCTGCTGCATGAGAGCGACAGACTCTTGGATTGATAGAACCATGTTTTGTTCACGCTCCGCAACTTTATCGATTGTAATCGCGATTTCACTGAACTCGTCACGAACTAAGAAGTAGTTCATGCGGCAAGTTAAGTCGCCATTCGCTAGGGTGTTCAAAGCTTTGTTCATAGAGAACATCGCACCGCCAATGAAGGTCATGATGTAGTAAACACCTAGTGCGATAAGCGTTAGGGTTACAGCGATGATAGAAACCTGAGTTGTCGATAGAGCAGACCAAAGGTTTTGGTCATGGTTGGCAACTAGGCTGAATGCACCATTCATTACTGAAACAGAACCAGCACCGTAGCCTAAAGAGATAGTTTTAGAGCTGCTGACAAGCTGAGCAACTTGATCTTTAGTGAGTTGACCTGCTTCGATAAGCCCTTTCATTAAGAGCATTTCTTCTTGATAAAGGTGAGCAAGTAAAGAGTCCGCGGCACTATCTAAAACGAGAGTTAATATAACCAGGGCGAGAAGAGGTAATAAGAAGAGTAGATAGAACTTTTCTTGGATTTTTAGGTGAATGAGATATTTGTCAATCCAACGAAATGGGATTTCTTTCATAATCGTTATACTCGAAGTAAGTCCACCAATAAGCGGTGAATGAATAGAAGCTCGACTATATCATTCATATAATTTATGAGGCAACGTTATGGAAAGTTCACAATATATTTTTGTCGTGTCAGGCGTAGTTCAATGTGTTGGGTTCCGTTACCACACCAGTAGGCAGGCGCAAGCTATGGGGCTCTCAGGTTATGCAAAGAACTTAAATGATGGTCGAGTTGAAGTGTTAGCTGTCGGAGACAGTCAGCAAATAGAGAAGTTACATGCTTGGCTCAATATTGGCCCTTCGAGCGCAACAGTAGACAACGTAGTAATGCATCAAGTGAAACATAGTGAGCGCCAGGACGTACGCATAGGGGCGTTTAAAATACTGTAGTTATGGCACTACAGTATTTATATCGAACGTAACTTAATGACCTAAAGCGGGTTAGGTTTTACAAGCACTTTGCTGGTTTAGGTAAACCGGCGAGCTTGGTCGCTTGTTTTGCAGGGCCTTTTTTGAATAACTTGAAAAGGTATTTACTGTTGCCTTTTTCTGGGCCGTGGGCTTTTTCCATTGCTTTAACGAGCATGCGAACCGCTGGTGAGGTGTTGAACTCTTCGTAAAAGCTCCTTACAAAATGTACGACTTCTAAGTGTGCATCTGTAAGTTCAATCGCCTCGTCTTGAGCAAGAATTTCAATCATACCTTCTTCCCATTGCGTGTAATCCAATAGGTAGCCTTGAGCGTCGGTTTCGATTTGCTTGCCGTTATATTCAAACATGTTTAATCCAGAATCCAATTAACTATGCGGATAGGGTACATGACCAAGTTTGTCTTTCTCAACAGAAATTGTAGCTATCTAAAGAAATATCGCACTTATAGATACAAAAAAGCCCAAGAGATAGGCTCTTGGGCTAGATATTCTTCAGTGATGGAAACGATTAGTCGTCGCTGCCCATGATGCCTAGGATGCTTAGTAGGCTGATGAAGATGTTGTAGATCGATACGTACAAGCTGATCGTTGCAGAGATGTAGTTTGTTTCACCGCCACGAATGATGTTTTGCGTTGTAAGCAAGATAACACCAGTCGAGAACAGGATGAACATACCGCTCATTGCCAATGATAGTAGAGGCATTTGTAGGAAGATGTTTGCAACCATACCTACAAGTAGTACTACGAAACCAGCTAATAGCATGCCATTAAGGAACGACAGGTCACGCTTAGTTGTTAGTGCGTAAGCTGATGCGCCCATAAACGCCAGTGCTGTACCGCCAAGTGCAGTTAGGATGACATCACCCATGCCTGCGCCAACGTACATGTTTAAGATTGGACCGATAGTGTAGCCTAAGAAACCCGTAAATAGGAATGTGAAGACTAGACCCATGCTGTTGTCACGGTTCTTTTCTGTTAGGAAAAGTAGGCCGTAGAAGCCAACAAGCATGATAATAAGACCCGGGCGAGGAAGGTTCATCGCCATGGATACGCCTGCTACAACAGCAGACCAAAGTAGTGTCATAGACAGTAATGCGTAGGTATTACGCAACACTTTATTGGTTTGCAGAGCACTTTCTTGAGATGCTGTGCGTGAAAACATAGGGCTGTTCATAATCTTCCTCGTAAGGTGACTTCAATAGTTATTAGTACATTTATGGGGGTGAAAGTTCGAAAAATCAAGTCTCTCATTCCTCTTGTATACGTAAAATAATAATCAAAATAGTCGGTTAAGTGTTTCTGAAGGTGTAACAAAGTATTTCTTAAAGTGCAGTTAAGGTTCGATGTTCAATTTTTATCGCACTGAGTCGCTGTTTATAATCTTGAAAAACTTAATTATAACACTGAAAACAAAGAGGCGACCTAAGCCGCCTCTGTAGTCTATGCATCATAACACATTAGTGGTGTAAGATTTGGCTTAAGAAGTTCTGCGTTCTGTCTGATTGTGGATTTTCAAAGAAATCGACAGGGTTGTTCTCTTCTATGATTTCACCGGCATCCATGAAGATAACGCGATCTGCGACCTCTTTAGCAAAGCCCATCTCGTGCGTTACACAAAGCATCGTCATGCCTTCTTCTGCAAGCTCAACCATTACGTCTAACACCTCACGAACCATTTCTGGATCGAGTGCCGACGTTGGCTCATCAAACAGCATCACTTGAGGGTTCATACACAAAGAGCGAGCGATAGCTACACGCTGCTGTTGACCACCTGAAAGCTGACCTGGGAACTTGTCCGCTTGCTCAGGGATTTTTACGCGCTCTAGGTACTTCATTGCAATCGCTTCGGCTTCTTCTTTTGGCATCTTTTTGACCCAAATAGGGGCCAGAGTACAGTTCTCTAATACCGTCAGATGTGGAAACAGATTGAAGTGCTGGAAACACATGCCGACATCTCGGCGAACGGCTTCAATGTTCTTTAGATCTTCCGTTAATTCATTACCTGAAACGAAGATATGACCTTTTTGGTGCTCTTCTAATCGGTTTATACAGCGGATCATCGTTGATTTACCAGAGCCTGAAGGGCCACAGATAACGATTTTCTCGCCTTTTTTAACTTCTAGATTGATGTTCTTAAGTACGTGGAATTCACCGTACCACTTGTTCATGTCTTTCAACTCGATCATAAGACCTTGAGAGTTGTTTTCTGTCTGCTGCGTCATAATACGTCCTTGATCTTGTTAATTATCGTTTGTGACCGGTGTGAAGTCTGTTTTCTAGCCATATCGAATATCTCGACATGCCAAAACAAAACACCCAGAACACTAACGCGACAAATACATAACTTTCTGTTGAATACCCAAGCCATTCAGGGTCGGTATTCGCGGCTTGGCCAATCCCTAGTACATCAAACATACCAATAATCAAAACAAGACTGGTATCTTTGAACAAACCAATGAAGGTGTTCACAATTGAAGGAATCGTGATTTTAAGAGCTTGAGGTAGAATGATAAGCCCAGTCTTTTTCCAGTAGCTTAACCCCAGAGCATCAGCCGCTTCGTATTGGCCTTTTGGTATTGCTTGTAGACCACCTCGAATTACTTCGGCCATGTAGGCTGCACTGAATAGAACTACCCCTACAAGTGCTCGAATCAGCTTATCGGTTTCTGTCCCTTCTGATAAAAAGAGTGGCAGCATTACTGAAGCCATGAATAGAACTGTAATGAGCGGTACGCCACGCCAAATTTCGATGTATACGGTACACATACTGCGAATGATCGGCATCTCTGAGCGACGCCCAAGAGCAAGTGCAACACCAATAGGAAGTGACACTACAATACCAACAAGTGCGATGACCAGTGTAACCAGTAGGCCGCCCCATTTATGGGTATTAACAACTTCTAACCCAAAGACGCCACCGTATAGCAAGCCGGCAATGATAAATGGGTAGATGTTGACGAAGAACAACCAAATCCACGTGCGTTTAGGTGTTTTTTCATAAGCCAGTAAGGCTACAAAAATGGCCAACGTTGCGTAGAAAAGGCGAGGTCGCCACAGTTCAGCTTCTGGGTAGAAGCCATACATGAATTGGTCCCAACGAACGCTGATAAAAACCCAACAAGCGCCTTCGCTAGTACAGGCATCACGTGTGGTTCCTATCCAGTCAGCACTGATGAATGCCCAATCCGCTACTGCCCATAGAAGGGTAAAAGCAAAGTAAGCAAGAACCACAGTGACGACGCTGTTAACGGGTCCATTAAATAGATTTTTTCTTAACCAACCGACTGGCCCAACGGTATTCGCTGGAGGCGGAAGATCAGGTTGAAATTGATGTGTACTCATCTTATCTCTCCACCAACGCTACTTTGCGGTTGTATATGTTCATTAGAGCAGACGTTAATAGGCTCAAGGTTAGGTAGACGCCCATTGTCATCGCGATTACTTCGATAGCTTGTCCAGTTTGGTTCAGTGTTGTTCCTGCAAATACAGAGACAAGATCAGGGTAACCAATGGCCATCGCAAGTGATGAGTTTTTAGTCAGGTTTAGGTACTGACTGGTTAGTGGTGGGATAATAATTCTTAATGCTTGTGGAATAATGACAAGCTTTAGAGTTCTAGAACGTGGGATGCCTAGAGACATCGCAGCCTCAGTTTGCCCATGGTTTACCGCGTTAATACCTGAACGAACAATCTCAGCAATGAACGCTGCTGTGTAGATACTTAAAGCGAGCATCAATGCAGCAAGCTCAGGGATTATGCTAACACCACCCTTGAAGTTAAACCCCTTCAACACAGGGTAATCCGCAGAGATAGGCATGCCCATAACAAAATAAGTTACCAACGGTAAGCCTAAAATCAACGCAGCGGCAATTCGCAACATCGGTGTTTGTTGGCCGGTCAGTTTCTGTCTGTTCTTAGCCCAGATGTTGATAATAAACGTAGCGATAATACCGACAATCAATGATGCGATGACAATGCTACTGCCTTGCTCAAACACGGGTGCAGGGAAGTACAATCCACGTACGTTCAAGAAAATTGCTTCACCTAGGCTCATACTTTGACGAGCAGAAGGTAAGGCTTGTAGAACGGCGAAGTACCAGAAAAAGATTTGTAATAGAAGAGGGATATTTCGGAATATCTCAATGTAGACAGCTGCAAATCGGCTAACTAGCCAGTTTGAAGAGAGTCTAGCGATACCCATACTAAAGCCCAGCACTGTCGCTAGCATGATGCCGAGTACTGAAACCAAAGCGGTATTGAGAAGACCGATAAAGAATGTACGACCGTATGAGAAAGTCTCGTCGTATTCAATCAGTGTTAAGCCGATACCAAAACCAGCTTCTTGGGAGAGAAAATCAAAACCTGTGGTGATACCACGGGAATCTAAGTTTGTGAGTGCATTATTTACAATCGTGTAAAAGAAAGCACAAAGCGCCCCGACGGCGATAATTTGGAAAATGATGGAGCGAAAAGTGGGGTTGTAAAATAAGTTGGCACTTTTGGGCTGTGGCTTTGCCTGAGCTGGAGAAATAGTTTCATTAGGTTTCATACTACTATAACCTCAAATCCATTTAATAAATAGGGCGGAAAACTCCGCCCTAATTGATGCTTGAAAATTTATTAACGGATTGGTGGAGCGTACATAAAGCCGCCCGCATTCCATAATGCATTTACACCACGAGAGATCTGAAGTGGAGAACCTGTACCAACAGTACGCTCAAAACTCTCACCGTAGTTACCAACTTGCTTAATTACTTGGTAACCCCAGTCGTCGCGAATGCCAAGGCCTTTACCTTTAGGACCGTCTACACCAAGAATACGTTTGATGTTTGGATCTTTTGACTTAAGCATTTCGTCTGCATTTTTAGAAGAGATGCCGTATTCTTCCGCGTTAATCATTGCTGAAAGTGTCCACTTAGCAACGTTAAACCATTTATCATCATCTTGACGAACAACAGGGCCTAGAGGCTCTTTAGAGATGATTTCAGGAAGTACTTCTGCAGATTTAGGATCAGCTAGGTTTAGGCGAAGTGCGTATAGACCAGATTGGTCAGTCGTTAGCACGTCACAACGACCTGCGTCGAAACCTTTAGATGTTTGTGCTGCCGTATCGAATACCACTGGCTTGTAAGACATGCCACTGTTACGGAAGTAATCGGCTAGGTTAAGTTCAGTTGTTGTACCTGATTGAACACATACAGAAGCGCCATCAAGTTCTTGAGCACTTGTTAGGCCAAGTTCTTTCTTAACCATGAAGCCTTGACCATCGTAGTAGTTAACGCCTACGAAGTTCAGACCTAGAGCAGTGTCACGATGTAATGTCCATGTTGTGTTACGAGATAGTACGTCGATTTCACCAGATTGAAGCGCAGTAAAACGCTCTTTTGCTGTTAGAGGTACATACTTAACTTTAGTCTTGTCACCGAGTACGGCCGCTGCAAGAGCTTGACAATACTCAACATCAATTCCTTCCCATTCACCTTTTGAGTTAGGGTTAGAGAACCCTGGAAGACCGGTACTTACACCACAAGTTAGAAAACCTTGAGATGTGACTTTGTCCAGAGTGCTTTCTGCCGCTGATGCCGATGTTGCCATCATCGCAGTTGATGCAGCTACTACTGAAGCAAGAAGTGTTAGTTTATTTGTCATTTGTATCCTTCCTTGTTAACCAGGTGACACCTGATACTCGTGCTCGTTTGAGTTTCTCTTATGTGTTGCGTTTTCTATGACCTTGTTGTTCAAATCAAACGAATTGCATTTTGCAAATGAAACTGTGTGCGATTTAAACAACTGTTTATAAGGTTAGGAAAGGATCCGTAGTTTCACAAATGTATAATTTAAAAAGAATTTTGAATGAAATCACAAATCCGAACACAATTAGAATGACCAAATGTTAAGTGAATGTAAATAGTGCAACGGTTCACACTGTTGGTGCAACAAGATTTAGGTTTTTATATTGATAATCGACTAGATAAATATTCTGAATCAATATCACAATGGTGAAATATTAAACTTAAGAAATGTTGAAATTTGGTCAATAAATATTTTTATTACACTTCGATAGTTATGAATATGCTCCAAATTTGGTAGCATGGCTGAATAGTTATTGAAGTAGTCTCAAGGAAGAACATGCGTTATTTCCCAATGTTTTTGGATGTAGAAAATAAGCCAATCTTAGTGGTTGGTGGGGGTGAGGTTGCTTGCCGTAAAGTCGATAGCTTATTACGAGCGGGAGCGGATGTGACTTTGGTGTCTCCCAAGGTAGCGCCTTACTTAAAGCAGCTTGTCGACGAGAACAAACTTCACTGGGTTCAAAACTTTTATTCGTCACAGATCATATCGAAAAATTACTTGCAGGTTTGGGCCACAACAGACAATCCAAGCTTGAATCACCAAGTGTATAATGATGCGAAAAAACTGGGTATTTTAGTCAATGTGGTTGACGATCTTCCTTACTGCGATTTCATCACACCTTCGATGATAAATCGCGGCAGAATCCAAATTGCCATCTCTAGTGGCGGTGCATCACCTGTTTTAGTAAGAAATATCAGAGAAAAACTCGAAACCGTATTGCCACAAAACATAGGTTTGATAGCAGACTTCGGTGCATCAAAACGCAATTCAATCAAAGAGTCATTTCCAACCGTCGACGAGCGTCGTAAGTTTTGGGAGCGATTCTTGTCATCCAGCTTTATTGAGCAGGTGACTGACAGAGAGCAGTTAGAGTCTTACTACCAGCAAGCGCTAACCGAAGGCATTGATAGCGAAGGGCAGGTCACTTGGATTGAATTCGAGCAAGATGTCGAGCTGCTGTCTATGAAGGCTTTACGTTTGATGCAGGAGGCAGAGCTCGTACTTTCACCGAGCGATTGTCCATTTGAATTTATCGACCTGTGCCGCCGAGATGCAGAAAGAGAGAGCTACGCCAACAGCGGAGAGCTATCAACCAAGCTTGAGCAAGCAAGATTAGAGAAATTACGAGTGTGTGTGTTTATTCCACCAGCAAGCGTAGAGTTTAATCTGTTGGTCGGCAAAGACCTAAAATTGTCAGCAGCCCAAGTACTCAGTTGAGGTAGTTGTTTCTAGTTGAAATAAGAGCTTTCTGGTTGTTTTAAATCGGCTAGAGGCTCGGAATAAAACTAAAACTGGACCCGATAAATAAAAAGCCACTTCCTATAAAGAAGTGGCTTTCTGCTATTTCATACACGACATTGTGCTGATGAATGAACAACCCAAATAGGCGGTCGCTCAAACTCAATAATTAGTCGCGGAAGTTGTCAAACTGGAAAGGTTGACCAAGTTCACCGCTGCGAACTAGAGCCATAACAGCTTGTAGGTCATCACGCTTCTTACCCGTTACACGAACTTTGTCGCCTTGGATAGAAGCTTGAACTTTAACTTTGTTGTCTTTGATTAGCTTAACGATCTTCTTAGCGACATCAGTTTCAATGCCTTGCTTAAAGATAACCGTTTGGTGCCAAGTGCGACCTGTTTGGTCTGCCGCTTTCGCTTCCATCGCGTTAGGATCAACATTACGCTTCGTTAGGTTGCTGCGAAGGATATCGCGCATTTGCTTCAGTTGAAAATCGTCTTGAGCAGTCAATTTTACTGATTCATCTTTGTAATCAAAGCTTGCGTCAAC
Source organism: Vibrio sp. 1CM24A (assembly GCF_023161725.1). Lineage (NCBI taxonomy): Bacteria > Pseudomonadati > Pseudomonadota > Gammaproteobacteria > Vibrionales > Vibrionaceae > Vibrio > Vibrio sp. 1CM24A. The sequence continues at coordinate 326,281 of NZ_JALNTS010000002.1, forward strand.
GCCGCGGAAATCGAAACGAGTTGATAGTTCACGGTTTGCGTTGTCTACTGCGTTACGCAGTTCTACTGCTTCTACTTCAGAGATAATGTCAAATGATGGCATTGTGTTGTTTCCTTAAGCTAAGTTTCTATCTTTAATTGCTGTTGCAAGCATGTCTAGCATTGTTGCAGTATCTTCCCAGCTTAGGCATGGGTCAGTAATCGACTTGCCATATTCTAGGTTGTTGATATCTGTCATTGGCTGGTTGCCTTCAATAATGAAGCTCTCTGCCATAATGCCTGCAATTTGGTTCTTATTAGATTTAATTTGCTCACAAATGTCTTGTGCAACTTCTAACTGCTTACGGTGTTGTTTCTGACAGTTAGCGTGGCTAAAGTCTACAACCAAACGTTGAGGCAGGTCGAATTCAGCCAGTTGCTTACATGCAGCATCTACAGATTCAGCGTCGAAGTTAGGGCCTTTATCACCACCACGTAGAATAACGTGACCGTATGGGTTGCCAGAAGTACGGTAAACCGTCATGCGGCCGTTCTTATCTGGAGAGTAGAAGTAGTGTGAAGCATGTGCTGCGCGAATTGCATCGATAGCAATCTTGATGTTGCCGTTGGTCGCGTTCTTGAAGCCAACTGGGCAAGACAGTGCAGAAGCCATTTCACGGTGAATCTGAGATTCAGTCGTACGAGCGCCAATCGCGCCCCAAGTGATAAGGTCCGCAATGTACTGACCTGTGATCATATCAAGGAATTCAGTCGCGGTAGCTAGGCCAAGCTTGTTGATATCTAGCAGAAGCTTACGAGCTTTATTCAAGCCTGTTTCAAGTGCGTATGAACCATCGAGGTTAGGATCGGTAATCAAACCCTTCCAACCTACAACAGTACGAGGCTTCTCGAAGTAGGTTCTCATTACCACGAACAGTTCATCTTTGTACTGGTCTTGAATTTTGCTTAGGCGCTCAGCGTAATCAAGTGCCGCATCTGTATCGTGAACAGAGCAAGGGCCTACGATAACTAATAGGCGGTTATCACGACCAGTTAGGATGTCTTCGATTTGGCGGCGAGAATTTTTAATGCGCTCAGCAACGTCGTCAGTAATAGGGTGTGCATTGCCTAGTTCGGCAGGAGTTGGCATAGGACCCAGAGCTTGGGTTCTCAACTCATCAGTTTTTAATGGCATGTGATAGCTTTTTTATTCTATTGCGAAGTGGTTAAGATAACGGAATTGAACAGAGGAATAAACTCTATTGAGTCAAAGTTATCTCAGTTATTGCTAATATTCTTATTTTTATCAGCAGGGCAGCGTCAAATAAGGGATTTTCACTTGTATTAACAGGCAGCTATCGGTATTTTCGTTTGAACACAACATAAAAATGCTGGAGCAGCAATGACTCAAGAAAATCAAAGCACTTTGCACCCAGAACTTGTCTTAGGTGATGTGCTGCCTTCTTATAACGATAATAATAATTCCAACCACTTATACGTTTCGTTATCAGAATTAGTGATGGATCGTGTCTTCTACCACCCAAGTATCGAAAGTCACTTAGATACACTGACTGATATCGAAAAAACGTCTTTAGATGCAATTCTTGGCGATAAAACAGTCGATGAGCATTTTGTGTCGACCTTAGTGATTGCCATTCAAGCTGCCGTTCAGCCAAATCACACTTCTGTTCGTATCGCATTAAGTAGTGCAGACAGCTATGGCTTCCGTTCGCTACTTGGCGGGAACTGTGAAGCTGAAGAGGTTAACCCAGCACTAGGCGTTCGTGGCGTTGCTCGCTATGCGACACCAGAATACAGCAAGGCTTTCGCTTTAGAATGTCAGGTTATTAAGGCATTACGTGAGCAGGGCATCAACGTTGAAGTAGTTGTGCCTTACGTTCGTGCGTTAAGCGATGCCGCTAAGATTATTGACCTGCTTGCCGAGCAAGGGTTACCACGTGGTCTTAACGGTTTGAAAGTACTGTTCTCGTGCGATGTGCCGTCTGCAGTGCTACTGAGCGAAAGATTGCTGCATTACTTCGATGGTGTAGTGGTAAACGTTGATAGCTTAGCGTGTTTCACTCTAGGCGTAGACAAACACAATGAAGCTCAGCAACACGCTTTTGATCCACAAAACGAGGCGGTTATTACTTTGTTGGATATGATTGTTAAAGCAACCCTGAACGCGAAGAAACCAGTGCTGCTAGTAACTCAAGGCTTAGTCGATTACCCACGCCTACAAAGTTACATAGCTGATCTTGAAGGCGTAGAAACGGTCGTGACTGCATAAATCGGTTTGTTGTCTTAGTAAATCAACTTGCTATATCCGTTTATTTGAAGCGCTAAAGCTTTGAGAATGAGAGATATCATTATGCGATGATATCTCTTTTTTGTAACATTTTTTTGACATCTCTATCGCTAATCGATTAACTGGTCTGATGACTTATTTGACTAGGTAATCCGAATGTTGACCCCTCTACAAAAAGCAAATTTCTACTTGAGCATGTTTGGTTTTTTCAAAGTGCCTCTGATCTGGTTATGCAGACCAAAATTGCTCGCACTGGATAACCAACATGTTGAGGTCAAAATCCCTCTTAAAAGACGAACGAAGAACCACCTTAATAGCATGTATTTTGGTGTTTTGGCTGTGGGTGCTGATGTGGCGGGTGGTTTTCTTGCGATGAGCAAATCTCAGCAGCAAGGTGAAAAGATTTCGTTGGCGTTTAAAGAGGTGACGGGCAACTTCTTAAAGCGTCCGGAAGGCGATGTACACTTCACTTGTAACGATGGTGAGTTGATCAACACCATGCTAGAACAAACGATGTCTACTGGGGAGCGTGTAAACCAACCTGTGACCATTATCGCGACTTGCCCATCTTTGCATGGCGATGAGCCAATGGCCGAGTTCACGCTAACGCTTTCGATTAAGAAAGTCCCGTCTAGGAAGTAGATGGAAGCTTGAATAAGTGAATAAGTGGAAGAGCGGTATGTGAATTGAATATCCACATACCATTCTACATACTGTAGAAAAGTTAAGATTCTTGAGTGATTTGCTCGATGTCGACGATCTTTGAACGGTTCATTACGATTTTCCAACGGTAATAGGTCGGTTCGTTATCGTGATTGTTCTCTTTAATGATCAGGTTGAGCAAGTGGCGCTTTTCTACTGATTCACGGCTAACTTGGCCTTCATTCAAGCGATACACCTTGTTTGAACCCTTATCCATCAATCGTGTCAGCGCTCTGAGGCTGATGGATAACGTTTCACGGGTCTCTTCATAACCACTCATGAACGTCGATGTCGACATCTCAGTGTGTGAACGATAGTGCAGGATTTGCTCTTCACGTTGGACGACACGCTTCTTACGTATCGATTGAATACGGTCTGCTAGCTTAGAAAAGCTTGCGTAGTCCAACCACTCGAGTTTATGACCGACAGATTTATTGGTCGTCGGGTCGAAGTAACGACGCTTCCATTTAGGTTTGCCTTTACGCAGCCAGCGCCAAAGGATGTCTCTCAAGTCATCTTTAAAGATTTCACGCAACGCATAGATGAATGACATCGCCACGATGAAGGAGGCGGTAATCTCACCAAGAAAGTCACGAGCCAAGATCACAGTAGTAGTCACGACAACCATCACCAAACCGGTCGCAATGCCTTTCACGGCACGCTTAACGTTCTTACCCATGGAGGTTGTCTTCTCCTTGAGTACGATAGGGTGTTCTATTAAACGTCGCAGCAGTCGCATCTTGTTACTCAGACGGGTGACGTCTTCACGTACCCTAGCTGAGTTGTAGCGGTTGAGCTTGCGGTGAGCGGTTTCCTTATCACAAAGCGTTAAGAGTCGCTCCTTAATTGTGGAGTACTCGCTGCCACGTGGCATATGAGATACCAGCGATAAGAACTTTTGCTCTGTGTACCATGAAAGATAGTTATCAATGTTGGCGTAGTAGCGCTTAAGGTTCTCTTCATAAGGAATACTACGACGAAGTTTCTTGAGGATATCTAAAGCCAGTTCAATGACTTCATCTACTTCATCAGCCGTTACGTCGTCACTATCATTCTTATTCAGGCTACTTACCGCTTTATCTAACGCGATAACATATTGATAGGCGAACAAACTCAAACTGACACGATACTGCGTAATCGACAATCGTCCACGCTTAGCTAAGCGACTGTGCACCAAAGGTAAAAGTGTTTTGTCACTGTAGTAGGCACGTTTTTGAGTGATTGAGCTGTAGAAAAAGGCACTTTCAGAAAGCACTTCAGGAGTCAGTCCAAGTTCACCGGGAATGAATAGATAAACGTCCATGTCGAGCTTTTTTGTCTTAGCCATGGCATGGTTAATTTTAAGTGTTATCGCATCTTGTTTATCAACGGTGATCAACGATGTCTCCTAGAATGTAAAAATATGAATGAAACTAGCGAAAGCATATCAGAGATCACGTATAATCTCCGCCAAATTTAAAGTAGAGACAATCTTGATGATTAATATTGGTCAAATAAACAACTTAGAAGTAGTAAAACAAGCAGACTTCGGTGTATTCCTTGACGCGAGCGACTATGGAACCGTGTTGCTGCCTAAACGATTTACTCCTGAAGGTGTTGAAATTGGTCAAAAGCTAGATGTTTTCCTATACATTGATTCTGACAACCAGATCGCTGCAACCACTGAAAAACCAATTGCTCAAGTAGGCCAGTTTGGTTTGATGACGGTTGAAGGTGTTAACAGCACTGGTGCATTCATGAGCTGGGGCGTGAAAGGTAAAGACCTTCTTGTTCCTTTCAGCGAGCAGCGTGGCCGTTTAAACGAAGGTCAGTCAATCTTAGTATATGTGTATATCGATAAAGCATCGAGCCGTATCGTTGGTACAACGAAGTTCAACAAATGGTTAGACAACACGCCTGCGACTTATAAGCAAAATGAGCAAGTCGATCTCATTATCGCTGAGCGCAGCCAACTTGGTTACAAAGCGATCGTGAACGGTGAACACTGGGGTATGATTTTCCCATCTGACATCATCGGTAAGCTGTTCATTGGTAAAACATTAAAAGGCTACATTAAAAACGTTCGTGAAGAAGACGGTAAGATTGATCTGTCTCTTCAGAAGATTGGTGTCGCTAAGATGGATGACCTAAGCACTAAGGTTCTTGATCTGCTTGAGAAGAAAGGCGGTTACCTGCCTTTGAATGATAAGTCTTCTCCTGACGCTATTTTCTCTGCATTCAGAACCAGCAAAGGTACGTTCAAGAAGACAATTGGTGGTCTGTACAAATCTGGTAAGATCACTATCGATAAAGAAGGTATCAGCTTAGTTAAATAAGCGATCCTTTCGGTCAAAAAAAAGCCCAAACCTTCCTGTTTGGGCTTAGGGGAAAGGGCTCCGAAGAGCCTACGCTAATCGTTTTAATCTTTTGACTATTAGATTGAAGTCTAGTTTAGATTCCCGAAAGTGCGATTTTTCTTTTTGGAAATAGTGACTTGAATTGATATTTATATAATTAGTTGTTGATTTACAAGCGCTCGCACACTGACTTATATGGCTGATAGAATAGAAAAAGCCCAAACAATTAACGTTGTTTGGGCTTTTTGTTTATCAAGGTGTGTTCAGTGCGAACGCTTTTAGAAAAGGTTCTTATCGCGCACGAGTTCGCGTGGTAAACCGTTCTTCACTCGGTTGCCAACCCACTTACCAAGGCCGATGATTGCACCATTGTACTTCACTAGTACTTCACCTTTGCCAGACAAGCCTTCAGGGCGAACATCGCGTCCCATGAACCATTCACGGGCATCTTCAATACTTAGTTCGACAACATTAGCTTCATTACCCGTTGCAAGCGTTGTCGCCACTTGGTGCTGCCAGCGGTAACCTTTTTTATGGGTTTCGGCGATCTTGATTCCCATGCGAGAGAAACGGAATTCACCGATCATCGGCTCTAGCGCTTCTGGGAATAGCCAAACGTCTTTGTCGCGAATCCAAATTTGAGTATCGCTTGGCAATTCGATATCGAGAGTACTCATCAGTTCTTCAGCGACTTCTTGCTGAGTTTTCTTTGATGCTTTTTCAAATGGGAATTTACCCATACGCTTTTTAACTTCTGGTGGAGTAACAGACGCTAGTTTACGGATACGTGCAACAAAGAAGCCTTCCGAGTCATAAACCTGTGGGAATATGTGTAGAAAGCCTTCTTCTGTCGTGGTTGCTTTTGCGTTGTCGAATAGTGACTCCAGAGATTCAAACTCAACCGCATCACCAAAGGTTTCTTTTAGGTGATGACACACTTGTTGGTTCTCTTCGGTGCTAAGCGTACACGTTGAGTAAACCAAAACACCATTAGGTTTAAGAGCATGGAATGCACTTTCAATCAGATCTTTTTGCGTGTCGGCAATGTCGACCACAGATTGATACGTCCAGTTCTTCATCGCATCAGCGTCTTTACGAATGGTGCCTTCGCCAGAGCAGGGTGCGTCTAGCAACACAGCATCAAACTGTTCTGGTAACCAACCACCGAAAACTCGACCGTCAAAGTTACTTAGAGCGGCATTACGAACACCACAACGTTCGATGTTAGCGTGAAGGACTTTCACACGGCTTGCTGCGTACTCATTGGCAACCAATACACCGCGATTATTCATTAGCGCAGCGATTTGCGTTGTTTTAGAACCGGGTGCAGCCGCAGTGTCTAACACCGCTTGGTAATCAGCTTCACCTTGGAAAAGTGCCGAGGGTGGCATCATCGAGCTTGCTTCTTGGATGTAGAAAAGACCAGACATGTGTTCTGCCGTATTACCTAGTGGCGCTTCACTTTCATCAGCTGTAATCCAAAAGCCCGTTTCACACCAAGGTACAGGTTCCAGTTCCCAGCCTTTCTCTTTTGATCGTACTAGGAAGTCTGCAACACTGATTTTCAATGTATTGACTCGAATGCTTTTACGAAGTGGTTTTTGGCATGACGCAATAAAAGAAGCCATATCTAGATGACTAGGCATGATTGCTTCGATGTGCGTTAGGAATTCTTCAGGAATATATACGTTAGCGTGCAAAAGAGTGTCTCGATTTATTGCATTAATGCGGGGAGTTTAAAGCAAAATGAGGCCGCCCTAAACCATATTTATAGCAAACAACAAAAATGCAGCCGAATGGCTGCATTTTGATGAAGAATTAATCTTCCGGAAACGTCAGGGAATTCACTCTATGGACGAGGAATTGCTGTTCTCCATGATTTCCATTCATCTTCGGCTTGAGGATAGAGGTAGAAAGACTGATCTTCGCTTGCTACTGGTTGAAGTTCATTTGTCGGTGGCGTTGAGAATGTAATACCACCTCTTAACAAGCTGTCTACCGTTCCGGCTTTGATGTTTGCGCCTGACAGGCCGATAGACACATCGACGCCCGACACGTTCCAGAACACGGTGTTTGCGCGGATTAGATACGCGTAATCAGGCTTTATTTGAATCGTAGAGATGATACGGTCGGCAAACTCACCTAGCTGAACATCAATAACACTGCCAATTTCTAGCTCACGGAATAGGATAGGCGTACCTTCAGATACCGAGCCTCGCGTTTCGCTTTGCAGTTGGAATATCTTGCCTTCAGGCTGCACGGGTCCTTTGCTAAGCTCAAATTTCGTGTTTCTTTCACCTTTACCCGGATCTACGTTGATGTGCTTAGATAGCAGCGCGGAGACGTTTTTGATGCCGTTAAGGCCAATCTCAGGTTCTGCCAACCAGAAGTGACTGTTCGCCACGGCAATCTTGTCGACGTACTCAGGTAAAATACGCGCAGTAATTTCAATACCGCCCTTGTTGAAGTTCGGAATCACCAAAGTAACCTCACCAACAGTGACACCTTGATATTTGATCGCCATGCCTTTGCTGACTTCTTGATCGCCAGAAGAGGTGATAGTAATCGCGCGGCCAAATTTTCGAGCGGATTTTGAATCTTTGTAAAGCTTCCACACGTCACCAAGTTTGTTGTCGATTCCTGGCAGAGAGTCAAAAGCAATACCGCCTTGGATAAGGGTTTTAACTGGTGCCGCTTTAATGCTGATACCCGATAGTGACGCATCAACTTCAACGCCTGAACGGTTCCAGAAAACAGTGTGCTTGTTGAGTAAGTGCGTGTAACGATTTTCGATTGTGACTTTAATTCTTACGCCACCGTCGGCAAGCTGAAAATCAGAAATACTACCCACTTGTAGGTTGCGGTAGAGTAGTGGGCTGCCTTTAGATATTGAAGGTAGCTCACTGGCAAACAACGAAAGTGTCTTTGAGCCAGACTGATTAAACTTAGCGATTTCTGCTAACGACTTACTTTGGAAAAGTTGATAGTCCGTTCGAGCTTCAGATTTGCCTTCACTTACAAAGCTAATCGAGCCAGTAAGAAGCTGTTTTGCTGGTGGGACCGTAACACTCAAGCCTGATTCGGTTAGCTCTGCGGTCGCACTGCCTGTCACGAAGAAACGGTTGTGACTTTTGATAAGATGCGCGTACTCATTATCGATAAGTGCATCCATGAAGACTTCGTGTTTATCAGAGCCCGTACCAACACCATCAACTAATCCCACATGGATGATAGAACCAACGGCAATGCCTTTGTAGAGCAGTTGTGTGCCGACATCTAAACCGAACGAATTGTTCGATGTTAAGCGAATCGCAACGGATTTCTCTTGTTCCTGACTGAATTCATTTTTGCGGATCGCAGTAAATCGACGCGCCTTTTCACCTTCACCCGGTACCAAGGTTAAAAAGTTACCTGTCACTAAATTGGCAATGTTTTTCATGCCAGTAAGCGACAGTTCAGCTTCTTCTAGAACGAATTTACTGCCACTATTTAAAAAGTCACTGAATGCCGGTTGAATAGCGGCAGATGCGACGACGTTTTCACGCCCTTCACTTAGCGATAAATCAGTGATTTGACCGATTTCGATGCCGCGATACATGATCGGAGCACCCGTTGCACTGATCTTGTTGTCATCTGGTACGGCGATCTTGATAGAGATACCTCGACCCGCTGTTTTCAGATCTGGGTAGAGTTTGAACTTAGTATTCATCTCAACCGGTTGGCCTTCTCCCGGAGAGTCGACCGCAATTGAACCGCCAAGCAATGCACTTAGGCTCTCTAAGCGAACATCAACACCGGAAAAACCAATACTTGCACCTAAACCACTGACATTCCAAAAACGGCTTTGGTCTGTGATTATATGGCTGTACTCATCTTTAATTGACGCTTGAATCGTAACGGATTTCGCGTTGTCGTTTAACTGGTAGTTGTAAACCTCACCAATTGGGATTTTACGGTAAACGATTTGAGAACCAACAGACACGCCGCCCAGATCTTTGGTCGTCAGTGAAATATTCAAACCTTCAGAAGCCAGTAAGTCAGAAGGGGAGGATTCTAAGGCTTGGAAAACGGTTTCTGGGTCTTGTTTAGTTTCGCTCGGGTGGATAGCAATATAGTTACCTGAAACAAGTGCGTCTAATCCTGAGATACCCGACAAACTTGCTGTCGGCTTTACAAGCCAGAAACGAGTGCCTTTTGAGAGTAGCTTCTTCGCTTCTGGGTAGATGTCAGCATCGACATAGATACTCGATAGATCTTTGGATAAAGTGATGTCACGCACCATACCCACCTCTAAGCCTTGGTAACGAATCGTTGTTCGACCTGCGACTAAACCTGCGGCATCTGAGAAGTATATCTGCACACGTTGCCCAGCATCGTGTATCGATTTCATGACCAACCAACCGGCTAAGGCGACGGTTAATATCGGCAGAATCCACAAAGGTGAGATGCCTTTGTTTTTCCTTACTTCTGGTGAATATGACGTTTGTGATTGGTTATCGTTGTTCATTCACTGACTCATCTTTAGAGGTGTAGTTATCCCAAATTAGCCTAGGATCTAAGCTTTCCGCTGCTAGCATCGTGAGAACAACTACGACGCCAAAAGCGACTGCACCATAACCTGGTGTAAAGTTTAAAATTTGTCCTCGGTCGACCAAGGTCATCATGATCGAAATAACGAACAGATCCATTACCGACCATTTTCCCACCCATTTTACGATGAAATAGATGGTCATACGTTGCCTGTGGTAAACGGCGCGCTTCATCTTGATACAGATTAAGATGTACGCGAGGCCCAGTATTTTCGCAACGGGCACGACGATACTGGCAATGAAAATGATCGCAGCGATGCCATACATATCGCTATTAATCAGCGAAGCGACACCAGAAATGATGGTGTCTTCTAGCCTTTGACCGTTGGTAATAAGAATAGAAATAGGAATGACATTGGCTGGCACGATAGCCACGGATGCGGCAAATAGCAGAGCCCAAGTCTTCTGTATAGAGTAGGGCTTACGGTGATATAAATCATGGTGACAACGCACACAAATATGGCCGTCCGGCTGAGATAGGTGACAGTTGTGACAGTGTACGTTCTTAGATTCAGCAAAAGAGTATTCAGATTCTTTTGCCCAAGCTTCCCAGTAGCGACGCACACTGATACGGCTTACCAGTAATACGCAGAAAAGCTGCAGAAGAATCAGGCCAAGCAAACCAGGGCCGACGAAAATGTCTGAGTAATCTTGCAGTTTGAAACATGAGACCGCCAAACTTACCAGAAACACATCCAACATCATCCAATGTTTGAGAGTCTGAATAATGGCTAATGCATAACGAAAGGGTGTGAAGATCTTAAAACGCAATGAGGCATGAGTGATGAGTACCGACGTACACACGAGCAACGGAGCGATCGAACTGCAGAACAGGATCAGCAAACCAAGCAGAGGAAAACCTTCGCCCATCAAGGTAAAGACGCCGGATGGTAACGTCGCGGGAATCATGACACCAATTAGGCGAATACTGATGAATTCAAAAAAGTGCGACGGGATAAACAGCAATAAGCAGGTAATTGCGATTGCTAGGTTTCCAGAGAGGCTAGGGGTGCCGCCTCTATAAAGTTGAGTTCCGCACCTTGGGCAGTAAGCGGATTTCCCTAAAGGGATGTCCATTTTATCTACGGGAAGTTCGCAGCCCTGGCAAAGACGCACTGAGCTGCTGTCGCATTGGTGTTTTGTTGATAAAGGGTTGGTTACAGATGGGGAGGTCACGCGACCTCCCTAGTTGAAACGTAAGTTAGGTGAGCAACCCGACTTAAAGACTCAGAGCCACAAACATCAGGCGTGCGATTGCACACTGCCGTAGAGTGTTTGATAGAGTCCTTGTTGTTCAACCAATTCACCATGTGTTCCCGTCTGTGTGACTTGTCCATCTTCTAAAACATAGATTAGATCGGCTTGTTTCACCGCTGATAATCGATGAGCCACTATCAAAGTTGTGCGATCTTTCAAAAACTCGCTCAGAGCTTTATGCAGGGCCGACTCTGTTGCTGTATCGAGTGCAGATGTCGCTTCATCAAGAATAACAAACTTAGGATTGCTCAGCACCATACGAGCTATTGCTAAGCGTTGTCGTTGACCGCCAGACAGTCGAACGCCGTTCCTACCAATTTGTGTATCTAAGCCATTACTCAGTTGCTTGATGACATCTTGCATTTGAGCGACTTCAAGCGCACGCCACAACGACATTTCGTCGTATTCAGCACCAAGGGTCAGATTATGCCTTAATGTATCGTTAAAGAGTATAGGTTGTTGTAAAACAACGGCAATTTGATTGCGTATTACATCAAAGCTAATGTCATCGGTTGTTTCACCGTTATAGCGAATGCAACCCGAGTCTGCTTGGTAAACCCCAATCAGCAACTGGATTAACGTAGATTTACCACCGCCACTCGCGCCCACCAAAGCGACTTTCTTACCTGCAGGGATGTGCAGCGATAGCCTATTTAAAACAGTGTTTTCCAATGTGTAAGAGAATGTAACGTCTTCGATGTCGACTGTCACTTCTTGATCTTCAGTAAATGGGTTCACTTTACTGATAGGGCGCTTCTCTTCTTCTAATTGAAGAAGATCGTTGATGCGTTGCAGTGCAGCTTTCGCGCTATACCAAGAGAATTGAATGCCTAGCAGCTCTTGAACCGGGCCTAACATGAACCACAAGTAGCCAAATACTGCGAAAATCTGACCAATGGTTAAGTCACTGAATAACACCATTAGCATAGCGACGGCACGGAAAAGCTCGAAACCTAATAAGAAGAGTAGAAACGAAACACGGCCAGCAGCTTCAGATTGCCAAGCGTATTTGTCGGCATCGATTCTTACTTGGTTTGCTTGAACCTTAAGTTCATCAAGAAAGATACGTTCTTTATTCGCCGCACGCAGTTGGTAAATGCCGTCTAAGGTTTCTACCAAACGGTTTTGAAAGCGCTCGAAAGATTGGTTTTCGTATTTCTTAAGGTGTTTGACCCTGCTGCCTAGTTTACGGGAGAAATAAATCACAACAGGATTGACCAGTAAAATGAACAACCCTAAACGCCACTCTAGCCACAACAGCACGATCGCTGTCCCGAACACGGTCAGGAAGCTGATGATAAATTTAGAAAGAGTTGAGCCAATGAACTTATCTATTGTCTCTATGTCTGTTATTAGGTGGGCGTTAATACCGCCGCTGCCTTTGGTTTCGTATTGTCGAATACTGATGCGGCCAAGCTTATCTATCATCTTGCTGCGCATTTGATAGGTAATTGTTTTGGACACAAGCGTAAACTGACGCCCTTGCAGAATGTTCAGCGCTTGGCTAACGGAGCGCATGATAATCACTAACAACAAAGTTAGTGCTATATAGCCAGTCGGTGTTTGTAATGAAGATGGAAGTAGGTGGTTCATCATCTCTAAGCCTGAAGCGGGCTTATCAAGTAATACTTCATCAACCATTAATGGCATGAGCAACGGGATAGGGACACTAATGAGAGTTGCAAATATGGCAATAATGTTAGCAAACAGTAATTTGGACTTGTGTTTTTTTACTTGAGTTATTAACCAAGAACGGCTAATAGTGTCTTCTGAATTGTTCATTGTAATGAGAATAAGTCCTATTTAGTTTGATGGCCGCATTCTACTGCGTTCTCTTGATAATGGAAGTCTCAATTTAATTGGAAGTTAATATGAAAATAGAACATTACCAACGCTTAACCAAACAAGCCGTTGCATTAATTGAATCAGAAACCGATCTAACTGCTAATCTTGCTAATATCAGTTCATTATTATTCATGGAATTGGATGACTTGAATTGGGCGGGTTTCTATTTAATGAAGCAGGATCTAGCTAAGGAAAAAGACGAACTTGTACTGGGTCCTTTCCAAGGTCAACCTGCTTGTGTGCGAATTCCAGTAGGGCGTGGTGTGTGTGGAACTGCGGTTGCGACGAATACAATTCAGCGCATTCATGATGTTCATGAGTTCGCAGGTCACATCGCTTGTGACGCTGCAAGTAACTCAGAAATCGTTATTCCGTTCTCGATTGGTGGAAAAATAGCGGGCGTTCTTGATATCGATAGCCCAAATGTTGGTCGTTTTTCTCAAATTGACGAGGACGGATTAACATTTTTCATGGCAGAAGTGGAAAAGCTGCTTAATTCGCACGCGAACAAGGCATAAATTATTCTCTTACTGTGGTTTTTCCCAAGCATCTCTCTATAATACGTAAAAATATTTTCTTAATGCTCGCGGAAAACCGCAAAAACCAGGAACCCACATGGAAAACACTGAAAAGTTAAAAAACAGCAAAGAAGTTATCGCATATATTGCTGAATGTTTCCCTAAATGCTTTACTCTAGAAGGTGAAGCGAAGCCACTTAAAATTGGTATTTTTCAAGATCTTGCTGAACGTCTAAATGAAGACGAAAAAGTAAGTAAGACTCAGCTTCGTGCAGCGTTAAGACAGTACACATCATCATGGCGTTACCTGCACGGCGTAAAAGCTGGCGCAGAACGTGTTGACCTAGACGGCAACGCGTGTGGCACACTAGAAGAAGAGCACGTTGAACACGCTAAAGCTACACTTGCAGAAAGCAAAGCGAAAGTTCAGGCTCGTCGTAAAGAACAAGCACAAAAAGCTCGTGAAGAAGGCAAAGCGAAACCTAAGGCGAAGAAAGCTCAACAGCCTCGTCGTCAAGCGCCTAAAGCACCAAAAGTAGAAAAGCCTGTAGAAACACGCGCTTTGAACGCTGACGAATTCATCGCTGGCAAAGAAGTAAATGTGAACATGGGTAAAGGAAACATGGCTGCGACCATTGTTGAAATCAATAAGGAAGATGTGCGTGTTCAGTTAGCAAACGGCCTACAAATGGTTGTTAAAGCGGAGCACTTGCGCGCTTAAAGGAGATACTCCTACGCATGAAATGCCGTTCAAAATTGACACTGATTGCTGCTAGCTTTTGGCTAGCAGCTTCAGCTCAGGCTCTTGAAGCCAAATTAGATCAGGACGATTTACCTCTACTCGCTCCTGAGGTCCAACACGAAACTGCTAGTAAACGTGTTACTTCTCGATTTACTCGTTCTCACTATAAACACTTCAATCTCAACGATGATTTCTCTCAAGCTATCTTTAATCGTTACTTAGAGATGCTGGATTATAATCGTAATATCTTCACTCAAGCTGATATTGACTCTTTCGCTGCGTCATCTACACAAATTGATGATCAACTGAAAGCAGGCAATAACCAGATTGCATTCGATGTTTATAATTTGTCTATGCAGAAGCGTTTTGAACGTTTTCAATATGCATTGTCTTTGCTAGATACAGAGATTAAGTTTGATACTGATGAAAGTATTGAGCTCAATCGTAGTGAAGCGGAATGGCCAAAAGATATCGCTGAAGTGAATGAGCTTTGGAGAAAACGCGTTAAATACGATGCGTTGAATCTAAAACTTACTGGTAAAGAGTGGCCAGAGATTCAAGAAGTTTTGGAAAAGCGTTACAACAATGCGATGAAGCGTATTACGCAATCGCACAATGAAGATGCTTTCCAAATCTACATGAACGCATTTGCGCGTGAAGTTGATCCGCACACCAGTTACCTTTCTCCAAGAAATGCAGAACAATTCCAATCTGAGATGAATCTATCTCTAGAAGGTATTGGTGCTGTACTTCAGATGACAGACGACTACACCGTTATTCGATCTTTAGTTGCTGGTGGCCCTGCGTCAAATAGCAAACAATTGAGCGATGGCGACCGTATTGTTGGCGTTGGTCAAGATGGCGAAGAGATTGTTGATGTTATCGGCTGGCGTTTAGACGATGTAGTGCAATTAATTAAAGGACCGAAAGGGACTAAAGTTAAGCTACAGATCTTGCCAGACGGTAAAGATGCAAAAAGTCACGTTGTCACAATTGTACGCGATAAGATTCGTTTAGAAGACCGCGCTGTTAAATCAGAAGTTATCGAGAAAGATGGCAAGAAGATTGGCGTACTAGAAGTACCAAGTTTCTATGTTGGTCTTTCTAAAGATACCGATAAACTGATCACCGAGCTTAAAGAGCAAGGTGTTGAAGGTATTATTGTTGATTTGCGAAACAACGGTGGTGGTGCACTAACGGAAGCAACCGAACTCTCTGGTTTATTTATCAAAGAGGGGCCTGTTGTTCAGGTTCGTGATAGCTACGGTCGTGTCAAAGTGAACAGCGATACTGATGGTGAAATCAGTTACCAAGGTCCGTTAACGGTATTGGTGAATCGCTACAGTGCTTCAGCATCTGAGATCTTTGCAGCAGCGATGCAGGATTACGGTCGTGCAATCATCTTGGGTGAAAACTCTTTCGGTAAAGGTACGGTGCAACAGCATCGCTCATTGAATCATATTTATGATTTGTTCGATAAAGAGTTGGGCTACGTTCAATACACAATCCAGAAATTCTACCGAATCAATGGTGGTAGTACGCAAAACAAGGGCGTAGTGCCTGATATTGCTTACCCAACGCCAATTGATCCTGCAGATACTGGTGAAAGTGTTGAAGACAACGCTCTTCCTTGGGACAGCATCGACAAAGCGAAGTACTCAGTGTTACAGCGTAACGATGAGCAGATCGCAGCGTTGACGACTAAACACCAAGCTCGTATCGCAACAGACATGGAATTTGGCTTTATCGCGCAAGATATTGAAAAATATAAGGCAGATAAAGACGACAACGACCTTTCTCTTAATGAAAAGGTTCGTCAACAAGAGAGTGATGATGCGGATGCGCTTCGTCTAGAGCGTATTAACCAACGTCAAAAAGCCGCTAAGTTAGAGGCGTTTAAAACGTTGGATGATATTCCTAAAGACTATGAAGCCCCGGATGCTTATCTTGATGAGTCTGTTGCTATCATGCTGGATATGATCAAGAAATAGAGCAAACGCCTGTTAAAAGGTGATTGTTTCAAGACGCAAAATTTAAAAAGCGAGCCTAGAGGCTCGCTTTTTTTGTGTCTATGATTTGACAGAAATATCTGATTGTAACCGTTTAGGTTGGCGCAAATAACACTCAATATTCAGGGTAATTTAGCTCTGTTTTGCGTTGGATAATGACATTTAAGTTACTTCGCACTTAAAATTTAGTGACTTGGATCATATTTTTTCGCTTTCTAATCATTACGTGCCTAAGCTTAAAGAAAACGAGGGGGCGCGTATGAAATGGATTCTACTAATTTTATCTTGTTTAAGTTTTGTTGCTTTTGGGAGCGAGGTCGCTTCGAGCAGTCAACAATCAAAAAGTGATAGTAATCTATCTCATTTTGACCTTCCTCTGTTGCTTGGTGATTGGTATTTGATGAATCCAGATCCTGAGCAAGGTACTGAAAACTTTAGAGCAATCAAACTCACTCTCGATTCAAATTACTCATTCACTATCGATATCCAAAAGAAAGACTACAGTGTGGATCATTGGGAAGGTTTGTATAACGCCAATGAAGACACCATTATTTTGGGTTTGAATACTTCTGAGCCTCAGGTTTACGCGTACAGCAGTAACCATAATATGCTGAATCTTAACGGTGTTATGTTCACCAAAGCCTTGCCCAACGCCCTAGCTGGAATATGGTCAAGCGCCGAACTATCTGGAAGCGACTTGCGAGCCAGCAACATTCAAAAAATGGATTTAGTGCTTCAACCTGATTTTATCTTCATGTTCCGAGTTTCCGATGAAGAAGGGGGTGAAGTCATTCGTCGTGGTGTGTATTACACCGAGGGCGACCAATTAGTACTGCTTTATGAGAACGGCGAACACGGTACTCGTTACACATTGAACAGTGATGTTTTGACGCTTCAAGGTGAAGAGGGTGACATGTTCGCGGTGCTTAATCGCATACGTTAAGGACGAGTTTTAACCATAAAATCGGCTCGTTGAAAATATGGCACACAGTTCATTTCTTAGCCGTTCCTTTCTGATTTGATTGATAAAATAGCAAAACATGGAGGCATTTTCTTACAATGCCTCCTTTTTTTAATATTCCCCTTGTTTTATTGGCGCTCAACCTTTAGATATATACAGTTAAAAAATAATTACGTATAACGATCAAAAGGAACCCGTCATGGCACATACACCTCAAGCCAAGTATCGTAAAGATTATCAATCACCATCTCACACGATTTCTGAAATCGATCTTACTTTCGATTTGTACGACTCAGCATCCATCGTTACGGCTGTTTCTAGTGTTAAGCAGGAGAAAGACAGCGCGACATTAGTACTTGATGGTGAAGGCTTGAAGTTGGTTTCTGTTTTGGTTGAAGGCAACGAATGGACTCAGTACGAGCAGTCTGAAACTCAACTTACGCTGAATGACCTTCCAAAAGAATTTACTCTAACCATCGTTACCGAAGTTAACCCTGAAGGGAACAGTGCACTTGAAGGCTTGTACAAGTCGGGTGGCGCGTTCTGTACTCAATGTGAAGCGGAAGGTTTCCGCCGTATCACTTACTACATGGATCGCCCAGATGTGTTGGCGAAATTCACTACAACGGTAATTGCAGACAAAGCAGAGAACCCATTCTTATTAAGTAATGGTAACCGTGTTGATGAAGGTGAAGTTGAAAATGGACGTCACTGGGTGAAGTGGCAAGACCCACACCCAAAACCTGCTTACTTGTTTGCACTTGTTGCTGGTGACTTTGATGTACTTCGTGATGCTTATACTACGCAATCGGGTCGTAACGTTGACCTAGAAATCTTTGTCGACAAAGGTAACCTAGACAGAGCTAACCACGCGATGGTTTCTTTGATTAACTCAATGAAGTGGGATGAAGAGCGTTTCAACTTAGAGTACGACTTAGACATCTACATGATCGTAGCCGTTGATTTCTTCAACATGGGTGCGATGGAAAACAAAGGCCTGAACGTATTCAACTCTAAGTTTGTTCTCGCGAACGACCAAACAGCTACGGATACAGATTACCTAGGCATCGAAGCGGTAATCGGTCACGAGTATTTCCATAACTGGACCGGTAACCGAGTGACGTGTCGCGATTGGTTCCAACTAAGCTTGAAAGAAGGCTTAACCGTATTCCGTGACCAAGAGTTCTCGTCTGATCTTGGCTCTCGCGCGGTAAACCGAATCAACAACGTTCGTATTATTCGCGGGCCACAATTCGCTGAAGATGCAAGTCCAATGTCTCACCCAATTCGTCCAGAAAAAGTGATAGAAATGAATAACTTCTACACATTGACTGTGTACGAAAAGGGCAGTGAAGTGATCCGAATGATCCACACATTGTTGGGTGAAGACGGTTTCCAAAAAGGCATGAAGCTTTACTTTGAACGTCACGATGGTACGGCTGCAACATGTGAAGACTTCGTCGCGGCAATGGAAGATGCGTCGGGCGTTGATCTGTCTCAGTTCCGCTTATGGTACAGCCAGTCTGGCACGCCGACGCTGTCTGTTGAAAGCCACTACGACGCAGAGAAGAAACAATACACGTTAACAACTCGCCAAGTCACGTCTCCAACTCATGAGCAAACGGAAAAGCAGGCTCTGCATATTCCTCTTGATATCGAGTTATACACGGCTGCGGGTGAAGTTGTAGAGTTACAATGTAACGGAAAGCCAGTTCATAACGTATTAGATGTGAAAGAAGCAGAGCAAACGTTCGTGTTTGAAAACGTTTCTGAGCAACCGATCCCATCATTACTTCGTGAATTTTCTGCGCCAGTGAAACTGGAATACGACTATTCAGATGAAGAACTGATCTTCCTAATGGTAAATGCACTCAATGAATTCTCTCGTTGGGATGCGGGTCAAATGCTATTAGCGAAGTACATCCGCAGTAACGTTGCGAAAGTTCAACAGGGTCAAGCGTTTGAGCTTTCTGATTCTGTTGTTGATGCATTCCGTGGCGTACTGCTGAGTGATTCACTAGAGCCTGCGTTTATTGCAGAAATGCTTTCTCTACCAAGCCACAATGAAGTATCGGGTTGGTGCGAGCGTGTCGACATCGATGCGGTTGCGTCAGTACTTCATTCAATGAAAGTAACGTTAGCAAAAGAGCTTGAAGATGAACTTGCTGCGGTTTACCACATCAATGCATTAGCAGAATACACGATTGACCATGATTCAATTGGTAAGCGTACGTTGCGTAAAGTTTGTTTAAGTTACTTAGCGCATACTGAAAAGGGTAATGACTTGGTTGTTGCTATGTACCAACAAGCAAACAACATGACAGATACAATGGCAGCAATGGGTGCGGCAAACAGTGCACAACTACCATGTCGTGAAACCTTGATGGCGGATTACAGTGACAAGTGGAAACACGATGGTCTTGTTATGGATAAGTGGTTTGCATTGCAAGGTACAAACCCAAGTTCAAACGCCCTTGAAGTGATCAAAGCGTCGATGTCGCACCAAGCGTTCAGTTTGAAGAACCCGAACCGTACACGTAACTTGGTCGGTTCATTCTTAAACATGAACCCGGTTCAATTTCACGACAAGTCTGGTCAAGGCTATGCATTTGCTGGCGAAATCTTACGCGAACTGAACAGCAGCAACCCGCAAGTGGCTTCACGTTTGATTGACCCGCTACTTAAGTTCCGTAAGTACGACGATGTTCGTCAAGCTCTTATCAAGCAGGAACTAGAGACGTTAAAGAACATGGACAACCTAGCAAAAGACTTGTTTGAGAAAGTGACTAAAGCACTAGAAGCTTAAGTTAAACGCTCAATAAGATAAGCTGTTTGCTATAACGAAAGGCCATCAGTGGTAGAGAATATCTGCCACTGATTTTTTGTTTCTGGTTCGTCGAATTTTCGATAAGCTAGAGCAGTTTCAAGTTCAGTTTCACCGTCAGACATATAAAAGTGCCAAAAAACACCGGCACTGTATATTTATACAGGTATCGTATGAATCGCTATATTTTCCAACTTAACATCTCATATCAGCAGTTTTTGGCCAGCTATTCTGGCGCCGCAAGTAAAGTCCAAGTGATAACAACAACCGGATTACGTTTACAGTTACCTGCAACTCGGTTCAGACCATTTCTTACACAAATAGGGGTTAGAGGGCAGTTTAGACTGACAACTGACCAAAAAAATAAGTTTATTAAGTTGGAAGCTCTGTAAACCTTGGCGTGCCTAGTGAGTTAAAAGGAATCTTAATCACATAATCAAACATTTCACCTCTTACCACCTCCAAAACAATTAACTATTTCTCAATAATGCTTTTACAATAAATGAATGCATTACCTTTGCTTAACTCGTTAGTAGAAAAGCGCTCAACGGCACGATTCAAACACCAGATTAAGTGATCCCCCTAATAATAAAATATAATTCTAATTGTGGAGTGTGACTATGACCGCACGTGAAACTGTGGTTCCAGTTTTACTTGAAAAAGTTTACAAGCTGATTCAAGACAAACTTGACCTTGCTCATCGACCTCTCGTAACTCAACTTGCTCAACACTTGTTTAGTAACGTTTCTCACGACGACCTAACTCAGAGAAACGAATCCGATTTATACGGTGCTGTAGTTAGCTTATGGCATCACATCAATGAAAAGAAAGCCGACGAAATTTCTGTTCGTGTTTTTAACCCAACAGTAAGTCGTCAAGGCTGGCAGTCTACTCACACTATCGTTGAGATAGTGGTACCAGATAGCCCATTCCTCGTTGATTCTGTAAAAATGGCATTAACTCGCCTCGACCTCTCTTCTCACCTTATGCTTCATAACCCAACACAAATCTCTCGCTCAGATAAGGGCAGTGTTGTCGGTGTTAGCAATAACGAAGGTGCATTCCAATCGCTTTTCCATATTGAGGTTGACCGTCTTAGCAGTAAAGCTGAAATGACAGCGCTTAAAACGGAGCTACTGGATATCTTTACCGATACTAGCTTAGTTGTGAACGATTGGTTGAAGATGGTAGAACGACTTGAAGAAGTAACCAATCAAGTAGAAAAGCAGAAAGAGAGCATTCCTGTAGATGGCCAACGTTTTGATGAAACGTTGGCGTTTCTTCGTTGGTTAGGTGAACACAACTTTACATTCATGGGTTATAAGGAATATGACCTAGTTTCAGTTAACGGCGACACTGAACTGCAACCGACCAAGGAGCAAGGTCTTGGTTTGTTTGCGAACTCAGATCGTGTACGTAACGTTAAGCTATCTGAGTTTTCTGATTCGGCACGTCTTGAAGCGAAAAAGCCTTATGTACTTATCGTAACCAAGGGCAACACGGCTTCACGCATTCACCGCCCAGCTTACAACGATTACATTGGTATTAAGAAGTTCGACAAGAACGGTAAGGTCATTGGTGAGCACCGCTTTACTGGTCTTTACACTTCTGCCGTTTATAACCAAACCGTTGAAACGATTCCTCTTGTTCGCGAGAAAGTAGAGCGAATCTTAGATGCGAGTGGTTACCGTGAAGGTTCATACTCTTACAAAGCGCTGCACAACATTCTTGAAAACTATCCACGTGATGAACTGCTTCAAGCTCGAGAAGAAGAGCTACTAGAAGTCGGTACGGGCGTAGTACAAATGCAAGATCGCGATCTTCTGCGATTGTTTGTTCGCAAAGACCCGTTTGGTCGTTTCTTTAGCTGCATGGTTTACGTAACAAAAGATCGTTACAACACTGAGCTTCGTCGCCAAACACAGCGCATCTTGAAACAGTACTTTGGTTGTGAAGAAGAGGTTGAATTTACAACGTACTTCTCTGAAAGCCCGCTAGCAAGAACGCACTATATTGTTCGTGTTGATAACAACAACATGGATGTGGACGTGAAAACAATTGAGCAAAATTTAATGGAAGTATCGTCTACGTGGGATGACCGTCTGTCTGAATCTATCATTGCAAACTTCGGTGAAAGCAAAGGTCTTCCATTGTCGAAAGAGTACATGCGTGCATTCCCACGTTCGTACAAAGAAGACATGATGCCAGGTTCTGCTGTTGCCGACATTGAACGTTTAGAAGCGCTAAGTGAAGATAACAAACTGGGTATGCTTTTCTACCGTCCTCAAGAAGAAGCGGCAGATTCAAAAGCCGTTCGTTTGAAGTTGTTCTACCACAGCGATGAGCCAATTCACCTTTCTGATGTTATGCCAATGCTTGAAAACTTTGGCCTACGCGTTATCGGTGAATCTCCATATGAAGTGCGTAAAACCAACGGTGTGACCTATTGGATCCTTGATTTCTCTATGCTGCACAAGAGCGATAAGACCATTGATCTTCGTGAAGCTCGCGATCTTTTCCAACAAGCCTTTGCGGCAATCTGGGCGGGTGAGTTAGACAGCGATGGTTTCAACCGCTTAGTACTTGGCGCTGGCCTTTCTGGCCGTGAAATCTCAATCTTACGTGCTTATGCTCGTTACATGCGTCAAGTTGGTTTCCCATTCAGCCAACAATACATTGAAGACACATTGTCTCATTACCCAGAATTAGCGAAAGGGCTAGTGAGCCTATTCGGCAAGCGTTTTGACCCGAAACTGAAGGGCAGCGTAAAAGGCCAACAAGATCTTATTAAGAAGATCACTGAACAGTTGGATCATGTAGAAAGCTTGGATGATGATCGTATCATTCGTCGCTACATGGAAATGATCACTGCAACGCTTCGTACTAACTACTACCAAGTAGACGAGAATAAGCAGTCTAAACCTTGGTTGGCTCTGAAAATGAGACCAAGCGAGATTCCAGATATCCCTGCGCCGGTTCCTGCGTTTGAGATCTTCGTTTACGCACCAGACATTGAAGGTGTGCATTTACGTGGCGGTAAAGTAGCACGCGGTGGTTTACGTTGGTCAGACCGTCAAGAGGACTTCCGTACTGAGATTCTAGGCCTAGTTAAAGCGCAACAAGTTAAGAACACGGTTATCGTTCCGGTTGGTGCTAAAGGTGGTTTTGTTTGTAAGCGTCAACACACGATGTCTGGCCGAGATGAAATCTTTGCTGAAGGTCAACGTTGTTACAAGCGCTTCATCCGTGCCTTACTAGACGTATCAGACAACATCATTGAAGGTGAGGTTATCCCACCTAAGAGTGTTGTTCGTCACGATGAAGATGACCCGTACTTGGTTGTAGCTGCCGATAAAGGTACCGCGACATTCTCAGATCTAGCGAACTCGGTAGCTGAAGAGTACAACTTCTGGTTAGGTGACGCGTTTGCCTCTGGTGGTTCTAACGGTTACGACCATAAAGCTATGGGTATCACGGCGAAAGGTGGTTGGGAATCTGTTAAACGTCACTTCCGTGAAATGGGCATCAACTGTCAAAGCACAGACTTCACTGCCATTGGTGTAGGTGATATGGCGGGCGACGTATTTGGTAACGGTATGCTGCTATCTAAGCATATTCGCTTACAAGCTGCGTTTAACCACATGCACATCTTCATTGACCCGAATCCAGAGTCGGCATCAAGCTGGATAGAGCGTGACCGTTTGTTTAATCTGCCTCGTTCAAGCTGGGAAGATTACAATAAAGACCTGATTTCTCAAGGTGGTGGCATCTTCTCTCGTCGAGCGAAGTCTATTTCCCTAACACCTGAAATTCAGAAAATGCTGGGTACCAAGAAAGCTTCTATGGCACCCAATGACTTGATCAAAGCGATCTTGTCTATGCAGGTTGATCTACTTTGGAATGGCGGTATTGGTACTTACGTTAAGTCTTCTAGCGAGACTCATACTGATGTGGGTGACCGTGCAAATGACGTGCTACGTATTGATGGACGTGACCTAAAAGCTAAGGTTGTTGGTGAAGGCGGTAACTTGGGTATGACTCAATTGGGTCGTATTGAATACGCTCTAACGGGCGGTCGAGTAAATACTGACTTTGTTGATAACGTTGGTGGTGTAGATTGCTCGGATAACGAAGTTAACATTAAGATCTTCTTGAATGGCTTAGTGTCTAATGGTGATCTAACCGTTAAGCAACGTAACCAAGTGCTTGAGTCAATGGAAGATGAAGTTGGTGAAATCGTACTAGATGATGCGTACTGCCAAGCTGAGTCTATCTCTGTTACTGAGCATCAAGGTGTAGGCTTAGTGAAAGAGCAAATCCGCTTTATTCACACTATGGAAAAAGCAGGGTACTTAGACCGTGGTTTGGAATACATTCCAGATGACGAAACGCTGCTCGAGCGTGAGAAGCAGGGCCAAGCACTAACAAGACCTGAGCTATCAGTATTGATCGCTTACGGTAAAATGGTTCTAAAAGAAGATCTTGTAAGTGATGATATTGCGAATGATGAGTTCCATGCTCAACAACTGATGCAATACTTCCCAACAGAGTTACGCCGTAACTACTCCCAGCACATGGATAACCATCCACTACGTGCCGAGATCATTGCAACTGCGCTTGCTAACCAAATGGTTAACGAGATGGGCTGTAACTTTGTGACTCGTTTGCAAGAAGAGACGGGCGCGAACATTGTTGATATTGCGAATGCTTACGCGGCATCACGTGAAATCTACGGTCTAGGTAAGGTACTAAAGAGCATCCGTGAACTGGACAACATCTCAAGTTCTGAAGCTCAATACGAATTGCTTTATCATGTGCGTCGTACGCTTCGTCGCCTAGCACGCTGGTTGCTAAGAAACCGTACGGGTAAACAGTCAGTGAACGCATTGATTGAGCTTTACCAAGGTGATGTGGCTGCGATTACTGAAAAACTGGACGAAAACTTAGTAGCTTCAGAAGTAGAAGAGCATCAAGCAATGGCTCAACTATGGATTGATCAAGGTGTAAATGCTGAGCTGGCTAATTCAGTGGCTCGTTTGTCTAGCCTGTACTCAGCACTGGATATATCCACAGTGGCTCGTGAAACAGGTAAAACAGTCCAACAAGCGTCTAAGCTTTACTTCAACCTTGGCGACCGTTTGTCACTGCATTGGTTCTTGAAGCAAATCAATGGCCAAGCTGTAGACAACAACTGGCAAGCGCTGGCACGTGCTGCATTCAGAGAAGATCTGGATTGGCAACAACGTCAGCTAACTGGCCAAGTACTTAACTGTGGCTGTGCTTCAGACATCGATGTGATTAAAGCGCTTGATGACTGGATGGAAAGTAACTCTGTTTCTCTGCATCGTTGGGAGAGCATCTTGAACGAATTCAAAGTGGGTTCTGTTCATGAGTTTGCTAAGTTCTCAGTGGCGTTACGTGAATTGATGTTGTTGAATCTAAACTGCATGTCGAAAGACTAGTCACTAGATAAAACGAAAAATATAAGGGCAGGCCACAAGGTCTGCCTTTTTCGTTTCGGTAAAGTGGGATCAATAGAACTAACGATTTTTGAAGGACCAACCTCGACGGACACGTTGTTTGTTGTTAAGTGAGTTGGTGGCTGTACTAAGGTTGAGATTAGAAATGGGTTAATAACCTGAAGAAACGATAACGTTTGCTTAATAATGAACCTCATTCGTTAGCAAACTCGATTATCTTACCCTTACAGACAGTAATAGATTGAATAGTTGGGTAAATAAGTAAATAATATCGCCCCGTTTACACGGGGCTTTTTTCTATCGGAGGCACAATGCTTTACCGTCTAGCCAGAACTGGCTTTTTCCAACTTGATGCCGAAAAGGCACATGATCTTGCAATTCAAAATTTCAAACGCTTTACAGGCACACCAATTGATCTTTTGTATCGCCAACAATTACCTCATCGACCTGTAGAGTGCATGGGTCTTACTTTTAAAAACCCAGTTGGCCTCGCGGCAGGCCTAGATAAAAACGGCGAATGTATTGATGCATTTGGCGCTATGGGTTTTGGTTTCGTAGAAGTAGGAACAGTGACTCCACGTCCACAAGCGGGTAACGACAAACCTCGATTATTCCGTCTTGTTGAAGCTGAAGGTATCATCAACCGCATGGGCTTTAACAACCTAGGCGTCGACAACCTTGTTGAGAATGTTAAGAAGTCGAACTACGATGGCATCTTAGGTATTAACATCGGTAAGAACAAAGACACACCAATTGAAAAGGGCGCTGAAGATTACTTGATCTGTATGGAGAAGGTATATCAATACGCTGGTTACATTGCTGTGAACATCTCTTCACCAAATACTCCAGGACTTCGTTCTCTACAATACGGCGAAGCTCTAGACGATCTGTTGTCTGAACTTAAAACCAAACAATCTGAACTGGAAGAGAAGCATGGTAAATATGTGCCTCTTGCTCTTAAGATTGCTCCGGATCTAAGCGACGACGAAATTAGCCAAATTTGTGAATCATTGATCAAAAATAAGATCGATGGTGTGATCGCAACAAACACAACATTGGATCGTTCAATCGTTGAAGGCATGAAACATTGCGATGAAGCGGGTGGCCTAAGTGGACGTCCTGTTCAATCTCGTAGTACTGAAGTAGTTCGTAAACTTCACGAAGAGCTGGGTGACAAACTGCCGATCATTGGAGTAGGTGGTGTTGACTCGTATGTTGCTGCAAAAGAGAAAATGATGGCAGGCGCGAAGCTTGTACAAGTTTACTCTGGTTTCATCTACAAAGGTCCAGGCCTAGTTGGCGACATCGTTAAAAATCTATAAGCTGAAAATTGCTTTTATTCTTGAAAAGCGAAAATCTGGCATCGTCTTACTAAAAGAGACACTGTAACTCACTGAGTTGTAGAGAAAAGCGATAAGAAAGAGGAATTCATTTCCTCTTTTTTTTTGCCTATTGCTCAGTAAAATTACTGTAATTGAAGGTAATTTTGCGTTTTACCTAATGGAATGGTTCAACAGTGTGAGACGAAATGATGCTTAAACCTAGCGATACATGGAGTTGGTATTACGATGAGCAGCAATGTTCATTAATGCTAAACCTCGGAGAGGATATGATTTTCAAAACGAATCTGGTCCGCAATAAGCTGGTGGACTGCGCGTTTAGAGATAATGAATTCACCGTTGATGACGCATCTTCATACCAAACCTTCAAAGAACAAATTTCTGGCTTAGAACTGTCTGAGCCTCGCCAAGCTGAACTCGCGCTTTATTGCGTGGCAGCAAAGCGCTTCCACAAGCCTGTACAGCCTAAGAGTTGGTTCTTCGACTCACAGGGTGCTGGCCACGAATATCCTCAAGAAGGGGATATCGTACAAATGAATAACGAGCATAGCTTAGGGTATTTCATTGTATTAGAAGTGGGAGAGTGTGCGAGCCTATGCGCATTTGTCGACCTAGAAGAGTTTCTGCTTACACCTTCAAAAGGGTTACGCTTTGGCGACTCAATTAAGGTCATGCACGATAGAATGATAGACGCGAACGCTATTCTTCATCAAACGCACATTGCGATGGTCGGTTAGCCTTCAATCTAGTCCATCATTTCTCACACACATCGCAACGCATCAACCTGTCAAGTCTTCCCCAAAATCGGCTCATTAGCCGATTTTTTTGTGCCTAAAAAACCTCACCCTGATAAATACATCACTGCTTAACCATTTAAATAGTGAACTTACGACTATTTTTTCGCCTTAATTTCTGCCTGTTTTTATCGCCAGAAGTGTAATTTACCCATCTTTATTCCCTGTTTTCTCCCTTTTGTAGCTAACTTTCAGCCCTAAATCCGACTTGGTATATACCAATTTAAGGGTGAATATAAATTCATATTGTCGCTTTGGTCGGTATTTGGTCCTGAATCGTGTTGGTTTGATAAGTCTTATGTTCTAAGGGGATGTGGGTAAGCGATCGCTTCAACACTGTGCGTTTGCTAGCCAGTTAGAAGAAAGATTCAATGAAAAGACGAGTTTAGTGTGATGCTCTAGTAACAAATTCAGGTATAATCGAGCTCATTTTTATCAATAAAAGAACACTATGAATCAATATCTAGCGGTTACCTCAAATGGCCTTGAGAATTTATTAGTTGAAGAACTAACCCAACTAGGGATTACAAACGCAAAACCTGTTCAAGCAGGTGTTAAATTCAAAGCCACCAATGAGCAAATTTATCGTTGTTGTTTGTGGAGCCGTTTGGCTTCTCGATTTGTACGTGTCCTTTCTGAATTCACTTGTATGGACGACATGGATTTGTACCTATCAACCACTGCGGTTAACTGGGTAAATCAATTCCATAGCTCTAAGCGTTTTGTTGTTGACTTCAATGGTACGAACAACGAAATCCGTAATAGCCAATACGGTGCAATGAAAGTAAAAGATGCCGTTGTTGATTGCTTCGAGAAGAAGTCTTTGCCTCGTCCTTCTATCAGCAAAGAGAACCCAGACATTCGCATTCACGTTCGTCTACACCGTGATAAAGCGATTCTTGGTGTTGATATGGTGGGCAGCGGTCTTCACCAACGTGGTTACCGTCCAGAATCAGGTCGTGCACCTCTGCGTGAAACACTTGCTGCAGCGATTCTTCTTCGTAGTGGTTGGGATGCGACTAAGCCTTTCCTAGACCCTATGTGTGGTTCAGGTACGTTAGTGATTGAAGCGGCAATGATGGCTGCAAATATGGCTCCAGGTGTTAAACGCCAGAAGTGGTGTTTTGAATCACTAGAAGATTTCGAACCAGAACTTTGGGCTGAAGTGAAAGCGGAAGCGAATGTTCAAGGTCGTCGTGGCGTTAAGAAAGTAGAATGTAAGTTCTATGGCTATGACAATGACGAACGCATGATCAAAACAGCGCGTGACAATGCTCGTCGTGCTGGTGTTGAAGAGTTGATTGAATTCGAAGTAGGTGATGCTGCAAAACTTAAGCGTCCTACCGAGTTTACTGATGGTGTGATTGTTTCTAACCCACCTTATGGTGAGCGTCTTGGTACAGAGCCGGGTCTTATTGCCCTTTACACGGCATTCGGTGCACAGCTTAAAGCTGAATTTGGTGGTTGTAACGCGTCTATCTTCTCTAGTTCAGACGAATTACTGAGCTGCTTACGCATGCGTGCAGACAAACAGTTCAAATTAAACAACGGTGCGTTACCGTGTCACCAAAAGAACTACTCAATTTCAGATCGTCCGATGTCAGAACGTCCAACGGGCGAGCAAGAACAGCTGATTGCTCCTGACTTTGCAAACCGACTTAAAAAGAACATCGGTAAGATTGGCAAGTGGGCTAAGAAAGAACAATTAGATTGTTACCGTATCTACGATGCTGACTTACCAGAATACAATGTAGCGATTGACGTATACCCAGGTCACCTTGTGATTCAAGAATACGCAGCGCCTAAAGATGTGCCGGAAGATAAAGCTAAGCGTCGTTTAACCGATATCATTCGTGCGTCTATTCAAGTAACAGGCGTTGAAGCAAACAACGTGGTGCTTAAGGTTCGTCAGAAGCAGAAAGGCCGTTCTCAATACCAGAAGATGGCTCAAGACTCATCTAACCTAGAAGTGAACGAATACGGCGTTAAGCTGATTGTTAATCTTCATGATTACCTAGATACAGGCTTGTTCCTAGATCATAAGATCACTCGTCGTCGTATCGGTGAGATGGCCGCAGGTAAAGATTTCCTAAACCTGTTCGCTTACACAGGCAGTGCATCTGTTCATGCTGCTGTCGGTGGCGCTCGTTCTACAACAACGGTTGATATGTCTAATACCTACCTTGAGTGGGCAAAACAGAACATGGAGCTTAATGGCCGTGTTGGTCGTCAACATCAATTTGTTCAAGCTGACTGCTTACAGTGGTTGGTTAAAGAGCAGGGTTCTTACGACCTGATCTTTATTGATCCACCTACATTCTCAAACTCTAAGCGTATGGATCAATCTTTCGATGTTCAACGTGATCACATTCAGTTGATGGAAAACCTTAAGCGTCTTCTTCGTGAAGAAGGCACGATTGTGTTCTCTAACAACAAACGTCACTTCAAAATGGATCTAGAAGGTCTAGAAGCGTTAGGTCTTAAAGCTCAGAACATCTCTGCTAAGACGCTTCCATTGGACTTCTCTCGCAATAAGCACATTCATAACTGCTGGTTGATTACACATAAGTAGTTAAGAGATTGTATAAGGATATATAGTGCTTACTCTCTACAGTACAGAAGGGTGCCATCTATGTGAGATGGCATTCCAACTCACGGAACAGTTGAACATTAGCCATCACGTCAACGTTGTCGACATTGCATTTGATGATGAGCTCTTTTCCCGTTACGGGGTCACTATTCCGGTACTCAAATTTGAAAGCTCTGACCTTTCTCAAAGCTCAGAGCTTAACTGGCCATTTGGCTTGTTAGAACTTAATGATTGGTTAAAGAAGAATGGCATTACTTACAATTCATAATGGGCAATTAGCGTTTGGCGATCACCCGTTATTAGATCGTGCGGACTTTGCACTGCAAGAAAACGAACGTGTGTGTTTAGTCGGGCGCAATGGCGCTGGTAAGTCTACATTGATGAAAATCCTGTCTGGGAACATCATCATGGACGACGGCAAGATGCAAATCACACAAGATGTGGTTGTATCTCGCCTTGAGCAAGATCCACCGCGTAATGAAGAAGGCACCGTTTATGATTACGTTGCTGGTGGCCTAGCGGAAATCGGCGAACAGTTGAAGATCTACCATGATCTTCTGGATCTCATCGGCACTGACCCAAGTGAAAAGAACCTAAACCGTCTTACTCGCGTTCAAGAGCAGTTGGATCATGCGAACGCATGGCGCTTTGAAGATCGCGTAAGTAACGTAATGGCTGCGCTTAAACTCACAGCTGAAACTAAACTGACTGATTTGTCTGGTGGTTGGCAGCGTAAAGCAGCGCTTGCTCGTGCGCTTGTATGTGACCCAGATGTGCTTCTACTCGACGAACCGACTAACCACTTGGATGTTGCGACAATCGAATGGTTAGAAGGCTTCCTGAAAGACTTCCGTGGTTCAATCATCTTTATCTCGCATGACCGTGCTTTCATCAAATCGATGGCAACACGCATTGTTGATCTTGATCGTGGTAAGTTGAGCTCGTTCCCTGGCGATTACGAAAATTACCTATTAGATAAAGAAGAAGCGTTACGTGTCGAAGAGATGCAAAACGCTGAATTTGATAAGAAGCTTGCTCAAGAAGAAGTATGGATTCGTCAGGGCATTAAAGCTCGTCGAACTCGTAACGAAGGCCGCGTACGTGCGCTTAAGAAGCTACGTGAAGAACGTTTGAACCGTCGTGAAGTGCAGGGCAAAGCGATTATCCAAATCGACGATGGCCAGCGCTCAGGCAAGATTGTATTTGAAGCAGAGAACATTAACTTTGGCTTCGAAGGCAAAGAGATTGTTAAAGACTTCAGCTTCAACATCATGCGTGGTGATCGTATTGCTCTGATTGGTCCTAACGGTTGTGGTAAGAGTACGGTACTCAAGCTTCTTCTTGACCAGCTTAAGCCTGATTCAGGTCGTCTGCATTGTGGTACTAAGCTTGAAGTAGCTTACTTTGACCAGTACCGCGAAATTTTAGACCCTGAGAAGTCTGTAATTGATAATCTTGCTGATGGTAAGCAAGAAGTGACCGTAGGTGGCCGTGAGCGTCATGCACTAAGCTACTTACAAGATTTCTTATTCTCTCCTAAACGTGCTCGTACTCCTGTTAAAGCGCTGTCTGGTGGTGAGAAAAACCGTCTGTTATTAGCTCGTATCTTCCTTAAGTCGAACAACTTATTGATTCTCGATGAGCCAACCAACGATCTAGATATCGAAACTTTGGAACTTTTAGAAGATTTGCTTGCCAACTATCAGGGTACGCTTCTTTTAGTGAGCCACGATCGTCAGTTTGTTGATAACACGGTTATGACAAGTTGGATCTTCGAAGGTAACGGTGTGATTGAAGAATTTGTTGGTGGCTATCACGATGCTCAGCAGCAAAGAAAGCAAGCATTAGAGTACCGACAGGTTGAAAAGCCATCAAAGCCTGAGAAAGTAGTTGAGGAAACTCCCAAAACTGCGCCAGTTAAGGCTAAACCTAAGAAGTTATCGTATAAGCTACAACGAGAACTAGAAGCGCTGCCAATGCGTTTAGAAGAATTGGAAACTCAAATTGAAACTCTTCAGGAAGAAGTCAACGATCCAAGCTTCTTTTCAAAATCTGTAGAGCAGACACAACCAGTATTAGATAAGCTATCTGCAGTAGAGCAGGAGCTTGAAGTTGCTTTTGAGC
Organism: Vibrio sp. 1CM24A; assembly: GCF_023161725.1. Taxonomy (NCBI): domain Bacteria; kingdom Pseudomonadati; phylum Pseudomonadota; class Gammaproteobacteria; order Vibrionales; family Vibrionaceae; genus Vibrio; species Vibrio sp. 1CM24A. The sequence continues at coordinate 358,678 of NZ_JALNTS010000002.1, forward strand.
GCTGGGAAGAGCTCGAGGCACTACAACAGGAAAGTTAAGAAGTAATAATGACTTGTACTAAATTTAAATTAACAACAGTTGCAGCATTAGTTTTTGCTGCAACTAACGCGAACGCAGCGCTTTACAAAGTAGTGGAGGTAACGCCTTCGATTACTGGTGCATCTGAAATCTTTGGTGTAGCTATTCAACCAGCGAGTGTTTCTGGAACAGAGAGTTGTTTTACTACTGGTACTGTCGGTGGAGTTGCATGTGACAGCTTTAAATTAGCTGGTGAAACTCGCAATACGGTCGAGGCTGTAAGTTATCGTGAAGAAGTTCCTTTCGCAATGGATGCACCGTTCCAATATATTCAAGAGTTTGATGATTTTGAAAACTATTGTTATAGAGAGCTAAGATACTCTACATGTGAGAGTTGGGCTCAAAATCGTTGGAACGACACTTGGAGCAAGGAAAGAAATGACCTTACTTACGTCAATGCAAAAGCGTTTGTTGAAGGTGGAGCTACATTTGAGAGTCGTAATACGGTAATTAACTCTCTAGACGATAATGCTCAACCGCTAGGTGTTAAATCTGAAGGCGACATTCGCAATAACGCGCTGTTTACGACGACAGCGAAACCTACCGGATCTTCTGAAACGCGTGCATGGAAAGCTATAACGGCAAGTAACGGTACTGTTTATAATGTAGGTAGTGTATCTGAGGAGTTTGCACCGACTGATACATCTGAGCCAGATAAGGCTTTTGCTTCTAAAGCGGCTATTTGGGACGGTACTACAACAAAAGAAATCGATTGGATTCGCAGCGGTAACGCTCAAGAAGGTGATTATTTTGCTCAAGGCAGCATGCGCTCAATCGTTGAATCAAACTCTGTTTTCTATGGTGTTGGCTATAATACTGAAAATGGAAACGGTGACCTACAAGACATGAATGCCAGTGTCTTTGTGAGTGATTCGTTAGATCTAACGAGTGCGACATGGACGACTAAGCAGGTTAGTGGTGCAGAGGTTAAGTCTGGCTCGTCCAACGATGATGCTAGATACAGTAACTCTGTAGCGACTGACATCAACGATAATTTGTTCGCTGTTGGTTATTCTAAGCGTAATGGTTATGTACCAGAGAGTGGTAGTGCAGGTAATAAGCCTTTCGTTGTTACTGATGCATCTGCAACGACTCCTACGGCAACATACCTATCCGGTGATATCTTCTTTGGTGGTTCAAGTGGTGAAGCTAAAGCCGTTAACAATTTTAATGAGTTTGTTGGTCAAATTGACGCAGAAACGACTCGTGAAGTAGACGGAAGTGAGCGTAGACACAGAGGCTTTATCTACCCGTACAATGTTGATTCCTCTATAGATGAGCGTCGCGTAGACATCTTTAACGGCCAAGCTTGGTGGTTAGATGATCTAACAAATGACGGCAACGTGTCTGGAGAGAACAACAAGTTCCGAATTATTGATGCTACTGACATCAATGATGCTGGTGTGATCTCAGCAACTGCGATCAAATGTACCGTTGGTGGCACGACTCAACCATACGATACTACGTCTCACAACTCATACTGTGGTGGCGCTGCGTCTAACGCGGTAGAAGAGGTTGTAGCCGTTAAACTGGTTCCAATTGCTGGTGCTACTAAAGATGATATTCAAACTCGTAGCGCCGATACCGAGAAAGTAGATCGCCAAGGTGGTAGCCTAGGTTGGTTAACTTTGACTGTGCTTGGTCTGTTAGGGTTCCGCAGAAAATTTAAATAATTTTATCTCTTGAGCCCGAGTTCACAATTCTGAACTCGGGCTTTTTTTCGCCTTGAGAAAAGTGAAAATTTGATCGATTCTTAAAGTTGGAGTCACAAAAACTCCGCAAAGTTGTAATCATTGTATGTTAGTAAATGGAACACCCGTATGAGGACTGCACTATGAAGAGACAAAAGCGTGATCGACTAGAACGAGCACAATCTCAAGGTTACAAGGCTGGTTTAAATGGACGGTCGCAAGAAGCTTGCCCATATAGCCAAATGGATTCTCGGTCTTATTGGTTAGGTGGATGGCGTGACGCCAAAGATGACAAGCAATCAGGTCTCTATAAGTAGAATAGGGCGCAAAGAATTAAAGGTCAGGGCTCCATTGTCTGTTGATTTCAACGGCTGGAGCCTTGTTAGTTTCAGAAGAGTGCTAATCCCCAGAGCTATAAAGTTATTATAATCTCGCTATTATAAGAGCGTCTTGCTGGTGGATTTAACCTATTTCACGCTTAGGCCTGAATACCTTGATGCACTATAACTAAATTTATTGAAATGAAAATAAAGCAGCTATGGGCTGCTTTATAGAAAATCTAACTATTCGATTAGAATGCTGACGTATCTTGGAAAAGGCCAACTTTCAGATCTTTAGCAACATAGATCTCTTTACCATCAACAAGTACGCGACCATCTGCAAGGCCCATAACTAGGCGACGGTTAACAACGCGCTTCATGTGGATCTCGTAAGTTACTTTTTTCGCTGTAGGTAGAATTTGACCAGTGAATTTCACTTCGCCAACACCTAGAGCACGACCTTTACCTTCGCCGCCAACCCAACCAAGGTAGAAGCCAACAAGCTGCCACATAGCGTCAAGACCTAGACAACCAGGCATTACTGGGTCACCCGGGAAGTGACAATCGAAGAACCATAGGTCAGGAGTAATATCCAGCTCAGCAAGAACTAAACCTTTACCATAATCACCTTCAGTCTCAGACATCTTAGTGATGCGATCCATCATTAGCATGTTCGGTGCTGGTAGTTGAGGGCCTTGTGGCCATAGTTCGCCTTGGCTTGATGCTAGAAGCTCTTCGCGAGTGTAAGAATCACGTTTGTTTTGCATTATCAATTACTCCGATTTTTGATAGGTGCATATTAGTGAACAGGTGTACGCTAAACAAGTCCGATCAGTACTAGACAAACCAGTTTTTAATGCGTCCAACGATTCCAATAGGGTGCTCATGTCTTTCAAAGTTTTCAATACGTTCCGCGATTTTGCTCAGAACGCTTTCTTGTTCATCGTCTCTAAATGGCTTGTTCATAATGAGAGGAATTGCTTCGTCTACATTAGACACAGACCAAATATGAAACTCTTCATTCTTAATGCTTTCAATAAGGTCAGGCTTTAGTGCGAGGTGTCTTAAATTCGATCTAGGAAGGATCACACCTTGTTCGCCTGTTAGTCCGTTGTGCTTGCACACATGGTAGAAGCCTTCGATCTTCTCATTGAGCCCACCAACCGCTTGTACACGACCAAATTGGTCGACAGCACCTGTAACCGCAATTTGTTGATTGATAGGGTATTCAGACAAAGCACTCACCAGAGAACAAAGCTCAGCAAGAGAAGCACTATCACCGTCTACTTCGCAGTACGATTGCTCAAACACAACAGAAGCTGCGTATGGCAAAGGATCTTCAAGGTTTAGTGCACTGCTCACAAATGCTTGCATGATCATCATACCTTTAGCATGAAGATTACCACCCAGTTCGGCTTTACGCTCAACGTCAGCAATGTCACCATCACCAAAGTGAATAACGCAGGAAATTCGAGCAGGTTCACCATAAGAGATCGGGTGTCCGGGAACATCGATAACCGTCAGACCATTAACTTGACCAACTTGTTCGCCCTCGGTTTCGATAATGACTTGGCCATCTCGAATATCATCAAGAGCGCGTTCTGGTAGGTAAGATTCACGGTTATATTTGTGCTGTTGAGCTTGTTGGATATGGTCAATATCTATCTCACCATTGTCGGCTTCAATCAGAGCTTCGTTCAATAACGCATTGTGCCAAATAGGGCATAATGGAATATAGCTCTGATCTTCAGTCTCTCTTGCTCCGGCAGTAAGAATGCCCGTCAACGCTTGTTGCGTGATGGTTGGCAATTTATAGCGTTGTTGAAGCCACTTTAGGTAACCAAGATATTGAGTCAAAGTCTCTTCAGAGAGCTTGATGTCTTGTTCAATTTCGCTAAATAGGCAAAAACCGGTTTGAATATCGCTGTCCAGGTAATCAAGATCACCTAGTTGAGCTCTGTCTCCAACCACAATCAACTTAATGTTGTAAGTCAAAGACAAAGTCGGGGATTGGTTCAAGTGCTCTGGGTTACTGCTGATTGGTTCTACGGCTTCACCAAGCAGTGCTGATTTAAGCAGTAACCAGCTTCCTGGGTTGGCCAAGATCAAGTTTGCTGAAACGATCAGATAGCCGTTGTTTGCTCTAGCCAGTAGGCCGGGCTTTGTCGCTACAACCTTACCGTCTTTTGACTGAACTTGGTCAAACAGAGAGACAGCATTTAAAGACTCAGTTTTTATAACCGGTAGAGTGTGATCATCTAAAGCAGTGACTAGAGATTCAACAATCATTTGACGATAGATCGAATTGTCTGGAGCGTTTACAAGTAAAACACGCGAAAGGTTAGACAAACGGACAAAGCGGGTTAACGCATCTTTGAATCTATGTTGAATATCTGAAAACGGGAAAGGCGAGATGTCAGGGAATTGCTCTAATTGAGCGCTATATTCGTCGTACTGAGGCGTAACATGTCGCCAATCTACTTGAGTCATTTAAGTTTCTGATTATGATAATGAGGTAGGGAGTATATAGAAAAACCGATCTCGCTTGTAGCTCTATGTTGTAGTTACTAATCACTAAGCTAATATAAGTATGATCTTGGTCTATTCTTTCAAGATCATAATTGTTAAATAGCCTATTTTGGGTTACGCTGTCACTAGGATTAACTCTCGAGATTAGACATGAAATATCAGCAACTTGAAAACTTGGAATGTGGTTGGAAATGGAACTATCTGGTCAAAAAATGGAAAGAAGGCGAGTCGATCACCTGCCACATAGATTCAAGTGAAGCTGACATTGCTGTTAAAGCCTTATTGAAGCTTGAACACCAACCTACAGGTGTCCTTGAGTGGATATCTAACAACATGTCTCCTGAGCTCGATAACAAGCTTAAACAAGCGATCAGAGCTAAGCGAAAACGCCACTTCAATGCTGAACAAGTTCATACAAAGAAGAAATCAATCGACCTTGATTACCGTGTATGGGAAAAGCTATCTCAACGTGCGAACGAGCTAGGTTGTACGCTCTCAGATGCCATCGAGTATTTGGTTAGCGAAGCGTCTCGTAGTGAGCAGGCCAGCAAGACGGTGACTAGCCTCAAAGAAGACTTAAGCAAGCTCCTTTCTGACGATAAATAACCATCAACAGTAGTGGTGACATTATGATGTACGTAATCTTAATCGGTGCGGTATTAGTTTTTTGGTTAGTAGCAGTCGACCGACCGGTATTGAAAATTAAATTTAGCGACGGGGCGATCGAACAAGTTAAAGGGCATCTCCCACCGAGCTTTAAGCACAACCTTCAAGAGATTGGTCATAACAATACTTTTAAAGGGGAGCTAAAAGTGTATGCAAAACGTTCTGGCTACAATCTCAAGTTCACCAAAGATGTTCCTAAAAACGTACAGCAACGTATTCGTAACGTGTTCCCGCATAATGGTTTTAAGTCTAAAGGCTCAAAGAAAGCGTAATCGTTGAGAGTTACGCGCTAGCTAGTCAATCTTCATACTAAGTTAATCCCTCATTTCTCTTAAATCTCCGCATACTGTTCTCACCCTCAACAAAGAGAGAGCAGTATGAGATATCTAGTATTACTATTATGTTTTTTATCCCCAGTCGCTTTTCCCGACGATGCATTGGTTAATCCTGTAGCTAAAAAGATAAAAGTCACCGTCATGAAAGGGCTCAACAAGAGTAATGTTGATTTCGAGGGTTATTGCGATCTGATGATTGAGATGAAGCACTCTAAAGGTTACGCAAGAATCAAAAAGGTGAGAACGTCTGGAGATAGTAAAGTTTGCAAGCAGGCGAAAAAACATCTACCGACGAAGAAAAGGTTCAAATACAGCTTTCCAGAAAAGTATATCCGGCTACATATCACACATTAGCTACTCTCAACGCACTATAACTAAATATCCTTAATTTTATTGAAACAATTTCGTGAACCAATCTCTAATTTCTATTAATATTAGTTTTGTTATAAAGGCAGGATATGCCGATACAAGAGCATTTACGGCAAAGGAAAGTCACGGTTGTTGTTAGCAAATAAAAGTTATACCCCTGAAGTAGTTGAGATCTCAAGGAAGGTCTCAATCAATGTTGAAGCTCGCTTTAATCGATGGTTAATCTCACCTGAATATAAGCTCGCACAATCTACAGTAGACACGTTACTAAGTTTGGAAAATAGGTATTGTGATAGTGTCATATTTGATGAATCTGACCGCATATCTCACAATCAACGTATTTTATTGCGCTGCGAGCAGGATAGAGTCAATGCTCATCGTGAGAAAGTCGACGCGAAGCAACAAACCTTACGATACGTTATCGATGATGTCAGCAATGCCGCTTCTGCGCTAATGCTTGAGAAGCTTCAAGGCACATTAATAAGCTCGCTATTTTCAGACTTACCTGATTACAATCAGTTTGCTAGTGTTGCGTATTCGCCATCTTTAAACTTCTCTAAACTCCATGAGATATCCACGAAAAGCAGGCCATTGAGCTCTAGCTTAATCGAGTTTGTTTCCAATCAAGAGTTTGCAGATAAGTATGGAAAGAAATCTAAGGTAGTTCTTGATCCTAAAGTTGCAGCACGACAAATAGGAATCGAAAATTGTCGTTTATTATTCCCATTGTTAATGAGTCAGCAGCTTATTAAGTGGAATGATGGCAACATTAAACACATCACTCCTAAGGTTTGGCAACACTTGGTCGTGACGTCAAATGCGACTCGAATTCGACTTCAAGAAACGTCGGTTAAAGATCCTAACGTAGGAATTTTACTTGGCGTGTTGAGAGTTCTGCCTTTGTTTTTGATTTGTAATCACTTTTCTTCAACGTTTGAAGACGCATTGGTAAAAACGATGCTTGGTTATCGTGAAGCAAGTGACAAGCATGACGAATATTATGCTTGTACTGAGGTGATGCCAAACACACAGTTTCTCGAATCAATGGTCGAGCAGCTAGAGCTTAAGCTACTAAAAAATCTCGTTGAATTTATAGATTGGAGCCCTGGAAACCAGTTCATCAAGAGGGCACTTCTAGAGGAAGTGAATGACATTCCAGTACTTGAGCGAACGGTTTATGGTGCAGCTTTGGCTCAAGGTAGAAAATATTCTGTTTTCGAGGCGTTAGATAATAGTGAACTATTTAACGTTAGGCACCGACCTTATTGGTTTTCAACTGTTCAAATGTCTATCGCGACGATTGAGCAGATGCAAGATAGAGTACTGGGAAAGCTTACGGTGAACATGTAATAAAAAGAGAGAGTCGCATTTATGTGGCTCTCTTTTTTGTTGCGCTGTAACTTTATGTAAGTGCCTGACTTGTTGCTATAATTTTGCTTATCCGTTTAACAGACCACTTCGAATGTAAACGACTCCTGCTTAGCAATTGCGTGCTTAACGGGTATACCGAGGCGCTGGCAAGTCATCAGAACTTTTAACTTCCTATCGGCAGGAGCGTGCTCAGAGAGAATCACCGAGCTTAGGCATTCTCTATTAAGGTAGAGCTTATTTCCGATCATCTCATCATCAGGTAATACCCAACGATATTCCTTTTCATAACGCCAATTAGAATGCTTAATTTTGAATATCTCAGCTCCCAGTCTTGATGTTTGTAAACCACTTAGCGATGCCGGGCGGAACATATTCGGTTCGTCTTCATACTGGACTTCAAAACAGTTGAGATTGGCCTCGCCGTTATAGCAATTAAGGTCATACTCGATACACATGCCTTTAAAGTTGTCACCATACTGTGACCATAGTATTGGGTGGTCACTCGACTGAGAGAAACACATGATCTTAAAGTTGTGTTGAAGTTCTTTGTTGAATACGTGGTTAGATTCAAAAGGGTTATTAAAAGTTTTAGCGTAATCAAACCACAACGAACACTCGGAAATAGATTGTATGTTTCTGTCGTGGAGCGATCTGAACTTATAAAGTTTAGGCAACATATCAAACACCTAGTTTACAAAATTGCCTGATGTTAACACTTTAATTTATTTTTAAGGATTGAATGCATAGCATTTGATTGCTTAATCACCAAGTTTATTCATATAACTGTTTGATAGATCAAAATTTAAACACGAAATAGTAGCCTGTCAAAATAAGATACAACGTAACTTTAATAGGCTGATTCAGTCAAGATATAGGACCGAGTAACGCCCACTTTAGAGAGGTAGGCTTTGCTAGAGTGGGCTAACGGTTATTCGAAGGGGTTAAAACTTGTATCGCGCACCAATATAAGCGGTTTGTGAAGAAACATCGACATCGTAGATTTCAACACGTGCATTTCGGTAGCCAATATGAATGTCGATATTGTCTGTCACTATCGCACCAAGCTCAGCACCGACTTGGTAGGCCGCTTCAGACTTAGAGTCTGATACCCCAAAAGCTTTCGCTTCCATATCCATAGAGCCAACACCGGCCAATAGAGATACATAGAGATCTAAGACGTCACCTTTAACAATAAACTTTGGTTTAATGTTTACGAAAAAAGCTTGGCCTTCAATATCCATTAAGTCGTTATAGTTAACTTTTCCGATTTTTCGGTACTCGGCCTCTAGTCCCAGTTTGACGACATCGTGTGTATTGAATTCGTAGCCCCCAACCAAGTTATAGCTAAAGTCTGATAGATCAGATGAATCTTCAATGGCGTTGCCACGATATTCTAATTCAGTTTCATTATAAAAGCCGATATCAACACCAGCATAAAAATGACCATGCTCTCTGGGTGAGTTTTCGTTTTCACTAGCAAGCGCCTGCGAGCTGATGCCAAAAAAAGCGGTGAATAGCGATAGGGCGATTGTACTGATTTTCATGTAAAGCCTTCTAAGATAATAAGTTATTCAGTTCCAAAATATGTTAACAAACAAAAGATACTCTAACTAATTGAAAACTAGCCTAAACATCTGATTTTAAAGACTTGTTGGTAATAGAAGTGTCAGTATCGCAGTTATGAGACAAAGTAATACAGTCCAGACAGAGGTGAATAGAATTTATGTTGCACTGTAACTTACTATCAGCCAAGTTGTTTAGAGAAGTTCGTCTTGGATGGCAATGCAGTTTGGTAACAATGACCGCTGGGCATCAGAAAATTCAAAGTCAGTGGTTTGAAAAACGAGTCCGGATGTTACTGATGGCGTTAATAGTTGATTCAATTTGGTGAAGAACAAGCCAACATAGATAAACAAGACTAGATGATTCGGGAGTTCGCTTGGTCTTTTTGTACCGTTAAATCTAGCGAGCAAGAGTAACCAAGTCTTTTCAGTCTATTGGTAGTACGGACAATAGACCGAGAGTTAGTGGAAGCATTAATCATCGAAGTTCTTTCGGGAAGTAAAATCAGGGTACTAGTTTTTAACACTCAACCAACAGAGACTCTGGACTAACTTTGGAGAGGCATCCGTAATTAGAAGTCTTAATTAAGTTTGAGCAGACATGTGATAAAGCCATCACGATTTGATTCAATTAACGCGGAGTCAAAGCCATAAAGTAAATAGATAGATTCATGCGGCGCTGTACGTGAAATCTACTGGTAATAAGGCTACGAACACTCTCAGATTTCAATCCCCATAAGTGCGTATTATGTATATTATGTTAAATTGGCTTTAGTATTTATGAGACAGGTATATTTGTATGATGCCCTGCCTCTTGTTTATCTATCAAATCGACGTTCTATTTAACAGTAAGGCTATTTACCATAAAATACCTAATAAACATATTTCCTAATCTTCGATTAAGAATACGTTTATTAGACTTCAAGCATTAATCGATTAATGGCTTCTGTGATCTCTTTGGTTCTTACTGGCTTGGTCACGAAATCATTCATACCAACATCTAAGCACGAACATTTGTCTTCTACTGATGTGTGTGCTGTTAGCGCGACGATTGGTGTTTTGATGTTTGCGTCTCTCATGTATTTGGTTGTGGTTAATCCATCCATAACCGGCATCGACACATCCATTAAGATAATGTCTATCGAGTCATTGGCTCTTTCCACAAAACCAATAGCTTCCTCACCGTTGCTTGCGATGAAAACTTCGTGGCCTTGTCGCGTTAGGATTAATTTGATCACCATTTGATTGGTTGGATTGTCTTCGACAACTAACACTGAATAACGGCTTCTCAACTCTCGTGAAGATTCATCTTCGTTGTTAGCCAGATTATTCGTAACTCTAGTAAGCACTGGTAGTTGTACTTCGAATTTGGAACCTTTTCCTGGTTCACTCTCAACCGATATGCGCCCGCGCATTAGCTCAACCAGTCTTTTAGTGATAGCCAAGCCTAAACCTGTGCCACCAAATCTACGTGTGATTGTGCTATCAGCTTGTACAAATGGACTGAACAGCGACGAAAGTTGTTGCGAGCTAATGCCAATCCCTGTGTCTTCCACCGTTATATAGAAAGAGCTCTGCTGGTACTTGATAGAAACATGCACATGCCCATGTTCAGTGAACTTAATCGCGTTACCAATCAGGTTAAATAGGATCTGTGCTAATCGGCTTGGGTCGATGTAATGCAGTTCACCCTCAGGGATATCGCTGGTTACTGTTAGCGCCAAACCTTTATCGTCTGCTGTCTTCTTTTGTTCAGATAATACAAAAGTTACAGTGTCTCTTACATTGCTCCATTGAGGTGCTAGTGAGAAACATCCAGATTCAATCTTAGAAAAATCCAATACGTCACTGATAATTGCCAATAAAAGCTCAGATGATGTGCTCATATTAAGCAGTATAGACTGTTGTTCTTTGTTCAATGGTGTGGATTTTAGGGTGTCTATTAGGCCAATGATGGCATTTAGCGGAGTTCTTAATTCATGACTCATCATCGCGAGGAATTCAGACTTGGCCTTGTTGGCTCTTTCTGCGTCTTTTCTTGCTGTGACAAGCTCTGCTGTACGTTCTCGAACGGTTGCTTCAAGCTTTTCTTTGTTCTCAATATCGAAAACAGCACGCTCTATCAACGGTCGGAAACGGTTTAGTGTGGCCTTGGTTTCAATACTAAAGTGCTTGGTATTTGAGTGGATAAATATGATGACGGATTGTGTTAGTCCGCTATCTATACCCGTAATAAGAACGGAGTTGATTTGGTCGAGAACAATGGGATGCAGAGAGTTGAACTCTCCAAGAGACTTGGGTTCGAAAAGGATGGCGCATTCACCATTGATGACTCGCGATAGCTTGCCACAATCGCTCCAATTCATCTGTTCGAAGACTTTATTATTGCTTAGCAGGGTTTTGAAACTGCCTTCGTTCCCTACCCTTGATACCACGATAAAGTCATCAAATTTAATGTATTTTTTGAGCACGAACTCAAGACTGGAGAATATCTCAGATATATTACTCGCCTTACTGATCGCAGAGATGGTTGATAAGATCACCCTGTTCTCTTCAGCCAGTTTTCGTTCACGGGCTTTTAGTTTTTGCAGTTCAATACGTGCTTCTTGCAGCGCTTCTTGACCTTCAGAACCCATTACTTTTTCAACCTATAAAACGTTGCAGACGACACCATTAAATTCCCGTGTGCATTCTCACCACCAGAGAGCCTTCCTTGTTCACCAAACGTAAATGGACATATGTACGGAAGCCCATTAAGTGCTTGATTTATTTGGTCACAAACCTCATCCATATCTTGTTTAAGATTGAGCATTGGACCGGCACAAAAGATATTGATCGCCCCGAGTTTCTCTTCAAGATCCATGTCGTTGTAGTATGAGGACTGAATGATATTCGCGGCGCGGCTAATCAATTGCTGCTTAGAACCTTGCATCAAGTAGATGGTGTCACCTTCACTGATGTCTGTGAATAGCTCAATCCCATTACATTCTGTCTCTCTGATCGAATGAGACAATTTGAAATATGGGTAATCGTAAGAAGTGCCGACTTTCCTGCCTAATGGGTAGACTGACGACTTTTCGAATATGTAGCCATCATCACTGCCACCTAAGTGGAAATTAGTCCATTCGTTGTAAACGGTGACGGCTGGCCTGTGGTCTATCTCCAACAAAATTCGGTTTCTTACTTTGGTCACGGTGCCGGAATAGCGCGTGGGCGTGTGTCCCGCGCTGAATGATGAGTAGATAGACTGAGAGGCAAAAAAGACGGTTAAAGAGATACCGTTAATCGAGAGTGACTCTTCGGTAAATATGCTCCAATTTCCAGAAACCTTATTGTCGGCAGCGCTTCCACCGATAATCGGCACCTCAGTACCAAACTTACTGTCTATGGCTGCCATCACCTTCTCCTCGTTACCAGGAGTAGAATGTAGCAAGATTAAGTCTGGAATCTCACCTTCACGATCTGCGTTTTTCAGCGCTGTATCTATGGCGTCGAAAGTGCTTTGCTCGATGGATTGGCTAAAGTGTTTGATGCCAGTGCCGTAGGCGTTGATGCCTGAATCATAGATGATGAGTACACCGATTACTGGCCCAGAGTGGAAGCCAGTTTCAGTCATTATTCCATGGCATGTAGTACAGCCATGGATGGGAGTATTAGGAAGTGCATCTACGAAATATCTCTGCACAGCGAGTGTCGAATACTCTTCTGTGCAGTAGCAAATAAGACAAGCAATATCGTCAGGGTTTTCCACCCCGCTGAGCAACTCATCTACTGCGATTTTATCGTCTAGGAAGTAAGAGACTTTTGATAGAAATTTCATAGATTCTGGGTAACTTTATTAATGCTCTCTTTATAACACTTTAATGCATTGTGTTTCACTGATTTGGTACATATTTCTATCAAAAGACCCGAGGCGTGCCCCAGTTTTATCTCTGTTACTCTTTGGACAAGTTTACAGAAAACGTGCTCACCTGTTGTGGAAATGTAACCGTTATTGAGGAGGTCTTATCATTAGTTTGTAACAGCCAATTTGATGGCCCTTTTTCTTCCAGAATTCCGCTTTCATTATAGCTAATGATAAATTTGCCAGTTTTAGATGTTTCGATCGAATACCCTAGGTTATCGCCCGAAATTAAAACATTATGATTATCAATACCAAATTCACAAGGTTTTGAAACTATACAGTTTACTGTTTCGTTATTATCGTATGTTACTGTTCTCCAAGTAAATGCAGCTATTAAAATAACCAACATGACGATAATTTGAACAAGCCTGCCTTTTGTTAGCTTTTGTGCCGCCATTATAATCTTTACTCCTTGTTACAAAGTTCAAAGTTTTTAAATAAAAATCCAATTCCAGACCAAGCGTAAGGTTACTACTCTGTCATTGATTTGTTAATTCAAGTATAGTGTCGCGTTGAAAATGCCACTTTTTTTTAAAATCAGCAAGTGGAAATAAAGCCCTGAATAGGCTGAATTTCCTTTTCTAATTTGGGTGGCATTACGACGTGAGTCGTGTTGGAAGTAAAGTGTAGTAAATAAGAAATTGGAAGCATGCAAATGAGCCAAGAAAAGCAGCTTGAACAAAACTACAACTATACGGTCGTCCGTCAATTTACCCTAGTTACAATTTTGTGGGGTATTGTCGGTATGGGCGTTGGTGTTTTGATTGCCGCTCAATTAGTTTGGCCACAGCTAAACTTTGATACGCCGTGGTTGACGTACAGTCGTTTACGTCCCCTGCATACTAATGCGGTTATTTTTGCGTTCGGTACAAGTGCGCTGTTTGCAACATCATATTATGTTGTACAACGTACCTGTCAGACGCGTCTCTTTGGTGGCCCTCTCGTAGCCTTTACCTTTTGGGGTTGGCAAGCGATTATCCTGTCCGCTGCAATTACTTTACCGTTAGGTTTAACCTCTGGTAAAGAATACGCAGAACTTGAATGGCCAATCGATATTGCTATTACTCTTGTGTGGGTAGCTTATGCGGTCGTGTTCTTCGGAACCATGATTAAACGTAAGACATCGCACATTTACGTAGCAAACTGGTTCTTCGGAGCCTTCATCATCACGGTTGCCGTGTTGCACATCGTTAACAGCCTTGCTGTTCCTGTATCTGCGTTTAAATCGTACTCGATTTATTCCGGAGCGATCGATGCAATGGTGCAATGGTGGTACGGACACAATGCGGTAGGCTTCCTATTGACAGCTGGTTTCCTAGGTATGATGTACTACTTCGTTCCTAAACAAGCTGGTCGCCCTGTTTACTCTTACCGTTTGTCGATTGTTCACTTCTGGGCTCTCGTGTCTCTGTATATCTGGGCTGGTCCTCACCACCTACACTACACTGCACTTCCTGACTGGACTCAATCTCTAGGTATGGTTATGTCTTTGGTTCTGTTTGCTCCATCTTGGGGTGGCATGATCAACGGTATTATGACTCTATCTGGTGCGTGGCATAAGCTTCGCTACGACCCAATCCTACGTTTCCTAATCGTTTCTCTATCATTCTACGGCATGTCGACTTTCGAAGGCCCAATGATGGCAATCAAAACGGTTAACGCACTATCTCACTACACGGACTGGACTATCGGTCACGTTCACTCTGGTGCGTTAGGTTGGGTTGCAATGGTTTCTATCGGTTCGGTTTACCACTTAGTTCCTAAACTATTTGGTCAAGAGCGTATGTACTCTGTATCTCTAATCAATGTTCACTTCTGGTTAGCAACGATTGGTACGGTTTTCTACATTGTTGCAATGTGGATCTCTGGTGTGATGCAAGGTCTGATGTGGCGTGCAGTTAACTCTGACGGTACATTAACTTACAGCTTCGTTGAATCTGTAGAAGCGTCTTACCCGTTCTACTTTGTACGTTTCTTAGGTGGTTTCATCTTCCTATCTGGTATGTTCTTAATGGCATACAACACGTACAAAACTGTTTCTGCACCTAAAGATAGCCTTAAAGCTATCCCTCAACCGGCTTAAGGAGATTTAGAATGAGCTCAAATTCAAATAATCGCCATGAGTTGGTAGAGAAGAACGTTGGCCTACTAGCGATTCTTATCGTTATTGCTATCAGTTTTGGTGCTTTAGTAGAAATTACCCCGCTTATTTTCCAAAAGCAGACAACTGAACCTGTAGAAAATCTACGCGTTTACTCTGCTCTGGAAATGGAAGGTCGTGATATCTACATTCGCGAAGGTTGTAACGTATGTCACAGCCAAATGATTCGTCCTTTCCGCTCTGAAACTGAACGTTACGGTCACTACTCTGTAGCTGGCGAAAGTGTTTGGGAACACCCATTCCTATGGGGTTCTAAGCGTACTGGTCCTGATCTAGCGCGTGTTGGTGATCGTTACTCTGATGAGTGGCACCGTGTTCACCTTATCGACCCTCGTGAACTTGTTCCTGAATCAAACATGCCTGGTTTCCCATGGCTTGCTGAGAATGTACTTGATGGCAAATTGACTAAACAGAAGCTTGAAATCTTCCGTAATCAATTTGGTGTTCCTTACACAGACGAACAAATTGCTAACGCTAAACAAGATGTTGAAGGAAAAACAGAGATGGATGCAATCATCGCTTACCTTCAATCGCTTGGCCACGCAATGAAATAAGGAATAATTATGGACATTATTACATTTCAAAGTGTTTGGACTGTTACTGTTTTTGCTTGTTTCATCGGCATCGTTTGGTGGGCTTTCGGTAAAAATCGTAAGTCGCGCTTCGACGAAGATGCAAACCTAGTGTTCGCTGATGAAGCACCTGCGAAAGATAAAAATCAAGGAGTGACGAAGTAATGAGTACATTCTGGAGTATTTGGGTAACAGTAATCACAATCGGTACACTGATTGGCTGTGCAGCCTTGCTTCGTTGGTGTTCCAACGATAAAACAGGTGTAGAAGAAGGTCAGGATATGGGCCATGAATACGATGGTATTCGTGAGCTTAATAACCCACTACCTAAATGGTGGACATACCTTTTCGTGAGCACAATTGTGTTTGCAGCTGTTTATCTAGCTCTATACCCAGGCCTTGGTAACTTTAAAGGTCTACTAGGTTGGACGAGTTCAAACCAAACAGTTCGTAGCGTAGAAGAGTCTCGCTCTGCAATCGCTGCTGCACAAGCAAACAAACAGTTAGACGCATACGCGAAAGAGCTTGATGATGCAGACACCTACTTTGGTGAAGCATTCAGAAAGCTAGCTCACGACGAAAATGGTCTACGTTCTGTCCCTGACATTGCATCAGATGCTGATGCAATCAAAGTGGGTCAACGTTTGTTCCTACAAAACTGTTCTCAGTGTCACGGCTCTGATGCACGTGGTCAGAAAGGTTTCCCGAACCTAACTGATGACGCATGGCTATATGGTGGTGAACCACAAGCTATCGTTACTACCATCATGCATGGTCGTGTCGGTCAAATGCCAGGTTGGAAAGACGCTCTTGGCGAAGAAGGCGTAAAAGAAGTAGTTAGCTACACGCTTAGCCTTTCTGGTCGTAGCGTAAACGCACGTGAAGCAGAAGCTGGTAAAGCTCGCTTTGTAGTGTGTGCAGCGTGTCACGGTACTGATGGTAAGGGTAACCCTGCTGTTGGCGCCCCTGACCTGACTGACCGTGACTGGCTATTCGGCGATTCTCGCGCTGATGTGACGGAAACAGTCATGTACGGACGTTCTGGTGTAATGCCGGCTTGGAAGGACATCCTCGGTGAGGATAAGGTTCAGCTCGTCTCTGCCTATGTCTGGAGCCTCAGCAACTCAGATAAAGAGTAACATAATAATAACAGCCCCTTCTTAAGGGGCTGTCTTTCTTTTACAGTTATAACCTTAAGTGTTTGTAAAAATTAGTTTTATTTCATTGTATATATTGAGAATAATAATATGGAACAACCTTGGTATAAGCAGTTTTGGCCGTGGTTTTTGATCTTCCTAACCGTTGGCGTTTCTATGCTAACATTGGTTCGAGTCGCGATACTTACCAACCATTCAGTTAACGTTGTCACTGAAGATTACTATAAAAAAGGTAAAGGTATTAATGTCGACATTTCGAAAGTAAATGTTGCTAAAGAGCTTGGCCTATCAGCTTCAGTTAGCGAGAAAGGTAACTCAGTTATCATTACCCTAGACAAAGGCAAGCTAGACCACTTCCCTGCTATTAGCGCAATGTTCGTGCACCGAACGCTGCCTGACCGTGATTTTACTCAGCTACTGACCGCTGATGCGAGAGGCAACTACACGTTGACTCTGGACCATGAAATGCAAGGTCCATGGTTTATCGAGCTTTCTCCGCATGATTCTGAATGGTTAGTGCAAGGTCGCATGAACTTCCCTATTGATACTCCTACTCAACTAACGAACTAAAGCTTATGTGTGAATCCTGTTATCACTGCGGTGAAGATGTACCAGCGGAAACGGATTTTAAAGTAGAAATCTTAGGATCGGTGCGACCGATGTGTTGTCCGGGTTGCGAAACCGTAGCCCAGACAATCGTTGATAGCGGTTTGGTCTCTTACTACCAATATCGTACCGCTCCAGCTGAAAAAGCGGATCTCGTGCCAGAGCAACTTCTGGCACTCAGTCATTACGACAACGAAGATGTTCAATTGGAGTTCGTCCGAAACTCTGAAAACACCTCTGAAGTGACATTGTCACTAGAAGGTGTCTCTTGTGCTGCTTGTGCATGGCTTATTGAGAAGCAAGTATCTTCAAAGTTAGGGGTTGTGAGTATTCGTGTTAATACCACGACTAACCGCGCCCTGCTCAGTTGGGACAACACTCAGACGAAACTGAGCGAGCTGTTGTCTTCAATCCATACCCTAGGCTACAAAGCCGCTCCTTTCGAGGCTGATCAACAAGAAGCCGCCTATCATCGTTCGATGAAGAATTATCTCTATCGTCTTGGTATTGCTGGTTTAGCAACCATGCAGGTCATGATGCTGGCTGTGGCGCTTTATCTTGAAGTCTTTGGTAACCTTGAACCCGAATTCAAAAGCTACTTCCGTTGGGTGAGCTTAATCTTTGCAACACCGGTTCTGCTCTACTCTGCATTGCCTTTCTATATCAATGCGTGGCGTAGCCTCAAAGGTCGAACATTGGGTATGGATGTACCTGTATCGATTGCTCTGTTGTTTGCCTATGTTGCAAGTTTGGTCGCAACGGTGACAGAGAAAGGTGAAGTATTCTTCGAATCTATCTCGATGTTTACCTTCTTCCTACTGCTTGGTCGTTTCCTTGAAATGCGCGCTCGTCGTAAAGCAGCCGCCGCTAGTGGTAACCTGCTTAAGCTTGTTCCTGCTATGGCAACAACGTTAGATGGCGAACAAGTTCCGGTAAAAACCTTAAAAGTTGGCGACCAAATTCGCGTTCTACCGGGTGAACACATTCCTGCCGATGGCAAAGTATTGTCTGGCAGAGTCCATATCGATGAATCGATGCTGACTGGCGAATCTATCCATGTAGTCAAAAACGAAGGTGATACTGTCTTTGCTGGTACATTGAATGGTGATGAATCATTTGAATTGGAAGTAATGACGTCAAAAGCGGATTCGGTTATTTCCAATATCGTTCGCCTGCAAGACGAAGCGCAATTGTCTAAACCTCGCATCGCAGAAATTGCTGATGTTGTAGCGCGATACTTTGTTGCGGTGATCTTAATCATCTCATTCGGTACTTGGTTTTACTGGCACCAAACACGACCAGAAGACGCTTTCTGGATCATGCTTTCGGTATTGGTAGCAACGTGTCCTTGTGCTCTGTCACTTGCAACACCGACGGCGATTACCTGCTCAACGTCTCGCATGGGTAACTTCGGTATTTTGCTGCGCAAAGGCCATGTCTTCGAAACTTTATGCAAAGTGAATCACTTGATCATCGATAAAACAGGCACATTGACTGAGGGTGATATTCGTATCAGCCAAGTTGAAACCTTCGCCGAGCTTGATAAAGACACGTGTCTCAAAGTAGCGGCGAGCCTGGAGCAACACGCTAACCATCCTATCGCTAAAGCGTTCAAGACTCATATTTCAGATGATATCGAAGTAGAGTCAGTCAATAACGTGATTGGTTCAGGTATCACTGGTGAGTGGAACGGCCAAGAAGTTGCGATTGGTAGTAGCGAATTCATTCTAGGTGAAGCTCAACCATCGGAAAGCAACGGCATTTACTTGTCGATGGCGGGCCGTCATATCGCAACGTTTATATATGAAGATCCGATCCGCAAAGAAAGCATCGAGTTTATTAAGCAATTTAAAGAAGCGGGAATCAAAACGACTCTGCTTACTGGCGATTCTTTGATTAACGCGAAGCCTGTTGCTGAAGAGATCGGTATTACAGACATTGTTGCTAACGCGAAGCCTGAAGATAAACTTGCTTACTTGAACTCTCGAGATGCAAGTGACATTACCATGATGGTTGGCGATGGCATTAACGATGCCCCTATTCTTGCGGGTGCTCACCTTTCCGTTGCTATGGGCGGCGGTACGGATGTGGCGAAAGCTTCTGCGGATATGGTGTTGTTGGGTGATAAGCTCGATAGATTACTTAAGTCGCGTACTTTGGCGTTAAAAACGCGTAAGATAATCCGTGAAAACCTAGCTTGGTCATTAGGGTATAACTTACTCATTCTTCCATTGGCTGTTGCAGGTTTGGTTGCTCCATACATTGCCGTTGTTGGCATGTCTGCCAGCTCTATTATTGTTGTGTCTAACTCGTTAAGGCTTTTAAAAGAGCAAGGTAAATAATGGAAAGTTTATACATCCTGATTCCCATTGCGATTGTACTAGTGTGCATCGCTGTTGGTATTTTTCTATGGGCGGTGAAGAGCGAACAGTTTGAAGACCTAGAACGTCAAGGTCACAACATTCTGTTTGATGAAGACGAAAAGGCTCACAACCATTCTGATAGCAAACCTGTCAAGAACGAGAAAGCTAACAGCGAAAGCCAAACTAACGTAGACAAAAAGAACGATGACGCCTGATTGGATCGGAGCCTTTGTTGTTGGATTGATCGGCGCGGGCCATTGCATGGGAATGTGTGGTGGTATTGCGTCGCTTCTTTCGATTGGCAACAGTAAACCTTCCCCTGTTATTCCCCTACTTTATAACCTAGGGCGCTTGCTGAGTTATGCCGTGATTGGTGGTGTGATTGGCGGTGCAATCTCTTCGATAGGTCAGCTAAGCGATTTTAACGCTCTGCTAGGTTGGCTGCGATTATTTGCAGCTGGCTTTATGATCGTCTTAGGTTTGTATATCGGTAAATGGTGGTTCGGCTTGTTGTTCTTTGAAAAAGTCGGACAGAAACTATGGCGCTATATCTCTCCTTTAGGTAAATCATTTCTACCATTGAAGCACCCTAGCCACGCTTTACCGTTTGGCTTTATTTGGGGTTGGCTGCCATGTGGCTTAGTTTACTCAATGCTTACGTGGGCAGCCGTATCAGGAAGTTGGTACAACGGAGCCGGTATCATGCTTGCTTTCGGTTTAGGTACGCTTCCAGCAATGCTGACAGTTGGTATGGGTGCTAATTTCCTCAAAAAACTGCAACAAGCTGACTTATTTCGCCAATTAGGCGCAATTTTAATCCTCCTTTATGGTTTCTATACCGGATATATGGCATTGCAGCTCATTATTTATACCGTATAGGCAATCTTTAAATCCGGTTTTTTTACTACCCAACTGGATAAAGGAATGCTAAAATATTGACGTATATCAAATAGTGAAAGATTGTTATGATTTCTGAAAAGCCTGTGACGAAACGTGTTCAGTCTGGTGGCTGTGCGATCCATTGCCAGGATTGTAGTATTAGCCAGCTCTGTATTCCGTTTACTTTGAATGAATCTGAACTCGATCAACTTGATCAGATCATTGAGAGAAAAAAGCCTATTCAAAAAGGCCAAGAGTTATTTAAAGCCGGTGACGAGCTTAAATCTCTATATGCTATTCGCTCTGGAACGATCAAGAGCTACACGATTACCGAGCAAGGTGATGAGCAGATTACTGCATTCCATCTAGCGGGCGATCTTGTTGGCTTCGATGCGATTACTGGTGACCAACACCCTAGTTTCGCACAAGCGCTAGAAACTTCTATGGTATGTGAAATCCCATATGAGATTCTTGATGACCTATCAGGAAAAATGCCTAAATTGCGTCAGCAAATTATGCGCCTGATGAGTAACGAGATTAAAGGTGACCAAGAAATGATTCTGCTTCTTTCTAAGAAGAACGCGGAAGAGCGTCTTGCTGCATTCCTTTACAACCTTTCTACTCGCTTCTCTCAACGTGGCTTCAGCCCGCGTGAGTTCCGCCTAACGATGACTCGTGGCGATATTGGTAACTACCTTGGTTTGACTGTTGAAACGATCAGCCGTCTTCTAGGTCGTTTCCAAAAAGCAGACATCTTGAGCGTTAAAGGCAAATATATCACTATCGAAGATCACGATGCGTTGATGGAACTTGCTGGCGTTTCAAAAGAATAGTCTAGATATCAATGATGTAGTTCAATAATGAGCTACATCATGTTTCTCTCTTAAAACCTCTTATATTTCTCTTAATCTCACCATAACTACGCTACATTATTTATATGTTCGGTCTGAAAAGTAGGCTTAGTTATGAGTATCTATAACAAAATTTTAGTTGTCGCAGACATTAATCACGATGAGCAACCTGCTCTAGTTCGTGCTATCCAACTTGCTAAGAAAAGCACCTCAACAAGCCACATCACTTTCTTTTTGTCGATATACGACTTCTCGTATGAAATGACATCTATGCTCTCTATCGATGAAAGAGACGCAATGCGCAAAGGCGTAATTCATCAACGCGAAATTTGGATGAATAAAGTCGCAGAACCTTACCTAGATGATTCTATTGAATTTAATGTACAAGTGGTTTGGCATAATCGCCCGTACGAAGCGATCATTGCCGAGGTTTACAGCGGCGAGCACGATATCTTAATCAAAGGTACGCGTAAGCACGATACCTTGGAGTCTGTCATCTTCACTCCAACCGATTGGCATCTGTTGAGAAAGTGCCCTAGCCCAGTGCTATTGGTTAAAAACGATTTCTGGCCAGATCACGCGAAGATTTTTGCTTCAGTTCATGTAGGTTCTGAGACAGAAGCTCACTTAGAGCTTAACGATACGATGGTCGACAGATTACTAGAGATCACAGGTCGTTTGGACGCTGAACCGTTCTTGGTGAATGCCTACCCAGTGACACCTGCGAATATTACCATTGAACTGCCAGAGTTTGATCCAACGTCTTATACCGACGCAGTTCGTGGTCATCACTTAACAGCAATGAAAGCACTTCGTCAAAAGCACGGTATGTGTGAAGAGCAAACTGTGGTCGAGCAAGGCTTGCCTGAAGATGTTATTCCTCGTGTCGCTTCTGAAAATAACGCTGCGATGGTGATCCTAGGCACAACGGGTCGTACTGGTTTGTCTGCCGTATTTATTGGTAATACAGCGGAACATGTTATCGACAAGATTAACTGTGATGTGTTGGCTCTTAAACCGTCTGGTTACGTGAGCCCATTAGACCCTAACCTCTCGAAAGGTTAAGTTAGAGGCAAGTTTAATTTATAAAAAAACGCCTCAAGCATTGCTTGAGGCGTTTTTGTTTATCTAGAGCAACGCCATTTCAAATACTGAATGGCTAACTCATCTTGATCGAGTCAAATGGCTAAACGTTGGTCACGTCGATGAACATTGACTCATCAATGTTTGAAGATGAAATTTCAGCTTCTTCGAATTCGTATGCTTTGCGGTCTTCACTTCGGTCTAGTGGAAGGTTCACGAAGTCAAACAGTTCGCGGTCAGCCAGTTGGCTTGGGCTTACGTTCTGGATTGACTTGAAGATCTTCTCAACACGACCTGGCGTTTTCTTATCCCAATCAATTAGCATCGCTTTAATGTTCTGACGCTGTAGGTTCTCTTGAGAGCCACATAGGTTACAAGGAATGATTGGGAACTCTTTGTGCTCAGCGTATTTGATTAGGTCCGTTTCACGACAGTAAGTCAGTGGACGAATAACAACGTTACGACCATCATCTGAACGAAGCTTTGGTGGCATAGCCTTTAAGCGCGCACCGTGGAACATGTTTAGGAACATGGTCTCAACGATGTCGTCTAAGTGGTGACCCAGTGCGATCTTAGTTGCACCAATCTTCTCTGCGAATGAGTACAAAGTACCACGACGAAGACGAGAGCATAGGCCACACGTTGTTTTACCTTCTGGCACTTTCTCTTTAACCACTGAATACGTGTCTTTATCTACGATGTAGTAAGGAATGTTCAGCGTTTCAAAGTACTCAGGAAGAATGTGTTCAGGGAACCCAGGTTGTTTTTGATCTAGGTTTACTGCCACAACATCAAATTTGATCGGTGCTGCTTCACGTAAACGTAGCAAAATGTCTAGCATCGCAAATGAATCTTTACCGCCACTAATACATGCCATTACTACGTCATTCTCTTCGATCATGTTGTAGTCGATGATGGCATTTCCAACATTTCTTCTCAGACGTTTCTGAAGTTTGTTGAATTCAAGTGTTTCTTTTCTATTATCGTTTTGGTTCATTGCGACTCTCACACCGTCGTATTACCGACTGTAGATTGCTAGTGGGACTGTTTTAGGGCGTGGATTATACGGATTTTTATTTGATGTTGAAATAGTAACGGCAGGATAAACAAGCTGAGTAATAGAAAGATTCTGCTTTTGTTGTTAGATAAGCGCCCTAAACGGCAGAGAAACGCGGCTTCACAAGCTCTCGGTTGGTGTCACAGATAAAGAAAAGCAGCCTGCTCTAATTCGATGAGGCTGCTTTAAGATATGTCGTAAAAGCTTGGGGGAATGATTCCGCTAACAATTACTTCACTAACAATAATTCCGTTAAAACTTATTGCGCGGGAATGTACGGCAATACGCGAGCTGTTGGTTCTGGTAACGTGATGCTGTCACTTCCATTCAGTTCTTCTAAGGTGAATTTCACACGACCTTCTTTGATTGGTAGTTGCTTGCCATTTGAAAGCTCGATGTTGCCTTCCAGCTTATTAGCGAACTCTAGCGTTAACCCTTGGATATCTGGTGTGAACCAACCAGAGAACATACCGCTGACGTCTTCAAGCATCGCCTGCATCTGTGGCAATAAGTTTTCTATCTGTGCAACTTCTACTGTGCCAGCTAAAGGCTCTTGAGTCATCACAACCAAAGAGTACGCACACTCTTGTTCTTGTGTTTGTACAAAGATAAGAGGATTCGCCGAGCGTAGGTTTTGATCTACCGGTAGAAGCAGTTCATTGGCTGGAGATACTTTTAGCTCTTCGTAGTGCTCTTCTTTTTCCATCCAAGCTTTGCTGATGTGACAGGTTTGCTGAGCTTGTTGATCAACAAAGAAGACCGCAACTTTGACATCATCATGCCCTTCTTTGGTGTTGTTTTTCAGCTGAGTATAAAGCTTAGAATACGTGAACATGTATTCTTGCGCTGAAGCAGGAAGAGAAACCCCAAGGCTTAATGAGGCTAATAAAGCGAGTGCTGTCTTTTTCATTATTATAATCTTGTCGAAGTTGAGCGTTTATAAATAGAAAGAGCAGCCAATGAGCTGCTCTTTTTGTGACATTACTTGGTATAAGCCGACTATCGAAGGCAACCAAGTTGGTATCAAAATGAGTTACTTTTTCCAGTATACCTCGTTGTGACGGATCATAGCTTGTAAATCAGTCACATAGTCGGAACCTCGCTCAGAATATTTTAACAAGCCATTGGTGAGCTCTGTCGCCGTTGAGGTTGTTAAAAGATCATCACCTTGGGCAGCAAGTTTTGCACGAATCGCTCTTAGATCGGCGTAAGCACGATTACGATTAAGGTTCATGAAGTAACGATGTACGGATTCTTGACTTGAAGAGAAAGTTGCGACTTCATGCGAGCTACCTTCGTTACGTTGTAGCGGAACAAGGCCACAACCTTTGGTGTAACACCAGTGTCCGAAATAGTTGTTCGCTTTGGTGGCGAAACGCGACGTGCCCCAAGCTGACTCATTCGCAGCTTGTGTCAGTACAAGCGCCTCTGGCAGCACATTGACGCGGTTAAGCATCTCTGTCAGCCATGCCTGATCCAAACCTTCACTAGGCACTGGCAGGCTGTACAACTTCCCTAACCTTTTCGCATAAGACGCATCTTCAGAATCAATATTGCTTAAACCAGACTCAGAGAGTTTAGTTAAAAACGCGCGCTCTTTGGTGATACGTTTGTTTTCAATATTGATGCTTGGACGTAGGAACGAAAAGAACGTGTCCTTTTTCTCATTCACATCTTCGATGGCCGCAAAGTTTGGTGTGCTCGAAGAAACCGTCAAGTCACCAAACTGGTCAGCTGAATTGGAGCTCTGTTCTGTCGTACGTCGACGCTCTTCTTCTTGGTAAATATAAGGACCAATCAGTGAAATAGAGCCAACAAGAGCCAGTGCCGTCACTTTAAGCGCAAGTGATTTGCTTGCGCTTGCTTGTGTGTCTTTATGCATCGAACACCTGTGGGTTTTTGTTATTGTCGTCGTTATTGCTGTCGTTGTTATCGTCATCGCTTTTTGGACGATCCGAAGCAATCAGTTTCAACTTGATGCCAAACATTTCACGGTAAAGAATACCTTTCACGTGGAAGAAGAATGGAAGAACGAAGATTAAGCCAATGCCGTACATCATCGCAGCCACGATGAACATCAACATAACCATTAGGTAAATAGACGCGACTACAAATATCTTCTTGTTTACCGCTCTTAATGAAAGCAGAAGCGATTGCATTGGCGGTACTTTCTTATCACATATCAGCAGAATCGAATGGCTAAATGCAAGTGAGAAGTAGATAGACAAGAACGGCAGAATCATACCTGCGATGCCTTGAAGCATTAGGCTAAACAAAGTCACTAGAATCACGGGAACCGTAAACTGCAAACCTTTACCGATGTGGCGTACTTTGGTTTGTAGGCCAGCAGCGTGGCTCATTGCCATTAAACAGATACCGGCATAGATAGGTGCGCTGATCACTTCATAGCTAAAGTTCGCAATAAAAATCGATTCAACAATTTGTGGCGTGAACGATTCTGGGTCGATAACCGCATCCAAGATAACCGCAGGATCACCAAGCTGTAGTTTTAGTGCGATATAAAAGATAGCGAGCTGCACAAACATCAAAGCAATAATCGCTGGGGAAAACGAAAGAAAGTGACTTATCGTATGTTTCCAAGCTTCTTGGAATACAGCCGTTGCTTTGAGCTCATAATCGCCAGAAAGTGCACGGTTGATACTACCGCCCAAATTAAAATCTTTTTCGATGTCGTTGTTCATATTGATACCTAGGTGTGCCGATTAAGCGAAGCCACCTAACTTATTGATAAAAAATTACCTTCATTATACTCATATGTCGGATACAAACTAAAATATGAATCTGTAACAAGGCTTGCTTTTGCGTCTTAATGGTTAATAATTAGACACTTGTTAGGGTGTAAACCCAGTAAATAACAGTATGGTAAAGGATGTTTACTTTTACCTGCGAAATTTTTTATCTTCGAAAGGTAAAAAATGCTTTGAATTCACGTTTTTGGTGATTATGATGCGCGCCTTAAAGGTGTATAGCAACAGGTCTCAAATAGAACCAAGGTGGAGAAAAACAGACGTTGAACGCTAAAAAATCAGTAGGAAAGCCAGTAGTACAGCTAACTGGCATCAGTAAAAGTTTCGATGGTAAGGAAGTCATCGGCAATCTGGATTTAAACGTAAATCATGGTGAGTTTCTCACGATTTTAGGCCCATCAGGTTGTGGTAAAACAACCGTGCTAAGAATGATTGCGGGTTTTGAAACGGCAGATAGTGGTCAAATACTATTAGCTGAACAAAACGTAACCCAAGTTCCTGCTGAACAAAGGCATGTAAACACTGTATTCCAAAGCTATGCCCTATTCCCGCATATGACCGTTTTCGACAATGTGGCATTTGGCTTACGCATGCAGAAAGTTCCAAACAGCGAGATTGAACCTCGTGTAATGGATGCTTTGAAAATGGTGCGCCTAGAACAAATGGCACAACGAAAGCCACACCAGCTATCTGGTGGCCAACAGCAACGTATCGCAATCGCTCGTGCTGTCGTTAATAAGCCTAAAGTTCTTTTGTTGGATGAATCTCTATCTGCTCTGGATTACAAACTACGTAAACAGATGCAAATCGAGCTGAAACAATTACAACGCCAACTTGGTATCACGTTCATTTTTGTAACGCATGACCAAGAAGAAGCGCTGTCTATGTCTGACCGTATTATTGTTATGCGTGATGGTGTGATTGAACAAGACGGAACACCGAGAGAAATCTACGAAGAGCCTAAGAACCTATTTGTAGCGCGTTTCATTGGTGAAATTAACGTATTCGAAGCGACAGCGAAATCTCGTCAAGATGAAAAACGCATTGTTGCGACAATCGAAGGTGAAGAGTCCATTATCTATCACGATAAAGACGTAACACCGGGTCAAAAACTGCAAGTATTGCTTCGCCCTGAAGATCTTCGAATCGAAGAAATTAAAGAGTCTGAGCAACGCGGTATTGTTGGCCACATTGTCGAGCGAACCTATAAAGGCATGACATTAGATTCAGTCGTAGAACTTGAATCTGGTATGCGTGTCATGGTTAGCGAATTCTTCAACGAAGATGACCCTGATGTTGATCACTCACTGGGCCAAAAAGTTGCAGTAACTTGGGTTGAGAGCTGGGAAGTGGTATTAGAAGATGAGCAAGAAGTTTAATTTACAAAACGCAATTGTTGCTTTAATCACAGGTTGGTTAGTGCTGTTCGTGATGATTCCAAACATCATGATCATTGGTACTAGCTTCCTTACTCGTGATGAAGCGAACTTGATCGAGATGACCTTCACTCTCGATAACTATGTGCGTTTGGCTGACCCGCTGTATTTTAAAGTGTTGATGCACTCTTTCTATATGGCAATTGTCGCAACCCTACTTTGTTTAATTATTGGTTACCCGTTCGCTTACATCGTTGCAAAAATGCCTGCGAAGTGGCGTCCAATCATGTTGTTCCTAGTGATAGTGCCATTCTGGACTAACTCTTTGATTCGTACATACGGATTGAAAATTGTACTGGGTACGCAAGGTGTCTTGAACAAAAGCTTGTTAGCGCTCGATATCATTGATAAACCGCTACGTATCATGTACTCAGAAACCGCAGTAATGATCGGTTTAGTGTACATCCTACTTCCGTTTATGATTCTGCCGCTGTATTCAGCGATTGAAAAACTGGACGATACGTACTTAGAAGCGGCCAAAGATTTAGGTGCGAACAAACTGCAAACGCTATTGAAAGTTGTACTGCCACTAACAATGCCGGGCATTATCGGTGGCTGTTTATTAGTACTACTGCCAGCGTTAGGTATGTTCTACATCTCTGACCTATTAGGCGGAGCTAAGAACCTATTGATTGGTAACGTAATTAAGAGCCAAGTGCTCAACGCTCGAGACTGGCCGTTTGGTGCAGCGACGAGTATCGCACTGACCATGGCAATGGCTGTGATGCTGTATGCCTACTACCGAGCAGGTAAGCTATTGAACAAGAAAGTGGAGCTAGACTAATGGGTCGCACAGTTAAGTTCAGCTTTATGGCGCTGGTATACGCCTTTCTATACCTACCTATTATCGTATTGATCGCTAACTCGTTTAATGCCAATAAGTTTGGTATGAAATGGGGTGGCTTCACCACTAAATGGTATGACGCGCTTATTAACAACGACAGCCTAATGCAGGCTGCGTGGCACTCGATCAACGTAGCGGTGTTCTCAGCAACAGCCGCAACGATCGTCGGGAGCCTTACAGCAGTAGCCCTATTCCGTTACCAATTCAAAGGTAAAGGCATCGTAAATGGCATGCTGTTCATCGTAATGATGTCTCCAGATATCGTAATGGCGATTTCGCTTCTTGCGCTATTCTTGGTAATGGGTGTGCAACTTGGGTTCTTTACCCTACTTGCTGCTCACATTACCTTCTGTCTACCGTTTGTTGTAGTAACGGTATACAGTCGCTTGAATGGCTTTGATGTGAAGATGCTAGAAGCAGCAAAAGACTTAGGTGCAAGTGAATGGACGATTCTAAAGCAGATCATTCTACCTCTTGCTAAGCCAGCGGTTGCTGCGGGTTGGTTATTGAGCTTCACTCTGTCTTTGGACGATGTGATCATCAGCTCTTTCGTAACCGGTCCAACGTATGAAATCTTACCACTGAAGATTTACTCAATGGTTAAAGTGGGTATATCTCCCGAGGTAAACGCCCTAGCAACAGTGATGTTAGTGGTGTCGTTAATACTGGTGATCATTTCTCAGTTATTAGCGAGAGAAAAAATCAAGTAAGTCTCCTACTCTATACAGAGACTGGCTTGATTAAGAAGTTAAGAGACTTCAAGTTCAATAAAGTGTTAATCATAAACAGAATGGTAAATTGCCATTCTGTTTTTCTATCTACTGCCTTCGGGCAACGTTTAGTTTGGAGCTAACGTCAATGAAAAAATGGGCTACTCTATTAGCTGGTAGTGCATGTGCGCTTTCAATGTTATCTGCACCATCATTTGCAAAAGATAACAAAGAATTGGTATTCATGAACTGGGGACCTTACATCAACAGTGAGATTCTAGAACAGTTCACTGATGAAACTGGTATCAAGGTTATCTACTCGACTTACGAGTCGAACGAAACCCTGTACGCAAAGCTAAAAACACACAACAAAGGCTACGACCTAGTTGTGCCGTCGACTTACTTCGTATCTAAGATGCGTGACGAAGGTATGCTACAAAAGATCGACAAAACTAAGCTGAACAACTTCAAGAATCTAGATAATAACTACCTAGATAAGCCGTACGACCCAAGCAACGACTACTCTATTCCTCACGTAGTTGCGATCACAGGTCTTGCTGTTAACACTGACATGTACGATCCAGAAGATTTCCAAAGCTGGGCTGATCTATGGAAGCCTGAGCTTGAAGGTCAACTGATGATGATGGACGACACTCGTGAAGTGTTCCACATCGCGTTGCGTAAGTTAGGTTACTCTGGTAACACAACAAATGAAAAAGAGATCGACGAAGCGTACGCTGAGCTGCAAAAGCTTATGCCAAACGTTCTAGTATTTAACTCAGACAACCCAGGCGCGCCTTACATGTCTGGTGAAGTGGGTCTTGGTATGCTGTGGAACGGTTCTGCTGCTGCAGCGCAAAACGAAGGTCTACCAATCAAACTGGTTTTCCCTAAAGAAGGCGGTATCGGTTGGGTTGATAACTTTGCGATTAGCTCTGGTGCGGTAAACGTAGAAGCAGCTCATAAGATGATCGATTTCCTACTTCGCCCTGAAATTGCTGAGCAGATTTCTCGTGACACAGGCTACCTAACAGCCGTTAAAGCGTCTAACGAGAAGTTCAAAGACAGCCCTGCGCTATTCCCATCGCAAGAAGACCTTGATCGTGTTGAATGGCAAGCTGCGGTTGGCGATAAGACAGTGAAGTACGAAGATTACTTCATGAAACTTAAAGCAGGTCAGTAATTTAGCTTATTATCTCATGGCGACTAAGTACTGGTTTACTTAACAGCCCGACGTAGAGAATCAATAAGTTAAAAATAAGAATATCAATGAATAGGCAGCTTAGGCTGCCTATTTTATTATATCGCTGCTATAATATGGCACGATTTTTCGAAATCCTTTTACCTTGGGTTCACTACCCAGCTCCAAATCAAACAAATGAACGGAACAGTAATGAAAAAAACACTGTATACCGGCGCATTGTGTGCTGCTACTTTACTTTCTACACCCTCTTTCGCAGCTGACCAAGAACTGTATTTTTACAACTGGTCTGAATATATTCCCAATGAAGTACTAGAAGACTTCACAGAAGAGACTGGCATTAAAGTCTTCTACTCAACTTATGAGTCTAACGAAAGCATGTACGCTAAGTTAAAAACTCAAGGTACGGGTTACGACTTAGTGGTTCCTTCTACTTACTTCGTTTCTAAGATGCGTAAAGAAGGCATGCTTCAAGAGCTTGATAAAACCAAGCTAAGCCACTTTGCAGATTTGGATCCAAATTACTTAGATAAGCCATTTGACCCAAACAATAACTACTCAATCCCATACATTTGGGGTGCGACGGGTATTGGTATCAACTCAGACATGCTAGACAAGTCTTCAGTTAAAAACTGGGGCGATCTGTGGGATACGCAGTGGGAAGGTCAACTGATGATGATGGATGACTCTCGTGAGGTTTTCCATATCGCTCTATCTAAACTGGGCTACTCTCCTAACACGACTAACCCTGAAGAAATCAAAGAAGCCTACGAAGAACTTCGTAAGCTAATGCCAAACGTATTGGTATTTAACTCAGATTTCCCAGCGAACCCTTACCTAGCAGGTGAAGTGTCTCTTGGTATGCTTTGGAATGGCTCTGCTTACATGGCACGCCAAGAAGGCGCAACGATTGACATCATCTGGCCAGAAAAAGGCGCTATCTTCTGGATGGACAGCCTAGCAATTCCAGCAGGAGCTAAGAACACTGAAGCGGCTCATAAGATGATCGACTTCCTTCTTCGCCCAGAGAACGCTGCGAAAATTGCTCTAGAGATCGGTTACCCGACGCCAGTTAAAACCGCTTACCCTCTTCTTCCTAAAGAATTTGCTGAAGACAAGAACGTTTTCCCACCACAATCAGTGATGGATAACGGTGTTTGGCAAGACGAAGTTGGTGAAGCGAGTGTCATTTATGACGAGTACTTCCAAAAACTAAAAGTAAACAACTAGGTTATTGTTAGTTAACCAGTTAAGTAAATAAAGCGGCGTAAGCCGCTTTATTTTTTCAGATTCAGAAACTGATGTGTGTTATTAAAGACAAGGCTTAGGCCGTTAGAGAGCCCTTCTCTGAACATAACAGCTCGCCAACCAGTTTAGGCACCTCGATGCTCGCCTTGCCGTAACGCTTCTCTTCAAATTCACTTTCAACCGCACTTGGTTCGAGGTTTATCTCGATAGTATGTGCACCATGCATTTTCGCATCGTGAACAAAGCCTGCCGCTGGATAAACAACACCTGAAGTTCCGATAGAGATAAATAGATCTGCTTCTTCCAGTGCTGAATAGATGTCACCCATTCGTAATGGCATTTCGCCAAACCACACAATATGAGGGCGCATCTGCGCTGGAATTTGACAGCAATGACAAAGCTCGCCGGTTTCGATGTTGTCTTTATGGTCGATAACTTGATTGGATTCACTGCAACGTGCTTTCAAAAGTTCGCCGTGCATGTGGATAATGTTGTTACTACCGCCTCTCTCGTGCAGGTTGTCGATGTTCTGAGTGATGATTGTTACTTTGCCATCAAGTTTGTCTTCGAGCTCACCTAGCGCCTTATGGGCGGAATTTGGTTGAATGCTCTCACCTTGTAAGCCATGGCGACGCTTGTTATAGAATGCTTGAACCAAGTCGGGATCTTTAGCAAACCCTTCTGGGGTCGCGACATCTTCGATTTTATGGTTTTCCCATAGCCCGTCTTGTGCTCGGAATGTTTGTATCCCCGACTCCGCAGAGATGCCAGCGCCAGTAAGAATTACGATATTTCGATATGGGAAATGCATACAACGTCCTTTTCAATATGTCACTTTGTAACAGCTTAGCACTGTTCAAATTTCAACAATAGTTTTAGGGATTAGACCATAGTCTTAGGCAACTGAATTCATTGGCTATTTGTGACATAACTCGCTTGATGGATACTGCCGTTGTTACTCAAACTCTTGGTTTAGCTTTTCACAGAACCAAAAAAAGCGACCGAAGCCGCTTAGTTCTGTTTAACTGATGCCTACTTGATGAGCTTAAACCCATCAAAGTGAACGACGTTAGTCTTCGTTGATAGACGAGATCTTATGGATTGAAAGATCCGCGCCGTTGAATTCGTCTTCTTCACTTAAACGCAGGCCTGTTAGTTTGCTCAACACACCATAAACAATCATTGCGCCAATCAAAGCCACAGCAATGCCCGCCAGTGTGCCGACCACTTGAGAAGCAAAGCTCACGCCCCCTAGCCCCCAGAATGTTTGTGAACCGAAGATACCTGCTGCTATGCCACCCCAAGCACCACATACGCCGTGTAGAGGCCACACACCGAGTACATCATCGATCTGTGTTTTGTTTTGCATGTAAGTAAATAGGTAAACAAATAGCGCGCCTGCCACGCCGCCCGTCACCAAAGCGCCAAGTGGGTGCATCAAATCTGAGCCCGCACAAATAGCAACGAGACCAGCCAAAGGACCATTGTGGATGAAGCCCGGGTCATTTTTACCTGCAATTAGAGCCGCAAGGATACCGCCAACCATGGCCATGAGAGAGTTCATCGCCACTAGGCCGCTGATGCCGTTGATTGCTTGTGCAGACATCACGTTAAAGCCGAACCAACCCACACATAAGATCCAAGAGCCTAGCGCTAAGAATGGGATATTCGATGGTGCGAAGTTGGTGTGTTTACCCGCACGGATTCGACCTTTACGCATCCCTAAGAAGTAAACTGCGACCAAAGCAATCCAACCACCTACGCCGTGAACTACAACAGAGCCTGCGAAGTCATGGAATCCATAACCAAACTGACCTTCTAGCCAATCTTGGAATCCAAAGTTGCCGTTCCAAATGATGCCTTCAAAAAATGGATAGATGAAACCAACCGTAAACAGTGTCGCAATCAAAATTGGGTAGAAACGTGCACGCTCTGCGATACCGCCTGAAACGATCGCTGGGATTGCCGCAGCGAATGTCATAAGGAAGAAGAACTTCACCAGCTCATATCCGTTGCCTTGCGACAGTGTTTCTGCGTCTGCAAAAAAGTGTGCACCGTAAGCAACCCAGTAACCGATAAAGAAGTAAGCAATGGCGGAGACACCAAAATCCGACAGGATCTTAACGAGCGCGTTTACTTGGTTCTTCCTTCGAACGGTACCGACTTCTAGAAATGCAAAGCCAGCGTGCATCAAGAAAACCATGATGGCACCGAGTAATAGGAATAAAGTATCTGAACTTTGGGTAAGGGTTTGTACTGCACTATGAACTTGAGTCACCGTTTCACTCATTAAAGCATTCTCCTTCGCTTTATCTGATTTGCACTGATATCGTGCGATTCAATGTTGTAATTAATTAAAGACTCAACAGTGAACGCAAGATGCGTTCCAAGTGTGTGGTGTAATTTTCGTGCAACAGTTTTTACTTGTAACTTGCTGATTAATTGATAATAAATTTATCGGTGCACTTTCTTGGTTCTTAATAAGCGTGAAAATGGAAACAAGAATTGCACCAATTAAGGGAGTTGCACCATATTGAAGCGGTCAATACCATGCTTCATTCAGTTTTGTTGCTGATTAGAAACAAAAAGCCCAATGACCGAAATCATTGGGCTTTCAAAAGGACTATTGTGCTAGATAATTCGCTATCTAGTAAGTCTATGCTCGACTACAAGTTTGGACCTGTTGTCGGGTTTTGCGGCAGGTTTTGACTTAAACGCTGCATACCTTGATACATACGAATAAACCAAACCACAATCGCAACACCACCAAACAACATGCCTACATACGGGATGTAGTAAGCGATGTCATCGATAATGTGGTTTTGATACCAGTAATCGTTAACACCGATCAACACGCCATTAGAGGTTGCTACGGTCACGATAAGCACAACAAAGAACGTCAGGTTCAAGAAGAACGAGCGAATCAAGCCGTAGTAATGGGTATCCACTACTTCGCTGTCTTCACCTTTATCTAAACGATAGCCTGCGTAGATGATGGCAATTACACCAGAGAGAAGACAAGTAAATGGTGTAAAGCAGCTTAGGATGTAAGCAACCCAAATACCTTTATGAGGTTTGTTCATTCTTATTCACCCCTTCACTTTTCTCTGTTGCTGCGTTAGCGCTTTGTTCAACGCCGTTTTTCTCTTGTTCCATCACTTCTTTGTACCAAAGGTCATGGTGCTCTTTTGCCCAAGTTTCATCAACTTCGCCTGTTACCATGCCTTCTAGTGCACCTTCCATACCGAACAAGCCGATGTAGATGTGGAACACAAAACCACAGATAAGGATCAAAGCAGCCAACATATGGACTAGGTTTGAAAGCTCCATATCTCGACGGGTTTGACCGAAGATTGGGAAGTCTAAAACCAAACCACTGATCGCAGCGACACTACCCATAACAATCAATAGCCAGAACAGTGCTTTCTCACCCGCGTTCGAAAACTCAGCAGATGGATGAGAACCTTTATGTTTCCCTACCATGCCGCCCAGTTTCATGAACCACTGGATATCGACCATCTTGAAGATCGACTTGCGCCACCACTTGATAAGAACAGCCATCAACAGCACATAGAAAATTGGGCCGATGTAGTTATGGTATTGCTTAGCCAGTAGAACAATGAAGCCCCACAGATCCGTTGGGATATAAGGTTTCAAGAAGTGTTTACCGTAAACCAACATCAAACCACTGAACGCCAGTGTTAAGAAGGTAAACGCCATGCTCCAGTGCAATGCACGATCAAGTCGAGACCAACGTTTGATTTTACGACCCGTTCTTGGCGCGCTTAGCATTAGCGGGCCAATCACAACGTACATCAAAGTCACAAAAGCAATACTGCCAAAGATAGCGACCGCACCGGCTGGTGACATCCACTTCTCTTTCAATATGTACCAAGTTTGACCTGGAGTACTGATTAACACACCGTGCTCAGCTGATTGAGATGTGGTGTAACCTTCTTCACCGTTTCTTACTTGTCGCCAAAAATCAGCACCAGCAAGTTGTGTGATTTCTCGTTGAGCAGAGCTCGATTGAGTTTGTGATGAGTTCGTCTCAGATGCATGACTCATAGGAGAAAGCATTGTTAGTGCTGCCAACATCGGCAGCACAACAAGGAAGAGACGCTTAAACATTGTAAGCATATGTCTCTCCTACTTAGCTCTTAGTCGCATCGTAAGAAAGGTCGTTGCCGTCTGTCCAACCTGCACCTTTCGCACCACGTTCAACTACACGTTGACGGAAAACATCAGAAACTTTCTCTGCGTCACCCGCTAGCAGTGCTTTTGTTGAACAAAGCGAAGCACACATTGGTAGTTTGCCTTCAGCGAGACGGTTCGCACCGTACTTCTGACGCTCTTCAACAGAACCTGGCTCTGTTTCAGGGCCACCTGCACAGAATGTACATTTGTCCATCTTACCGCGCTCACCAAATGCTTCCTGTTTAGGGAATTGAGGTGCGCCAAACGGACAAGCAAACAAGCAGTAGCCACAACCGATACATAGATCTTTATTGTGAAGTACGATGCCGTCTTCTGTATGTTCAAAACAGTCTGCTGGGCAAACTGCCATACAAGGTGCATCAGTACAGTGCATACATGCTACTGAGATAGAGTTTTCACCCGGTTCACCATCGTTCAGTGTTACAACGCGGCGACGCTGAATACCCCATTCCAGAGCATCATCATTTTCATTCTTACATGCAGTGACACAACCGTTACATTCGATACAACGCTTGGTGTCACAAAGAAATTTCATTCTAGCCATTTTAAGACTCCTTACGCTTTACGAATATTACAAAGGGTTACTTTCGTTTCCTGCATCAACGTGACAGGGTCGTAACCGTATGTGGTTGCTGTGTTAGCAGCTTCACCAATAACGTAAGGATCAGTGCCTTCTGGATACTTAGAACGCAAATCTTCGCCTTGGAACTTACCACCGAAGTGGAATGGGATGAACGCCAGACCCGGTTTCACACGACGAGTTACCATCGCTTTCACCTTAATTCGACCCTTCTCAGCACCTTCAACCCAAACGTCATCGCCATCTTTAAAGCCAATGTCGTTTGCATCTTTCGGGTTCACTTCAACAAACATCTCTTGTTGTAGTTCTGCTAGCCAAGGGTTCGAACGGGTTTCTTCACCACCACCTTCGTACTCAACCAGACGACCAGAAGTAAGAATAATCGGGTATTCACCAGACTTGTCTTGCTCTTGGATTGACTTATACAACGTAGGAACACGGAAGATCGCTTCCTTGTCATCCCATGTTGGGTAGTCAGCAACTAGGTCACGACGTGGTGTGTAAAGTGGTTCACGGTGCAGTGGTACGCGGTCTGGGAATGTCCAAACAATCGCACGCGCTTTCGCGTTACCAAAAGGAATACAACCGTGCTTGATAGCCACGCGTTGAATGCCGCCAGAAACGTCAGTCTTCCAGTTTTTACCTTCAGCAGAGGCTTTCTCTTCTGCTGTTAGGTCATCCCACCACCCCAGTTGTTTCAGCAGTTTGTCACTGAATTCTGGGTAGCCATCTTTGATTTCGCTGCCTTTTGAGTAGCTGTCTTCAGCCAGTAGGCTTTGACCTTCAAACTCGACACCGAAACGAGTACGGAAGTTACCACCACCTTCAGCGACAGGTTTAGACGTATCGTAAAGGATATGCGTACCTGGGTGTTTCATCTCTGGGTTGCCCCAACATGGCCAAGGAAGACCGTAAGTCTCGCCATTCGCTGGGCCGCCTTCTGCAGCAAGTGTGGTTTTGTGGAATGTGTGCCAGTTTTGTTGGTGTTCTTTCAAACGCTCTGGGCTTTGACCTGTGTAACCGATCGTCCACATACCTTTGTTGAATTCACGTGTGATGTCTTCAATCAATGGTTGGTTGTTCTCAACACGGATGTTTTTGAACAGCTGATCAGAGAAACCAAGCTTCTTAGAAAGAAGGTACATGATTTCGTGGTCAGGCTTAGATTCGAACAGAGGATCAACAACCTTGTCACGCCACTGTAGCGAACGGTTTGATGCCGTTACACTGCCGTAGGTTTCAAACTGAGTAGTAGCTGGAAGCAAGTAAACGCCATCAGTACGATCGTTCATTACTGCCGCGACTGTTGGGTATGGGTCAACGATAACCATCATATCCAGCTTTTGCATCGCCTTCTTCATCTCTGGACCACGAGTCTGAGAGTTCACCGCGTGACCCCAGTAGAACATGGCACGGATGTTTTCGCGCTGACGAATCTTGTCTTTGTCTTCAAGCACGCCATCAACCCAACGAGAGACAGGAATACCTGCACTGTTCATTGGTTTTTGACCGCCGTATGCGTTGTCGTCGAAACGACCTTTGATCCAGTCAAAGTCTACGTCCCAAACTTTCGACCAGTGGCGCCATGAGCCTTCAGACAAGCCGTAGTAACCTGGAAGAGTGTCTGACAGTACGCCAAGGTCAGTTGCGCCTTGTACGTTATCGTGACCACGGAAAATGTTTGCACCGCCACCTGACTTACCTATGTTACCTAGCGCAAGCTCAAGTACACAGTAAGCACGTGTGTTGTTGTTACCAGTCGTGTGCTGAGTACCACCCATACACCAAACGATACAACCCGGACGGTTTTCAGAAAGCAGTTTTGCTGTGTGGTAAACGTCTTCTTCGCTTACGCCAGTAACGCGCTCAACTTCAGCTGGGCTCCACTTCGCAACTTCTTCACGGATCTCGTCCATGCCGAATACACGTTGGCGGATGAATTCTTGGTCTTCCCATTTGTTAGTAAAGACATGCCATAACACGCCCCAGATAAACGCAACGTCTGAACCTGGGCGAAGAGAAACATAGTGATCAGATTTCGCAGCAGTACGCGTACGACGAGGATCCGCAACAACGATCTTACAGTTGTTCTTCTCTTTCGCGATTAAGATGTGTTGCATCGCTACTGGGTGAGCTTCTGCAGGGTTCGAACCAATGAACAGCATCGACTTACAGTTGTGCATGTCATTGAACGAGTTTGTCATCGCACCGTAACCCCAAGTGTTTGCAACACCGGCAACTGTGGTTGAGTGACAAATACGCGCTTGGTGGTCAACGTTGTTGGTGCCCCAAAGCGACGCCATTTTACGGAATGCGTAAGCTTGTTCGTTACTGTGTTTCGCACTACCTAGGAAGTAAAC
The DNA here is from genome assembly GCF_023161725.1 of Vibrio sp. 1CM24A. Taxonomy (NCBI): domain Bacteria; kingdom Pseudomonadati; phylum Pseudomonadota; class Gammaproteobacteria; order Vibrionales; family Vibrionaceae; genus Vibrio; species Vibrio sp. 1CM24A. Next base: position 397,597 of record NZ_JALNTS010000002.1, read on the forward strand.
CGAATCAGGGCCTGACTCTTTACGAAGTTCTAGCGCTTTGTTGCCGATCTCTTCAATCGCTTGTTCCCAAGAAAGCTTCTTCCACTTACCGCCTTCCAATTTCATTGGGTACTTAAGACGACGTTCACCGTGGCCGTGTTCACGCAGAGCTGCACCTTTCGCACAGTGTCCACCAGCGTTGAATGGGTGATCGAATGCAGGCTCTTGACCCGTCCAAACACCGTTTTGAACTTCAGCGTAAATACCACAACCCACAGAACAGTGAGAACAGATAGTACGTTTCACTTCTGTTTTCGCTTCAGGGTCGACTGATTTAGCCTGCGCTTTTTTCATCATGCCCGGAGCGAATAGACTTGCGCCTACTACCGCGCCACCAGCGGCTAATGAAGTGTTTTTCATGAAGGCACGTCTAGACACACCCAGTTGATTGGTTTCTTTGCTCACACTATCGGAGCGTTTGACAAGTTTCATCCGTTATCTCCTAAAGTGTGTCGTAGTAATCGCGAATGTGTTGCGTTTCACGATAGCCCGTCTTCTTCATGTCTTCTTTCGGCATTTCAACCGTTTCTGAAGCAGTTGCCACTTTCGTTGTACCAGCGACAACGGCACCAGCAACGGCTGCAGTCGTTAAGCCTTTGAGTAAGTCCCTACGGCTTGAGTTTATTTCTTTATTATCTTTCATCATTGCTTCCTTACCTTACGGTAGATCTTTTTGGAGGCTTAATGCCCCTCTATCGATATAATCGCGTACTGCTCGATTACTCGTAATCAGTGACGTTTTTCACATCAATCTTTAATTTATGCTTACTGCTTTTTGTATTAACGCTAAAACGCACTTGCTCTAACGTTAGGAATGCTTCACACAGCTGAGCTGCCGATTTGTAGAAGTTCGCACTTTCTGCACTTTCAAGCTGACGCGTAAAAGAGTTGAACCAAGGACCAAGGTGCTTATTAAAAACGGCTTGTTGAAGTGCTTCTTCTTCACCGGTTAGCATGGCCATTACTTCACACAATGCAGCAATATGATCTTCTGGCTCTTTCACTTGATCATCACGCTCAATGCCTAAAAGCTCTAAATCATGACGAATTTCTGCCAGTGGTTTTTCCATCATGGCGCCAGTTCTATGCCAAGAACCAAATGGAACAATCTCTCCACGGCCAATGCCAATGAACAGGTCTTGATATTCGTCTTCTAATGCTTCGCGATTTGATTCCGTTGCCGCTTGTTGAATCGCAATCCAAGCTTTTTGCATTGCACTCTCAGACGCTTCAATGTCTAACGTCTTTAGGAAATCAATGACCTCTTCAGAAGGTGCGTTACGGAACAATGCAGAAAGAACCAAATAAATTTCAGTTCTTAGTGTCTGTTCTTGCTCTAGCTTTTGTACTTGATCTAAATGAGTATCCAATGCCAACTCCTAGTATTTCAGTTGTTTCAATGGGTCTTGAGCCATCGAATCAAACATATCTATCACACGGCAGTCTTCACACATAGCAATACGGTTGATTGCTGATTCGTCTGAAAAATGAGAGTGACCGCGTAACTTGTTTTGTAACATGTCAATCATAGACTGCGGTGCGAATGGCTTATGACAACGAATACATTCCGCTGCTTTCTCTTCATGAATCACAACAGCCTTTTGACGTTCTTCTTTCACCCAGTTCATACGAGGCGTTAGAGTCAGAACATTTTCAGGACACGCTTTTTCACACAGACCACATTGAATACAGTCTTGTTCTACAAACTTAAGTGATGGAGACGCGCCATCGGTATGAAGAGCACGTGTAGGGCAAACCGCCACACAACTCATACACAAAGTACAATCTTTGCTTTCACATGAAACCGTGCCATAAGGCGCATTTGATGGAAGCTCAACAATGTTCTCAACAGGAATGCGAGATGAAGACATAGCATCAAGTGCTGTGAACAGACGTTGACGTTTATTGCCTTGAAGATCACCAAGTGCAAGATCGAATGAATCTACACACAGAGTTGGAGGACCTTCACGTAGAGACTCTAAATACAGGATATCGATGGTTTCTTTTGGAACACCGATTTGGTCGAGTAACTCTTGAGCGATCCCTACTTCGTTATTCAGAACACGAATGATGGTTTCTGGCATAAAACGAGAAGCAGCAAACAGAACTTGAGTTGCGCCATTCACTAACGCTGCAAACCAAGTATCGATACCAATAGAAGGTAGCTCTTCAACAACGATTGGAATCACGTTATCTGGCAGTGCTTTTAGCGCCATCACATTGTAAGTCTCATGACGAGAGCTACAGATAAGTACGATTGGATCCAGACCGCCCGCTTGCTCATAGTTCGCTAGCGTACGTTCAATAAACTTTTGAGTGTCGTCAGGATTTGGAAGCGCATAGGTAATCGCTTCTGTAGGACAGCTAGTTGCACAAGTACCAACGCCTTGACATAGGTAAGGGTTAATCTCAATCTTGTGACCCGTCTTATCGGAGCCTTCACTTGATAGTGCGCCAGCAGGACAAGCATCGACACAACGCTCACAGCCTTTTACGCCGCGAGAACTGTGTGCACAAAGGTCAGTGTCTAGACGGAAGAACTTAGGCTTATCAAAGGTGCCCATAAGCGTTGGAATCTCTTCCAGTGCTTCAGCCAGTTTTGGATAGCCACGGCCTACTGGGTAATAACCCGGTACAGGTACTTCTTCTGTCATGCAGCTATTCAGACATAGGTCTAGAACAACATCGAAACAATCGTGATTAATCGCGACTTTCGCTAGGTTGCTTGATGTGCCTTTGTTTTCGATCACAACTTCAAACGTGCCAAGGAAACCGGATACTTGAACCGAATTCGCGAAGTACAGTTCTGGGTTTGTGCCCTTTTCGCCATCTGTTGACAATAAGGTTAGGCTCGTCAATTGAGGTAATTGAGCCGCAGCACTTTCAATGATCGCAGTTGGACCAATAACAAGAGTATTACCGCCGCTTTCGTAGCTAACAGTAGGTGGAATCAGATTTGTTAACTCAACTGTATTTTCAAATGCATACAGTCTTGCTTTAGCGTTATTTGAATTTGCTTGTTCTAATAATTGTTTAAGCATTGCTCAGTTCCATCTTTGGACATGGATAATCTGTTCAACCTTCATTGTAGTAAGCGATAGAGAACTTGCTGAGTAATCCGTTAACAACTAACCCTTTAGCCAGTGTGCCGTTCGTCAGACCGTGAACTCGTCTATCTACAAAAAAGTTGATAATGAACGTTATTTAGCAAATGCCATGCCAATTTAATATGCCTTATATTTCAGTGATTTAATTCTTTATAACGTTTATTGTGCGTATAAAAAAACCGCTTGGGACATTTTGTCGCAAGCGGTTCATTGAGTGTTTAGTCAAAATGTACCTATTCTTTGTGTGGTATATTTTGTCCCATCTCTTTCAGGTCAGCTTCGTCTGAAATTGTAGCGTTATTATCTGGTACTGTGTTTTTATACAGTTCTTTTTCTTGTTCGGTTATTTCGGCACTTTCTGACGTTTCAAATCCATTATCAGATACCTCAAGATCGCCTTCAGAATTTTCTAAAACCTCACCTTCGTCTTTATTATCAATATCTTGCTCTTCTTCTGGCGCAGTTTCTTCTTCCGTTTTGTCTTTAACCCAATCACGCAAGGTTTCCGCTACCCCTTCAGAAAGAGACTTAAGATTGCTGTAATCGTCATCGTAATCATCTAAACCATCACGAACGTTGAATTCTTCTGAGAGGAATAATTTACGCAATGCCGCTTTTTTTACGCTCTCTGAGGCTTCTGACACCAATAATTGAGCAACAGACAAGTCTTCAGTCGTTCCTGATGCTATCTCCTGAGAGTCAATAGCTTGAGAATCGACAGCGTGAGCGTCTTCATTATGTTCTGGAGACTCATTTTCTAAAGTCCCACGTTCTTGTGACTCCGATGCTTCTGCGTCTACAGATGAAGCAGCAGACGAAGCTTCAGTGGAAGTAAGCTCAGTTTCCTCTAGCGTTTGTTGCGCTTCTAATGGTTGGTCGGTTGATTCATCAAACTTTCGTTGAGACCAACGGCTAAAAAAGTTAGTTGCCATTTGATCGACCCGCGCCTTTACGTTTTTTACGTCTTGCTTCCAATAACTCGCCATGACGACCGATGAAAGCTTCCATCCAAGCTTGTACAGGTAGCGGAATATCGTATGAAAGGACTTGGTTGTCACCGTCCATGTATTGCCCTGCAACGGTTTGTGATGCCGTAAGTAACTGAATGACTGGCTTAACACCAGAATCGACATTATCCATCACTAAGAAAAGCTTAGGTTGCTGAGAGCTTAGGTTGAAACGATAGTCTGTACGCTCGTCTTTATGTAGTTGGAGTAAACAAACGTCTTGTGCATCGCCTTCTGGCGACAGTTCAAACCCCGTCAATTCCCATTGCGTCGTTACCCAGATACCTGTTTTGATCTCTTTCTCTGTTCTTTGGACACCGATTGGCCAAGCTGCTTCTGTTTTTTCATATTGTTCTTTGAATTCTTTTATCTCAGACATACTTCACCCAATTGATTTTCTTTGGTCTGAATGCACTTAGGACATTTTGTACTGTGCGCATTCATATACACCCCATAAAGCAATAAACACGCCAATACGGATTAACTGAGAGAGCGTGCCTATAGCGTTCGTTATCAAGTTGTCACTATAACGTTAGTCGATACTGGTTATTTCAGACAACTCCACCCTGTGAACTCTCATATTTTGCGCTATTTTAATCTAATGCTTCATGTTTCCATCAATCCCCGTTATTTTGGAATAAGATTTGCTTTAGCTAATTCGCTAATGTTATTCACAGAGCTATGTATTCTCAGAGCTATGGCATGTTCGAAACGATAATCGAAACCGAGGCTATAGCGAACTAACAAACTAGCGCATTGATGAATGAGAGCCTTATTGCTCTTGTTGACTTCTTATCTCATAAAATCGCTATCTCATTAAGTAGGAAATGACTGTGGTAAAACCAAACATAATAAAAACCAGTGAGAACCCACTTCAGACAATCGAAGTTGAAGTGTTTGATGAATATGGCGAAAAGCTAACAAAACAGATCGCGTGTGAGCGCCCTCTTACCGTAATGTTGAACTGGAAAGAGATCGTAACCTTAATGACACTGGGCTCTCGTCCTGAGTCATTAGTATTAGGCTATTTGAAAAACCAAAGCTTCCTCTCTGATCCCGAAGCGGTTGAATCTATTATCATCGATTGGGAAACCAGCTCTGCTGCGGTCATCACTAAAGAAGACACGAGCCAACTTGAGCAAGCGCTTAAGAAGAAGACAGTAACCTCTGGCTGCGGTCAGGGCACTATGTATGGCAACGTGATGAAGCAGTTGGAAGATTACCAAGTGCCTCAAAACAAGATTAAGCAATCTGAAATCTATACAGCGCTTGAAGCGTTGACTCATTACAACGATACCTACAAGAAAGCAGGCGCAGTGCACGGTTGTGCGGTTTGCAAAGACGACAAGGTTCTATCGTTTGTTGAAGATGTTGGCCGACACAATGCCGTTGACACATTGGCTGGTGAGATGTGGCTTAACAAAGAGACAGGTGAAGATAAGATCTTCTATACCACAGGCCGTTTAACGTCTGAGATGGTGATTAAGGTTGCTCAGATGGGTATCCCTGTTTTGCTATCACGTTCTGGCGTAACTCAAATGGGCTTAGACTTGGCTCAGAAGTTCGGCATCACAACCATTGCTCGCGCTAAAGGTTTACGCTTCCAAGTGTTCACGGGTGCAGACAAGATCGACTTTGATGTAAAAGGCGAGCAGTCAGCGTAAGTCCTTTAAAGGCAAATTTCTCTAAAGACAAATGCTATCTAACGCTAGTTTTCTGGTGAACTTATATAAGGTGTAGGCGAAGGCTTGCACCTTTTTCTTTTATTCCTTTTATCTCCTTAGCATTCCCTCTCCTTGCCCATCATTCTATTCGCACAATTTTAACAGCCAGTTCGCTGTTACCACCCTTTCTGCACATTATTTCAGCAACAGAACGCACTTAATATTATCGTTTAGTTTTGCTTAACGTTGATTTCAAAATTACTAGATATACCAAACGTTAACAATTCTTTATCTTATGCTCCGTGAACAGAACGAAGCACGCACTTATCGTGCTGCTTGGCGAAAGTTTCACTTCTTTGAATGCTCACTTCGAAGAAAACACATAAGAAAAAAGAATTGGATAACAATATGAAACAGCCTTTAAAAGCTTTAGCAATAGCTCTTGGATTGACCTTGGGCGCCAACTGTCACGCAATTGAACTTAAGCCGGTCGATACCGACTTTACATTACAAATACTGGGGTCAGGTGGTCCTATCTCGGATGACCTACGTGCATCATCGGGTGAAATCGTATGGTGGAAAGGCAAATCACGAATCATGATTGATGCCGGTGGCGGTGTTTACCTACGTTTCGGTCAAGCGGGAGCAAAACTTGAAGACCTAGATTTCATGGGTATCACTCACTTCCATACCGATCACGTCAATGACATGCCCGCTCTTCTTAAAGGCGGCTACTTCTTTGAACGTGAAAAGGCGTTGGAGATTTCAGGTCCAGCCGCAGGTTCAGCCTTCCCAAGCCTCAACGGTTACTTTGCTGCGAACTTTGACCCAGACCATGGTGCATACGCTTATCTTGCTGGCTTATACGATGGAACCGATGGTCTATTCCCAGTCAATCTTACTGATGTTGACTATAAATCCACAGTGCCAACCGTCGTTTACGAAAAAGATGGTTTGAAAATCACGGCTCTGGGTATTCCTCATGGTGATGTGCCTTGTCTCGCTTACCGAATTGAAAGTGAAGAAGGCGTGATGGTGATTTCAGCTGACCAAAACGGTAGCAACCCTGCGTTCTTAGACTTCGCTCGTGGCGCCGACATCATGATGATGCCAATGGCGATTCATGAACAAGCCGATGGTGTCTCTACATTCATGCACGCTAAGCCTTCTGTAATTGGTGAAATTGCGAAAGAGATCAATCCAAAAATGTTGGTACTTAACCACTGGATGGGTTTAGGCCTTAAGCGCAAATCTGAATCAATCAAAATTGTACGCGAATACTACGACGGACCAATCATGTCTGGTCGTGATTTAGCGAGCTTCCCTATGTCTGCTGTAAAGGAGAAATAATATGAACAACAAAATCGCCCTATCAATCGCGATCACGTCTGTGATTAGTCTTAACTCTGCAATGGCGTTTGCTGATGCACCTGCCGAAGCCCCTGTTGAAGCTAAACAATCTTCAGGACACGGTGGTAAATGTGCTGCAGGTAAATGTGGTACAGAAAAACGCTTCGAAAAAGCGGAACTGACTAGCAACCCTCAAGACCGTTTAGTGCGTGCTCGTGACGGCAAATGTGGCTTAACGGCTGAAGGTATCTCGCCAAGCAAAGACCGCATCCTAACGGCGAATAGCAAGGTGACAGGTGGAGTATGTGGCCAGTAGAAACGCATAAAACTAAAGCTATAAAAAATAAGGCTTTAAAAACTAAAGCTCTAGCATCAAATGACCAAGTCCCTAAAAGCAGCGAGTTAAATCATAAAGTGCGAACCATTCAGAATACAGACAAAGGCATTGGGCTACGCAGTGAGCATATTGAACTGCTCGCTCGTTCCCCAAAGCACCCTGATATTGATTTTCTGGAACTGGCTCCCGAGAACTGGATGAGCTTAGGTGGTCTTAAGCGCGAACAACTACAGGATATAGCGAAGCAATACCCTTTGATCGCACACGGTTTAAGCTTATCCATTGGAGATTGTCAGCCGCTTAACACGAAGTTTGTACGTCAGGTTGGTCAATTTCTCGATGAACTGAATATTCAGGTATACAGCGAGCATTTGAGCTTCTCTCGAGACAACCAAGGGTATCTGTATGAACTGTTACCCGTGCCACGTCACGCAGAAAACATCGGCTATTTAGCGGACAGAATCAAGCAAGTCCAAGACATCATTCAACGTCCTTTGGTAATGGAGAACATCTCTTATTACCACAACTACGGAGATGAGATGCCTGAGGGTGAGTTTATCGCTGAAATAGCAAAGCGTAGTGGCTGTGAGTTGTTGGTCGACATCAACAATCTCTACGTGAACAGTCAGAACCACCACTTTGATGCCGCTGAAATGCTTAAGGCTTTACCAAGCGATGCTATTCGCTACTACCACATTGCTGGGCATTTAGTTGAAAGTGATGGCTCAGGTGGAAGTAACAAATCGCTGATTGATACCCACGGTATGCCGGTACAGCAAGCGGTTATTGACTTGGCGCGTTACACCTTTTCTATTCATGGCAGTAAACCGTTATTGCTCGAAAGAGACAACAACGTACCGCCTTTGGTCGTGCTGACTGAGGAATTACGAACGATGCACAGTCAGGTTCTAGATGCTGGTGTTGCTCATCGCCCAATGAATCAGGAGTTGGTTTATGCATAACCCTCCTAGCATGATGATCACTCAAACACACGCACTAACCGCACTGATACGTTCGCCGCTTGAAGACAACGCAGTGTGTCGATACAGCGAGTTCATTAGAGATAACGTATTTGGTGTATTGAACAACACATTCCCGCTGTTTTGCCAGCAAGTCGACCAAGACCAACTACTGATATTGGTTGATGAGTTTGTTGTGGTGCATTACGCCTCAGAGCCGGAGTTTCATCATATAGCCACTGAGTTTGTCAGCTTTATCCAGCGTCGCACTCAGGCAATGGGTATGTCTAATCTAAGTGATTTGTCTACTTTGAGTGCGAGTCATGATCTTACAGCCGACCAGCTAGCGGTGTTGGAGTACGAATGGTGTGCCTTTTGCGTTGAAATTGACGTTTCAAAGCAAGTATTGCCGATGTCATGGGCGGGTGACCTTCGTGTTGATGAACAACAGCTTCAATTGGGTTTGTTAGTCAACAGTACGATGAAGCTCGTACAGGTACCTTTCCTTGTTCATGGTGAGTCACTGACGTTTCTAACACAAAGGCGACACCCCATTTATTACGCGATTTATCGCGACCGTGACCAACGCGTCAACACGATAAAACTAAGAGAAATTGATGTTGCGATTATTCAAATCATTCAACAACAACCAAATCGTTCTTTAGCCGATATAAAACAAATAATTGCTCAACAATTGGCGAGATTCGAGTTTATTAATTGGGTCGAACATTTCAGTGAAGTTGAACTGATTGGCGTTCACTCTTTAGGAGAAAAATTATGATTAAGTCAGCCCTCAGCTGGTACGACGCTATTGTCGAAAAATGCAAACAATACGATTACTTAGTACTGCTTTCAGTACGTCTTTATTTGATTCCGGTGATTTATGTCGGTGCACGCTCTAAAGTTCTGGGCTTCTCAGGAACAGTGGCATGGTTTGGTGCTTCAGCAGCCGACGGTGGTCTTAACCTTCCCTTCCCTGAGCTACTGGCATTCCTAGCGGCAGCGACCGAAGTATTAGGTTGTATCTGTATCGCGTTAGGCCTGTTTACTCGCTTTATCTCGATTCCAATGATTTTCATGATGAGCGTAGCAAGTGCAATGGTTCACTGGAAACACGGTTGGGATGCGATTGCGACTGGTGGTATGGAAGCAACCGTTCGACTTAACGGCTTCATTGAATGGCTCGCGGTTAACTTCCCAGGTCGTTACAACTACATCACAGAACTTGGTGACCCGGTAATGCTGAACAACGGTATGGAGTTCGCAGGCACCTACTTCGTGATGCTGTTAGTACTGCTTGTTTACGGTGGTGGTCGTTACGTGAGTGCAGATTACTGGCTACGTAAACAGTTCTCTAAAAAACAAAACAAAGCACTTCGTTGGTAATAGATTCTTTTCACACAGCTACATGTAAACCCTTAATTAGTTCTCTCTAATTATCATCTTATTTTCCATTATCTTACCCGTCACACTCGTGGCGGGAAGGAGTTTTTATGCTTACAGATGTCGTTGATCTGTCGCGGTTTCAATTCGCAAGTACCGCTCTTTATCACTTTATATTCGTCCCCCTAACTATAGGCCTCTCCTTCTTACTCGCAGTGATGGAATCACTGTATGTCATGACCAACAAAACCATCTACAAAGACATGACCAAGTTCTGGGGTAAGTTGTTTGGTATTAACTTTGCTGTCGGTGTTGCTACCGGCTTAACCATGGAATTCCAGTTCGGTACTAACTGGGCTTATTACTCGCATTACGTAGGCGATATCTTTGGCGCTCCGCTCGCCATTGAAGCCTTGATTGCGTTTTTCTTGGAATCAACCTTAGTCGGTATGTTCTTCTTCGGTTGGGACAAGCTTTCTAAGCGTCAGCACTTATTGGTAACGTGGTTGACGGCGTTGGGTTCGAACTTCTCTGGTCTGTGGATTCTGATGGCCAATGGCTGGATGCAAAACCCAGTGGGCGCAGAGTTTAACTTCGAAACCATGCGTATGGAAATGACAGACTTCGTCGAAGTGATCTTCAACCCAGTGACTCAAGTGAAGTTCGTACATACCGTTGCGGCAGGTTACACAACCGGCGCGCTATTTATTATGGGTATCAGTGCTTACTACATGCTTAAAGGGCGTGATTTACCGTTTGCTCGTCGTTCATTTGCAGTGGCAAGTGCTTTTGGTATGGCTGCGATTGTTTCGACAGTGATGCTAGGCGATGAATCTGGTTATGAATTGGGTGATGTTCAACAGGTGAAGCTGGCGGCTATCGAAGCTGAATGGCACACAGAAGAAGCCCCTGCCTCATTCACACTGTTCGGCTTCCCGAATCAAGAAACCATGGAAACGGACTACGCGATTAAGATCCCTTACGTGATGGGTATTATCGCAACGCGATCTCTGGATACACCCGTTGTCGGCATTCATGATCTATTGGCAAAGAATGAAGAACGTGTTCGCAGCGGCATCTTAGCTTACGGTCTATTAGAAAAACTGCGCTCTGGTGATAAATCACAACAAAATATCGATGATTTTGAATCGGTTAAACATGACTTAGGTTATGGATTACTGGTTAAGAAATACAGCGATAACGTGGTGGATGCAACAGAGCAACAGATCAAACAAGCAGCCAAAGACACAATCCCAACGGTTGCCCCTCTGTTCTGGAGCTTCCGCATCATGGTGGTGTGTGGCGTCTTGATGTTTGCCATCATTGGTCTTTCATTCGTACAAATTTGTCGTCGTAAGATTGGTACCAATCGTTGGTTACTGAAAGCAACAATATGCGCGATTCCACTTCCTTGGATTGCTTGTGAAGCCGGTTGGTTTGTAGCGGAATACGGTCGTCAGCCTTGGGCTATTGGTGAGATTCTGCCAGTAAACATGGCGGCTTCTAACCTACCCGCTTCAAGTCTGTGGATCTCTATCGGATTGGTTTACTTGTTCTACACCGCATTCCTAATTGTAGAAATGTTCCTGATGGTTAAGTTTGCGAAAATGGGCCCGAGCGCACTGAAGACTGGTCGCTATCACCATGAGCAATCAAACCAAGATCTAGCCCTTACAGGTGAGCAAAGCGCACCGCGTCAGCTAGATAAAACTATCGACCTTCATTAAGGAATTCAGATGTTTGATTACGAAAATCTTCGCCTGTTTACATGGGCAGTTATTGGCGTATTGTTGATCGGTTTTATCATTACCGATGGTTTCGACATGGGCGTTGCGGCGTTGCTCCCTGTTCTAGGCAAGTCGGAAGTTGATCGACGAATCATGATTAACTCGATTGCCCCTCACTGGGATGGCAACCAAGTATGGTTGGTTACGGCGGGTGGCGCTATCTTTGCGATATGGCCTGCAATCTACGCGGCTGCGTTCTCCGGGTTCTATTTAGCCATGATTATCGTGTTGGCGACCTTGTGGTTAAGACCGCTCGGTATGGATTACCGCGCTAAAATCGACAACCCGCAATGGAAGAAAGCTTGTGATATTGCACTTATCGTCAGTGGCTTCATTCCTCCGGTTATCTTTGGTGTTGGTTTCGGTAACTTGATGATTGGTGTTCCGTTTGAATTTAACGAATTGCTAATGATGTCATACCAAGGTGGTTTCTGGGATCTACTCACTCCCTTCCCACTACTATGTGGCTTGGTGAGCTTGGCGATGGTTGTCACGCAAGGCGCGGCATTCCTACAGATGAAAACGACGGGTGATTTAAAACAACGCGCGCAGAAAGTGATCGTATGTATGGCGCTTGTCACTGTAGGTCTGTTTATTGTTGGTGGGATATACGCGTATACACTTCCGGGTTACCTGATTACTAGCCCAGTTGTGACCGATGGTGTTTCAAACCCGTTGCTAAAACATGTCATGAAGTTTGATGACTTACTGTTACATAACTACGAAAACTATCCAGTACTTTGGGGAATCCCTGCTCTAGGCATCATCGGAATGCTGAGTTGTGCAGTGATGACTCGACTTAACCGCGCTGGTTTGGCCTTCGCTTCGTCGAGCTTATCGATAGCAAGCATCATAACGACAGCGGGCGTTGCCCTATTCCCAATGATCATGCCATCTAGCTTGATGCCATCGCACAGCTTAACGCTGTGGGACGGAACATCGAGTGAGTTAACACTGAGCATTATCTCGGTTGTCGCAGTTATCGTGGTGCCAATTATTTTGGGTTACACAATCTGGTGTTACTACAAAATGTTCGGTCGACTAGACAGCCAATACATTCACGATAACAGCTCGTCACTGTATTAATTAAAGATGAAATAGGAGGATAACCTATGTGGTATTTATGTTGGGTACTGGGCGTCTTACTCGCCTGCGCGTTTGGAATCATTAATGCGCTGTGGTTAGAGCACACCGACTTTCTCGATGAACAAAACGAATAAAGCTGATCGGTAAAGTTACTAACAACTGTTAACTCGATAGTAAGCTAACTACTTAAAATAACTGAAAGTCCTCACTTAATACGATGCCTGCGATTTCAAAGATTGCCGACATGAGTGTTAATGAGGACTTTTTCTTTTCGCATCTAATCTCACGTGCTTAGCCTCGCCCTATTTAGGAAAATCGGCGTCTCAAATGGTTCAGTTGAGCGTTAAGTTGGTGCATATCTTCGATTAAGTTGCTGTCCCCACCAACCGACCTTGCTTTAACAACTCTATAGGCTATTAGTTACATATCCATCATTTAAATGTATCTAATAGCTATTAAGCATAGATGGACATGAAACGTCATCGGCTAAAGGGAGTTAACCATGAACAATCCATCAGAACCTCAGCATCGTTTGCTGTCTCTTTCTATTCGCAGTAAGTTTATTTTAATCAACCTCACCCTGTTTATTTCTGTTTTTATCTATGCCATCTACGAGCAATTCAGCTTAGACAAATTGGAATCATTGGAGATCGCTGCAACCGAAAATCTCAGAAGCTCAGTCGATTTATTAACGCTTAGGCGACATGAGAAAGACTTCTTGTCTCGCCACGATCAAAAATACGCAGAGCGTTTCGATAAAACCGCCGCCACATTGAATCAAAGATTGGTGACGTTGAACCGAACCCTAACCTCGCACGAGCTTCACCTGACCGATCAAATGACCAAGATCTCCGATACCCTTCATCAATATCAGAAACAGTTCCACCAGATCGTCAATCAGGTGAACGACATCGAACGCACAACCCCACCTTTGGGCTTTGTCGCAGTTCTCGATGGAAAAAGAACAGCGCTGAAATCAGCAATCGAATCAGAATCAAGTTTGGCACTGGAACTTGCGTTATTAGAGCTGATTGAAAAAGACTTCCATTACCTCGCACATATTAATGGCCAAACGAATGCAGCGTTAACTAATGCTCTTGTTGAGTTTGAACCCTACTCCCAAACTTCGATTGCGACTGAACAAGCCTATTCCGAATATAAGACTGCGGTTGAGACGCTATTGGTTGCTAACAGCAATCTAGGTTTGTCTGCAGAGTTGGGGCTTAGAGGCGTCTTACGTAGCAATGTTCATCAAACAGAACAAGCCATTGAAGAAGTGCAGAATGAGATAAGCCAAGCGATTACAGCGGCAGTTAGAAACACACAAAACATGTTACATCTGTTTGGTGCCGCTATCGTCGCTCTGCTTTCTCTGTTATTGGTGTTCATCGGTCGCAACATCCTGGGTCGAATTAAAGCGATAAACGTGATGATGGAGTCTATTGCAAATGGAGATGGAGACTTAACCGTCAGAATGAACGCCAAAGGTAAAGACGAGCTCGCTCAACTTGCCCACTCGTTCGATACCTTCATCGATAAACTGCACGGTAACATCAAAGAGCTATCCGGCGTGATGACGGTGCTGACAGACAGTTCATGCAGCTCTGAAGAAGCGGCAGTTAAAAGCATGAGCAATGCAGAGAAACAAAAGCAGCAATCTGAATCGGTAGCGACGGCAGTTAACGAGTTAGTGATGACCAGTAATGAGGTGACGGCGAACATCGAAAATGCCGCAACCAATGCCGAGAAGATCAAAGAAAATGCCCATCAAGCGCTACAAAAAACACAATCAACCAACGACAGTATTAATGTCTTGGTAGAAAACATTGCAGAGTCGCAAGATCTCATCGTTCAGCTCGAAGAACAGAGCCGTGAAATCAATCAGGTGGTGACGACCATTCAAGGTATTGCCGAGCAAACTAACCTATTAGCACTTAATGCAGCGATAGAAGCAGCGCGTGCTGGTGATCATGGACGAGGTTTCGCTGTGGTTGCCTCGGAAGTGCGAGAGCTTTCCCTAATGACCAACGATTCAACTCATCAAATAGAATCCACGATTCATGGTTTAACCACTGGAATAGACAAGACCGTTGCTAAGATGACAGCGAGCTTAGAACAAACTGAGTTGGTGAAAAGCCAAACCAAAGACGTGGTGAATGCGATAGAAGGAATACACTTCCAAGTTGGCGAGATGTTCGACTTAAACAGTCAGATCTCAACAGCGTCCGAAGAGCAATCGATGGTTTCGGTTGAGATTGACCGAAACATTACGGATATCGCACACCTTGCCAGTGATACTTATACCGTGGTTTCTGGATCAGTGCGTTGCAGTGAACAAGTCTCGAGCGTGAGTGTGAAGCTAGAGAAGATTGTCGCGCAGTTTAAGTATTAGTAATTAGCGATTAGCGCAAGCTAGTTGATTTATGCGGTATGGAAAAACAAAAAGCCTCTATCTGATTGCTAAGATAGAGGCCTTTCTAATTTTGAATACGTATAACGTGTTATTACGTATTAGCTCTTGCTACACGGTATTAGCCGCGTGCTTTCAAGAACTCAGCGTAAGTACCGCGGAAATCGTTGATCTTGCCATCTTTGATCTCAAGGATACGAGTTGCAAGCGAGTCTACGAATACACGGTCGTGAGATACGAAGAACAATGTGCCTTTGTAGTTCTCAAGAGCCAAGTTAAGCGCTTCGATAGATTCCATATCCATGTGGTTTGTTGGCTCATCCATTAGCAGGATGTTTGGTTTATGCATCATGATCTTACCAAGAAGCATACGACCTTGCTCACCACCAGAGATAACCTTTACAGATTTCTTAATGTCGTCTTGACCAAATAGCATACGACCTAGGAAGCCACGAACAACTTGCTCGTCTTCGCCTTCTTGGCGCCATTGGCTCATCCAATCAAACAGGTTCATGTCTGTCTCGAAATCGTGTGCGTGATCTTGAGCGTAGTAACCGATGTTTGAGTTTTCAGACCACTTGTACTCACCAGTGCGAGGCTCAAGAGCGCCCGCTAGTGTGTTAAGTAGTGTTGTTTTACCCACACCGTTCTCACCGATGATAGCAACACGCTCACCTACTTCGAAAATACCGTCGAACTTGTTGTATAGGTCTTCTTCAAAACCTTGAGATAGGTTTTCAACCACAAGTGCGTTACGGAATAGCTCTTTAGACTGTTCGAAACGGATGAATGGGTTTTGACGGCTAGACGCTTTAACTTCGTCTAGTTGGATCTTATCGATCTGCTTAGCACGTGACGTTGCTTGCTTCGCTTTAGATGCGTTAGCAGAGAAACGAGATACGAACGTTTGAAGTTCAGCAATTTGTGCTTTCTTCTTAGCGTTGTCAGACAATAGACGCTCACGAGCTTGAGTCGCAGCCGTCATGTACTCATCGTAGTTACCTGGGAATAGACGAAGTTCGCCGTAATCAAGGTCAGCCATGTGTGTACAAACAGAGTTTAGGAAGTGACGGTCGTGCGAAATGATGATCATTGTGCAGTTACGTTGGTTTAGCGTATCTTCCAACCACTTGATGGTATCCATGTCCAGGTTGTTCGTTGGTTCGTCAAGAAGCATGATATGCGGGTCTGCAAACAGTACTTGAGACAATAGAACACGAAGTTTCCAACCCGGTGCTACTTCGCTCATCAGACCGAAGTGCATTGATTCTTCAATACCTACCGCTAGAAGAAGCTCACCCGCTTTAGCTTCTGCCATGTAGCCGTCCATTTCAGCGAACTGAACTTCAAGGTCAGCCACTTTCATGCCGTCTTCTTCGCTCATTTCTGGCAAAGAGTAAATGCGGTCACGCTCTTGCTTAATAGCCCAAAGCTCTTTGTGACCCATGATAACCGTGTCGATTACCGTGAATTCTTCGTAAGCAAATTGGTCTTGGTTTAGCTTAGCAACGCGCTCGTTTGGATCGTAGCTTACGTTACCAGCACTTGGCTCTAGTTCACCAGATAGGATCTTCATGAACGTCGATTTACCACAGCCATTCGCGCCGATTAAACCGTAGCGGTTGCCTTCGCCGAACTTAACTGAAATATTTTCGAAAAGTGGCTTAGCGCCGAATTGTTGGGTGATATTTGCTGTGGAGATCAATGCCATTACCTTTTTAATGTGAAAAACGCCGCAACGTTACTTGTTCAGGGCTTTAACTGCAAGTATTGATTGCAATTACTGGCCATTAAGTGAGTGATAACCTAGCCAAATCATAGTTTGAGCTGACTCACATTTTTGATTTTCTATTTATCGCCGAAAAGTCGCCGATTGTAAGGAAAAACAAAATATCGAACAGCGCCCCATAATGGGCGATATATAACGTCCCAAATCATGCCAACCATTGAATATATCGTATGCTGATTGGCCACAGTAAAACTAACCCGATCAAAGCAACAACATACATAGGCAAGACTAGCCTAATCCCTGACAATTTTATGACAAAATCAGCCGAAACGGGAATAAAGTACTCGCCCCCGACACGGGGTTGGATTTCACAAAGTCAGATTATCTAACTATAGTAATCCTAACCTCATAATTCTAAGAGACTTTTATGCGTTCACTATCGCGCTTCTTAATCCTCACTTTGGCCATTCTCTCTTGGCCTAGTCATGCCAACTTGGAATATGACTTACAATCTCAGCCGCAGGTGTCCGATTCTGCTGTTGATCTCGATGATCGAATTGATTCGTTACCCGACCCCCTCTTTATGGAACCGTCGGACAGACGCCAAGTCAATATATTGCTCGCTGAAGTGCTACAAGTTCAAAAGCAGGAAATCAAAACCTTCGAGCAACAGATAAAAGCCTACAGAGTGAACAACGACGCCGAACAATGGTTTGCCGTTCAAACCAGTTACGTCACTTTGAATAGCTTGAATGTGAGCAAGCAACACCTGTTAGAGCAGACGAACTCCGCTAATAAAGAGCGTCTAACGGGTTTTGGCCCTTACGGCGTAACTCAATTTAAACAAGAGTGGGAATTAACCAAGCTCAACATTGAGTATCTTGTTTACTTCCAGATTCGTAGCTTTAAAGCGCTCGTTAAAGACATCTTTATTTCGCCAGTGCCTGTGATTGGTGCATCGTTAAAAGTGTTGTTTATCTATTTTGGTTTAGTGTGGTGGCTTGCTAACAGCACTCGCTTGATCGAATTGTTCAGAATTAATTTTCTTGAAGCGAAAACGAACCCTCCATTTTTAGTACGTGTGATCTGGTATATCAGCCGCGCTGATCGTGCGATTGCTTGGTTAATCGCGATTACGCTTTCTCTAAGAGTGCTCTCCAGCATCCCTAGCCTACAACACCTGATTTTCCTTGAGATCTTCACCTGGTGGATTCTAGGTGGTTCGATTGCCATCAGCTTTATTTTGGAATTTGCGTATCGTTTGGGTCGCACATCCAATCAAGAAGTGATTGCGCTGCGCCTATCGACTATTCGCCGTTATGTATGGAGCTTCATTGTTGCGGGTGTGACCCTTCAGATATCGAGCATCACGCTAGGCAAAGGTACTATCTATAGCTGGATCTACAGCGCCCTATTTTTCTGGTTTGTACTGGTTACCATTTCAGTGCTTAGATTATGGCGCGCGAAAGTCTTTGATACGCTGCAACATATCTCCGATCGTCCGGTATGGGTGAACTGGGCAGTAAACCGTAAGGAAACCTTCCTACTCAATATATTAGCGACGGCAATTGGCATCGTATGGTTGAGCGTGTACAGCTTCCAACACCGCATCATGGCCTTGCTATCTAATTACACGCTGTTTAGCCAAGCTTTGGCTTATCTATTTAGAATCGAAGTGGCTAAGCAGTCTGACCTTGATAAAAACCAACAAAACTTGGTTCGAATCAAAGGCGATCAAACCTATGAGTACATCCTGCCGGGTAATATCGACAGCACTCTAATTGATTACGCCGGTGATGAGGTTAAGCAACTGTCTCGCTACCTGATGTCAGACAGCCCTGCTATCTGTATTGTTTCAGGTGAACGTGGTGTGGGCGCAACAACGCTGCTTTATACCCTATTGCACAAAGTCTCTAACGCTGAACCTGTCTACGTAAGTTGCCCTTACGCAGGTTATCAAGAGCTGTTAGCACATCTAGCGGTGAGCATCGGCTTGGAAGAGAAAGCGACTGAGATTCAGATCTTGGCGCACCTTCGTAAAAGCAAGACCACGTACTTGATTGCGATCGACAATGCACAACGTCTAGTTAAGCCAATGGTTGGCGGCCTGTCTGATTTGATTCGTTTAACCAACCTACTGCGCCGTTCTAAAAAGAACCACCGTATCGTGATTTCGATTGCTAAATCGAGCTGGCGATTTGTCGATCGTGCGCGTGGTGAACGTCTGCTGTTTGATTTGGTGTGTTTTCTACCACGTTGGACAGAGAAACAGGTCGGTGAGCTTCTGAATAGCCGTATCAATACAGAGCTTGAGAAGCCGCTGTCGTTTGATGGTTTGGTGGTGCCTAAACAGTGGGACCAAGATGACATGAGCGAGGAAGACCGCGCACGCCAAGGTTTCTACCGAATCTTGTGGCATTACTCTGATGGTAACCCTACCGTTGCTCTGCGCTTCTTCCGACTTTCTTTGAATCGAAACAAAGATACCGATCAAGCCGTGGTGCGCTTGTTCCATGTTCCTGAAGCACAAGAGCTGGAAAACATGCCAAAACCTATGTTGGCTGTGCTTCGCTCTATCGTGCAGTTGGAAATCGCATCTCCGGAAGTCTTGTCTGATTGTACTCAGCTAAGCACGGCTGAGATAACGGGCATTCTGCGTTACTTTGAAAGCCGTGGTTATATTGGTTGGCATGAAGAAAAGGCTCGAATTTCCGAGCACTGGTTCCGCCACATTACTAACGTTCTCGACCGTCAACATCTACTGGTGAAGTAAAATGAAGAAATTATTTATCCTACTATTTGTTGGCTTGGCAAGTGCTGTCAGTTTCCCGACCTTTGCGACGGAAGAGTTAGCCAATGTAGAAAACATCTCAAAGATAGCTAGCCTAGTGCGATGGAGCGGCGTGTTCTTCTCCATGATCGTTATTGCTGCGATGTGGTTACTGCTCAAGTTCATCAACTCAATGGTGACCAGTTTTGGTAGCCAATTCGTGCAATATCGAATGTTGCTACAAAAACTGCAGTCGTTTACTCAGTTCTTTATCTACGTGAGCACTGGTCTTATCGTGTTCATGATGAGCTTTAGAATCAACGACCAAATACTGGCTTTGATTGGTGGTACCCTCGCCGTGTCGGTCGGCTTTGCGCTTAAAGACTTGGCGGCATCATTTATCGCGGGTATCACTGTGATGATTGATAGACCCTTTCAAGTTGGTGACCGTGTCACGTTTGAAGGCAACTACGGTGATATCATTACCATCGGTTTGCGTTCAGTGCGAATGAGAACCCTGAACGATGACATAATTACCATTCCGAACAACAAGTTCTTAAATGAAGTGACCACCAGTGGTAACTACGGTGCGTTGGACATGCAGGTGGTGATTCCGTTTTACGTCGGTATGGATGAAGACATCACCCTAGCCCGCGACCTGATTCAAGAAGCGGCGTCTTCAAGTCGTTACATCCACTTGCCGAAGCCTGTAACGGTTTTGGTTAAACAGACGATTACCGATAACTATCTAGCGATACAGCTAACTTGTAAGGCTTATGTCGTCGATACTGCATATGAGAAGCTGTTTGAAACCGACATTACCCTGCGTGTGATGAAAGAGTTTAAGAAGCACAACATCAACCCACCGAAGATTTCAGTGGCGGCGCATTAGGCTTGATGCTTTAGATGTCTGTTTCTTATAGCAAATGACTAGCCATAAATAAAAACACCTCCGAACTTATCGCAAGTGCGGAGGTGTTTTTTTATGAGCTTTTTATCTTCAAGCGAATAGTCCTATTGATGCTAAACCTTAAAGTATTTCAATTGCTCAGTAAGGTGTTCTGTAGTGTTCGCCATTTTCTGACTGTCTTCTGCAAGCGATTGTGAGGCCTGCAGTACCTCATTTGCAGCGAGATGAATCCCAGTGACACTTTCACTCATTTCAGTGGCTACCGTGCTTTGTTGCTCCGATGCGGCGGCGATCTGTGCGACCATGTCGTTGGCGTTGTGAAGCTCATTCACTATCACATCGAGTTGTTGGCGAGTTTCGTTAGACGCGATAACGCTGTGATCAACCTTCTCGTTACTGCTTTGCATTGCCTTAAAGGTGCGTTCTGCTTGTTGAGTCAGTTTCTCAATTGTGGATTGCACTTCGTTAGTTGAATTCTGAGTGCGGCTAGCAAGGTTACGGACTTCATCAGCAACAACCGCAAATCCTCTTCCTTGCTCTCCTGCACGCGCCGCTTCTATTGCTGCGTTGAGCGCTAACAAGTTCGTTTGTTCTGATACATCACGAATGACACCAACGACTTGGCTTATTTCAGTCACACCTGATTGCAGATCTCTGACTAAGTTGTTCGCGGTCGAAATGTTTTCTGAAACCTGAGATATAGTATCAGACGTTACCTGCATGTTTTGGTCGTTTTGGTTTGCGTGGTCTACAACCTTATTGGTGCTTGCGGCAGTGTTTTCAGCATTAACGGCGACATCAGAAATGGTGGCACTCATTTCTGTCATTGCGGTCGATAACAACTCAAGCTGTGCATGCTGTGAGTTAACACTGGTTGCCGCTTCTTCGCTGGCTTGAGCGATGTGGCTCGCCATATTACTGGATAAATCCGCCGATTCATTGGCTGTGCGAAGCGTGCTTTGCAGTTTGTCGAGCATGGTATCTATTTGCTGACTCATATCGCCCAGTTCATCTTTACGTGTCATGTTCATGCGTACACGAAGATCGCCATCGGCAATCTTATGGGTGTTGTCGATAAGCTTATTTAGTGGCACTAAGATGTTATTTGAAATCGCGTAACCCATCGCAAACAACAGGCCCGACAATACGACCGCAACCAATCCCTCTTTGAGCGCCATTGCATAGAACGCCTCTTGGATGTCCGCAACTAGGATGCCCGAGCCAACAATCCAATTCCACTCTGGGAACAGTTGTACGTAGGAGATCTTGTCTTTGAGTTCACCTTGCGGGCTCATCCATTGGTAATCAAGAAAGCCTTTCTCTTCTGGAGTACGAGAAATGGTGACCATCTCACGCCAGTGGTGTTTCCCCGCACCATCTTTAAAGTTACCCGCGTTCTTGCCATTGAGTTCAGGCTTTAATGGATGGATAACAACGTTGAGTTGCTGGTTTAAGATCCAGAAGTAATTGGTGGTGTCATAACGAAGGGTTTCGATCGCTTGAAGTGCTTGTTTCTTTGCGACCTCTTCACCGAGCACATTACGTTGGTTGTAATAGTAGCTCGCTAAGCTGACTGCAGTTTCGACTTGAGCACTGAGCTTATCTTGGCGCTCTTGCATGGAACTCGCACGCTGCTGCATTAGATTAAAAGTGGACGCCATTACCAATAGAACAACCGATAAAATGACGATGGAGACGAGTTTTGATTTGATAGATAAGTTACTTAATTTCATAGCTGGCTGACTTTATTATTTGTTTTGATTATGGATTTTCGGCCAAGGTATCAAAATTTCGTACAGTTCAGATGATATGCATCAAGATCAAAAGATATACACTGTGTTACATAACCAAAAAGAGGTGCTCGTCAAACCGGCAGAGGTTGAGATTTGGTTTGAGATAGATTAGTAGTGCGGAATTTTCGTGCTTGGGCTAAAACGTTCGTGCAATAGCCCAGGCGCGTTAGAAATATTATCAGATGATGATATCAGTGAATTGGTTCTTAGAACTTATAGGTTTGATACTAGCAATTGAGGCGTCGCTTTCTGTTGAAGATAGATACTAAAGCAACTTCCCTTACCTACCTCCGATTCAACTCGGATCTCGCCGCCAGTTTGGCTCAAGATACTCTGAGACACTGACAACCCTAAGCCTGTGCCATCACGTTTGGTGGTATAGAAAGGCGAGAAAATACGTTTCAGTTGTTCTTCCTTAATACCGCAGCCTTCATCTTGAACATGAACGATAGCGCCGTGAGACACGCCATTTTCAACCCAGTCTTCACTCGAAATGGTTAACGTGCCCTGACCGTCCATTGCATGAATCGCGTTCATTTGTAGGTTAACCAGAATCTGTAGCAATTGGTTTCGATTGACTTCGACTGAGGTTTTAGCGTTCAGCTGTGATACGTACACAATGCCTTTCTTCTTCGCACCTGTTTTTACGAGCGTAATACTTTCATCGACAATTGGATTGATATGTTGCCACGTAATTTCGTCTTGTACGCCACCGTGACGGCTGTATTGAAGCAGGCTTCGCGTGATATTTCGAATTCGGTCAATCTGCTCCATGATCGCGTGGACTTCCTCGTCTACACGGCTCACTTCATCGCCCAGTTCAAACTTCATCAGTTCAACGTTGCCAAGAATCACGGCGGTTGGGTTATTGATCTCATGAGCAATGCCTGCTGTTAATTCACCTAACGCGGCTAGCTTTTCATTGACCACCAGCTTATCTCTGGCTTGATTGAGAAGCTTGATATGCAGTTCGAGTTCTTCAGTTTTCTCTTTCAAACTCGCGGTACGAGAATGCACTTTGCACTCTAGTTCAGACGCCGCTTGTTGAATCTCTTGATTGCGCTCGTGCAGTAGATCCAACATCTTGTCGAATTGTTTAGCGAGCAGTGTCAGTTCGTGTTGATCATCCAAACCTAGCGTACCAATGCGCTTGTCTTGCCCCATCTGTACTAGCTTGACGACCTTATGAATGCGTTCAATTGGGTTAAAAAGATCACGCGCACCACGGTGAACGATCAAGCCGGATGCCAACAGCAGCAACACAATGGTAATGCTGATTTCGCCAAGGTTGGTCAAGTAGGTTTCTATCAGCGGCCAAATCAAATAACCGGTGTAAAGCATACCAATCACATTGTTAAACTGGTCATGGATTGGTTGGTAAGCTGTGATATACCAAGCATCGTAAACATACGCTCGATCTAGCCACTCTTTACCTTCATTCAAGACTTTCGAGTGAACCTCGTGAGAAACACGTGTTCCAATCGCGCGCCCTACACTGTCTTCACTGCTCAAAGGCACGTTGGTGCTAACACGAAGATCATCAAGGAAAACCGTGACCGTACCAATATGACGATTAAACCCTTCTCGTTGTGGATAGATAAGGTTACTGATTTGGTCAACAAGTTGAGTGCTGTTATTCAGTAAGATCCCACCATCTAGAAAACCAATTACATGATCATGTTCATCTTTGATGGATACAACGGTTCGGCTTACCAATCCTCGAGTCTCGACTTCTTGTCCGTTGAGCATCGGAACTTCTGCTTTTTTAGCGAGGTCACGATCGAGATAATTGAGTTCATTACGGCTTAAGACACTGAAAAATGAAGACTTGTGAGTTAAGTTTAGATATTCGAGTTTCTTTTCCATGCTCTCGACACTGCGCCAACGCAGAAAATCGAGCTCATAGCGAGATTTGTTCTCAGACACCCAGCGAGTTAGCTCTTCGTGTGAAAGATCACTCGCGAGTTTGGTTCGAAAGTTATAAGACTCGGCAAACGCACGAACGTTGTATGCTTGCTGATTTTGGATCAGGTGAATACTGTTATCGGCAACATCCAAACGCTCATCGACATCAATCAGAGCGCCCTGCCACGTGTAATGTATTGACCAATACAGTGTGATAGCCACAAGCGCGCACAAGGTCAGAATGATCGGAGCAGATGTAAGGAATAATAAGCGGTAGCGAACCATGGTTTTGAATCGGAACGCCCACTTTGACCACCAACGACGTCTAATCGGCATATTCAGAGCCTTCTGTGTTCCAATCTTTGTATTTACGTTCTAGCGTTTTACGTGCGACGCCAAGATCTCTTGCAGCTGCCGATTTATTGCCATCATGAAAACTAACCAGCTGTTCTATATGAGATTTTTCCACTTCTTTGAGTGTCCAAGTGTTTGGATAACCCTCGGCAGCGTCTGCATTATTCAAGTTTGGCATTTCTGCACCATGTGACACCGTCACTGAAATGCTAGCGGGAACAGGGTCACCATTAATTTCGCGCCAATAGTGTGCTGGTGGCTTGTCTAAAAGAATGCATCGTTCGACTAAGTTTTTAAGCTCACGAATATTTCCCGGCCATTCGTATTCGTTCAACGCCAAGATATCTTCATGTGCCCAATTTGGAACTGGCATGCCAAGCTCGCTCGATAAAAGACGAGTAAAGTATGGAACAAGTTCAATCAAGTCTGATGGGCGCTCTCTCAATGGCACCACATCAATCTTAAGTACATTGAGTCGGTAGAACAGATCACGGCGGAAGTGCCCTTTATCGACCTCTTCTTGAAGATTTCGGTTGGTCGCCGCCACCACTCGTACGTCAACGGCAATTTCCTTCTCGCTACCGACTGGACGAATGGTTCTTTGCTCTAACACGCGTAACAATGCAGCTTGCATTGGCAGTGGCATTTCACCAATTTCATCAAGGAACAAGGTGCCACCACTTGCGACCCGGAAAAGACCTTCACGGTTTTTCTTCGCACCAGTAAATGCGCCTGATGTATGTCCAAACAGTTCACTTTCTAGAAGCTCTGGAGCAATCGCGCCACAGTTGATTGGCACAAATGGACCTGTGCGTTTACTGGCTTCGTGTACACCTCGCGCAACCAACTCTTTACCTGTACCCGACTCACCTTCTATCAAAACGGAAGCTCGAGACGGTGCAAATTGACTTATCAGCAATTTAAGCTGTTTGGTCTTGTCTGAATTGCCGATCAGTTCTGTCTTGATATGACGACTCACATCACGCTTCAACGCGTACTGCATCCTTTGGTCGAGTCGCTTATCCATACAACGTAGAACGGCTTGTATCATCTGTTCTAGGTTGAACGGCTTAAGAATAAAATCTGAAGCACCAAGCTTAAGCGCGGATATGGTCATCTCTAGATCGGCATAACCCGTCATAAAAATCACATCGGCGCGTTTGTCGTTGTCGTTAAACGCCTCTTCCCACTCAATGCCAGAACGGCCAGGTAGGTTGATATCAAGGACAATCAGATCAAAATGTTCGCTCGAACGCAGTGTTTCAGCCTCTTCAACCGACCCTGCGCTCGACACCTTGCCAAAGAACTTACCTAGTGCTTTCTTTAAGATAGCCTGCATACCCAATTCATCATCGACCACCAAAACGGAAAACGCCTGATACTGAGTCAATGTGTTCGGGTTGAGATTGGATGCAGATGAACTAGGTAAAGACATAATGATAGGCCGGTGAGGAAAGTTGGGACAGAGTGTACCAATTAACCTTTTCTCCAACAGGGACAATGTGCGACATTTTGTCCTAGCTCATGTTTTGATTCATTTTAAGGGGGTAAATGACGCAATTTTGTCCGAAATAACAGCAATTTAATGAAATCTGATGCATTATTTGTTGGCATTAAGATTGCTTATAAGGTGTAGATTTCTAATTACAACAATTAGCGTCTTATGCACATGCCCTCTTTGAGCCCTTTAATACTGAAGGCATGTCATTCATTTATAACAGAATGGACATAATAATAATGAAAGCAATTCCCCTAACTATTGCAGCTCTATCTATCGTCAGTTACACGGCTAGCAGCGCGGAAGACACCACTCATATTAAGTTGGCGACAACCACAAGTACTTATCACTCTGGTCTACTGGACTACTTATTGCCTGAGTTCGAAAAGGATTCTGGTATCAAGGTTGATGTTCTTGCCGCTGGTACAGGTAAATCACTTCGTATGGGTGAAAATGGTGACGTTGATTTGGTGATGACTCACGCACCAAAGGCTGAAGCGAATTTCGTAGAAAAAGGTTACGGCGTTTTACCTCGTAAGCTGATGTATAACGACTTTGTCATCGTTGGCCCACAAAGCGACCCTGCAAAAATTGAATCTCAAAAAGCAGTGGCAGATGTGTTCAAAGCGATCGCGACTAATAACGTGACATTTGTGTCTCGCGGTGACGACTCTGGTACTCATAAGAAAGAGATGGGTATTTGGGCGCAAACTAAAATCGAACCAAACTTTGGTGGCTACCGCAGTGTTGGTCAAGGCATGGGCCCTACTCTGAACATGGCGTCAGAGATGCAAGGCTACACCATGACAGACCGTGGTACTTGGTTGGCTTACCAAAATAAACTAGACCTAAAAATCCTTTTCCAAGGTGACAAGAACCTCTTCAACCCTTACCAAGTGATTCTGGTTAACCCTGAGCGCTACCCAAGCATTAACTACCAAGCAGCGAAAGTATTCAGTGATTGGTTGGTTAACCCTAAAGGTCAGAAACTGATTAACGACTTTAAACTGCATGGCAAACAACTGTTTGTTGCAAGCGCAGAATAGTTTGTTGTAAGTGAACAGTCGTTTTCTGTAAGTAAAAGTAGCGCTAAGGGTTCAACCCGAATCAATTAGCGCTACGCTTAACTAAACCGTTAACGAAGCACCTAAGCAATGTCGCTTTAAAAACTGTCTTGGTTAACAGCAGATCGCTATAAAGCTATCTCGCTTTAATAACGTTCACGCTTAACAACACATTCAAGCTTAGAAACACAATCATGCTTGCTTAAGAACAATAGCTGACCAATACACACTCAAATAGTTAGTGTCAGCTATGATTAACATCAGTCATTACCGATAAAACCTATTATCGATTTACACGAGATACTTCATGACCCTATGGCAAACAACGATTGATGCAATGAATCTACTTGTGAGTTTTGACCACGAATTGTGGAAAATCGTCGCGGTATCCTTCAGCGTATCTTTGTCCGCCATCTCATTGGTGATTGTTCCTGCAATCCTTATGGCTTTCTTATTGGCTTACACCGAGTTTCCCGGGAAATGGGCTCTGCTTTCAGTGATCAACACCCTGCAAGCGATCCCTACTGTGGTTATCGGTTTGTTGATGTACATGATGCTTTCTCGCTCTGGCCCGTTAGGTGATTGGCAATTACTGTTCACCCAAAAGGCGATGATTCTAGGTCAGATGGTGATCTGTTTCCCTATCCTAGTTGCGATGATGCACGGAGCTCTGCAGGCCAGTGACCGCCGAGCGGTAGAAACAGCGCGCACACTTGGCGTATCAACAACACGCGTGGCGTGTACCTTGATTTGGGAAACACGTTTTCCTCTGTTGGCTGCAACCATTGCTGCCTTCTCTCGTATCGTGACAGAGGTAGGTTGTTCAATGATGGTTGGTGGCAACATTATGGGGATGACAAGAAACATCCCAACAGCTATCGCCATGGAAAGCCACAAAGGCGCATTTGCTCAAGGTGTCGCCCTCGGTATGGTGTTATTAGCATTGGCATTAGCCCTTAACTTTTTCCTTTCCAGTGTGAGAGGAAAAGGCTATTTAAGAACTTAGGAACGCTGTCATGAGTATAAAAATAACAACGCAGCAAATTTCAATGCGCTACAAAGAGCGTGTTTTGTTCCACATTCCCGAATTGTCGATCGGCCCCAACGATGCCATTTATCTCAAAGGAGACAATGGTGTTGGTAAAACGACCCTACTTAAAATCTTGTCTGGATTAATTCAGCCGAGCTCTGGCCGTATTCAGTCTCCAACACAGAGCTGGCAGCAAAAATTATTCCCTCGACTCAAGTTCAAAGACATCATCTACCTGCATCAAACCCCTTACCTTTTTGATGGCTCGGTGTACCAAAATGTCGCTTATGGCATTCGCTTTAACAAAGAGAGCCAAAAAGATAAGCGAGCTCAAATAATTAATGCATTGAGAATGGTAGGTTTAGAAACCTTGGCAGATGAGCACATTTCTGTGTTATCCGGCGGTGAGCGTCAACGCGTAGCAATGGCTCGAGCTTGGATTCTTAAGCCTTCAATCTTGCTTATGGATGAACCAAGTGCTTCTTTAGACAAAGAATCTATTGAAAGATTGGTGATTATGGCCGAAGATCTTCTTCAGAGAGGCGCGAGTTTAGTCATCACCAGTCACCAAACTAACGCGTTAACCGATTTATGTAAGAAGCAGTGGTGGATCAAAGACAATACTTTGACCGAATCCCCGCTTCTGCAAGTTATTCAGAAAGATAAAGCACAAGAGAATATTTATGCTGCTTCCAACGCAAACTAGTTGGGTTATTTTGGCTGGCGGACAGGCCAGTCGTATGGGCGGAAAAGATAAAGGACTCGTTGAGCTCAACGGTTCTCCGCTTATTCAATACGTTATAAACAAGCTGGCACAGCAAGATGTCAGCATCACTATCAATGCCAATCGTAACTTAGACAGTTACCAAGCATTTGCTCCGGTTGTTTCCGATTCTTTCCCTGACTACCCAGGTCCATTGGGCGGCATTCATGCTGGCCTTAAAAACGCGAGCACCGACTGGGTTGGTTTTGTCCCTTGCGACAGTCCGCAAATCAGTGACGACCTTGTTGAGCGTTTTTGTTCTGCAGTTAAAGAAGACAGCGACATTCTTGTCGCGCATGATGGCGAATTTAAGCAACCTGTATTCACCCTATTCCACAAACGTGTTCTGCCAAAGTTAGAAGCGTTTTTGGAACGTGGTGATCGTAAAATCATCTTGCTATACAAAGAGTGTGTTACCGAATACGTTGATTTCAGCGATTCTCCTAACTGCTTTGTTAATCTCAACACGCCAGAAGAACTCACCCAATTCGGAACGCTTCAATAATGAAAGATTCTAAACAACACCCTAACCTTCCTTTATTGGGCTTTGCTGCTTATAGCGGTACAGGCAAAACGACCGTACTTGAAGCCCTACTTCCTCTGTTGACTGACGCGGGTTTAAAAGTTGGCGTGTTAAAACATGCTCACCACGATTTTGATGTCGATAAGCCGGGTAAAGACAGTTACCGCCTGCGTAAAGCGGGCGCAAACCAAATGTTGATTGCTTCTCGTAATCGTCACGTGATGATGACAGAAACACCAGAAGCCGAAGCAGATTTTGATTACCTGCTGACTCGTTTTGATACCAACACGCTTGATCTGATTTTGGTTGAAGGTTGTAAGAACATCGCTTTCCCTAAAATTGAACTGCACCGAGATGAAGTGGGCAAACCTTGGTTGTATCCAAACGATAACAACATTATTGCTATCGCGGCAGACAGCCAAGTTGAATCAGATCTGCCACAAATGGCGATCAGCGACTTAGAAGCGATTCGTGATTTCATCATCGATTACGCACAGTCCTTTGACCTTTCCTCAACAGCAGGCAAAGCCGTGTCATGCTCATCTTCAAAAGACACAGCGCCCGCAGTATGTTGTGATTCGTTCTCTCCTGCAGGTTTAACCGTTACTCAAGGTCAGCAAAAGATTGTTGATAGCATTGACGCGCTTGATCTCACAGAGTGTGTTGAATTACTGCAAGGCTACGGCCGCGTGCTGGCTGAAGATGTGATTTCACCAATCAACGTTCCTCAGAATACCAACTCTGCAATGGACGGTTATGCGATTCGTAGTGAAGATCTAGAATTGGATAGTTACCAACTGGTTGCTGAAGTTATGGCAGGTCACAGCTACGAGCATACTGTTCAACAAGGTGAAGCCGTTAAGATCATGACCGGCGCACCAATGCCTGAAGGTGTTGATGTTGTCGTGATGCGCGAACAAGCCGTCCAAGATGGCGATAAAGTTAGCTTCCCAGACGCTAAAATCTCGGTTGGACAAAATGTCCGTATGGCAGGTGAAGATTTAGAAATCGGCCAACCTGTCTTTACTCGTGGCACACGCATCGAAGCACCAGAAATGGGCATGATGGCGTCACTGGGTTTTGGCGACTGCCCTGTTTTACGTAAAATTAAAGTCGGTGTGTTCTCTACGGGTGATGAAGTTCAAGCCCCGGGCAGTGAGCAGAAGCCGAACTCTATCTATGACTCGAACCGTTTTACTATTATCGGTATGCTTCAAAAACTAGGTTGCGACATCGTTGACTACGGCATTATCGAAGATGACGAACAAAAGATGATGGATGTACTTCATGCTGCGTCATTAGAGACCGACATGGTTCTGACTTCAGGTGGCGTGTCTGTTGGTGATGCTGACTACATCAAACTCGCGTTAGATAAGTTGGGTGAGATTAACTTCTGGCGTATCAACATGCGTCCAGGCCGCCCTCTTGCTTACGGCAAAATTGAAGATAAACCTTTCTTCGGTTTACCTGGCAACCCAGTAGCCGTGATGGTGTCGTTTATTAACTTTGTTGAGCCTGCGATCCGCAAGCTTCAAGGTCAAACGAACTGGACGCCAGTGAAAGCAAATGCTGTCGCGACGGAACAACTGCGCTCACGCCAAGGCCGTACTGAGTTCAGCCGTGGTGTGTTCTCGATGAATGAATCCGGCGTGCTTGAAGTGAAAACAACGGGCAAGCAAGGTTCAGGTATTCTGCGTTCAATGAGCGAAGCGAACTGCTTAATCGAGATCTCACCTGCGGTTGATACCGTGAAAGTTGGCGAGACAGTGACGATCATTCCTCTGCAAGGTCGCGTTTAACTCAAAACAAACACCTAAATTGACTTAGAAGCTTTTTAATTGATTTGGAAGATCTTCGCCAAAACACAAACGAAGCCCCTATATAGATTTTTTGATGTTAGGGGCTTTTTGTTCTTTTCGTTTCGTGAAAAACAATCTATTCGTTTCCTAAAAGACAAATAGCTTAAATTACGCTAAACGTTTAGAACGATAATCTTAAGATTTCTTACCATTACCTTGAGCCACGTACGGTTTTTATGTAGAGTGCGCGCAAAGTAATAATTCTATTGGAGAGCACCATGGCTCGTACCATTCTGTACACTTACAAAGACGAAGACAAAGAGTTACTGTTTTCAAAACAAGAACACCGCACGATCCAAGAAGCTGTTGCTGCAGCTGAAGGCATCGACATCTCTGAGTATCTAAAAACTGAGCAACAGCTTGAGTTGATTTCTGATACTAAAGCGGTTCGCAACTACCAAGACAACTACTTCCGCAAGCTTGGCTTTACTAAGCTTACGTTGAAGCAAAAAGACAATCTTGGTGTTGGTAAAAAGAAGAAGTAAGCCCTCTTGGCTCTTTTCTTAATATGCCGTTTCTAGCTTTTCGTTTGTAGCTAACAGCTAAAGAAACGAAAACACCGAACAATAAAAAATGCCGCAACCTCTTTCGAGATTGCGGCATTTTTATTTGTACTTTTTAACTATCTAACCTTAGCTAGCTTAACTTAAGTCACGATTACTTAATGTTAAGGAATGCAGCACCACGAACGCCGCCTGAATCACCGTGCTTCGCTTTGATGATCTTTGGACATTTCGCTACAGACAGTAGGTATTTAGGGATACGCTTTGGCATCTCTTCGTAGATAAGTTCGAAGTTTGAAAGACCGCCGCCCAATGCAACTACGTGAGGGTCAAGACCGGTAAACAGGTTCGCGAAACAGATAGCCAATAGCTCCATGAAACGATCAACGTGCTCAGCCGCTTTTGCTTCACCTTCGTTGTACGCTTGAATGATCTCAATCGCTTTCTTTTTCTCACCGAAGTAGTGTTCATAAATCAGCTCAAAGCCACGACCTGATAGGTAGCTGTCTAGACAACCTTTCTTGCCACAACCACAACCTAGTAGCGGTGCGTTATCGCCAAGGTGGAACCAAGCATCAATAGGAAGACGCATGTGGCCTAGCTCACCTGCAACGTGGTTACGACCAGAGAACACTTTACCTTCGTAAACTAAACCGCCACCAAACCCAGTACCTAGAATTAGGCCTGCTACTGATGGTTCGTCTTTAAGTTCGTCATCCCACGCTTCTGAAAGCGCAAAACAGTTCGCATCATTTTCAATTTTTACACTACGACCAATAAGCGCTTCTAGGTCTTTACGTAGTGGTTTCCCCGTTGAAGCTGGCACGTTAACAACCAGCATTGTGCCGTCGTCAGCATCTTCCATACCAGGAAGACCAAGACCAATTTTACCTTCGCAAGAAAATTCACTGTCGTACTTCTTCACCAAACCGGCAATCGTATCAAGTAGCAGTTGATAATCTTCAGTAGGCGTTGGTACGCGTTCTGTTGCTACTCGCTCAAGTTTTTCATTGAACGCACCAAATTCAATTTTTGTGCCGCCAACATCGAAGCCGTAATACATGAAATCTCTCCAATTTTTCCCTAAATTCGGGCAAATAAATTTTTCAAATTAAACATCTAGGAAGCATTATCCATAACACTCCCCCTACAAACCGTGATAGATAACAAACTTATCTCGTGTTCGAATCTGTTTGAACAACAAGTCAGCACAAAGCGGTTAAAGGTTAGAGTGACGTCTCATTTTTAGTGTGCTCTATGAAAGCGTTCAGGCTTGGTTTGGTTGGATCGGACTTATAACGCGTCTTACTTAGCATGTAGCTTTCGCGAAATGTCTCAAACCAAAGCTGTAAAGTCTGAGCGCCCTGCTCTTCACCAGCCTGTTTCAAAACCAAGCTCGCTACTTCTGCAGTCGAAAGATGTTGTTCGTTGTCTGACTTACGCATCATATATTGGGAAACCGATTCTGGTTCAATCGACAACACGGGTAAGTCTTGCAGATACTCTGAACGACGGAAGATACGTCGCGCTTCACGCCAACTGCCATCAATAAAGATCAGCAGCAACGTCTTGTTCGAATCTCGCATCTCACCAAGGTCAGTAACCACGCGCGATTTGTCATCGGTATAATCTTCAGGAAAGACCACGACTGGCTGATATTTATCGTCTTTCAGCACATCAAGCATCTCTTGATTCGGTTCAGTGCGGTGCCAAAGGTAGGCATAGCTGTCTTTAACGGTATCAAGGATTAAACGGCCGGTATTACTTGGCTTAAGTATTTCATTGTCCGATAAGATCAACATGGTCGCGACGTTCGTATTTACGTCTGGTTGATGTTCACAGATACAGCTGTCTTGTTTGATTTTACAGAACTCACATCGAACCACTTTACACCCGCGCGCGTTAAACGGCTTGGTAGAAAGAGACAAACGGTGTTGATATAAACGGTGAAAAGCGTGGATTCTCATGGACAATAACGATAAATCTAGAAAAGTGGCACGATTGTACTTACAGTGTCCCTAGAATGATAGAAGGAATTCCCATGCAAGACCCATCACTGCTTCGCCTTGTTTGTTTTATTGTCGTTTTTGGATTGTGTGCGCTTTGGGAATACCGTTTCCCACGTAAAACGCTCACTCAAAGCAAATGGTTTCGCTGGGGAAACAACTTTGCGCTGGTTGCTTTGAACAGCTTTCTATTGGCCACTCTAATTCCTATCGCAGCCTTCCAAGCGGCGGTTATCGCACAAGAAAACCAATGGGGTTTGTTCAATACCGTGTCACTTCCGAAAGAACTGACCGTTCTGATCTGTGTATTGCTCTTGGATTGTGCCATTTACCTACAGCACTTGGTGTTTCACCGTGTTCCTTGGTTGTGGAAGCTACATCGAGTTCACCATGCAGACCTCGATATTGATGTCACAACTGGAACGCGCTTTCACCCTATTGAGATGATTCTTTCAATGCTCATCAAGGTGAGTTTGGTGATCGCACTTGGTGTGCCTGTCATTGCTGTCGTGATCTTTGAAATTGTTCTTAATGCCAGCGCGATGTTTAACCATAGCAATGCACGTCTTCCGCTATGGTTCGATAAGCTATTAAGAAAAGTGATTGTGACACCAGACATGCACCGCGTTCATCACTCGGTCATTGTGAAAGAAACCCATTCAAACTTTGGTTTCTTTTTATCTGTGTGGGACATCTGGTTTAAGACTTACCGCGCCCAACCCAAGCTTGGCCATGATAAGGTGCTTATTGGTGTTCCCGAGATTCAAGATGGTAAAGAGCAACGGCTAGATTTAATGTTGCGTCAACCATTTGCACGATTCCCGACAACGAAAGATTAGGTTCGAATTCGGTTGAGTCTCAAGCTTATATTGAGACCAACCTTAGCTTAATCCGAAAACAAAACGCCCTTAGATTCTTGTGAGAATTTAAGGGCGTTTCTGTATCGATAGAATTATAAGAGCAGCTAGTGCTTCAACTCTTGTGCGGTTTGGCTTAACTCAGCACGCTCGTTATTTCAGCACGCTCGTTTACTTTAAAACGTACTTATGAAGCATAGCTTGTTGGTGCCCTGCTATCTCTCCGACTTGCTCTGAACTCTCGATCATAGATTCAAGTTGCAGCTTAGTATTCTCGCCCTGCTCAGACACGCGAGTGATTGAATGGGTTACATCGACAGTCGCACGAGCTTGTTCTTCGGTAGCCACCATGATTTGCTCAACACGCCCTTTGATTTGGCTCACCGCGAATTCGATTTTCTCGAAGGCTTGTCTTACGTCGCCACTGGTTTGCAGTGCATTTGCCATCTCACTTCTCGATTCCGTTACAGAAGCACGTGAGCGATCGGCTGCCGCGACTAATTCGTTCATCATGCTACGAATATTGGTGGTTTGCTGGGATGTGCCGCTCGCCAATTTACGCACTTCGTCTGCAACTACCGCAAAACCTCGACCTTGTTCACCTGCTCGCGCCGCTTCTATCGCAGCGTTCAATGCCAACAAGTTGGTGTTTTCAGCGATACCACTGATCATGTCGACCATTTCACGAATCTGCTTAACTCGACCATCCAAGTCAGCCATCGACTCTTCACTCATGCTAAGAGACTGCTCAAGCGCTTGTAATCGTTGTTGGTTAAGGCCAACCACTTGGCTGCCATTCACTGACTCATCTTCTGCTATTTGTGCATCGTCGTTCGATGCGTTAGAGATACGAGCTATCTCACCAATCGATGCTTCTAGTTCAGTAATGGTGGTGATCATATTCTGAAGTGATTCGTTCTGTTCGTTCAAGCTCGAATTAGTTTGCTCTGCAGCGTCATGGCTTACTTCAGCCGTTTGATAAAGCGTCTCACAGTTGCGCGTTACTAAACGAACTGAGTCCGCGGTGGAATCAACGACCGTATTGAGTTTTGAAGTGATAACTTGCAGCTCTAGCGGCCCAAGCAATTCACTCTGTTTGGAGAAGTCATGATCTGCCAGTGAACTCAATTGTTGAGTAATGTTTTTAAGCCCTTTATTCATCCAACGGCGTAGCACGAACCATGAAATCACAATGATTACGGCAATCACTAGCCCGCTGATAAACAACACACGATCAATATTGGTGATGGTTTGATTTACAATCAGTTCACTTTCATCAATCAGGTGGGAAGCGGTAGAAGACAACTGATTCAATGTGCTGATGACGGTATTCGCTAAGGTGATGACTTGCGTTAAGTTCTGCTCTTGCTGCTGAACCAGTTCGAGTTTCAAGAGGATTTGTTTGATCACGCCTTCTTCGGTAAAGCCTTCTTTCACCATCTCGTAAGGCGCCGTCAAGCTCGCGAACTCAACGATGTCTGGATGCCAATCGGCAAAATCGCTATAAGCCAAGTTAAGGCCTGCGATTCGGTTTCTCAATTGACGGTATTCGTCTTGTGCTTTATCAATGTCAGGTTGCATCATCAACATCAAGAAAGTGTTCGCCATAGCAGACGCACTGGATGTAAATCGGTTAGCTGCATCGCTCGCTTCTGGGTTGTCTTCAACCAAGAATGAGCTGATTCTATTCATTTCTGGTCCGATAGACCCAACGCCATAACGGAACTCGCCCATTTTACTGTCGATCAGATTTTGCTTACTTTGAATTTCGATCTGCGCCAGCAGTACCGTGTTGGTCATGGTTTGCAGTTGCGCCATGTCATCGACAAGGTTTTGTTGTTGCTCTAAAGAGATTGCATCAGGAAAAGATTGGGAGATAAAAAGGAGTTCCTCTAGCGTGGTATTGCTCTCTGTCGCGAGTTGGTCAATTGAGCCTCTTGTGGCATTCAGTGTATCTAAGTCGATTGATTGGGTGCTGTAAGTGAGAAGTTTTACTTGTTCTAATACGCTTTGCGTTAATTCGGCGTTATTTAGAGCAAGGGGTAATGCTTGTTCCGAGAGTGCATCAAAATGTCCCCCGACACGTTCAACGCCCCGAATGCTAACCATTGATAAAAAACTAACAAGTAAAAGAATGGAAATAAATACAGCAGTGACGGTTTGAATGAGCGAGAATGTATAACGTGAGGGTTTTATTGATAAATTTGTGTCGGGCATGTGAAATCCAGTTTGACTACGAAAAGAGATATCCTTAAGTTAGGTCGTATACTAGAAGTCCTTGATGACGTTTTTATTTCAGTTTTTTGTCAGAAGAGTTACATATGAAAATCAGAAAAATGGCTGTAGTTACAATAACTTTAGCAACATTGGCTGCTTGTAGCTCGTCACCTTCGCCTTCTCAGCTTAGTCAAACCGCACAGAGACCCCTATCAAAGTCAGAACAATTGACTACAAACGCTTATATGAGCGTGTATGAACAGTGGAAAGGCGTGCCATACCATTTCGGTGGGACCTCATTTAGAGGTATAGATTGCTCTGCTTTTGTACAGATAGCCGTCCAAAATGCGACTCAACAAGCCCTACCAAGAACCACAAAAGACCAGAGTAAAAAGGGAAAAGAAATTGCGTATGGGGAAGCAACAAGCGGTGACTTGGTGTTTTTCAAGACTTCGATGACGGTGCGACATGTAGGCGTTTACTTAGGAAACAATCAATTTCTACATGCTTCGACATCGAAAGGTGTCATTATTTCTAGGTTAGATAACCCATACTGGGCATCCAAGTTTTGGCACTTTAGGCGTTTATAGCGGTTCAAGAGATTCACCGCTGAACGACATAACATCAAATGTTACGGCTTAAACGCCCTTTAGTCTTTTAGATTGATACGAGAATAGTTAGTCGTATTTAGCGACAGCCGTATCAAACAGGTTTTTCACTAACGCGATGTACTCGTCTAGGAATACGATCTGTTCGTTGGTCGCTTTCTTAGCCCACACACCCGCTAATACTTCACCAAGATCCGCTACTACGGCATCTGCTTCTTTCAAAAGTTGAAAACGAACGCTCGAATGCAACTCTGGGTTTTGCTCGAAAATAGCCATGATGTTCGTTGAAATCATGTCGGTAACAATGTCTTCGACACTTTCGTTTCCAGTATCACCATTACTATTGGTAAACACATCAAGGTTGAATGATAGGTGCTCGATTAAAGCCAAATAGCCATCGGTTTCTACAACCACAATAATTCTCCGTTTTAAGCTCTAGAGCAGATTAATACGTACTTGCCTAATACTATGTAAATGAAGCTATTTGTCATCACTTTATTGCCCAAAACCGCATTAAAATGATCCTAGTTAGTATTTCAGCCTAAATTTAAATCGATATAGGGTTAAGTGGTATACCTGCCTACTTGAGCCATAAGTAAATTCACGCCTAACAAAGTGTAAGACAAACTTTGAAGCAAAGTATTGCGCCAGTTAACAATAGCCCTTTCAACTTACTCTAAAAGCTCATTTAAATTGGTTGGTAGACAATAACAAGCTCAAACCACTTTTCCAGTTTGTGGCATTCAAAACCGTTTCGATTGTGAGACCAGTTCCAAACTATTTCATCACGTCAGGTTTTCAATTTATGTTTGTATTTCAAAGAGCTTGAATCAGTTCGAGTTCACAGTTCGGCCAATTGATTCTACGTAAGATGAAGAAGAGCTAAGAACATTGACGAGTGCGTCTATAAATTGTTCAGATTTATCCTAAACTATTGCTATTAAACAAACAGTATTTCTAACCTTCAATCTTTTTAACTTTCAGTCTTTGAGGATTTCCTATGTGGCAGGCCATTTCTCAACAACTTTCAGATACTCTTCTATTTAACTTTCAGATTACTGAACGTACCAAGGTTTCTGGTGGCGACATTAACGATTGCTATATGATCAGCGATGGTAATGAACGTTACTTTGTGAAAGTGAATCAGCGAGAATTTTTACCTAAGTTTGAAATTGAAGCTGAGAACTTACGCTTGTTAAGAGAAACCTCCACCGTTTACGTTCCTGAGTTGGTGCTTATTGGCAAAACCAAAGAGTGCTCGTTCATTATTCTCAATTACTTGCCGACCAAACCGCTCGAGACGGGCAACAATAGCTTCGATTTCGGCGTTCAGCTTGCGCAGCTTCATCAATGGGGCGAGCAAAAAGAGTTTGGTTGCGACCAAGACAACTATATCGGCAGCACACTTCAACCCAACCCTTGGCATAAGAAATGGGGTCGCTTTTTCTCCGAGCAACGCATTGGTTTCCAGCTGCAACTGCTAAAAGAGAAAGGCATCGAGTTCGGTGATATTGATGACATAGTTGATGTTGTGAATATGCGTCTTGCTGGCCACAACCCTCGCCCTTCTTTGCTTCATGGGGATCTTTGGAATGGCAATGTAGCAAATTCAGCCTTTGGGCCAATCTGTTACGACCCGGCTTGTTACTGGGGTGATCACGAATGCGATTTGGCATTAACGGAATTGTTTGAAGGGTTTCCAAAAGAGTTTTATGAAGGTTACCAGAGCGTCAATCCACTCGACGTTGGCTATACTGATCGGAAAGACATTTACAACTTGTACCATCTTCTTAACCACTGCAATCAATTTGGCGGCGAATATTTAGCACAAACTGAAGCATGCATTCAGAAGATACAGGCCGTTTAATACCAATCACAGCGAGCTAAGTCGACCTATAAAGCTACTACGATCTATACAAGCTACAGCGATCTATAAACCGAACACGATTGGAACAAGTTACAGTGAGGAGAATTCGCGATGCATAAATACACAGAGAAACATGTCTCCTGCCCCCACTGTGGGCATGCCATCAGCATAACGCTTGATGCTTCTAATGGGAGCCAAGATTTTTATGACGATTGCCCAGCATGTTGCAATGCCATTCACCTCGACATGCAGGTAGATGAAGTAAGAGACAGGATTAATCTCTCGATTGATGCAGACGACGAACAAGTCTTCTAACGCCTAGCCTCTTGTCGAGTTGGATCTACACCTCGATTTAGCGCTACCTTCGATTTTGAGGCTAGCCTAGAAAAATACAAATACACACAAATAGAAAAAGAGCACTTAATGTGCTCTTTTTTAATGTCTTCGACGTTTGCTTAGTCAGCGATTTTTAAGCAAGTGCTGTTGATAAACCGCTACTACTATTTTTGGTTTGCTAGTACGCGTTCAACAGTATCAACAATCGCTTGTGTTTGAGGATCGAACTCAATGTTCACTAGGTCGCCTACCTCACGGCCGCCAAACAGAGTACGATTCAGCGTTTCTGGGATCAGGTGAACAGAGAAACGGTTCTCTTCCACTTCGCCAATCGTCAATGAACAACCATCAACGCCGATGTAACCCTTACTCAACACATACTTCATTGATTCTTGAGGCAGTTCAAACCAAAGCGTGCGGTTGTTTTCTGTCTTAATTACATCAACGAGGTTAGCCATCAGAGTAATGTGGCCAGACATGCTATGCCCACCAATTTCGTCACCAAACTTTGCTGCACGCTCAACATTCACTTTGTCACCAACATTCAGCTGACCTAAGTTCGTCAATCGCAATGTTGCTTGCATTAAATCAAAAGCAATCTGGTTGCCAGAAATTTCCGTTACCGTTAAGCAACAACCGTTATGAGCTACTGAAGCGCCAATTGCTAACCCCTCAACCATTTCGTCACTTAACTCAATGGTATGAGTTTGAAACAACTCTTTTTTGTTTATAGCAACCAGTGTTGCCATGCCTTGAACGATACCTGTAAACATAAGATTCCTATTTAGCATTCTAGGGCGTGTTGACCTTTCGCGGTTAAATTTTGTTCGAGATAAAAGCGTTTTAATCGCGGCGAGGGGGAAGTAGCCTAGCATCCTAAGCAAATCCCCCTCAACAAAGAGTAAAACGCTTTTAGCCGAACCCTTCGGGCAGCGTTTGCTGGTCATTTTTACTACGTTATCGGCTTCTCATGTAGGCTAGCTACACATCGATGCCTCTGCCTTGCATAAATACCCAGCAACTCGCTGCAAAAATCAGCTCGAAAGATCAATACGCCCTAAAAACAGTTTTTCATAGCAGTTATTGTGACATTTCTTTATGATTCGTCCAGTGGAAGCTTAAGATCATTGTCTCTGATTCCTTCAGAATGTCCTTTCCTACACTATTATTCTAATTTTCCCTCTTATTTGGAGTTGTTTGTGCATCGTTACAAAGAAGAATCCTCGAATCTAATCAAACTTGCGACCCCAGTATTGATCGCATCTGTTGCACAAACTGGAATGGGTTTTGTTGATACCGTAATGGCCGGTGGCGTAAGTGCAATCGATATGGCGGCGGTTTCGATTGCAGCAAGTATCTGGCTACCATCAATCTTATTTGGTGTCGGTCTATTGATGGCGTTGGTTCCTGTCGTTGCACAGCTGAATGGTTCTGGTCGACAAGTCAAAATTCCATTTGAGATTCAACAAGGTGCGTTTTTAGCGCTCGTTATCTCTCTTCCTATCATTGGCGTACTGTTCCAGACACAATTGATATTGGAGTGGATGGACATTGAACAACTCATGGCAGAAAAGACCATCGGTTATATGAATGCGGTGATGTTTGCTGTACCTGCGTTTTTGTTGTTCCAAACATTGCGAAGCTTTACGGATGGAATGTCTTTAACTAAGCCTGCAATGGTGATTGGTTTTATTGGCTTGCTATTAAACATCCCGCTTAACTGGATGTTCGTATACGGAAAACTTGGTGCTCCTGCTCTGGGTGGTGTTGGCTGTGGCGTTGCAACAGCTATCGTATATTGGGTGATGTTTGCACTGCTGTTCGCTTACGTTTTAACATCAAAACGTTTGGCGAAAATCAACATCTTCGGTACGTTCCACAAGCCTCAACTTAAAGCTCAAATCCGTCTGTTTAGACTTGGTTTCCCAGTAGCGGCCGCTATCTTCTTCGAGGTAACTCTGTTTGCGGTGGTTTCTCTGTTAGTTGCACCATTAGGTTCATTGATTGTTGCCGCGCACCAAGTCGCGATCAACTTCTCTTCGCTAGTCTTCATGATTCCAATGAGTATCGGTGCAGCCGTGAGTATTCGTGTTGGGCATAAGTTGGGCGAAAACAACACCGAAGGCGCTAAGATCGCGACACACGTGGGTATCATTGTTGGTTTAGTTACAGCCTTAATGACAGCGGCGTTAACGGTTCTGTTTAGAGAGCAGGTTGCATTACTTTACACAGAGAACACTGCGGTAATTACCGTTGCAATGCAGTTGCTGTTGTTCGCGGCGGTTTATCAATGCACTGATGCCATCCAAGTTATCGCTGCAGGTGCTCTACGTGGCTACAAAGACATGCGTTCAATCTTCAACATCACCTTTGTGGCTTACTGGTTGCTTGGCCTTCCTATCGGCTACATCTTGGGTATGAAAGATTGGATTGTTGAACCTATGGGTGCGCACGGCTTCTGGATTGGTTTCATCGTCGGTCTAACGTCAGCAGCGATTATGCTGGGTATGCGTCTACACTGGATGCACAAGCAGGACGACGACGTACAGCTAGAGTTTAGTTCGCGCTAGATTCGCACTCACTGAGTCGGTCTATCTGATTTCGAATACAAAAAGAGCTCTGATTTTCAGGGCTCTTTTCGTTTAATGGTCAGGTAGATCGTATCTGCCTTAATATTCACTCTTCTCTCGAACAAAGCGCGCAAACTTGGGTTTTCCGTTTTGAGTAAAACCATTGTAGCGAAAGGTAATACGGCTGCCGATCTCTGGCGGTGCGAGTCTCATTTGGTCACTGAATCCGCTGCCGATATAAAATTCCACACCCTCTTCTGTGTGAACCAAAATTGAACCCATCATCCCTTTATACTTCCCTGTCCCACCCTTATAGCCAATAACCGTGGCTTCGGCATCGTGGTGCCTTTTAAGCTTTAACAAATCATTACTTCGGCCTGCTTGATAACGACTGGTGATCTTTCTAAGCATCAAACCTTCGCCATTACGCTCATCGACATTATCAAGTTGATGAAATAAAGCCTCTTCACTGTGAATTGGTACATGTTCTATGTAGCCGACATGAGATTCTCCAATCACGCTTACCCAATGCAAAATGTTGTAATAGCGCTTTTGATAATCTCCTGCGGCGCCGGGCATATCAAACAGCATGAAATCGATTTGCCGCCATGCAGTGTCACTCGGCGTATGGTCGAGAACGGTAGATTGAACGAGATGGAACTTGCCTCTTCCTGCCCACAACTCTCCTTCGAGATGGACCTTAGGCAAGTTTTCAGTAAACCACTTAGGTGAGTAAATGCGATTGCCATTGCGTGTATAAAGGTGCTGTCCATCCCATAAAGCCCGAATCCCATCAAGTTTTTCACTCTTCCAGTATTCAGAAACATCTATGCCTTGCTGGTAGGAGTTTGCAAGCACCAAATGGTCAGGAGGCAAATAGGATGAATGAGATGAAAGCGAACACGCCCATAGAGTGGCTAAAGCCAGTTTGGTTAATCTCATCATCTGCTCCGTATGAATATCTGTAGTGGTCAACAAATGTCTTTAATCCTAAGCGCTCTAACACGCAGTTAGACAATCTTTGCCAGAAGATGCGATCCACTCACCAACCTTATCTAACCTTTGCATTGATTCATTGAGTTAATGGCTTGTAGCTCTCATATGTTCCGCCGTTTTTAGTTCTCATATTGAGAAACGCCTTTTCTCAATATGAGATGGGAATTTTCACTAAATATAACTCATTGAAA
Organism: Vibrio sp. 1CM24A; assembly: GCF_023161725.1. Lineage (NCBI taxonomy): Bacteria > Pseudomonadati > Pseudomonadota > Gammaproteobacteria > Vibrionales > Vibrionaceae > Vibrio > Vibrio sp. 1CM24A. The sequence goes on from NZ_JALNTS010000002.1 coordinate 441,075, forward strand.
AATAACAACATAAAAGTTGGCACATTCAGTGCACTTGTCAATACATACTTAAAGGAGATATCGCTATGGAACTACGTAAGATTGATTTGAATACAACGACACTGACGCTTTCTATCTTCGGTGATTTGGATGCAGCAGGCAGTCGTGACGCACAAACAGACATCGATGATGTGATTTCTAACGATGGCCACCCTGAAATCGAAGTTGATTTTAGCCAAGTTGAGTTTTTAGATTCATCTGGTGTTGGCGCGATTGTTTATATGTTCAAACGCCTGACTGAGCGCGAACGCAACATGCGACTTGAAAATGTGACTGGTCAGCCTCTTGAAATTATGAACCTACTACGTATTGGCCACGCTATCCCGGTAAATTCAAAAAATCCTACAAATTCATGAAGATCCACTAAGCTAGAAGTAACAAAAAATAATAATAAAAATTAGAAACATAGGACGTTGGCATGAAAATACTGAAAAACTACATAGCCCTTTCTCTGTATGCTCTCGTTCTGGGTGGCTGTACTAGCTATCCTGAACAAGGCACAGGGGGTTTGGCGGAAAGTTATGATTCTATCAACTATCAAAACTCAGACTTCTCTCCTGTCATGCCAGACGAGCCACTTGGTCCAGAACATGGATTACGCTTTGATTGGCAGCTTGCTAAATTGCACCTTGACGCCTTGATCCAAGAAGGCGCTCGTTGGTGCTTCCCCGCTGCTGTTGTCCAAGCGATCGAAAAGCAAAATCGTATTGCTCGTGAACTTCAAGGCGGTCTACTACTGGATGCAGCCAACGACTTAGTGATTCAAAGAAAACGCCTAAATGAACTTGAAGTTCAACTGGATTACGTAACCTCTCAAGCCCGCTGTGAGCCACCAAAAAATGAAACCCAATTTAGAATGCAACTGTCAGTTATCGAACAGTTGTATGACCTGCTTAATGTTGATAACCAATTCGCGGAAGATTCGATTGAAGTAAACCCGAAGTACATGGGAAGACTTGCGGAAGCAACCAGCCTACTGAAAGAACACAAATCTCTAGACCTTGTTGTTACCGGCCATGCTGATGCGACAGGTACCGAAGAATACAACGATAAGTTAGCACTTGGACGAGCGAAACAAGTCGAACGCTACCTGACTATATTTGGCCTAGGCGCTCAACGAATCAAAGCCGTCTCTGTTGGCGAAACCGTCCCTCTTTTTGAAGGTGAATCCGACGGTACACGTTTAACGAACCGCCGAGTAAGTATCGAAGTTATCTCGCCTAAGAATGCCGAGAAAATGGGAGGTGGACTATGAAGTCCTTGATCGCTTTTATCATCATCCTATGGTTATGCTTTGCGAATGTCGTCAATGCTAACGATGAGTTTTCAGACGCAGTTCAAGTCGGTGACCTTATCCAAGTTAACGTACCCGGTGAAAGTACCTTAAACACGGGGTTCCAAGTGGATAAGCGTGGCCGTATTACCCTTCCTGAGGTTGGCGCTGTGTTTGTTGCAGGTTACGACAGTGAGCAGCTTAACAAAGTGGTTCTAGAGTCGCTGGCAACCGCTTATAAAGATCTTTCGAACGCTTCAGTGTATGTAAAAGAGCAGCAAATCATCATCTACGTGCAAGGTTATGTAGAACAGCCTGGCGAATACACGCTCGCACTAGGTTCTAGCATCCAAATGGCACTCTACGCTGCGGGTGGTTTACGCCCGGGCGCGCAACTGGATAAGCTTATTCTAAAGCGAGGCGCAGATAAGAAAGAGTTTAACTACAAACGATTCCTTGATTCAGGAGACGAGTCAACATTACCTACTCTGCAATCACTGGATTCATTGTTCGTTCCGGCTTCTCCATTAGTCGGTAACATCGAACAAGAGTTTGACGCAGCAAAGCTTGCTAACTCCGGTGACAGTGCTGACTCTCGTAATTCCATCAAAGTGTTTGGTGAGGTAAACGCACCGGGTTCGTTCACTTACAAAGAAAACACCGACCTTGTCGACGTACTTATGCGCTCGGGCGGCGTAACTCGCTATGCCAGTGTTGAGCAAATCCGAGTGATTTCGAACAACACCCCAACGCTATTCAACCTGAAACGTTATTTAGATTCTGGTGACGAAAGTCTGCTTCCGATTTTACGCCCTGGTGCGACCATTTTCGTTCCTAAGCAAGAAGAAGAGATAAAATCTGGCGCGAACATGGTTTACGTGATGGGTGAAGTCGCAGCCCCTGGTGCTTTTGAAGGTAAAAGAGGCGCGACCTTTATGGATATCTTGGCTAATGCGGGCGGGCCAACTCGATTTGCAGAGTCGCGACAAATCCGTGTCATCAAAGCAGATGGCAGAGTGCTTAAATTCGATTTAGCGGCTTACACTGAAGGCTTACCTAACTCTAACCCTCCTAGCATCAAAGCTGGTGACGCGATTTTCGTTCCTGAGAAAACCGACATGAACGAGAAGTCTTGGTTGAAAATCACGCCAGACCGAGCAGTTAACGTGATTGGTGAGGTAAATCGACCTGGTCGTATTGAATGGTCAGACGAAATGAACTTCATGGGATTACTGGCACACGTCGGCGGCCCTACACTACGCGCTGACACATCGAAAATTGAAGTCGTGACTGGTAGAAAGTTGGTTGTATTTAACCTTGATGATTTCATTCGAAATGGCGCGCCACGTGACCAAATGCCTCAAATTCGCGCGGGTTCTATCGTGCGTGTTCACGACTTGCCACAAGATCCTTCCGACAATAAATCACAATGGGTTCGTCAAAGCTCTGATGCTTCGATCTACATCTTTGGACAAGTGAATGCGCCCGGTCGTTACCGCTTCACCAAAGACATGCACTTCCTTGATATCTTGTCTGCGGCTGACGGTCCAACAAAGGATGCTGACATCCACAACGTTCGAGTAACGCATCGTGACAAAACCTATTCGCAAGTAAGCAAACTTAACTTATCACTGTACTTCGAAACCGGTGACGAATCGTTACTGCCAAACGTAACCACTGGCGACACGATTTACATCCCAGAGAAAGGCAAAAACTGGCTAGATACACCGAAAGAAGAAACCGTTCGTGTGCTTGGTGCGATTAACAACCCAGGCCGTTATGTGTTCAACGACAACATGACCATTCTAGATATTCTGGCAGAAGCAGCAGGCCCTACCGACAATGCTTACGTAGAGAAAATTACCATCGTAAATATGTCTTGCTGCCAAGGTCAGGCCCGTACTTTTGACCTTGTAGAGTTCAGTAAAACGGCGAACATTTACAACCTGCCGGTGCTACGCGCTGGTGACACGATTTACATTCCAGACCGTCGCGAAAGCTTTATTGAAAAAGCACGTGTCGGACTTGATGACATACTGCGTATTACGACCACCATCGTATTAATAGGAGCTTTATAATGACTATCTCAGCGACCCATGCCGAAGTCGAGCAACTGTATTTAGCTTCTGAACTTAACGGCCAAAAATCAATATGCGTGACCGCCTGCCATTCAGGTGACGGGGTAACATCTATTGCAACCGCATTAGCTGAGCGTTTTCTTCTCGCCGGCCATTCAACGCTTTATGTTGATCTCAACTTGTTCAACCCTGCTTTCAAAGATTTGAATATGCTAGAAGACAATCAGCAAGGCCAATTAATAGAACACGTTGAATCTCAGCGTACGTTTATCGGTGTCCCTGCTCCACAAGTTGCTTCAACGCAATTGGCTTATAAAGATCCGACAACGTTACAAAAAGTAGTCAACAAATGGTTAGAGAAATACGACAGAGTCATCATTGATACCTCACCGCTTCTCAACATAAACAAAGGCAATATTCCGGCGCAGTCTGTCGCGAGCGCTTGTGACAGTACACTGATGGTTGTCGCCTATGGTGAAACGTCGACTCACCACCTAGAACAAGCGAAAAAGCTGCTTGATGCACAAAGCATCAACCTAATGGGTTGCGTGATGAACATGAAACAAAAACCCAGCTTTGCACAAGAGTTGGTCAGACAAATCAATCGAATGAAATTCATCCCCGTTAAGCTTCGCGATAGCTTGGCAAACAAGCTGTATCAAAATGAATTTTTGAACCTTCCGATGTAACTTTCTTTTGCTACTTTCTGGCTGTTATTAAACCATGACAGCCGCCAATCGTATTAGACTTCAAGCCCCCGACAGCTCTTAATAAATCAAAACCAAATTGGGTGTTTTTGGCGAAATTATTGTTAAAAATAAGATTTTAAAAACCATTCAACGCATTTCACACACATCAATCATGGTCTTGCCACCTTTAAATCCCTTCAAAAATCAACAGCCCCACGCCTAACTTTAGCGGTAATGTGACACAGACGGTTAAAGTGCCATGTAAATCGAATCAAAGATGGAATTCGTACGATTATTCCCTAAGATTATAAATAGAGGTGGTTTTTGACGAATTTGTAATAGTTTGACAAAGTTATCCGATGGCTGTTGAAACACAGTGGATGAATTGGCAAATCACACTTCACTGACTTTGCACGTTTATCTATTCAAACTTCACCCATCCCTCCTTCTGCTCAAATGGTTCAAATACACGGAAAGGATCACCATCGAGCAATTTAGATAATCAATTTACCTTGGTTACCTTAGTTGTATTATTAAAGAGAAAGGAAACTCAATATGAAATACAAGTTAAGCTCCGTATTTTTGTTAGTAGCAGCAGCCAGCGGTAATGCTAACGCTGGAGAATGTGGCAGCGTAACAATCGCAGATATGAACTGGAACTCTGCAACACTGATCGCCAATATCGACCAATTCATTCTTGAACATGGTTATGGGTGTGATGCTGAACTTATCCCTGGCGACACTATGCCAACAGGCACGTCGATGATCGAAAAAGGCCAGCCTGATGTTGCACCTGAACTTTGGAGCAACAGCTTAAAAGACGCATTAGATAAAGGTGTTGAAGAAAAACGTCTTCGCTACGCAGGTAAAGCACTTGTGAACGGCGGTGAAGAAGGCTTTTGGGTTCCGGCTTACCTAGTTAAACAATACCCTGAAATGGCAACCATCGAAGGCGTACGCAAGAACGCTAGCTTATTCAAACACCCTGAAGACCCAGATACATCTGCATTCTACAGCTGCCCTGCAGGCTGGAACTGTCAGATCAGCGCCGGAAACTTGTTTAACGCTCTTGAGCTAGAAAACAGTGGTTTCACGATTGTTGATCCAGGCTCGAGTGCCGGCTTATCTGGCTCTATCGCAAAAGCTTATGAACGTGAAGAAGCTTGGTTTGGTTACTACTGGGCACCAACCGCTGTGCTAGGTAAATACGACATGGTTAAAGTCGACTTTGGCAGTGGCGTTAATGAGGAAGAGTTCCTTAACTGTACCACCAAAGAAGATTGTGAATCGCCAAAAGCAACCATGTACCCGCCTTCACCTGTCCACACGATTACCACTGAAAGTTTTGCGTCACGTGCTCCTGAAGCATACGACTACTTTACTAAACGTGGTTTCACAAACGACAAAATGAACTCGCTACTTGCTTGGATGGAAGACAACCAAGCTGATGGCGAAGAAGCGAGTCTGCATTTCTTAAGTGAATTCCCAGAAGTATGGCACCCATGGGTTTCTGAAGAAGTGGCTAAGAAAGTTGAAGCAGAGCTGTAAGAGGCTGATTTAATAACAAGTAATTACGCTTCAACAATAAAACAGAAATAACGTCGCTATACTTGATGTTATTCATGATTCGGAGCCCTTTTCATTAGCGATTTTCTTATCGCATGGACAAGTGGCTCCGAACTATAAGGATATAAAATGGCTGACAGCAATTGGTTATCAAGCTTTCCAGAGATGGAACGCGGTGATTTACGAACCATAAAAAAGACGCTAGATGGCGCATACCGTGAATTTTCCCGTGAATACGGCGAAATGATTGAATCTCTCTTTGACCCTCTTCTTTCATTCCTTGTTTGGTTTGAAAAACTTCTTATCTCAACACCTTGGATTATTGTCCTTGCCGTGTGTACCAGCCTTGTCTACGCAGCAAGCCGTTCTTGGAAACTGGCTTTAGGCTGTGTTGTTTCTCTACTTCTCATTGGTTACTTTGGAATGTGGGAAGACACCATGCGGACGCTCAGTATCATTACTGTATGTACCTTGGTTTCAATATTCTTAGGCATTCCGATTGGCATTGCGATGGCTCGTTCAAATCGAGCGCAATCTATCGTTACGCCGATGCTCGATATCATGCAAACCATGCCTGCATTCGTTTACTTGATTCCAGTGGTAATGCTACTCGGCATCGGTAAGATTCCAGGGCTAATCGCCGTTGTTATCTACGCGATTCCGCCTGTAATTCGTCTAACTAACCTAGGCATACGCCTAGTCGACAAAGAAGTCCTTGAAGCCGCTACCGCTTTTGGTGCGAGCAAAAAGCAGCGCTTGTGGGGTGTTCAACTTCCTCTAGCAATGCCAACGATTATGGCGGGTATCAACCAAACCATCATGATGGCACTGTCTATGGTTGTTATCGCATCCATGATTGGCGTGAAAGGCCTAGGACAACCGGTTCTTAAATCGATTACTAACCAGTACTTCACATTAGGCTTGATGAATGGTTTCGCCATCGTTGCCCTCGCAATCCTTTTTGACCGCGCTTCACAAGCGTACGCAAGAAGAACTAATGCGCATTTAGGAGGATTCAAGCATGACTAAACCATTGATTGAAATTAGTGGTCTGTACAAGGTGTTTGGACCGAAACCAATGTCTGTTATGAACCGAGTTCAAAACGGCGAACACAAAGATCAGATTCTTGCGGATACGGGTCATACCGTTGGTTTGAAAGAGATCAACCTTGAGATTAACCGTGGTGAAATCTTCGTTATCATGGGGCTTTCTGGCTCGGGTAAATCGACGCTGATTCGCCACTTCAACCGTTTGATTGACCCGACTCAGGGTAAAATCATGGTTGAAGGCATTGATGTGATGAGCCTCAACACTAAACAGCTAGAAGAGTTCCGTCGTCATAAAATGTCGATGGTATTCCAACGCTTTGGCTTAATGCCTCATCGCACAGTGGTAGAAAACGTTGCGTACGGGTTGGAAGTACAAGGCATCAAAAAAGAAGACCGTTTAGCGAAAGCCAACGAATGGTTAGAAACGGTGGGCTTAAAAGGTTATGGCAAGCAATACCCAGCGCAACTTTCAGGTGGTCAGCAACAACGTGTTGGCCTTTCTCGCGCTCTGTGTACTAACGCTGAAATCTTGTTAATGGATGAAGCCTTTTCGGCACTCGACCCTTTGATTCGAAGTGAAATGCAAGACCAGCTTATTGAACTTCAAGAGAAGCTTCATAAGACGATTGTTTTCATTACTCATGATCTGGACGAAGCACTCCGCCTAGGCGATAGAATCGCAATTTTGAAAGACGGCGAGTTAGTACAACAAGGCACACCACATGAGATTCTGCTAAATCCAGCCGATGATTACGTGGAAGCGTTCGTGAAAGACGTAAACCGCGCTCGTGCATTGACCGTTGAAACCGTTATGCAACCTCCTCTTTATCGAATCACATCAGAAACGATTGAAGGTGCTCTGGCACAAATGAAGATGCTTAAAAACGATTACGCTTATCACGTAACGGATGACGGCTATCAAGGCCTAGTCACACAAGAGAGCCTACAAGACGCTGTTGAAGATTCATCGGTACATGACTTTAGTGATGAGATATACGAAGAAGTCCCTGCCATCTTACCTGATGCGGTGATTGAAGAAGTGCTACCAGATACTATGTCTTGTGACTACTCTCTTCCAGTTGTTGATGAAGACGGTAATCTAAAAGGTGAACTAGAGAGAAGCGCTGTTGCTGATATCTTCTCAGAAAGTAGCGAGGAAGAAGTAGAAGCCGACCCAAAGCCAAAGATTGCTAAAGCTTCGTAGTTCTACTTTTCGTTATTTAGAGCTCGGCTGTTTAAATTATCGCTATTTGCGTTATAGGTATTTGGGTTATCGCTATTTTGATTAACCCAAACTGCTTATCCCGCTTTAAGACCACTGCTGTTAATTCACTGCAGTGGTCTTTTTTATTTGTATTGGCCTCGTTTTATCCTGAGATATGCCCGCACCTTAGGCTTTATAGGCACCTAAGTTGATATTTCATAAGAGAAAACAAAATTAAATCAGTCCGTTAGGTTTGTCACAAACCCAGTAGCAAGATGAACGAGATGCCAAATAAATGCGCTATTTGTACGGCAACCAGTTGAAATTATTCTAGAAAATGACTAGAACTTAATAGTACTCACGGATATTAAGCTCAACAAAAGGACTTAGTTTGATGAATTCTACTTTGGCGTCAGACGCAGCTACAAATCTAAACTCACAACAAGTGAGCGAGCTTGTCGATGAAAGCGTTCTGGAGCAAATGATTCGCGATACAAGTGCGGACATTATTCCTATCTTGATCGACCATTATGTCGAAGAATCACAAACACGCTTGGTCGCCATAAAAGAGGCTGTCACTCAGAAAGACGCTCAAATGCTTGAGTTCGAGGTCCACACTCTCGGCAGCACAGCGCTTTCGTTAGGTAATCGCCCTTTGGGTGAGCTCGCTCGTGCTTTAGAAAAACAATGCTTAGAACAGAGTTATGATGCTGCATTTCGAAAAGTTGATGAATTACTAGAGCTCGCAGAGCGTTCAATAAAAGCCTTGCTTGAAAGGAAAGAAGCAGGCTTCAGCTAGCTTTGCATGTTCATTATCGGTAGCAGATTAAAAACTCAAAACAGTCGTTATTAATATAGTCGCCATAAGATGTGCTCCATCATGAACAGCAATGCGAGAAGTTGTACCGGCCGCTTCTTAAAAGATTGCATGCGGTAGATAACAAATACACAAGACTCGTATTGATGGTTGCATATCACTATGTTATTGATTGGTTAGGATAAAGTTTCAAAAGGAATACACAATGCGCCCTAAGGTATTGTTAGTTGAAGACTCCACCTCACTCGCCGTACTCTACAAGCAGTACGTAAAAGACGAGCCCTACGATATTTTCCACGTCGAAACCGGCGCGGAAGCTAAGACCTTCATTGAAAGGCACTCTCCACAGCTTGTTATTCTTGACCTTAAACTGCCTGACATGCCAGGCGAAGAAGTCTTAGATTGGATTAGTGCGAATGAAATACCAACCGCAGTCATCATCGCGACAGCGCATGGCTCAGTAAACATTGCTGTAGACCTTATCCAGCGCGGTGCAGAAGACTTCTTAGAGAAACCCATTCAAGCCGATCGACTCAAGACTTCTGTTCGCTTACATCTAAAAAGAGCGAAACTCGAAAACCTTGTCGATAACATGCAAAGCAAGTTCGATCGTGACCGCTTTCATAATTTCATCGGCTCTTGTCTACCCATGCAGGCGGTTTACAAGATCATTGATTCGGTAGCACCAACCACTGCCAGCGTGTTTATTAACGGCGAAAGTGGTACCGGTAAAGAAGTGTGTGCGGAAGCGATTCACCAAGAGAGCCAACGTAATGACAAACCCTTCGTGGCTATTAACTGTGGCGCTATCCCGCGAGACCTAATGGAGAGTGAAATCTTCGGTCACGTTAAAGGTGCGTTTACTGGCGCAACAACCGACCGTAAAGGTGCAGCAATGCAAGCGCATGGTGGCACCCTATTTCTCGATGAGCTTTGTGAAATGGAATTGGAGATGCAGAAGAAGCTCCTCAGATTTTTGCAAACTGGTACGTTTACTCCACTCGGTGGTAATCGCGAAATTAAAGTGGATGTCAGAATTATCTGTGCGACCAACCGCGACCCACTGGTCGAGGTAGAAGAAGGACGTTTTAGAGAAGACCTTTACTACCGTGTTCACGTTGTGCCTATCGAGATGCCTCCGCTTCGTGAACGAGGAAGTGACATTGTCACCCTATCTAATCACTTCTTGAAACTGTACGCGAAGCAAGACAAGAAGAAGTTCAAATCAATAGACAAAGAAACGCAGAATCTACTTAAACGTTATGCGTGGCCAGGCAATGTGCGTCAGTTGCAAAACATCATCCGTAACATCGTGGTGTTGAACAATGAAACGAGCGTGACTAAAGACATGTTGCCGCCTCCAATTAATAAAGTAGATGCAGCTCCAACCTCGAAATCAGTGACACCAATTCGAGTAACTGCGCCCCAACCTGCTGTTGTTGAAGCACCAGAAGCTAAGTTGCCACCGATTACTCCGGAAGAGTTGGAGCAATCGTCAGTTGCTCAAACTCACAACGAGCCGATGACGCCCGCATTTACCACAAGCGACGGTGCTATTCGTCCAATGTGGCAAATAGAACGTGAAGCCATTCAACATGCCATCAATCATTGCGATGGCAATGTGTTAAACGCTGCTGTGCTGTTAGAACTGAGCCCTTCTACTGTTTATCGTAAGAAACAGGCTTGGGAATCGGAAGATGAGTACAATCAAGCCTAGCCAAGGTGTACTTAACGTAAACCTTCACGAGATTTGGCTGTTGATCGACAGCCAAACTTTTGGAGGCATCGAAACGCATGTTTTAGAATTAGCACAAGGCCTGATATCGGAAAGCGCTCAGTACTCAGAGGCTGTTCGCGTCGTTCTTTTAACTAAGTTTAATCCTGAAGCGATCATCGTTGAAAAGTTGAATGCGCTGAACATCCCTTATAGTTACCTCTCCGATTTAGCCTCATACTCTGTAGATTCAAGTAGCAATAGCGCGACACAGCTTAAACACGCAGTTCAACATTATCAGCCAAGGCTTATCCATGCTCATGGTTACAAAGCCAGTTTGGTCAGCAAGCTCATCAAGCTCGTACCTCGTTTAAACAACACCAAACAAATCACCACATATCACGCAGGTGAAACCCCAACAGGCAAAGTATGGCTTTATGACTGGCTCGACCGCTACAGCAGCTTTCTTTCTGATCAGTCGCTCGTGGTCAGTGAGAAGATTAAAGCGAAGGTACTGAGCAAGACCTATCAATTGAACAACTTTGTTAAAGTCCCAACTGGGTTAACAAACTCCCGTTCATCAAGCCCATTCCATGTTGGTTTTGTGGGGCGATTGAGTCATGAAAAAGCGCCGGATCGATTTGTCGCATTAGCCCAACAGTTTCCTGATGTTCGGTTTGAGCTTTTTGGTGACGGACCAGAAATGGACGTCTTAGTTAAATCGCAGCCTGATAATGTGACCTTTCATGGGCATCAAACCAATATGGATGACGTCTGGAGCCAAATCGATCTGTTAATCATCCCTTCTCGCTTTGAAGGCTTACCTATGGCGGCATTAGAAGCCATGATTCGCGGTATTCCCGTCCTTGCTACCTCGGTTGGTAACTTGCCTCAACTCATCGATCATCAAGTTAATGGCTACCTCGCCAATTCACAGGCCGAGCTACAACAGTTTTTATCTTTGTGGATGTCATTGACGAACGAGCAACGTGACTCTCTCAAGAGTAACGCGATAGAAACCGTGAAAAACCAATACTCACCACAAGCCGTTGTGCCGCAGTTGTTGGAAATCTATCAACTCGACCGTTAATACTCGTCTTAGTAGTTAACTGGTCATTTGGCCTTGATGATTTAAGTGCTTTAGTCAGTTTTATACTGATTCTCAAAATGACAAAACTCACCTCAAGGCTACGCTCTCACTTAATAATCCAACAGTAAATCAGCCAGTTAAACAAAATGCATAACTGGCACTCACTTTGCAATCTTTAACATCAGGCGTAACTACGTCTTAAAAGATTGCGAGCCGAGTCATAAAGAGTTTATTCGCCAATAGAGGTCACAATGGTCAACCCTGAAGCCAATAGATTGCCAGTCATCATCACGATCAGCACCTTGTGTGTTGGACTTGGTGTTGTTTGGTACTTTGTGCCTCATCCTGCTGTCATTGTGGCGCTCGCTCTTGTGCCATTAGCCGGCTTATTCGTGTTAAACAAGACATTCTGGTTAGTTCTATTGTTCGTTGTCTTTTCATTTTTCCGAATTCACGAAGCCGTACCTCAGCTCTATTCATTAAAAATACCGCTGATGCTTTCACTAGGAGCACTGTCAGCTTTGCTCTGGCATGCATTAATTAGTAAAGAGCTTAAAATCTTCTGGCACCCTTGTTTAAATTGGCTCGCCATATTTTGGGTATTGGTTTTCATTGGTATTATCTTCGCGTCCAACAGGCCAATAGCACTGGCAGAATTCAAGGGCGTTTATTGGAAAATCATCGTGATGACGCTTGCGATTACTTGGCTAGTAAATACCACGGAAAATCTCGCAAAAACCGCGATGACGATTATCTACGCTGGCGCTTTAGTAAGCTCTATCGCCGTGTACAACTCAGTAAATGGTATTGGGCTTGTTGAAGGCTCACGTGTGACTATTGGCCGCGATTTTGGCTCTATGTTAGGCGACCCGAACGACCTAGCGTTGGTACTGATGTTCCCACTGGCCTTTACGATAAGCCAAGCCACTACGTCTGGCATCTCAAAGTCCAAACGTTTAATCAGTGCCTTAGTTTGTCTGTTACTGCTCGCCGCCATTATTGCCACTCAAAGCCGTGGCGGACTACTGGGTTGTATTGCCGTGATTGGTATTTTTGCGTGGAAACTAGTGCGCTCTAAAGTCCTATTAATCTCGGTGGGAACTGTCGCGGCCGTAGTGCTCTACTTGGTTGCTGGGATCTCAGACAGGTCTTCTGGTGGTGCAGCTGAACAAGGTATCGATGAATCTGCAATGGGGCGAATCTATGCATGGGAAGCAGCAGTAAAAATGGCAGTTGAGAATCCTCTGACTGGCGTAGGGTTGAACAACTTCTTCTCGAACTACTTCTTTTATAGTTCGCACTGGGACGGACTGAATCATGCCGTTCACAGTACTTGGTTTGGTGTATTGGCAGAAACAGGCTTTATTGGTCTGATCATTTTTGTTTGTCTTATCGTTTCTTTGATCAAAACCTCTCGCTCTACGCTCGCGAGATTAAAAAACTCGACCACAGAAATCGCACCCGAACTCAATGCGGTCGCCTATGCGATCTATGCAGGTCTGATTGGCACAATCGTGTCGGGTACATTTTTGACTCAAGGCTTCAACTGGCCGATTTATATCCTCGCAGCACTCACAGTTTGCGTCTCAAATGTATCTCAAACTGCCTGTCAAAATGAGAAAACCTAAAAGCAATATTTTAACCTATTGAAAGTATTATATTTATTAAATGGCACAATATATGAAAGTACTTCTATATAACAAAAAAGAGGATTTTCATTATGACGTCAGTATCTATACATCAATTCAAACATTGGCTTAAGTTTCATCCTAATTCTCGAATTAGAAATGTGTTTTTCATTTTGAAAAACATCAGAAGCGCAGAGCTACCTACCCCCCAAATACTTAATCGTTGCCTGTATCAAGCGCACAAGTTAGTGGTGAGTTTGGTTTCTGGCTTTACTCGATTCTTCTACTGGACACCTGCTTTCAAAGGTCGTGTGGCTCAATGTGGCAAACGCCTGTATTTGTATGGTGGACTGCCTTTCGTCAGTGGTCCGGTGCAAATTTCGATTGGAGACAACTGCCGTATCTCTGGCCACACGACATTCTCTGGTTGTACTCAACCACTAGAAGGCTTGGAACACCCACTATTGTCGATTGGTAACAATGTCGACATCGGATGGCAGTCGACTATCGCTGTTGGAGGTAAAGTCGTTATCTCTGACAACGTACGAATCGCAGGCGGCGCTTTTCTATTTGGATACTCTGGACACCCGCTGGATGCAAAGCGTCGAGCACTAGGTGAAGGCGATGATCCTCAGCAAATCGGCGACATCATTCTTGAACCCGATGTATGGCTGGGCACGAATGTTACAGTTAAAGGTGGCGTAACCATCGGTGAAGGTGCCGTAATAGCCGCAGGCAGCGTAGTAACAAAGGACATCCCGGCCTTTGCAATCGCAGGTGGTAACCCAGCTCGAGTTGTCGGTCACATTAAACCCGTTGAAGTGACAGAATCCGATATGTTCGATTCGTTAGAGACTCATGGAGGTGACCATGCGTGATTTAATCGTATTTGGTGAAGACTTTGGTGGCCTACCTTCATCGACTCAACATTTAGTTCGTCACCTTGCTAAGCAACACAAAGTCTTATGGGTCAACTCTATTGGCCTAAGACAACCGAAGCTGTCCGCTAAAGATGCCAGCCGAGCGTTCAACAAGTTGTTTGGTAAAACCAAAGCCGTTACTCAAAACATGCTCGACTCTGAGGGACACGACAACATTACTATCGTTAACTTAAAGACAATCCCTGCGCCTGCTTCTAAATTTTCTAGAAAGTTGGCTCAGCAAATGATGTTGCACCAACTAAAACCGATTATTGCGGAGCTTAATCTGAACGCGCCTATCCTATGGACTTCTCTTCCAACCGCTGTTGATTTGTGCGGACACTTAGGCGAGTCATCTGTGGTTTATTACTGCGGTGATGATTTTAGCGCGTTGGCTGGTGTTGATCATGACACCGTTGCACAGCACGAATCAGAGTTAATCGATAAAGCGACGCTTATATTCGCGGCTAGCAAAAAATTGATGGATAAATTTCCAAAACATAAAGCGCACTTGCTACCACACGGCGTCGACGTAGACCTATTTTCAACACCCGCACCCAGAGCGAATGATTTACCAAGCAACCACCGCCCTATTGCTGGTTTTTATGGCAGCCTTTCTAAATGGCTGGATTATGAAATGATTGGTCAAGTTGCGAATGCGATGCCGGAATGGGACTTTGTTTTCATTGGCCCAAACGAGCTTGATACGCTCATGCTGCCTAAGTTGAGTAACGTACATTACCTTGGCCCACGTCCACACCACACGCTGCCAAGCTATTCTCAACACTGGGATGTGAGCTTGCTGCCGTTTGTTGATAACGAGCAGATCCGAGCTTGTAGCCCACTCAAACTAATGGAATACCTTGCGGCTGGCACACCCATTATCACAACACCGTTCCCTGCTTTGGTTCCATATCAAGAGCACGTAACGACTGTTGGTAGTGCGAACCAAATGATTTGGGCGCTTGATCATGCACGCCAACTGAACGATTCACCTATCTCTGTCGTCGAACAAGACAGCTGGCAAAACCGTGGTAACTTCGTACATTGGATGTTGGAGCTATTATGAATAATCTGAAATTGCGGTTATTAGTTATCATCAATGCGATGTGGCGCCAACGCTACGTTATCGTTCTTCCAATGCTTATTTTGCCCTTTGTAGGCTTTGGTGTGAGCAAGTTGGCTCCTACTAAATATGACGCGCATACCAGTATGTTGATTCAAGAAACGGCCAAGATGAATCCATTCTTGGAAGACATCGCCGTTTCGACCATGCTCAAAGACCGACTTAATGCATTGAGAACACTGCTTCACAGTCGACATGTGCTTTACTCAGTCGCTGATGAACTGCAACTAACCACGCCAGATATGCCTGAAATTAAGAAACAAGAGATCATTACAGACCTGTCTCAGCGTTTATCGGTGACTCAGCTTGGAAAAGATTTTCTAAAGATAAGTCTAACGTCGAACACACCAAATGGAATGGAAGCGACGCTGCGCTCGGTAAGTGAACATTTCATTGAACAGTTGCTCGCGCCGGAACGTTCATCAATTGAAGACTCAAGTAACTTCTTAAAAATTCATATCGACAAACGGAGTGTGGAACTTGAAGAAGCGGAAGAAGCTTTAGCCTTGTACATGAACGAAAACGTCCAGTCGACACCTGAGGTACAAAGTCAAAGTTTGAATCGCTTAGCGTCACTCAAACAAACACTGGCGGAAAAAGAGGCAGAGTTATCGGGTGTCGAAAAAAGTTTAGGGTCAATCGACCAACAACTTTCACGAACCAACCCTGTGATAGGTAAATTAGAAGACCAGATCATCGACATTCGAAGCGATCTAACCTTGTTACAAGCAAAATACACAGATAAACACAGTGCTGTGCAAGCTAAAGTGCGTGAGCTAGACAGATTAGAGAATGAACGTAAGAGTTTACTCGAGGTAACCCAGCCAACGATGAACAGCGACCAGCTTTGGGACATCGCAAGTAGCACGACACTGAACAAACTTTCTGATACCCAACCTCTTCTGGTCACTCAATTACACAGCCTACAGCTGGTTCGTGCTCGCTTTGAGTCTTTAACCGAAGAGACCAAAAGCCTTCGTACTATGATTTTCGAATTAGAACATAAGGCCAATAACTTCGGCGAAAATGCAAAAGAGATGTACCGCCTTAAACGTCAAGTTGAAATCAAACGTCAACTATATGATGAACTGACAGAACGTTATGAAATGGCTCAGCTAACGGGTTCGCTTGGTGTATTCGAGCAAAACAAACGTGTGAAGATTATTGATTTGCCTTTCACACCGAGTATCAAATCTAACATGCCGACTTTTGTCTTTATTCTGGCTGGATTCGTTGCAGGTATCGGATTGGGTGTTGGCTTAGCTGTGTTGTTTGAACTGTTTGACTCTTCAATCAAACGTAAAGACGAAATCGAAGAGATCTTAGGCGTCCCAGTGATTACGGTGATCCCTAAAATGAGCTAGTCAACCTCAAAGCCATTTTTGAATTGCTAGCTTCACAGCTTTCTAATTTCCTAACTTCGTGCTTCCTAGCTTTCTAGTTTCCAAGTACTAAACGCCAACACTCGCTTGGCGTTTTTCTTTTATAAGGCCCCAAGTTCTAATGCTACTTTCGATTTACCCAAGCCCTATGATTCAAACTGCCATTCAATCGTATTTTGTTTTGATTCCCATTTTGAGAAATGAAAACCTCCCTGGAATTGAATAATCTAAATGCCTGAAAAATAGAGACTATTTAATTGGCACAACTCCTGCAATCTCCTTGTGTAGTTAAACGTTTTAAAGAATTTACTTCAAGAGAAACGTCAGAAAGGCGAAACAAGAATTATAAAGGCAGGGGCCAAATTATGAATACGTATTTAACGAAGCATGGCAAAAAGATCATACACGTTGTTCAGCACCTTGCACCGGGTGGATTAGAAACCCTAACTCTGGATTTGCTGCGCCTTGCTAAACCAACAGACCAAGTGTTGATTGTCAGTTTAGAAGGTACAAAACAAGAATCTATAAACAACTGGCCGAAGCTAGAGCCATACAAAGAGCAAATCGTGTTTTTGGATAAAGCACCAGGCGTACAATTCAATATCATTATTAAGCTAATTAAAGCCTTCAATGCGATTCGCCCTGATGTTGTTCATACCCATCATATAGGCCCATTGTTATACGCTGGTTATGCCGCTCGCGTAACAGGGGTTCCAACTCGAATCCATACCGAACATGACGCTTGGCATCTGAAAAACAACAAACGTCGTCGATTACAAGCGCTTGCTTTAAAAGCTGCTCAACCAACGTTAGTTGCCGACGCGACACGTGTTTATAACCAACTACGCACTGCTTTTTCTTATGAGAACATCATTACCATCAAAAATGGCGTCGATTGTGAGAAGTTTAAGCCAATGTCGAAAGACCAAGCGAGAGCAAGCCTAAACCTGCCGACAGACAAACACATCATCGGTTGTGCAGGTCGACTAGAACATGTCAAAGGCCAAGACCAACTTATTAAAGCACTGACTCTTTTACCTGAAAACATGGTTGTCGTATTGGCTGGCGTCGGAACTAAACGCAATCAACTAGAGCAACTTACTAGCCGGTTGAATCTGAGTGACCGAGTCGTCTTTCTTGGCCTAGTTGAAGATATGACCACGTTTTACGGAGCGTTGGATACCTTCTGCCTACCTTCACGCCACGAAGGGCTGCCGCTTTCTACACTCGAAGCTCAAGCATGCAATATTCCCACTGTCGCAATGGACGTTGGTGCCGTCGATGAAACCTTGTGCCCTATAAGCGGAACACTCGTTAAAAAAGGCAGCATTACAGGGTTAGCCAATGCCTTGTTAGAGACTCAAAATGAACGCTTTTTATCACCTCGACACTACGTTCTTGAGAACTTCGACATCATCAAAATGGTTTCGTCTTACAACGATATCTCAGAAGGAGCTTACGCATGATCGATTGGTTACTTGCGGGACTTTGTTTGTTTTCAGGCGCGTTGATTGTCTATCATCACGCAGCCTACCCTTTGTTACTGCGTTGGTATGCTAAAAGCCACCCAGCACGTCAAGTTGAAGAGAGTCATCGTTGTTACAAAGATGAGCAGCAAGATTGTACGTTACCGACCATCACCGTTCTTGTTCCTGCATTTAACGAAGAACAGTGGATCGCAGACAAGATTCGTAACCTTGCTTCACTCGATTACCCAAAAAAGAAGTTGGAAGTCATTATCGCTTGCGATGGTTGTACCGATAACACGGTCGCAATTGCTCAAATGACCATCCAAGAAGCAATGTGCAGTGATGTTTATTTTGAGATACATGACCATAAATTAAACCGAGGT
The DNA here is from genome assembly GCF_023161725.1 of Vibrio sp. 1CM24A. Lineage (NCBI taxonomy): Bacteria > Pseudomonadati > Pseudomonadota > Gammaproteobacteria > Vibrionales > Vibrionaceae > Vibrio > Vibrio sp. 1CM24A. The sequence continues at coordinate 459,503 of NZ_JALNTS010000002.1, forward strand.
AAAGTCGCGGTTGTTAATGAAGAAGTGACACGTATAACCAGTGATATTACAGCGATGAGTGATGTTTCTGCTCTTATTTCATTGGATGCTTTGCTTATAGCCGCCGCTCATTTTGAAAGTGACAAGGTTGGAGTGGTAAACGCAACCTATCAACTTTGTCCAACAGGCAATGAAGGCGAAAACACGTATTGGCAGTACCAAACCGCGGTTAAAGAGTCAGAGGCTTCATTAGGTTCTAGCTTGGGTTCCCATGGCGCTTTTTACTTATTTAGAACACACCTTTTTGAACTGCTTCCACTCAACACTATTAATGATGATTTCATCTTACCGATGCAAATCGTTAAACAAGGTTACATCGCAGAATACGAAACCCAAATGGTGGCATTAGAGCTAGAGGAATCGAACCTAGAAACAGACTTTAAAAGAAGACTTCGTATCTCAGCGGGCAACATGCAACAAGCGATTCGATTATTTGGCTTGTTCAGCCCGAAATTCAAAGGCATCGCGTTTGCGTTCTTTTCAGGAAAAGGACTTCGCCTACTCACTCCATATTTAATGATTGTGTGCTTAGTGTGCTCAATCTTACTTAGCAACTACTTGGTATTTGAAGCGCTGTTATGGGCTCAAGTTGCCGTTTATACCATTGGCGTCCTTGGCTGCATCTTGCCAAAGCGTCTAGTAAACAAACCTATTTCATTAATCTCTTATTTGATAGTTGGACATTATGCCAACTTCATTGGTGGCATTCGTTACCTAATCGGACTAGAAAACTCACCTTGGACACGAGCGAATCATTAAGGACTTATTATGATGAACATTGAACAGCTATCTACCCAAAACCTATACCAATACAAAATCTCACGTGCTAAACGTACTTTCGATTTTGTAAGCTCACTGATTGCTTTGATTTTGCTAGCGCCCGTATTTCCGTTGATTGCGATGGCGATTGCACTCACTTCTCGTGGCCCTATTTTCTACCGTCAACTGCGTGTTGGTAAATCGACACCGGAGAAAATGGAAATCTTTGAGATCATGAAATTCCGTAGCATGTACGAAGATGCAGAAACTCGCTCTGGTGCAGTTTGGGCTACCGCGAATGACCCACGAATCACGCCCGTTGGCCGCTTTTTGAGAAAGACGCGTCTTGATGAGCTGCCACAACTGATCAATGTATTGAAAGGTGAAATGTCTCTAATTGGCCCACGTCCTGAACGCCCTACTTTTTACACCAAACTAGAGAATGAAATCCCTTACTTTGCTGACCGTACATACGGTGTAATGCCTGGTATTACAGGGCTTGCACAAGTGAATCAAGGTTACGACACCTGTATTGATGATGTACGTCGCAAAGTGGGATTTGACCACAGTTATGCACTAAGCCTATGTTCTGTTAAGTCTTGGATTGCCGCTGATCTGAGCATCATTTCTAAAACCATCATCGTAATGGTAGATGGTCGAGGTCGCTAAACCAATATGGTCCAGGGTGAAAGAACAAGCTGCTTAGTCCAAGGTGGTAAATAGAGCAGTCTTGTCCGATGTGAACACAAAGCCAGCTTTGATAATGATTTATCGGCTGGCTTTTTACTGCCTCAAAACAAGCCAACCTAAAGAACGCTTCGATTTTAAAATCCAATTGGTATACGATGCCAACATACTGTTCTAAAAACGATTAAATGCCGTTGTTATGAAAATCGAAGATCTTAAGCTGTTTACCACCGTTGTCGAACTGGGTAGTTTTACTGCCGCTGCCAATGCACTTGACCTTCCCCGCGCTAATGTTAGCCGCAGAATTAACGACCTTGAGAAGTCTCTGGGTATTCAACTGTTCTTTAGAACCACGCGCAGCCTTTCCTTAACGAAATCTGGTGAGCTTTATTATAAAGAGCTCCTCAATGCGTTAAGTGCGCTCGACAAAGCGAACCATATCGCCTCCAACCTATCAGAAGTTGCACACGGGCAAGTTAAGATTGGGCTGCTGCCAGAAACCAGCGACATCATGCAATCGACGTTGTTTAAATTCCAAGATATGTACCCAAAGATCGAGCTTGATATTCGTACGATCAGCAATGGTTTTGTCGATATGTACCGACAAGGGTTAGATCTCGCAATGCACGGTGGTACGTTGAGTGACGCGAACGTAGTGGCACGCAAGGTAATGATTTTGCAGCGTGTTTTTGTCGCCAGCCCTGAATTTCTAGAGAAAGAAGGCACGCCTTCAAGCTTAAGAGAGCTCACCAACTACCCCTTTGTGTGTTTTCGATGGCCAAGTGGTGACATCGACAAGCAGTGGGACATCAAAGACCACATCATCAAGGTCGAACCTTCGGTGGTGAGTGACAGTATCGGCTTCGTGATCGGTGGTGCGACACGTCACAGAGGCATCGCATTACTGCCGGAACTCTTGGTAAGACAACAACTCAAAGACGGAACTTTGATTAACCTGTTCCCTGACCAGAACCTTCAACAAGAAGAAGCATGGCTACTCTACCCTCAACGCAAAGCGCTGAGTCATTCTGCTCAACTTTTGATTGATTTTCTATTACAAGAACTTCCAAATCTTTAGTTATTGTAACGAATATCATGACAGTGTTTCGCGAATAGACTAGATTATCTAAACAAAACTGAAAGATAGAATTGCTCCATAAATTGACAGGAGTAATCCATGAAGCCTATATCTCAACATTCATCTGTTTTGCAGCGTTCGTCTATCTTTCAACAGACACCTATCTTTAAATACACAGTCATTGCACTAAGCCTAACTGCTCTGTTTGGCTGTAATGACTCTGAGGCGACGACAGCTCAAAAACAAACGCGTCCGATTCAAGTTATTCAACTTGAGCCTCTCTCTCATCAAGTTGAAAAATCGTTCACGGGCAAATTGCAGTCATCAGAAACGGCTGGCGTCGCGTTTCGTGTACCCGGCACTATTCAAAACATGATGGTCTCTGTTGGCGATACAGTTAAGAAAGGCCAACCATTGGCACAACTCGACCCGCACGATTACCAAGTGGCGTTGGAAGAGTTACAAGCCCGTTCTCTTGAAGCAAAATCCGCACACAAGCTAGCTAAGACTGAACTTGCTCGAGTGAAACAAGCCATTGCTGACAACGCGATTGCTGATGTTAATCTGGACCGTGCAATCAGTGGTTATGAAAGAAGTGAAGCCGCAGTTAAAGTGGTTGAACAGAACATAGGCCGCGCAAAAGATTCAATTCGTTATACCCAACTGCTTGCGCCATTCGACGGCGTTGTAGCGGCATCTAACTTCGATCAGTTTGAACAAGTCCTGCCGGGTATTTCAGTTTTCACCATCCACAACCCTGATCAGCTTGAAGTTAAAATCCAAGTCCCAGAAAACTTGATTCATGAATTCAAACCGAATCAAATCGCTGGAATCAACTGGTATGGCTCAGAGGAAAAAATGATTGGGCACGCCACTGAAATTGCCACGTCCCCTCACCCTATTAAGCAGACCTACGCAGTGACTTACCATGTAGAGTCAGCCGACAAATCTGTGTTGCCAGGGAAAGCCGTCACACTGACGACTCAACTTGGCGAACCAACCGATAATTTCTGCTTACCGTATTCAGCGATCGTCAACCAAGCGGGTATCGAGCAAGTATTCACCGTTCGAAACGAGCAAGCTCATGGCGTGACTGTGGACGTGGTTTCGATGTCCCAAAATACCGTGTGTGTTGAATCAACGCTCAACGATGGCGATTTCGTCGTGGTGAGTGGTGCTCAGTACGTCATGGAAGGCCAACACTTCTCTGATATTCAAGTTAAGAGTCTGTAGGTAAATCATAATGAATCTAGCTGATTTTGCGATCAAACAACGCACCTTCATCCTGTTTTTCACTGCATTGAGTGTTATCGCAGGCCTGTTTTCTTACTTTGATCTTGGCAAGCTCGAAGATCCAAGCTTCACCATCAAAACGGCCGTCGTAGTAACGCTCTACCCCGGTGCTTCTGCGGAAGAAGTGGAACAGCAAGTTACTGATACCGTCGAAACTAAACTGCAAGAGATGGGGTCATTAAACCGACTGCGTTCACTGTCTCGTCCGGGTATGTCGATGGTGTTTGTTGACCTTAAAGAGTCTCTTAATTCAAAAGCACTACCACAAGAGTGGGACTTGTTGCGTCGTAAAGTGTCAGACATGAAGCTGTTACTGCCTTCGACGGCGCAGATCAGCGTCGTGCAGGATGAGTTTTCTGAAGTCTACGGCATGCTTTTCTCTATCCACAGTAAGGATGCTTCGCCTGCTGAGCTAAGACGTTACGCAGAAGAACTCCAACGTAGAATTAAAACCGTCGATGGCATTAAGAAGATTGAGTTACACGGTGTTCAGCCACGTGTTGTTCATATCGATATCCCAGATGAAAGATTGGCGCAATACGGTTTATCTATCACACAAGTTTGGTCACAGCTAAATACTCAGAACATGACCTTTGATGCGGGCAAATTTTCAGCGGGCACTGAACGTATTCGCGTTCAACAGTCGAGCGAGTTTGGTTCATTAGACGACATCAAAAACCTGATGATTAAAGGCGGCGTGAGTGAATTCGGAACCAGCTTAATCCGTTTGGGCGATATCGCAGACATCACCATGGGCTACCAAGAGCCAATGATGACGGAAAACCGCTACAACGGCGTACCTGCGGTCACGCTAGCGATGAGCCCAGTGACCGGCGTTAACGTGGTATCGCTTGGCGATGAAATCAATCAGATCGTCAGCGATTTCCAAGCAACTCTGCCGTTAGGCGTTGATATCTCGACGGTAGCAAACCAGCCGGAAGAAGTTCAGAAATCGATCGACAACTTCGTACAAAACTTGCTAGAAAGTGTCGCGATTGTGTTCATCGTCCTATCGATATTCATGGGACTAAAAAGCGCGACCATCGTCGGCTCAAGCTTACTGCTGACTATCTTGCTGACGCTTATCTACATGAACATCACGTCAATTGATTTACACCGAGTTTCACTAGGTACGTTCATTCTTGCGCTCGGCATGTTAGTGGATAACGCGATTGTCATCACCGATATGATGATTGTGAAAATCAACAAAGGCGTCGACCGTACTAAAGCCGCAATTGATTCTGTTAAAGAGACAGCAACACCGCTCTTTGGCGCGACAGTTATCGCTATCATGGGTGCAAGCCCTGTTATTTTTTCAAAAACCGATGCGGCTGAGTTCGCAAGCTCGGTATTCCTTATCATCGCCTCCTCACTGTTATTGTCTTGGCTTGTAGCTATGACCTTCACGGCCTTGATGTGTTGGTTCTTTATCAAGCCAAGCAAACAAGCTGACAACACTAAAGTGAGCTTATACCGTAAGAGCGTAAACTGGACGGTAGATAACCCACTCAAAGCACTGACGGGGCTTATTCCGTTGATATTAGTGACGGCATTGGCTGTGCCGAGCATCGCGGTTAACTTCATTCCACAAGCTGACAGGCCCATCCTGTTTCTAGATTACTGGCTACCGAATGGTGCGAAGGTTGAACAAACCTCAGAGGACATGAAGCGCATCGAACAGTGGTTGTTAGAACAGCCGGAAGTCGACAGTATCTCAACATACGTTGGCGCGGGTGCTCCCCGCTTCTCAGTAACCATTGAACCAGAACCGTTTGACCCTGCATACGGTCAGATCTTGATTAACGCGACCGATTTCCCGTCACTCAGCCCGCTGATTGCGCGTGGTGACAAATGGTTAATGGAAGAGTTTCCAAACGCCGATCCTCGTTTTAGAAGCTTAAAACTGGCGACTGCCGATAAATTCAGTGTTGAAGCACGTTTCTCCGGCCCAGATGTCGAGGTGCTTCACGGCTTGTCAGAGCAAGCTAAAGCGATCTTTGCTCGACACCCAGACACCAAATACGTGCGTGACGATTGGCGACAAAAGAGCAAGGTTTTAGAACCTGTCATTAACCAAGACAAGATGCGTCTAGCCGGTATTAACCGTGCCGACATTGCATTCGCGATGAAACGCGCGTCAGAAGGCATGCCATTGGGTCGTATGAACTTAAACGACGAACTGGTGACGATTCAACTGCGTGGCACAGAAAGCTCAATTCAGTCGCTAGAAACTCTGCCGGTTCGCTCTCTGTTAGGCATTCACAGCGTTCCACTGGGTCAAGTCATTGATGGCTTTGAGCTGACCAGTGAAGAGACCATGATTTGGCGTCGTGACCGCGTAAAAACCATCACTGCACAAGCTGGCGTTGGTCGTTACACCACTCCTGCAGCGGTAAGAAACTCGGTTAAAGAACAAATTGAATCCATCCACCTTCCAGATGGTTACCACTTGGAATGGGGCGGCGAATATTACGACGAGCACAAAGCCGTCAGCGATATTCTTAAGCAGCTACCTAAAGCAATGTTGTTGATGGTGATTATCTTAGTGGCGATGTTTAACGGCTTCAAACAGCCAGTCATCATCTTTACCACCCTACCGCTTGCGGCGACGGGTGCAACATTCAGCTTATTGCTGTTGGATAAACCATTCGGATTCATGGCATTGATTGGCGCGGTAACCTTGACCGGTATGATCATCAAGAACGGCATTGTATTGATGGACCAAATCGAGCTTGAACGTAAAAACGGTCGCTCACTGTCTGATGCAATCAAAGAAGCAACCGTGAACCGCACAATGGCGATCTCAATGGGCGCGCTCACCACAGCACTTGGTATGATCCCGCTGCTTAGTGACCTGCTATTTGACCAGATGGCGGCAACCATTATCGGTGGTTTGGCTGCAGCAACCGTGTTGTCTCTGTTTGTAATGCCTGCGCTGTACAAGCTTTTCTATCGAACCGAACAAAAGAAAACGGTAGAAGAAGCCATCAAAGACGCAGTGATCGTGCTTGATGCAACACCTCAGTCTACAAACAGCGGCACTACAACCTCATTCAACAAGGAGCAATAAACATGTATCCATTAACGAAGTTTAAAGTGGCTCCTATTGCTCTTGCCTTGTTGCTGACAGGTTGTGCGCTTGGCCCCGATTACGAAGAACCTCAAACCACCATGGCTGAGACCTTCTTATATAGCCAAGGTGATGTGAACCAAGACGGAGTGAGCCAAAACGAGAAGCACAATCATTGGTGGACACAGTTCAATGACCCGACGCTCAATCAGTTAGTGGCCGATGTTCAAAACCAGAACATCCCACTTAAACTGGCCGCCGAGCGAATCAACATGGCGAACTCATATAAGAGCGTTGTGGAGTCATTCAAAGTTCCGACCATCAATGTCGGTGGCGGTTATTACAACTACCAATTGAGCGAGAACGACTCCCTACTCGGCCCGGTATTTGGGGCTTCTGATGCGGTTGAATCGACCACAGGTATGTCGTTGCTTGAAGCACAACACGATGGTGGGTTCTTAGGTGCAAGCATCGCGTGGGAAATGGACTTGTTTGGACGTATCGATAAGCAATCCAACGCGGCAACAATTAGAGTGGAACAAGCCGAGATCTTTCAATCGGGTTTGAACACCTTGATCACTGCCGATGTTATTCACAACTACCTGCAATATCGAGGCGCGCAAGAGCGAAAGGCGATCGCACTAGAGAACATTGCCGACCAAAAGCAGACTTTAGAACTGGTCACCAAAGTGGTTCGCAGCGGCTACGGCTCTGAGTTAGACCTTGCTCAAGCCAAAGCCATGCTTGCCGCGACTGAATCCATTGTTCCTCAACTTGAAATCGCAGAGCAAGTACATAAACAACGTATGGCAGTGTTGTTAGGTGAATCACTTACGAACGTGAACCAACGTTTAGCGGGTGAATTTACCTTGCCGCGAATGAACGATGTGATTCCGACAGGCTTACCTTCTGACTTGTTAGAACAACGCCCAGACATCCGAATTGCAGAACGAGAAATGGCAGCCATTAACGAAGAACTCGGCGCAAGCATTGCCAATCGCTATCCAAAATTCTTCCTAACGGGCTCACCAGGTGTGACGGCAGGAAGTTTTGATGACCTATTCAGTAGCGACTCATTCGGCTGGGCGGCCTCTGCAGGCATCAGTTGGAATGTATTCGATGGTGGCCGAGGCGAAGCCATGGTGGAAATGAACGAAGCAAGGTTCCGTTCTGCAGCGCTTAACTACCAACACTCGGTAGACAGCGCCTTTGCAGAAGTCGATTCAAGCTTGTTTGCCTATGGCCGTAGCCAAGAGAACCAAAAGCGCATCGATGAAGCCACTCTCGCCGTCGATAACGCAGTGAGCAAAGCAAAGTCACTCTATAAAGCCGGCCTAGTCGATTACTTGTCGGTGTTAGACGCACAAAGACAACAAAAAGCGATGCAAGATCGCCAAGTGGCCGCCAAGCTTCAAACCGCCAACACCACGATTGCGGTGTATAAAGCGTTAGGTGGCGATTGGAAAGTCGCGAATGAAACGCAGACTGTTGAATTAGCCCGCGTAAACTAGGCTAACTGCTCTTCGTTATCTATTGAATAATGCGATAAGCGTAATAAAAAATACCGCCGTTGATTACGGCGGTATTTTTGTGAACTGATTAGCTGGTAAATAAGTTTACCAGCAAGATAATCCATTACTTTGTATCGTTACGCTTCGCCCACTCTTGTAAGGCATCACCCATAGTCAATCCTGTCGCATTGTTCATCCACTGCATAAAATCACGGTCAAATTTAAACTCTTCGCCAAGCTTGGACTTAAAATATCGACGCACGTTCTGAGTCGTTTTGTAGCTGTCCGTTATGACGGTACTGTCATCAATCTGATTCTTGTGCCAATCAACCTTTTCCATGGTTTATTCTCTTCCTGTCATCTCAATGCATGCACTACGCGTTTCGAGGGCCAAACATAATAATCGCCATACCGAGTAGTGCAACCGAGCCACCCACCAGATCCCACGTTGTCGGCTTTTCGCCATCAACAAGCCACAACCATATTAGGGCAACAGAAATATACACACCGCCATAGGCCGCATAAACACGCCCTGTCGCGGTAGGATGAAGCGTCAATAACCAAGCAAATAACGCGAGGCTTATCGCAGCAGGAATCAATAACCAAATGCTCTTGTCTTCTCTCAACCAAAGATAAGGTAGATAACACCCTACAATCTCGGCGACCGCCGTAAGTACAAAAAGACCGACCGTTTTAAATTCAATCACAACTTACCTTTATCTGTTTAAATGAGAATACACTGTTAATACTTAAGCTTTGCTAATACCTTAGCTCTGTTAACGCTTAACCCCGTCACCACTTACGCCCAACAGACCAAGCCTTCACTAAACGCATGTTCAGTATTTTTTGATATTTCCGAAGCTTATCTGTTTGATAACCTTGTCTCATTCACTACAAGAGTGAGCGACACATGATTCATATATCCCAAGTACTAACGTTAGTCGAAAAGCATCTGAAGTGCTTACAACCTAAAGAAGCCGTGCATTTTAAAACCTACAAAAGAGACCGTGGCTTTCTGCTTTATTGCCTTAGTGACACGCAATTTCAGATCATTGAAGCGGGTTATCACAACCATACATTTACTGGTGATGTAGCAAACACTCGAAAACACGTTAAGAAAGTATTGAAACGAGAGTTTCCTAGAAGCAATAAGGTTTGGGTTGAGTACTATCAAGCTGTCGATGATCCATCCAGCGTCAAGAGCTCCCACACACCACAGATGCCCCTATTTTAGTTTCAATGGAACATAACACTGGTTAGACAAATGCTACTTTGGCGCTTCTGACTCTGTAAAATTGGTTTTAAAAGTGAAGGCATATGGCGTATCACCGATTTCTCTGAGGTGTTCAAGTCGCTCTATCGCTTCTTCCAGTGTCGGAATATGGTCTTCTTCGATCCACCAAAGAACATAAGTATCTTCAGGTAAACGATGAAACCAACCCCCCTTTCGGCGCATGAAATCACGGTGATGTGTGCGGAACATGAAGTTCTTTAACGAATCCACAGAGTCCCACACCGACATGTTCACAATCATATTAGGATCATCGAAAGCTTGGATGTTGGTGGCGTCCCCAGATTCATCTTTCAGACGCCAAACAAACCCTTCACTGCTTTCTGCGATTCCATTAACCAACTCTAAGTTATCGACAAACTCTTTTATTTCCGGCGCATCTAACGGGTATTTTGCCAGAGCGATATTTAACTGAGCTAATTTCATAATGTTTCTTCCTTGATAAATTATGAATAATAAGCAACGTTTTGTTAGGCGTTCTTACTCAAGTAAACCCTAACAAATCCAAACTCTTCGTCGGTTTCTTCCCTATCAATCGACCAACCATTTTTCAGATAAAACTTAATCGCTTGCTCATTACCTTTGAATGTTTCAAGACGATAATGTTGATGGCCAAATGTGCTCATCTCGTTCTCAACATGCTTGAGAAGAGTCGCACCAAAGCCTGAACGTTGAATGTTCGGGGAAACCATTAAGATATGTACGAAGTCATTTTCAAACGCACAATAACCTTGAATCTGATTATTTGATTCAAGCACGACACAATTTGAGAGTTGTTTCTCAACTTCTTTATCTGACTCACCACTGTTGATGAGCCAATCCACGCCTTCATCGCCCAAAAATGAACGGTAACACGCATTGATTGTGTCTCTCGCTAGCTCTTGTTGACCCTAAATCAGATGCTTGGGCTTTTCTAATATTTTCCATATAACCTTCTTTTCTCGCGAATAACGCGGCACTCAATAGTAGGCAACGCGACCACTTTACCTAAAATATGGTGCCGTAAACACTAAAGTTGAATCAAACTGGTGATCTTAAGCATTGGGAATGAATGTAAAACGCAGATATGGCTTGAGTTAGGGGTTAGAAATTGAGAACTGAGAATTAAGAGTTAAAACGAGAAAGCTTATATTCAAAGAAAACCACTGCACTTTCGTCAGAGGCATGCTCAACAAAACCTAGCTTCTTAAGTAAGTTTGCAGAGGCTATGTTTGAACGATCGACACCGCTAATCAGTGTTGACCATGACTCCGTTTTAGCGACTTCTGTGATGAAACTCTTCAGTAACTCACTTGCTAAACCTTTGCCCCAGAACTCTTCTGCAAGCAAGTAGCCAATATGAGCATCACTTTCGTCTTCTACATAAGCGAACAGAAAACCAATCAATTGATTATCGTTGTATTTCACTTGAAGTAAGTGGCTCTCCGACAACATTCGATCGAGCCAAATTTCAGCCAGTTCACGTGACACAATACCGTGAAAATATGGTGGCAGGTTTTCAACAACTGATGGGGTTAGAATGCCAGGTACTCGCTCAAGTAGAGCCGAACGTTCAAGAACAGTAAGTTCACCTGCAACTTCCTCTACTTTTAGTCTTTGAGTTTCAAACGAGATCGCCATGTGTCCTGCCTAATTCGATAAAAATGTGGATTATACACCTGAGTTCTCGTGTTGGTTTCGTTTCCCGGCCAAAGCAAACTAAAGAACAGTTACGCCTTCAACCTCAATCACTGAGTTAACATTAGCGCGCTCGATTATCTTGAGTAGCGTCGTTTGGATTAACTCATTATCTCGGATTTCGGTTTCACAAGAAAAACGTTCTTCTTGGACACTATCGCTCTCACCCAGCATAAATTGAACTGCGACTTCCGTTGCGAGATCTTTGGTCGCCCCGTAATACGCTAACGTGATTTTTGGGTATCCGTGGTCGCCTTTTTTAACCTGCTTTGCGATACGTTTCTTGGCTTTATCTAAATTCATACAACTTCCTTTTAAGTTTGAAATACAAGGTGAATAGAACACCTTTTTAAACGGTAAGCAATACAATCAGCGTTGGTTATAGAGATTCCCTAGCCTCTTGATACTAATCAAGATGGTACAGTCTTAGCACTTTAAAGAGTGATAGCTAGAACACAGAAAACCTGTTTAAGAAATATAATGACAACACATAAGAATTACGCGCCAAGAAGCGGTAGATGTTTTCGTTGTTGATAAGTTAAGGCTAACTCTAAGCACTGCTTTATTGGTGCTTTGGGAAGTGGTTCTGTTAGGTTCAAGACGATTGTCCGATTACCTTGAAATACCAATGTGCCATCGTGCAATTCTCTGAATGTGTCGATTAACTTCGTTTGGCAGTTAAAGAACAAGTAATACTTGTTTGGTGATTTCAATTTCCAATCGATTCGAATTGGACTGCCCGTCTTAACGCTGTAACTCGGCTCGCCCCATTTCAGAGACTCTTCGACGTCACCTAAATCCAAATCAGAGCAAAGTTAAAAAATTAATGCACGCAAGTCTTCAAGCCGAGATCGAACATCATCGGGATACTCGTCGAAATGTGTTTTGATTGCTTGATCCATTGAACCTCCGATTCATTTGTTGTGATATTAAAGTGCAGCTCACTTAAAGCATAGAACCTTAAACATTAGCCCAACTTAAAACAAAAAGTGCCAAGCCTCGTAAATCACTTTTGAGTTATCTGTTCGTTAGCGATTTTCAAGGCCAGCTTTAAACCGTCTGTATCCTTACAACCAATGTAAACATGCTTTCCATTGCTTAGGCTTAACTTCAACGCTGAACCTATCGATGCATTATACAACCAGCCATCGCTCAGCATTCGGATGCCAATACCTTGATACCACTTGCTTTGATAGAACGATGTCTCTGTAATGTCTGACACTTCTACATTCTTACGCCAAACACCAAAGCCGAAATACCAGCTTAGTACATTGTCTTTGACCTCAATTGTCATGGAGAAAAAGAGCAAAGCAATTAAACCATTGATGGCGTGAGCGATTAATGTCCCGGGGTTATTATCCGAGGTAACGACAATGAAAGCACTTATCGCAACCAGGATGAGCAGCAATCCCTTGTTGAATTCCTTACTATAAAACACAGTGACAACTCCTATAGACAACGAACAACCCACTAACTAGCCAACAGTTATCTTACTGCAGCCTTTCTAAATAATCGTAGCAAGTAATGCAGGCATATTCCCACAACCAAACCAAGTAGCATCGCCTTGATACTACCAACCCAAAGTATCAAACCAGAATAACCTTGTCCCGGACCTAAGCCTTGTTTATTAATCACATCGACAAACATAAAACCGTTCCACAGCACATGCAGTGAGGCTGTAAATCCATGCACACAAATTGCGACGGTTCCAAGTAACTTGTGCCTGTTAATGACTGGTGCGCCACAAAAAATGACAACAAGCGCAAAGGTAAAAATCAGAGGGCCCGACAGTACTAAAGTGAGTGTGATTACTTCAACATGGCTCTCTGTTCCATAGCTGTATGTACAAAATACCATTGTCATTGAAAACAAAAGCGAAATGAGTGCGAACCATAGCGTTCTATTCATTGGGTTCCCTGCCTTAATAGTGGGTTTAGGACAAATTCGATAATCGACAGGAAGAACTAATTACCAAAAATACGGCATGAGAAATGCCCTTATTACACTACTATTCGATGGACGACTCAGACTTTCATAAACCCAATGTAACGTGAGACTTAGAACACAAGCTAGATAACAAAAACGCCACTCACCTTCGCGCCTGACTACATACCTTATTGAGCTTCCTGTTGAACCCAAACAACATTTTCATTTGAAGTGGGAACCTCAAACCAAGACCAAAACAGATCTAACATTTCAGGCGTCACTTCATAAGACTTACCATTCAGTTCCGAGTTACGGCTGAATGCCCTCTCCTTACAAGTCTCAAACGGAACATCAAGATAGTGAACTTCGCTGTCCATACCTCGGTTTGATGCCCAGCTTGTAAAAGAATCGCGGTCTGATTTACACCAAAAACCGAAGTCAAAAATTACCGGGACACCTAAGGAAAAGAGCTGCATTGCAGAGTCTTTGAATAAACCTTGTAGCGTAGCCAGTCGGCTATCAAAAACCTCACGCTCCATATGCTCGCCGTACAAAGGAATCATCCACTCATCAATCGAGAAACGAAAGGCACCATGCTTTTCTGCAAGCGCTTTAGAGTAAGTCGTCTTACCCGAACCGATAAAGCCACATACGAAATAGATTTTAGTCATGATGCCCCATTAGTCTCCTTGTTACGCATGAATCTTTCTTTTAGAAGTGTACCAATACTGCTCACTACAAACGTAAAAGCAAACGCCACAATTGGCCGATAGAAATCAAACGCACCATCCGTCATAAAAAAGTACTGATGAATGGCAACACCAAAACCAACACCTAATGCCAGCTTCAGATTCTTGAAAATGCCTTGTTTCATGTTCATTCCCTCGTAGAAAGCAACACTATGTATAGGTGTGAGTGACGTTATGGCCGAACCCTCTGTGACATAAACGCTTTAAAGCCAAGTAAGTCGAAACTGCAAAGCGTTGGGAATTCATCTTGAGCGCTTGTTAGGCAAATTTCGTTTCGCGCGCCATTTCCTGAAAAGTTTGCCCATTGAGAACGAAGTCTTTTGTATATTTAAAGCCTGCTTTATTGGTATGAGCAGCAAAAGAACGAGCATTGTCTTTATGCACGTACGTGTAAACGTAAGAAAATTTAGAACTTCTTACTTCACAACTAAACCGAAACAACTTCTCAAACACACCTTGACCACGACAAGCCTTACCCACACAGACAGGTCCCCAAAAGTATGAATTAGAAGAGCTTAGTTGGGTACACCCAACTACCACTGAACCAAGCTTGTTCGCCACAGAAGTGAGTCCTTCTGAACATTCCCAGAACTTCCATGAAGCACAAGCAGCCATCGCTACTATCGTATTGTTGAGTTCAGCAACATATATAGCCTGCTCTTGCTCGATAACTTGAGTTAGAAGCACTTCGTCCATCACTGTATTTAAGAAACCATCGCATTTATCAGATTCATCCAAGTTAGATACATGACAAGATTTCTGTAGTTCTACGATTTGACTGATGTCCTCAAGTTTTGCAGCTCTTATTTCCATGACTTCCTCTGTTGAATATTTCTTCTTTTTGCCTAAGGCTAAGTTAAGCCGCCACAACGCTGATGGCACTACAATTCGCGAAGCGAGAGTGCCATGCGTTAGAGGTCGGCTTGAACGCCTTGTTATGTGACTATTAAAACATCGAGTTATTATTGGCTGACTCTTTCGGGACCACTTGAATTGAATCCCAATGCTCGACTATTTTTCCATTTGAATCGAAACGGAAAAAGTCCATCGTTACGTACTCTTCACCAGCAGGCCATGTTTGCCTTGTATGCAAAGCTACCTGATCACCTTCAGCAATAATTCTCAAAAACTCTATATCCTTTTTTGGATAGTCCCGAGACATTTCTTCAAAGTAATCTATAAAGCCCTGCTTACAATCAGCAACAACTGGGTTGTGCTGGATATAATCATCACCAACATACAACTCTACTGCTTTTGCTGGATCACCCATGTAAGCAGTTCTATAAAAAGCAATAGCATTGTCTTTGTTTTGTCTAAGTTGATTCGTCATAGCAGCCTCATGAAGGGAAGTTTCACACTAACAATATGAGATATCGAGTGCTTTCGCCAGCGATGGATTAACGCTTGTCACATAATGAATGACACGGATTCCCCTTCCGAGGCTCTGCCACACTTATGTGGTACTTAAATGCATCGGAGGCACCATGCCTGATTATTCTTATTTCTGCAGTACTTACCTAGCTAAAAACCACTTCAGTCTTCATACCGTAGACCAAAATGGTAAGGTCATACTTATAAGACAGTAACCCCGCATTCAAAGCAACTTATGTTCGGAAAGCCTAAGAAAGTCGCAATAATCGCGTGTGTTCGAAAGATGGTTGTGACTCTTAACTCTATGCTGAGAGATGGCGCCATGTGGGATGAAAACACTGCCAAAAATTAATCATTGGCGCCATAGTCGTTTGTTAGCATTACTTCGATAGTTTCGCGATTTTCTTTTCCAAAGCGGCTATGTCCTTAAGCCAATCATCAGGAGTACTTAGCTGGTTATTCTTTCGGTAATCAACGAACCCAGCCTTTGAAAGTTCAAAACTATTAAGTGCTTCGCTTTCATAGCCAAGTTTAAAGCAAGCTGTTCCTTTTTCTTTATGGAATAACGGAGTCATTATTTGAATGAAAGGAGCTTGCTGATCTAAAGTTATGATTTCATCACAGACATCAATTATCTTTACTAAATTTTTCTCTTTCTTTGCAACCTTTAATGCACTTCGCAAGGTTTGCCATTCATTAAACTTTGATTGATCAAACATCATATTTGTACTCTTGTAACGCCCAATTAAGGTGTGAAGCACGCGACCACGACACTCAATTTGACCACCATAATCACCGAACTTAACCCAAACCAAAAATGCCAAGCGTGCTGAATCACTCTTAAATTGTTTGTTATGTCCGTACTCTCGACATGATGACGATGTCTATTAGATTATCTTCAACAAGCACAGCCTTGCGCTTTGTACCCTCAACTTCAAAGCCAAAGGATTTATAAAGAGCCAACGCAGCAACGTTGTTTGCATGCACTTCTAACTCTAAACGCGTCAAGTTTAGCTGCTCATCACAATACGACAGCAAGTATTCCATTAAGAAACGACCCACTCCCTTTCCTCGGGAAGTTTTGGCGACCGCAATACCAAAAGATGCAGAGTGCTTTAACCTCGGCTTAGGCGTTGAGTTAATAGCCAAATGACCCAAGAGTTCTCCATCGCTTTCAACCGCGACAAAATTAAGCTGGCTGTCATTGAACATTGAGTCGAACTCTTCCCTTTTGATGTCAGGCAAGTAACGATTGTTGTTCACAACCTCTTTGTCAGTGTAAATATCATACAAAGCTGGCAAGTCAGGTGAACTCATTTTTCTTATTTTCATAGAACCTCAAAAACCCGAAAAGGACATAACGCCTGCATAACACGTTTGCTACTATGCAGACCTAGCTGAATTTTACTGCCTTAATCACTGAAACTAAAGGCAAACTGACAACGCCGAGTGTAGCAAATCGTGTTGATGCATTTGTTATGTGTTTTGTTCAACAATACCAGACCATTGGGCGATCATAAACTCGAGCCTTTCCAATAGGTCATCATATGTCAGAATATCGATGATGTTTTTATATTTCCTTTTAATAACCTCAAAATCTTGCAATTGCTCAAGGCTAAGACCTTCACTTCTTCCCATGATGATCATTCCACACGGGTTAGTTATTCTGATTTTAAAATTTTCAGGCAATTCAGATTTATAGCACTCGGTAAGTTTTTCTTCCCCCTTAACCCCCCATTTATTTAGATAAAATATATACTTCTCAACCTGCATAACTGTACCAGACAATTCACGAAGTGGAATGTAATTGTCTCGATATGTACGTTTAGTAACGACACATTGGTCAAAAGGCTTTTTTATTTCGATGATGTCAGTATTTCCACTGGAATCAACCATAAGATAGTCAATATTCCTATTAGTTTTACTGTATGTATCTCTTACAGGGGCTTCTTCGAAAATATGTATATATTTTGGGTACAATAATAATATTATTCCCAACAACTCTTTTTGCCATTGCGCTTCAGAATATGAAATTTCATCATCTAGCATTTGTTTTAATTTATTTAGCATAGACTGATACTTAAACAGCTCTAGCTGGGAAAGCTGCTGTTTTAGGTCATCACCAACTCGGCTTACTTTTTTATTTAAGTATCTCTGATACTTTGATTCATAGTCTTCTTTGGTTTCTAGATATGATGAAATTATTCCACTAATCCTTGCCTCGGAATATCTATTCAATTCATAAGTATTTGGAAAACCGGCGATTAGTTCTTTGTAGGTTGTAATCGGTATTGAATTTTCAGCATCACCACCAATATAAATTTCCTGTTCGACTAAACTACCTATCTTTCTAAAGATAGATATTCCACGTTCTGCAACAAAGAGTTTTCTTTCAAACTTAATTGAATCGTGAATATATAAGTCATGTTCAAGCGACAGTAAGCCCTTAGAAAAACGATAATAATCATTTTCTTTATCTGCCACCTTAAATTTTACAGTTGCATATTCATCATCTGGATCATATTGAGTTAGAAGCTCATTTTCTGAAAATGAAAACGTTTTTGATATGGTCACACTACCCGAGTTATTTATTTCATGGAATATCCATTCAGATGGTCCATCAGGCTTATATGACAAAACTAACTTGTCCGAATATTTTTCAAAAACAATCATTTAACACCTAATTTTTTTAATTTTTCGTAATGCCAAAAAACACATAACGAATGACATGGATTCCCCCTTCCGAGGATCTGCCACACTTATGTGGTACTTAATTGCACCGGAGGCACCATGTCTGATTTTTCTTATTTCTGCGGTATCGACCTAGCTAAAAACCACTTTAGTCTTCATGCCGTAGACCAAAATGGTAAGGTCATACTTCATAAGTCAGTAACTCGCTCTAAACTACTGACTACAATAGCAAATATGCCACTCATGCGTATAGGCGTTGAAGCGTGTGGTGGTGCACATTATTGGGCAAGAACACTCAATACACTCGGTCACGACGCCCGCATTATGGCCGTTAAATACGTAATTCCTTATCGAACTAAGGGAAAAAACGACCTTAATGATGCTGTTGCCATATGCGAAGCTGTTCAGCGACCATCAACTCGCTTTGTACCCGTAAAATCCCCCGAGCAACAAGCCATCTTATCGGTACACAGAATGAGAGAACATTGGGTTCGCGAGCGCACTGCGCTTATGAATCGCATGCGTGCCCTGCTTTCTGAATTCGGATTAATCATTCCTGTTGGCCACTCTTCATTAATGAAACACGTTCCCTTAATGCTTGAAGATGCAGAAAATGAACTGCCACATCTCGCAAGAACGGTGATTGCCAATGCTTATCACCACCTTGGAGAGTTGAATCAACGTATCGCCGATACTGAACAAGTCTTCGAGTCTTTTGCTAAGGTCAGCGCTAATGTTCAACGAGTGATGAAGGTTCGTGGCATTGGACCGCAAACCGCTACTGCGATACTTGCTTCGATAGGCAATGGTTCTCAATTTGATAAAAGCCGTGATTTCTCTGCTTGGCTAGGACTAGTACCAAAGCAATATTCGACGGGAGGAAAGCCTCGCTTAGGTCGGATAACCAAACACGGCGACAAATACTTGCGAACACTATTAGTTCACGGGGCAAGGACAGTCATTGCCAACCTTGGCGACAAGCAAGATAAGCTAAGTCAGTGGTGTCGAGGCGTTCTAGAACGAAGAGGAATGAACCGAGCGATAGTGGCACTTGCCGCGAAGAACGCACGAATTATATGGTCGCTTTTACACAATCAAACCGAATATGAAAACTATGCTGCTTAAGTAGAAACCTAAGCAGCATAAAGAGTTAAACCCACCGGGTCATTGCAGACGCTAATGATGGAGATAGGTTAAGACCACTTGCGGAGAGCCTGTTAATGCGGCGGACACACTAGATGTCATCTAACGAATAAGGCACCGTAGTCGCGCAAGTCATCAGGGCCACGACGTATGCGAATCGTCGATAAGTAGGCCGAATGTAGAGCGGCAGTCCAAAACCCATCAACATAAGTTTAGCGGATGTTTGACAACCGGGGGAATCCATGTAGCCGCATTAAGGTGTGAGCGGCGCTTGGCTATACTTGAGCGAAGCGAAACTGCCAAGCGTTGCGAATCACTCTTAAATGCTTTGTTAACTGTTTTTACCGCTGTGCTTTAAAATTTTGTTTTTATGGTGAGCCAACTCTTCTACACCAAGAATTGCTCTCATTTTTTTCGATAACGTAACCAACGATGCATCATGACCATGTGTCGATTTTTCAAGGACATAAATAAAAGCTGATTGAATGTCTAACATTTCTCGTGCTGCGTTATCTCTATGCTCTTGAACGGTACCTTCACCTTTTGGCATTTTTATATATTGAGAATTAGCACCAAGCTTTCTTAATTGTCTTTCGAAACCTTCGAGGTTGTTATCAATTTCTTCAGTTAGCCAGTTCATATACTCTAACCGAAGAATAGTTAAGTCAGCAGCAAAAGCATGAGCTTCATCGTAGTCAGTTTTAGTTCTAAGCTCATTGAATGCTTTTAAAACGAGTTTCACATATTGGTCTGAAAACTCTGCTTGTTTATCGAATACTGCATTTGCCATATGAGATGAGGACGCCAAAGCTAGATTTTGCTTTTGTAGGTTTAACTCTTTGTTCCGCTCATGAGCTGAGTTATCACGAACAAGCTGATACAGAGCCGCAACCATCGCACCGACAGCAGGAATTGCAGTAACACCCTTAAAAATCTCACTGATTGGAGCTGCAAAGGTTACGCACAACGAAATAAATGCTATTGCACCTAAGGAAATATAGAATCTAATAGTAACCTCCAAATCTACCGAAACAGTTAACAGCTATTAGACAGAAAAATTCTTCATTTAAATACAGAATTATTCTATCTAGTTTCATATGGGCGGAACTCTACCACGATTAATCACTGCAATTCAGTGACTTAAAACATAGATAGCCTCATTGAATGATAAAATGCAGAATATTTCCATATAGTATGATTTTCGTAAAAACCCCGACTAACTGAATATAAATACAGCGCTCCACACATACCCCAAAACACAAAAAAGCCTGCCATCTATGCGAACATAAATGGCAGGCTTTATACGTTAATTAGACTTGTGAGTAGCTAGCTTACGCCGCTTCGAATGCGAGGGCTTTCTTCTCTACTTGGCGGAAGATCAGCGTCAGTATGCCGTTTACTGCTAGGTAGGATGCACCTGCAATACCGAACACCGTTAGTGTGTCGTAGGTTTGGCCGTTGATACGCTGAGCGTAGCCCATTAAATCCATGATGGTGATGGTGCTTGCCAGTGAGGTACCTTTGAAGACTAGAATCACTTCGTTCGAGTAAGCTGGAACGGCACGGCGTAAAGCGTATGGCAGTAACACTTTAAGCGTTGCTACTTTGTCCATGCCAAGTGCGCGACACGCTTCCCACTGCCCTGCTGGAATCGCGTTGAATGCGCCTCTGAACAGTAGCGTGCTGTATGCCGCGGTGTTCAATGCTAATGCTAACATTGCACAGAACCAAGGTTGGCTTAACCAAGTCCACATGAAGCTTTCACGAATCCAATCGAACTGACCCGGGCCGTAATACACCAAGAAGATTTGAACCAACAATGGTGTGCCGGTGAACAGCGTAATGATGCCACGTGTTAACCAGTGAATCGCCGGTATTCTTAGGATTAGCGTTACCGTCATCAGCAGTGACAAGATACAACCAACCAGCAATGAAGCGCCTGTGAGTTGAAGACTGGTCACTAAACCTTCAAGCATTTGAGAGAAGTATTGTTGATTCATGCCATTGCCCCTTTGTTACCCAAACCTTGAATAGAGAACTTACCATCAATCACTTTTACCAATCTTTGTGTGATTAAAGTGATGACCAAGTAGATTGCAGCTGCTGTCGCGTACCAAGTAAATGCTTCGTGCGTTGCCGCTGATGTTAATTGTGCTTGTTTCAGCAAATCCGTTACGCCAATCAGTGAGACTAATGCAGTGTCTTTTAGTAACACTAACCATTGGTTGGTTAACCCTGGTAGCGCGTGTCTTACCGCTTGAGGTAATACGATACGAAAGAATGCACGAGACTGAGAAATACCAAGTGCGCTTGCTGCTTCTCTCTGCCCTTTGCTTACTGCTTTCAAAGCACCACGCAAGGTTTGCGAAGCGTAAGAAGCAAAGATAAGTGACAGTGCAACAACACCAGATAAGAACGGGCTCACTTCTATGAAGTCGCCAGTGATCATGAACAGAACTTGTGTCGAACCAAAGTAGATAAACAGTACGACCAGAATTTCTGGTAAACCACGAACAATCGTCACAAATGCAGTCGTTGGCCATTTGATTGCAATACGACGAGACATCTCACCACTTGCAAACAAAACTGCTAGAACCAATCCAACCAATAGGCTTACGAATGCAAGCTGAACTGTCATCCAGCTTGCTTCGACGAGCCCTAAAGAGTAACCCGTTAATTCCATAAATTACTTACCGAAGTACTTGTTGAAGATCTTGTCGTATTCGCCGTTCGCTTTCACTGCTGCAAGTGCAACGTTAAGCTGGTCTACAAGTTCTTGGTTGCTCTTGTTTACTGCGATACCAAAGCCGTTACCGAAGTACTCTTGGTTTGTTACTTGGTCGCCAACGTACGTTAGGTTGTCTTCTTTCTTGAACCATTCTGCTACAACGGCTGTGTCACCGAATACAGAATCGATACGACCGTTCTTCATGTCGATGAATGCATCTTGGTAGCTTGAGTAAGGTACCGCTGTAACGCCAGTCATTTGCTCAAGTAGGAAGCTCTGGTGAGTAGAACCGTTTTGAACACCAACACGCTTACCTTCTAGTGCTGCTTGGTCTGCTACTTTGCCTTCAAAAGAGATGAATGCTGCAGAGTTATCGTAGTAAGCGTTAGAGAAGTTCACTTGTTGAAGACGCGCTTCAGTGATGTCCATTGCTGAAATAGCGGCATCGTAACGTTTGAATTTAAGTGCAGGGATCAAGCTATCGAACGCTTGGTTGTGGAAAGTACATGTCGCTTTCATCTCTTCACAAAGTGCGTTTGCTAGGTCTACGTCAAAACCTTGGATTTGGTTGTTCTCATCCATGTATTCGAATGGTGCGTAAGTTGCTTCCATTGCGAATTTGATCTCTTCTTGAGCCGCTGCGTTGAAAGAAGCAAGGCCGATAAGTGAAGCTAGTAGAATCTTTTTCATTTTGTTACTCCGAATACGTGTAATAGCGGCCTGTGGCCATTCTTATAATTTGATTGTTTTAATTGATGTTGTGTTTAGCTAAATCTAATGAGTCAACTTTCTTTTAATAAGAGACTTACTTAATGAGTCAAATACTCGGCAAACTCAGGTGTCTGCGGATTAACGAATGAATCGCTGGTGCCGTGTTCAACGATGTACCCTTTCTCTAGGTACAGAACGTGGCTAGCAATCTTCTTCGCGAAATCGACTTCATGCGTCACGACCACTTGGGTAATGCCCGTTCCGCTCAATTCTTTAATAATGCTCACGACTTGGTTGGTGATCTCAGGATCAAGCGCCGCTGTTGGTTCATCAAACAGCAACACATCCGGTTTCATCATCAGCGCACGTGCAATCGCAACACGCTGTTGTTGACCGCCAGACAGTTGAAGTGGCCAAGCGTCGGCTTTGTCGGCAAGTTGAAGTGTCTTTAGTACTTCTTGAGCTTGCTTAATCGCTTCTTGCTTATCCAAACCCGCAACTTTGGTTGGTGCTTCAATCAAGTTTTCCATCACCGTCATGTGTGGCCATAAGTTGTATTGCTGGAACACCATGCCGACTTTACGACGAAGTTTAAGCCCCTGCTTCTCTTGGATTTGGCTTGAAAAATCGAATTGCTCATTCGCAATGTCTAATTCGCCGTTGTCCGCGATTTCAAGCAGGTTCAATACACGCAGTAATGAACTCTTGCCCGCGCCACTTGGGCCAAGCAATACCAAGGTTTCGCCACTCTCACAGTCGAAACTGATGTCGTGAAGAACTTGGGTATCACCGTATGATTTGTTGATGCTCTTTACTTGAATACTCATGCCACAATACTGCATTAATTGTCATTTGTTGGTTATTCTATTCAATCCGAGGTTTTATGCAAGAAAAATGTATAAAAAACTACTTTGTTGAATTTTTGTAACAAATATTACACAAAAAACAGTCGCTATAACTGGTCTTACAACCAAAAGTTTCAAGTCATTGATAAAGCTAATATCGAGATAAATAGCAAACGTTTTGCTATCAATTTATAAATCACTGCATGGTTGCTTGTTTATGTGTGCACTCTCCTATCAACGCTAATTTACTTGCATAAAAATTAGGGTTAAATCCCCCACATTCCTATTGAACTGACTCGATCAGAATGCTTAGTTTTCCTTTAAGGCCGTTTCGAATTATTCACTTAGTGGTGAGGAAATATTGGAAATTGAGTTTCCTGGGGAGCGTCACAGCGCAATAAATGCTTTAATGGGTTCTATTCTCAACAACAATGACTTCTCAGCGAACAACACGCAGTACAGGCAATAAGTCATAAACCATAAGCAACAAGCAACAAGCAACAAGCCATCTATTTTTAAAGCGACAACACATTAAGGCAGTCATATGCAAAACGATGTCTCTTCTACGCTCGACTCAACTCAGCGATCGACTCAACAAGTGCCAGAACCTAAACCTGAGAAAAAAAGCCTCAGTATTTTGTTTGAGCTGAGTAAATTCATTCAGCCTTATAAAGGTCGTGTTATTGCTGCGTTGATCGCGTTGATCTTCACGGCGAGCTTAACCCTTTCAGTCGGACACGGTATTCGTCTTCTCATCGACCAAGGTTTTAGCCAACAATCACTCTCAGATTTAGGAAGCGCGATTCAATTCATCATGGTCGTGGTCGTGTTGATCTCGATTGGTACTTTCTTCCGTTTCTATTTGGTTTCTTCTGTTGGGGAACGTGTGAGTGCGGACATTCGCTTATCGGTTTTCAATCATGTCGTGACGCTGCATCCGAGTTACTTCGAAACCAATGGCAGTGGCGACATCATGTCGCGCATTACTACGGATACCACTCTGCTTCAAAGCATCATTGGTTCATCGTTCTCTATGGCGATGCGCAGCGCGTTGATGTGTATTGGTGCAATCATCATGCTGTTTGCGACCAACATTAAGCTGACGTTGATTGTATTGGCCTCGGTGCCATTTATCTTGATTCCGATTCTTGTGTACGGGCGTCGTGTGAGAGCCCTATCTCGCCAAAGCCAAGATTCAATGTCTGATGTCGGTTCTTATGCGGGTGAAGCGATTGAACACATTAAAACCGTGCAAAGCTACAGCCGAGAAGAGCAAGAGAAAGCATCATTCGCGGTAGAAGTAGAAAAAGCTTATGAGATTGGTCGCCAGCGTGTAAAACAGCGCGCGATTCTTATCTCTGGCGTTATCGTGATTGTATTCAGTGCTATCGCAGGCATGCTTTGGGTTGGCGGCAGTGATGTCATCAACGGCACCATGTCGGCGGGTGATTTAGCGGCGTTTGTGTTTTACGCAATCATGGTTGCTTCGTCATTAGGTACGATTTCAGAAGTAATGGGCGAACTGCAACGTGCGGCAGGTGCGACCGAGCGCTTAATCGAGATCCTACAAGTTGAAAGCCATATTGTTGCGCCAGTTGCGAATCCAACTTCGCTTGCTAACGTAACGCCAGAAGTCGCATTTGATGATGTGACCTTCTGTTACCCATCAAGACCGGACCAGCCCGCAACAAGCAACCTCACTCTCACTGCCCATGAAGGCAAAGTATTGGCACTGGTTGGCCCATCTGGCGCGGGTAAAACTACCCTGTTTGAACTGTTGCAACGTTTCTACGACCCGCAAGTGGGTAAAGTCACCTTAGGCGGTGTTGAACTGAATCAGTTTGATCCTAACGAGCTAAGAAAGCAGATGGCATTGGTGCCGCAACAACCTGCTCTGTTTAGTAACGATGTGTTCCATAACATTCGCTACGGCAACCCTCAGGCAACAGACGAGCAAGTTATCGAAGCGGCTAAGAAAGCACACGCACACGAGTTTATTCAAAACCTACCTGATGGCTACAACAGTTTTCTTGGTGAGCGTGGTGTAAGGCTTTCTGGCGGACAGAGACAACGTATTGCCATCGCACGTGCCATCTTGAAAGATCCAAACATTCTATTGTTGGACGAAGCAACCAGCGCACTAGACAGCGAAAGTGAGCATCACGTACAACAAGCGTTAGAAGAGTTAATGCGTGGCCGAACGACGATCATTATCGCCCATCGATTATCAACAATTAAACACGCCGACCAGATTGCAGTGCTCGATAAAGGACAACTAATAGACATCGGCGACCACCAGTCTCTCATCAATAGCTGCGAATTGTACCAACGCTTAGTTGAGCTGCAATTCAAACACCTTAGTGCGTAACCATTGAGTGGATGTGCACTAAGTCACTGACATTGTGTGGTTTCAAGCTTCAAAAACTTAAATCACACGTGTTGCAGTTTTGTTAATTTAGCGGTAGGGTTTTTATTCGAATAACAACTTATTCCGATGAAGGATAAGTAAATAACGTTAATTACACAGATAAGAATAAGAGAGTTCGCATGGAAGCACTATTATCTGACTACCCGGTAGTAACAGAAATCCCTGTCGCTTGGGGAGAAATGGACGCACTCAATCACGTTAACAACGCCGTATATTTTCGCTATTTCGAAACCGCTCGCTTAGATTTTTTCAAGCACGTTGAGTTGATGGAAGAGATGGCGATTACCAAAGTTGGTCCTGTTCTTGGTGACACTTACTGTAAGTATTTCCGCCCAGTCACGTATCCGGATACCTTGATGGTTGGCTCACGTGTTACCGATATTCAAGATGACCGATTCACTATGGAATACGCGATTGTCAGTAAGGCTCAACAAAAACTGACCACCGTTGGCACTGCGACTATCGTGATGTTTGATTTTGCTTCAAACCAAAAAGCCCTGCTCTCGCTGCGCTTAACCAATGAAATCGAAAAGATGAACACGTTGAAGAGCCCATGCTTCAAACAAGAAGCCGTGACGGAATAACGTATTCGCTGATTGATAAAGACTTAGAAAGTTTCAGACATTAAAAAGGCCACTCGATTGAGTGGCCTTTTGTTTATTGGTTCTGAGTGCTTATAAGTGGTTAAGACTTATAGACCTTGAACGTATTGAGCGTTAGTTCGAACTTCAACCATCTGCTCTAGGTTCTGTTGTGAACCTTCAACGCCGTCAAGTAGCGCTTCGAAATGCTTGATAAGCTCAACTTTGTCTTTCACTTCTTTAGAACCCGCACCGATGTTGGTTAGGTCAATGAAGAACTCGTCGAATAGACCAGAGAAGTCAGTTACTGCATCATGGTTCAAGAACTGCTCGTGGTTATAAATGCTTGGGTAGCCACCCTTCTGTTTATCAACCGCAAAAGAGATGCCTTTCACGTTGGTAATCGTGGTCGCTTTCTCACACTTCAACATACAACCCGCTTCAATGCTTGGCTTGTTACAACCTACCGTTCTTTGGAAGAAACACTGACGGCTAGTCATCATCAAGATTGGGTGGTAAATGCTGTAGAACAGTTTGAAGTTCTCTGGGCGACGAATATGACGAATCTGACCTTTGTTGATCTCGTTCGAAATGAATGCGCCGGCACAGTTCAGCTCTTCTTTCAGAGTAACCAGTGCGTGAGAGTTGGTTGTGTTCATGAACGGGCCTGCAACCCACTCAATTCCCATCTCGTAAGCTTTGTAAGCAATACCCGTGTTGTTAGTCACGATGCGAGCTGGCTTAATTTCTTCAAGAATACGAACCGCTTCGTCGTAATCTTTACCGATCAATACTGCTGGGAACCAAGGAATCAAACGTGGGTTTGCAGCCAAGATATCGATGTACTTGTTACAACGCTTCTTGAAGCTTTCTGGAAGTTTGAAGTAAACATCCGCGTCAGTCACGTCACACAGGTGTAAGTCTTCCACATCCGCGATAAGCATCGACATAGTCGGCTTCTCGTTCACTTTAGGGTGCTGAGGCAGTGCTGGCACTTCAACGTGCTTAATCACTTCCACAGAGCCGTTCAGAATGAAGTCGATCTCGTCTTTCAGGTCTGAAACTTCTTTTAGAGGAATCAACAAACCTGCATCCACTTCACTGAAGTCGTAGCTTTCTAGCGTGTGGACTGCACTCTTCACGTTTTTGAATCGCTTCTCAAGTAGCTCTTGAGTGATCGCCTTCTCTTCAACCGCTTTCAATAGCGATTTAGATTGAAGAGTAAAGTTCTCTTTAGGCGTGTTCACTGTCACCGTAAATGGTTGACCCATTTTTGCGCTGAACGACAATGTTACTGGTGTCTTGCGAATATCAAGGAACTCGATCTTCTCGCGCATTTCGTTACCAAGAACGTCTTTTGCTTGATGAAGTTCGTTAGTCACTTCTTGAATCTGTACCACAGAGATTTCATTGTTCTGCTCCGTCGCTTTTTCAACAGCGTAGTTCATGCTGTTATCGCGCGGGTTATCAATGAACATGTCTTTCGTCAGGTTGCCCTTTAGGAAAGAGTTGGTGAAATCACGGTTGAATACTTTGTGCAGGTTCGAATCGTCTTCGATCAACAAACCACTCTCTACAAAGCTATCAATCTGTTTACGCCACGTGTCTACCACTGTGTAAACGTAGTGTGCGCCTTTAATACGACCTTCGACTTTCAATGAGTCGACTTTCGCGTCAACCAATTCAGGTAGGTCGTAGTAAGCTGAGTTATCTTTTAAGTTCAATGGGAACTTATTGCCCGCGTTAGTGATCTCGTATTCATCACGACACGCTTGGCTACAACGGCCACGGTTACCTGAGTTACCCACACTTACTGAGCTTGAGTAACATTGACCAGAGAATGCGATACACAGAGCGCCGTGTACGAACACTTCGGTTAGTACATCATGGTCGTGTGCCACTTCCGTCAGCATCTTGATTTCAGGCAGGTTCAACTCACGAGACAAGTTAACGCGCGTCGCGCCAATCTTAGACAAGAACTTAATCTGGCCTTCGTTGTGCGTTGTTAACTGAGTCGACGCGTGAACGTCTAATGATGGGAAATGCTTCTTAACCAGATTGAATAAACCCAAGTCTTGAACAATGATGCCATCTACTTTGGTGTTCACAAGTTGGTTCAGCAGTTTGGTGATGCTCTTAGTCTCATGCTCCAGTAGCACAACGTTAAGAGTCAGGAACACTTCACAGCCGTATTCATGAGCAAGGCGAATCACACCATTCAATTCGTCTAACGATAGGTTAGAGGCTCTGTTACGAGCGTTGAATGTGTCTAAACCACAATAAACTGCATTAGCACCCGCTACGATGGCGGCTTTTATCGCTTCTACATCGCCACCTGGGGCTAATAACTCAATTTTTCTGCTCATTTTTGAAGTCGCTCACTTACTTATAATTTTTAAGCCGCGTATTCTACCCACATCACGATCTCTTTACCACCGTACAACACTTTTCAAACTAAATGACCTCAATAATGACGAACGAATCCGACCTACCTGTCCTTTATTCTTTGCGCCGTTGCCCTTATGCAATGCGCGGACGAATGGGCATCGCACTATCACAACAAAAAGTGTTACTTCGAGAAATCGTTACCAAAGACAAGCCTAGCGAACTATTGGCCAGTTCGCCAAAAGGAACTGTTCCTGTATTGGTGTTACTCAATGGACAGGTCATTGAACAGAGCTTAGATGTGATGAACTGGGCACTTCAACAAAACGATCCTCAAGATCTTCTACGTTCAAGCAATCCAGAGCTTAGCGAACAAGTTCAGCAGCTCATTAAAACCAACGACGAAGAATTTATTGGTCACTTAGAAAAGTATCGTGCATCTGTTCGTTACCGAAACATCGATGTTGAACAACGCCGACAAGCCTGCGAAACCTTCATTAGTCAGTTAGAAGCGCGACTTACCGATCAGCCCTACTTTTTTGGAGAAAGCCCAAGCTTGGCCGATTTTGCTGTGATGCCTTTTGTCAGCCAGTTTGTACGAGTCGAAAAGAAGTGGTTTGTGAAATCTGAATATCAAAACGTAGGACGTTGGTTAAGAGCGCACCTCGAAAGTAAACTCTACACCCAAGTAATGAAGCAATACCCTTTGTGGAATGAAACCAAGCAAGAATCTGTTTTTGGATGACTTAAGAGAGTTTTGGGTGACTTAAGGGTATCTGGGATGATCTAGGGGAATTCTGGAATAGATAAAGCGTAGTAATCAAGGTAAGTACGTGACACTGTATCTTCTTTGTAATTGGCTGGTATTCAAAGGCTTAACCCCTTAACCCATCTCTTAGTTAGACAGCACAGTCTAAGTTAAGCCTTTTGTCCTCTTTAATCCAATCACTCAATCGCTATCGAAATCTCGACGGCCGTTTCGCCTTTGTAAAACTCAAAATCAGTTGTGTAAGTTCGCGTATGTAGGCAATCTGGATCGTTGAAATAGGCCCACACTTCTCCCCATAAATCGATAACCGCTTGTGGCAGTTCACCTTCTGCTGAGAATGTTAGGTACTTACCTGCTTTGATATTGGTTTCAACTAGGTTATCTAAATTGTTATCGGTAAGCGCATTCGTACACGCAATAACATCAAACTCGCCCGTAAAGTCAGACTTGTAGTTGGTGTAGACACCATACACTTTTGAATCCGGGGTTAATTTTGGAAATGCTTGGTCAAAAAAGCCCTGCCACAATTGGCCTATCTTGGCTGTTGCTGGGTCCATCTCATCGGTATTAGTGGTTCTTACTGAAAAACCATACGCCTTTACGGCTTCAATCGTTTCTACTTTCATTCGTTTTATTCCTAAGCCAATTGACGATCTAACTGTATTGAATCCAATGTTTTGTAAAATAACGCGACTAATCTTGTATCTCTTTATGTCCACACTTTTCACAGACAAGGTGACGAGAAAACTCATCCATTGACGCGATAAACGGGCCAAGGAACCAACCTTTTATCATGCCTGCCCAAAACTCGCTTCGCTTTTGGTTAGGTTTGTCTGCAAACGCACTTGTCTTTCTGACCAACACAACAACATGTTGTGTGTCTTCTCTACACGCGGTGCAATAGCATTGTTCTATGGTGTTATTCATTTGAAAGCCTATGACGTTTTGAATGAAATCTGCTGAAAATGAGGATTGTCGACACAGACTTCTAGTGTGGAAAGATCAGTGAGTACGACAAGTTGTTCTACACCTTGAATACTGACCTTAATGCACTCTTCACGGCTATCATTGCGTTGAGTATCTAATCCGACACATTCAATCTGCTCGCCAGACTTCAGCGTTAATTTGATTGGGTATCGGTGCATACACACAATCTCAATATAATCGTAATCGTTGCAACTAATCATAATACCCCTCCAATTCATCCACCACGCTAATGCGACACGCCATACTATGCAATATGCATATAATCAATCATTTACCCAAATCACATTGATATTCGTTCGTAACTAAACCTACTTTCGAATTCAGTTTAATCAAGCTTTCTCATTCACGTTTCTTCGACTCACACCTGATTATTCTTTCATTGTTAAATAATAATCGAGAACAAAACAATGAAAAACATCAACCATTTACACGTGTTAGCTTTCTTGGGTTTAGTCGCTTCAATGATGGCGTTTAATGCGAGTGCTGCCTCAGAAGTCGATGCGATTCACTTCGCCAATGGCAAAACCAAATATCGACAGCTTTGTCAGATGTGTCATGGCGACAAAGGTCACGGAGACGGGCCTACTGCCGCTTCATTACCACACAAGCCCGCTAACATCGCCAATAAACTGAGCAGCTTTTTTGCCAGTCCAAGTTCTTTAGCAGATGACATTTTAGAGGGCGATGTAGAGCAAGGCATGCCAGCGTGGCAAGGTGTGATCACCAAGCAAGATGCTCTGGATATTCTGACGTATGTAGAGCTAATCCAATAGTAAATGCTGTTCCAATCGCCTTTTGAACAGATATCTCGGTTAATACTCCCCGTTCTATTGCGCTATCTATTTGATTGATTACACTCAATTTAATGGATAGTGAATAATACGGAATGTTATGACCTTTAAACCCCTAGCACTAAGTAGCCTGATACTTATTTCTACGACGACAC
Source organism: Vibrio sp. 1CM24A (assembly GCF_023161725.1). Taxonomy (NCBI): domain Bacteria; kingdom Pseudomonadati; phylum Pseudomonadota; class Gammaproteobacteria; order Vibrionales; family Vibrionaceae; genus Vibrio; species Vibrio sp. 1CM24A. The sequence goes on from NZ_JALNTS010000002.1 coordinate 491,168, forward strand.
ACGCCGTCAGCTTTATCGATGAAATTGATGGCCAACTCGATATGGGAGAATACCTCGCAGAAAATGCCTACGGTTTTCTTCCTGTTCCCATTCTCATTACAGAGCCTGCGGTAGGATACGGTGGCGGCTTCACCGGTATCTTCATGCACGAATCTGAAGAGCAAAAAAACACGCGTAAACAACTCGCCGAAAAATCCATCGATGGCGGCGCGCAACTTCTCACCCCTGCAATCACTGCGGTTGGCGGCTTTGCGACAGAGAATGGCACTTGGATGGCGTTTGTTGGTCACAAGCGCAGCTGGAAGGAAGATTCCATACGCTACCTTGGTGGCTTGGGTTATGGCGATATCAACATGACCTTTTATCGACAAAGCTCTCCGAACGCCTTGTCGCCACTCGATCCAAACGAAGGTGTTGAGCTAGGGCTAAAAGGCATGGGCGGGATACAGAAACTCCAATTTAGAGTGCCCGATACCCAATGGTTGCTTGGGTTTTCTCAACAATTCTTCGCACCCACTCTTTCACTCAATAATCACCCTAAAGCGCAAGAGATCTTAAACAATATCGGCAACACGTCACCAACCTCTTCCGGTTTGGGTCTAATTGCGGAATACGATAGCAAGAACAGCTTTTTGAATCCGACGCAAGGCTACAACTATGTCGCAGAATACCTTTGGTTTGGTGATGCGATTGGCAGTGACTACACCTATCAAACGTTCAATTTAGAAGGGCTGAATTATTGGGAGTTAAACAAGGAGTGGAACCTAGCGTTGCGAGGACAATACAAATCATTATCGACCAATGAACGCGTGCTTTCTCCTCAATATTACCCAGACATTGAACTCAGAGGTATCGCCCGTAATCGCTATCAAGGTGAACACACGGTCGCGGCAGAAGTTCAAGTAAGCAAACAGTGGACACCACGTTGGTCAACTGCCGTGTTTACGGGGATTGGCTATGCGGGTGACAGCGATAAAGACATGTTTGATCAAAACTCACACGCGGCTTACGGCGTCGGTTTCCGTTACCTTATCGCAAGACGCTATGGTTTGATTTCAGGGATTGATATTGCGTTCAGTGAAGAAGACACCGCACTCTACTTCCAAGTCGGTGCGGGTATCTAATTCATTAAGCTGCCCTTAACCGATGAGACAAAGCGCACTGGGAACAGTAATTACTTGAGCGCTTTCCAGTATTGATAAAGCCCATCGATATCTGAAGAACACATCAACGACATTGCGCCTTTGATCTGTTCTTCGCTCCACTCCCACCATTTCATTTCTAGCAAGTGAGCGATTTCAGTCTCATTGAAACGAAAACGGATGTGACGCGCAGGGTTTGAACCAACAATCGAGTATGGCGCGACGTCTTTAGTCACAACCGCTCGACTTGCGATGATGGCTCCGTCACCGACCTTAACACCACTCATGATCATGGCTTCTGTGCCAATCCACACATCGTTACCAATCACGGTATCACCCGAGCGTTCAAAGCCGTCTATCGCACCTTCAAACTTCTCATCGTCTTGATAGAAGAACGGGAAGGTACTCACCCACTGATTTTGGTGGCCTTGGTTGCCCGCCATCATGAAGACTGCGCCAGAACCAATCGAGCAGTAGCTGCCAATGATCAGCTTATCGATGTCGGTTCTATCCGGTAATAGGTAACGCGCACAGTCATCAAAGCTGTGGTTATGGTAGTATCCCGAGTAATAGCTGTGCTCGCCCACGATGATGTTTGGGTTGGTCACTTGTTCTTTGAGTGACTTTCCAACAAACGGGCTCTCAAAATAGTTTTTCATGTTTGTACTCTTAGTTTCGTTCTTTTAGTTAGGTACTTGTGTTGCGTGTTTATGGTTTAAACTGGTTTATCTGAGTGTAACTTGTTTATCTTAGTGTAAAGGCAAACACGCCCTATCGACCGCCCGCAATATCAATAAACGAGCCGGTGACATACGAAGCTTCGTCTGACAATAACCATGCGATAGAGTTCGCGACTTCTTCTGGTGTGCCGCCTCGTTGTAACGGTAACTGCGAAGCGAGTCTGTCTACGCGATCTGGCTCTCCGTCGTCTGCGTGCATCTCTGTATAAATACAACCTGGCCTTACGCCATTCACTCGGATATTGCGTGAAGCCAATTCAAGCGATAAGCCTTTAGTAAGAGAATCCATCGCACCTTTCGATGCTGCGTAGTCCACATACTCAAACGGTGCGCCTGTTCGAGAAGCGGCAGACGATACATTCACAATCGAACCCGCGCCATCGGCTTGTTTGATAAAGGCTTTACTGCACAGAAAGCAGCTTGATACGTTGGACTTCATCACTTTTTCAAAGCGATCCAATTCAATATCAACCAATGGTGACTGGGTAAACAAGATCCCGGCATTATTGACCAAGTGAGTCACTGGACCCAGCTTATTACGAGCAATCTCAAATAAAGATTTGACGTCCGATTCAACAGACACATCCGCACGCACGCTAATCGCAGTTCCGCCTTGTTCGCGAATCTCATTCACTAGATCTTCAGCTCGCGACTCATTGTGTATGAAGTTAACGCATACAGCATAGCCTTTACTGGCCAACAATTTAGACGTCGCTGCGCCAATGCCTCGGCTTCCGCCGGTTACAATCACTACCTTGTTCAATGAAACCTCCTAATGTTTACTTATTCTGTGCAACCTGATTATTCGATACGACCTAGTTGTTCGTGACAAACTGATCGTGTCGATACAAATTAATTGCTCGACACAACCTGAACCCACTGCGACCGCCACGCCGGCGCTTCGAATGGGTCTGGCCAAAACTCAGTTTGCTTTTGAATAAAACCATCAACCACCGTGTGAAAGGTAATCACTCGGCCTTTCAACACACTGTCAGTGACCGAAACGTCCGTTACTACAGTATCACCTTCACAGACAATTGAATTGAGCGCGAACTCCCAAACACCATTAGCTGGGTATTCAGCATTGACTGCCGTGAAGTTGTCGCGCCCTACCGTCAATTCAGACGACTGAGGCCAATAGCCTTCAAAATCTACGGCTAGCCATTCACTCGCCTTTGCAAAATCGTTACTGCGCATTGCATCCCAAAATCCTAATACCACTTGTTTTGGTGTCATTATTCTTCCTTAAAGTCATTCAGGTGTGATGGTTTTTAAACGTCTGCTTCGTTATGCGTACTTGCTAATGATCGTTAAAAGATCATCGACACTGTTAGCAATGTAATCGGGCTTGGTTTGCCAATTTTCAGGCTCAGATCGGCTATAACCTGCGGCCACAGCAATCACTTTTGCGTTGTTACCCAGTGCGGCTTCAATATTGCGAGCAAACTGTGTGTCCGCTTCATGGTCACCAATGTACATCAAACAAAGCTCGTTGGTATGATCAACGCCAAATATGTTCTCGACACATTTCACACCACCAAATGGATGGGGTTTTTGGTTGCCGTTCGAGACATCGTCATAACCCACTACCGATTTAAACAAATCGCCAATGCCATAACTGTCGAGCACGCCACGAATATTCAATTGAGAGTTTTGAGAGCAGATCCCATGAGGAAGATGAGCAAACTGATTAACCACGGTTTCCATTCCTTCAAACAAGGCAACGGCTGTTTGGTTTTTCTCTTGATGCTCTGCCCACATTCCACCAGCGATCAACATTTCGTCATGGGATAAGCCGTAATAGTCGACATATAAGGCTTGCCAGTTTTTAGCGCCGTGGTTGGCTTCATGATAAAGCGCTTCGCTGAGCAAATATTTAGGTAAGTTGTCACCTGACAAGTGTGGCGCGACTAACGAGATAATGTCTTTTGTGATTGCGATATTCTTTGGAACGGAATTGACTAAGGTTCCATCGTAATCCCATAGGATGGCATCTAACTTCATACACTATCTCTTTGTTTCAATTAATAATTTGAATTTACCATTCATAAGCCTATTGAGGGAAATCTTATTGTCTTGAATTTCGAAATTTGTCGAATATGAGCAAAGCTAGAGAACAAACCGTTACTAGCAAACAAAAACCAAACTGCGTTTGCTCACATCACTGCTTTATCAATTGCAATATATGCGTATAATCCCCGCTCCATTGCGCTATCGCCGTTAAAAATAGCGCCATTCAACATTTTTAATGAGTACCCAATGTCGAAACTATTTTTCAAAGGCCGTATCGAAACAAGACAGAACCACGTTCTTGCTGGCTACAACGTAAACCGCGATGTAAAAGCGGGTACTGAAGAATCTCCAATCGCTGTAATGGTTCAAACTGAAGCGCGCAAAGCAGAAGTTGAAGCACTAGCTGCTGAAAATACTATCTTCGTTACTGTTACAGTCGACGCAGACAAAGAAGAGAACACCATCGAGCTTGATACTCTACTGAACAAGCCAAAAACGATGACGTTTGAAAAGACCCCTAACCGTAACGACCCATGTTCTTGCGGTAGCGGTAAGAAATACAAGAAGTGTTGCGCATAAGCGCTTTGAACTGAAGAATTTAAAAACGGGCCGGTAGCAATATCGGTCCGTTTTTTTATACGCTAAGGAAGCTTATTCAGCGTAAGACAAACAATTAAGCGTCAGACAAACTAAAGCCACTAAACTTGGCGAAATTAGGCGTCGCCTTACTGCCACTGAACGTATAAAGCATCACACCCTGTTCACTGCCTACTAACGAATCAAACGTGATCACTTCCTGCCATTGTTGTTTTTCTAACGGACGGAAATGAGCGCTGACTTTACCGCCTTGCTTGACGAGCTTTACCGACACACTAGATTCACTAAATAACAAACGTTCCTTGATCTGTGGCTGACCATTTTGTTTTACAACGAACACCAATGAACGCTCGCCCATGAACATCTCTTTGCTCACTTTAATGTAGTTGTCATTATCCCAGTAAATACCTAAGCCGGCTTGTTCAAATGAACGGTTTGGATCTAATTGAACCGTCACTTCTGTGCTGTAATCCGAGCTAGATACTGGATGAACGAAGATATTATCAACATCAGTTGAACCCGCACCAAAGATATTACCTTCTTGCACTTGCATCGTCAGCACGCCGTTTCCCAAAGACCAATGTTCTGGATTTTCATTTCTGATTTGCCAGTTAACGAGGTTATTCATGTTATTAGTCCTTGCTGCTAGATCATACGTTGACGGAGTTGGTAAAATACATTGTCGAGTTCATCGGCATTTTGCTTTTGAATGCGATTAAGCTCTCTTTGTACAGAATCGTACATAAGTTGGTTATCCATGTCTTTCAATGCCGAGTAGTAATGAATGCGACGTCCCAAGATAAAGTTATTCTGGTCATTCTCACTCATCATATTGAAACGATCTATTGTCGCTAAGAACTTCGCTTTATCCTGTGGCAACTGCCCGTTCAGTTCCATCAACAAATTAATACCGTGATAGTTACCATAGTTGCCCGCCACGTTGTTTAGTTTACTGATCAATTGATATTGTTCTTCAAGCATTTCACGTTCGCTAAGTGGCGTGAACTCTCCATTCTGCACCAGTTCATCCAATTCAGTTCCAGGCTTCACAGCAAGCGACAGAATGCGTATTTCATCTGGGTTGATTTGGTTAAGTAAGGCCGCCGTTTCTTCAACATGCTGCGCCGAATATTCTTTACCACCCAAGCCAAGGATAATGAAGGTCATCATCTTCATACCCGCTTGCTTCGCGTACTCAGTCGATTTCAAAATAGACTTCGGCGTAATGCCTTTTTTCATCAATTTCAGAACATCAATAGAACCCGACTCCATACCGCAATAAAGCATGTTGAGTCCTGCATCACAGATGGCTTTCATCTCTTCAGGCGACTTCTTAGTCATGCTTTGCGCTCGTCCATAAGAGCTGATCTGCTTTAACTCTGGGAAGGCTTGTTTGAGTGTATTCAACACATCCAGCAAGTCTTCGGTATCCATAGTGAATGAATCACCGTCTTGCAGAAAACAGGTCTCAAATTTACGGTTCTTATAGAATGCTTTCGCAGCCCAAATGTCTTTCTTAATCTCTTCAACGGGACGAATTGCAAACTCCATCCCCTCAAACAGCGTACAGAATTTACATTTGTTCCAAGGACAACCCTGGGTAGTGCGAATCAATAAGCTGTCCGCTTCTGAAGGTGGACGAATAGGCCCTTGTTGGAACTGATATTGTGTCATTTGAATGCCCAATAATTAACTATTCACATAGGCTACTGGAAGTTCATTCAATGAAAAACACGGTACAATTTGACTTATTATCAAATGAAAACGGATAATTAAAGAAGAAGAATGTTGAAGTATTAAGTAGGTTAAAGGCTAATCAAGGTTGTCCGGTGTACGTAAATTGGTTCCACACTTTGTACATTTATAGTCACCGTTTCCGCCACTTGAAGCTAGCGACGATAAAATCATTCCAAGCAACCCTGGCTTCTTTTCATGTTGTGGCGCTTTTTCGGCTTGGTTACTGAACATAGTGTACTTGTGCAGTGTCAGTTCCTTACAGTTACTACAGAACGCTCTCGTCTTCTCACTTCCATACATAATATCTATCGCCTTAACTCAAAGCACAAACTAAACATATGGCGAATATGCCACACGTAGAGTTAAATCTAAATATTTTCATGAAGTTATGAGTAAGTAAGAGCGCTTAAAGAAAAGTAAGCTCTCAACTGTTAAGTGACGTGTTGATGAACAAAGTTATTCAATTCAGTCACGCTTCTGATGATGTAAACCTCTTTCTCTTTAGCGCGCAATTCTAACTGCGCTTTAAAGTCGTCATTCCAAAATTTAGGACACAGTTTTAGTGTCTTATAACTTTGTATCGTGCCTTTTATAACTGAACTTCCATCAGGCCAGCCTTCAGGTTTAACGAACAACCCTTTGAGCATTCGCTTGGTAACAAACCAGTAGCTAATTGGATAAGGAAGGTCGATATAAACCAAAGTATCTGCAGCTTCTAAACGTGTGTTGAATGAGCCTAGAGGACCAAAACCATCGATGATCCAGCTTTCTGACTTAAGTATGCTCTCATGAGCCTCCTCAAATACTTCACGTTCAACAAACTCTCCGTTGGCCTTATAAACAATAGAATCTAACTGGTGAAGCTCTATCCCTGTAGCTAGTGCTAACGCCTTGCTGATTGTGGATTTTCCACTCCCAGGCTTGCCAAAAACCGCGATCTTTTTCATATGACTTCCTCTATTCAGATAAAACCCATAAGACAGCGACAAAAAACCCACCTTATGGGTGGGTTCGATAAACAAAGCGCATCAACAATCCCACCATTCCTATGGAATGATGATAATTCGTTGGTTAGATGACGCTAAATTCAGTTTCATAACACTACTTTTATATATTGTTGCTTAGTTGTCAATGCAGCCAAACGTTGATTGGGAAGCTATATCATCGTAAAGTCGCACCCATTAATGGTCTAAATGAGTGCTTATTGGCTCGGTTATTCAGCTTTCGCCACTGTTGCTTCTGAAAGCTTGCTTAGTACACCCGATATCTTCTTAACCACTTCGTCACAGCCATTGATTGCGTGACGCTCTACCAAGTAATTAGGATCGTTGTAAGATAGCCATACTTCTTTATTAGAATCCTCAGTGACTAACACCTTCTGCGGTAAATCTATCGCGACATCTTGAGCGCATTGCATTAATGGTGTCCCTACTTTTGGGTTACCAAAGATGATGACTTCCGTTGGTCTCAATTCAAGATCGACCTTACTCGCATTTTTCTGATGGTCGATTCTCGCAAACAAGGTCAAACCTTTGCTTTTGGCGATTTCTTCAAAGCGGTCAGCGGTCTCTTTCACTGAGTAATTACTTTGGTATTTAATCAAACCATCCGAAGCCGCAGCTGAAAATGATGCCGAGAGTAAAATGGCGCATAGTGGTAGTAATTTTTTCATCGTCACCTCTGAGATTTAGCCTAATCAAACTTACATTCATAGCGCCACTTCTTAAATCAGTGACGTAACCCATGTCAGTATAGACGCGTTTCCATTCTCAGTTTGCAGAGAGGATCACTTTTCTAATGCGTCTTATTATCATCAGTTTAGGCTAATTCGACGCTAACCATTGGTTTTGAAGCTTGAATGTCTGGTCATCAAAATCGATGGTACCTTGCACACCTAGTGGAGTGACTAGCATAGGGTGAGTGTGGCAACTGTCGAAACCATACAGGATCGGGACATTTTTACTGTTCAGCACTTCAAGAAGTACATCGAGGGGTGTTCGCCCTGTCCCTTTATCATCAAACAGCTCATGTTTGCCGAGTACAATAGCGCCTACTCTATCGAACACTCCGCAAGCCAATAAGTGCGCGAATGAGCGCTCGACGGCTTCGATGCCTTTTAGTGAATCTTCGATAAGCAAGATGTCGCCAGACTGAATTTCTGGCATGTATTCGCTGCCCCAAATCCCCGCCATGGTACTCAGATTGCCGCCAATCACGCGACCGCTTACTTGACCACTTCCCATGAAGCCCCATTCATTATCGTAAACTGGCTTTGCAGAGTCTTGAGTTTCCCAGTCGTGTTTAATGTCCGTCCAACTCGCAGGCATCGTGTACTGATGTTGGCTTGAATCCGAACATAAGATGTCAGAAAACGATTGGAAGGTTTCGTCGACTAACGGCGGGAACTCACCAAATGACGCGACGAGTGCCGGGCCATAGAAAGTCACCAATCCAGTTTTGGCGTAGATGCCTAACAGTAATGCTGTGGCATCTGAATAGCCGACGATGATCTTAGGGTCGTTTCTAAGGGCATCATAATCGATGTATGGCAACAGTGAGTTACTGTTGTTACCACCAATGGTCGACATAATGCAGCGCACGTCAGGATCTCGAATGAGCTGATTGAGTTCTTCAGCTCGTGCTTGAATGGAACCAGAACGATACCCTTCTGACTCTCCAGTTAACGAACCTTCAACGAGAATGAAGCCCTGCTTTTCCAAATAACGTTTAGCACGATCAAATCGATTGGGTGCAAAGACAGTTGCGGGCGATGACGGTGAGAAAAATCCGATTTTGTCACCGATATTTAAAGCTTTTGGGTATATCACTCGTTTGTCCTCCATAACAAAATAGGAATAATACGCCTGATTGAAACTCACTAACTATTAAAGCGAACGAGTTCTTTAAGCGAGTTGATTTCGGGATTAGAGCTCAAAAATTAAGGTTGAATCAAATTTTCATACCCAATTAATGCCACGACTTAGTCCCGCATTTTTCACAATGGTATTCGTAATCACTGTCGACATAAAAACCGGGAACGTTATTGTCACCTTTAAACAATAACGTCATCAGGTACTCCATCAACACGCCTAGTTTCCATTGTTTCTTTTCAGATTCAGCGTCCGCTTTAGATTGAGCATCGGAAGCGTTAACAGCAAGGTGCGGGGTAAGTGCGTTGCACTGTTCACAGTGATAAGGGTGTTTAATATACTTATTATCAAGCATTTATATAAGCCAACTAACATTTATAAAGTTGATGCATACTAACAACTTATCACTCGGTTCTCGAACTTATTGTTGTCCATTAGAGTTTTATTAGAAAGAAATGAGACACAAGATAATACCATGTGTCATGCATCTACTTTAATTTGCATTGCGGTGTTCAATAGCAGAACAAAAAGAGTAACCGTGTATCGTTTGAAGTTTAGTTAAGCGCTTTAATTAGAACCGTGTATTTCCACAGGTTTGCTTCATCTTCTCCAAGCTCGATACTTGCTTCTCCCCCCTCTTTATCAAGAATAAAAACAGGCATCTCACTACTAGACTCACCGTTTTCATAATCGCATGACATTTTGGCCTCTAATAGAATAGCGTCAGCTTCATGCTTAGAAAGAACACCCGAATAAATGCATTCTTCAGTTTGAGATGAGACTTCCTGTCCGAAAGAGTCAAACTTAAAGGTTGGGAAGTTGAGTTTTGATTCAGAATCCTCGACAGTGACCGACACTTCGTAATCGATCGCTTCAATATTGGTATTGGTTGCAAATGCACTACCAGAAACACTAAGCAGCAATAAAGCTAAAGCAGTGGTTTTCATGTTGTTCTTATTCCTTTAACAATGGGCTTGCTACGCTGAAGTAACACTATGAATTCCCGAGTTTAATTTAAACGTTGTTAGGTTTAAACTTCTTTGTCATTCCTTGGCAAGATAGTTAACTTTTACTTTAATAACCCTTTGTCCGCAGCACCTTCAAGTTGCACTTCTAGCTCTTTCCATAGAGCACGACTGCCTTTAGAAATACGCTCGCCATTGAAGCTCAGTACTTTGTCTTTGGATATGTTGTGCTTCTTCCAGCTATGACCACCACCATGGATGTTATGAAGCAAAGGCGGCACTCTATCGATCGCCTTACCAAATCGAGCTTCCGGTGACTCACCCGCTTCGAACTCAAGCCATAACTCCAAATACTCGGTTCTTAAATGACTCGGCAATGATTTCAGCAACCGCTCAACGCAGTTTCTCTCTTTGAGCTTGTTTTCTTCGGTTTCACTGGCATAAATGATAGTGTCTCCTGCATCGATTTCCCCAAGGTCATGAATCAGCAACATCTTCATCACTCGGGTAATATCGATTTCTTCATTGGCATAGTCTTTCAACATAAGTGCGCTCAAACAGACATGCCAACTGTGCTCGGCCGAGTTTTCATATCGATCCAATCCAACCGGTTTTGTCTGTCGATGAACATCCTTTAATTGTTCAATTTCGACCATGAATTGCAGAATGCCTTTGATTTCTTCCACGATGAGCTTCCTTAACTTAAGTTGATGATTTAGCGGTGCGGAGGGTTAACCTAGCGACAGAGAAGCGTTACTCCCAATGAACCGACATTTTGTAATACGCAACACCCGATTTTTCAAATTCAGGGCCTTCTACAGCCATCCCAAACTTTTGATAAAAACCTAAAGCCGTTGTACGCGCATCGCACCAAAAATATTGGATGTTTAAATCTTTGAGGTTAGAGATTGCATGATCAATCACGTTTGAACCGATTCCCTGCCCTTGGAATTCAGGCAGCGTGGCAAACTTTCTCAGCCTCGCTTCATTGCCTTGGATATAGATAGACGCGACACAAACCAACTGCTCACCAATAAACGCGCCGTAATGCGTTGCGTGTTCGTCATCTGGCACCATACAAAACGACATCGATTTATCAGGCCAAAGCACTTGATGCCTAACCGGAAGTACCTCCGTCGCTGACAGCTGTTTTATTTCCATATTCTCGGTTTAAACTCCCGACTTGATGACCCTTGTGGTAATTGCAGCGCTCGTGATTGCCATGATTGTTATTACTAAGCTTGTTATTACCAAGCTTGGTACGTCATTAAGTGATAACGCTCTAATCCCTTTCCCTCTGTGGATGAGATAACAAAGCCTTGCGACTGATAAAAGCCAATGGCGTTTTCATTAGCAGTCAAACACTTCAATGTCAGTTCAGAGTAATGTTGTTTGCAAGTATTGAGTAAAGCAGAACCAGCCCCAGAACGTAGCGCTCGCGGGCAAATATAGAGGTGATGGATGAAGCTTTCAGGTTCCCAAACAGAGGAAAAACCTAAAACCTTGTCGCCAGAAACAGCCACCCATATTTGCTCACCTTCTGTATCTAAATCGAAATCGGATAACTTAAAAGCGTCGGCATCAGCCCAATGAAAGGTGTTCTGTCTTGATTCTAGATAGATCGCCTGTAAAGCGGTTAAATACTTGGGGTGGTACCTTGTGACTTCCATGTCGCTCCTGCCAATCCGTATGACTAGAATTAGGGTTGTTGACTAAGCTTACCTACCTGTTAGCCATAGGGTGTTCAGGGTTTAACTGAAGCAGATCCCACAAGTTACCGTAAAGATCTTCAAACACAGCAACGGTACCGTAGCCTTGCTCTTTAGGCTCTCGGACAAAGTTAATGCCCAAAGACGTCATTCGTTCGTAATCACGCCAGAAATCATCGGTGTTTAAGAATAGGAATACGCGTCCGCCAGCTTGGTTGCCGATGAAGTCAAGTTGCTCTGGCTTGGAAGCTCTAGCAAGCAACAGGCTCACACCGGTTGAATTTGGTGGAGCAACAACAACCCAGCGTTTATCTTCTTCTGGTAGATACGTGTCTTCGATGAGATCAAACTTAAGCTTGTTTACATAGAAATCAAGCGCTTCATCGTAGTCTTTTACCACGAGTGCAATGTGGACAATATTCTGTTTCATAACATACCTTGTTGGGGTTTTAGCTGCGTGGAATGATGCCATGAAGCAGGGAAAGACACTAGGTGTCGCATCATAAATCGTAGTATCTCGTCCTTCACAATCTAAAAGCTACGCATCACCTATAATTCCCAGAATCCGAGTTCGACGCCACCTTGAATAACAATGGCACACATGCCGTGACGTGGTAACTCAATTGGCGGTACTGCGACTTCGGCGCCAAGTTTCTCGGCGGCATTTACTGCAGACTGAATATCATCAACCAGTGTGTAATGACGAACAGTTGGTTCTTCAGTTTCACGAAGCGGCGCTCGAATGCCAATTACCCCACCATTAGATAGCTTTGCAGTGCGCGCCCCACCAAGGTTTACATCTGCACCACTGAACTTCACGTTGTAGAGCTGAGCGTATGTTGCACAAACAACATCGACTTCTGGGGTAACCACTTCAAGATATTGAACCTTCATCAAATTTCCTTCTCGTGCTCTTTAAGACTCTCAATCTGCATACAGTTGTGCAGATGTTTCTCATCAACAATTAATCGGTTCCATATTACTAAGCAATTCGACCGCGCATGATAAATTGCGGCCCTGCTGCGCCACCTAAATACTGTTGATTGGTATCTTCGAAGCCGCCTTTCTGATAACAGTTAAATGCTGCGGGATTTTTGCAATTCACAGTTAAGTAAATCGACTGATACGCTGAGTAATTCGCTTTTAAATATGGAAACAAAGCGTTGACCGTGCCAGTTCCTAAACCTTTTCCTTGCTGGTTTTTATCAAGCACAAAAGCTCTTAAGCCAATGCTTCCTTCTGGGCAAAACTCATAAGAATCTGCGTAAGCGATATCCAGCTTAAAGAAACCCACAACTTCGTTATCAGACTGAATCACGTGCAAGTGCGTCGTTTCACTGCCGTCTAATAAAAACTCCGCAGCTGTGCCAGCGAACTTAACCTGTTCATCGGCGAGTTGGATGGCCTGAACTAACGCCACATGTGATTCTTCAAGCCTTTCGATAGTTATCATTGTTGTTCCTTCTGTATAACACGCACGAAAAACCGACTAGAGCTCATCGCTAGTGTCTCGAGAACCGTAGTTTGGGAAGTTGATATTAAGAACGTTATCGTCCTCAAGAGTGAATAGAACACTTCCATTCTCTACACCGGTTTCGTTCCTATCTGAACAACCTAGAAACAACTCCCAATCAAACGAATATTGAAGTCTGTATTGATTGCTACTGATGTGTAGAACGTCTTTGATGTTAATGCCGTTCACCACATGTGCCATATCATCGATGTATGACAGATCAGGGATTAACTTTTCTTCGAAATCACTCTTATGCTCGGTTAAGAAATTGAGCAGTTCAGAACATAACTCGGAGCCATTAACCGATGGTTTAGACAGACTAGAAAACAACATTTCTAAATACTCCAAGGATTGTTTTGATATTGGGAAGACGCGCGCGAGTCTGTTACAAATTCAAGTTCAGCCAGCGCGAACTTATAAGGCTAAACGTTACTATTATCCGAGCTATTAAACGAGTACATTCGAACTTCATCTCGAGGAAACCAGCCCAATTTTTCGTAAAACTGTTGAGCGTTGATGTTGTCGTTATAGACAAACAAGTGGGTCTTCGGGATGCCTAACCCTGCAAGTGCGTTGACCGCCTCTGCGACAAGCTTACAACCTAACTTTTGCCCTCTAAAGTTGGCCGAGACAGCTAAATGTTGTAAATACCCACGACGTCCATCCGTTCCGACCAACACAGCGCCAATGATCTCGTTGTTAGTTTCAGCCACAAAACTCAGACCGGGGTTACGATCTAAATAGCTCCCAATGCTTTCTTTCGAATCGGCATCGCGAATACTCATGCCTTCTGTCTGGCACCACAATGCGATCACTGAGTCGTAGTCTGAAATTGCCATTTCCCGAATGTTGACCACTTTACTCTCCTTGTATAAACGGGCGCTTAATACGCTACTTTTTGACGAGCGATTTAGTGAGAAACGATAGCGAGGAATCTACAGGGTAATTTTCTAACACCATCTGGCATTCATACCCTCGTTTCTCATAGAAAGGTTTGGCTTGGAAACTTAATGTATCGACCAAGGACGACGTACAACCTTGAGACTGTGCATACTCTTCAATACGTTCAAGTAGATCACTGCCGACTTGCTTTCCTCTCATCGAATCGTCGACCCAGAGGAACTTAATCAGTAACCAGTTTCCCCAAAGATCAGCAATAATGCCACCGACTTTGTTGCCTTCCTCCATCGCGTAGTACGCAACTTGAGACTTGGGGACCCCTTCCAGAAACGGTGTGTTGTGTTTGATTAACCCGCCTCGGACTTCATTAATGTTTTCATCGGAGGGTTCGATATCTAATTGGTATTCCATTGACTTCCTATCTCTGGATTAACGGCTTATGTAACATGTTCGATGCACTTACTAGCAGATAGCTAAACCACTAAAGTGAGTTACTTATACAAGCTAAACTTCTTTGTAAACTCACGTAGAATCTCCGTGTCACCAAACAGGCATACACCAAGATACTCAAGGTCTTCTTCTTTGATTTCTTTGGTTCGTTGCTGCTGCTCAACAGAACCACCTTCGATCATTGAGCTTGTAAAATCGGTAAATTTAATACCACGGCTGAAGGCTTCTTCACGCACTTTTCTAAGCTTATTTGAGTTGTCTGCTTTCAGCACGATGAAAGGATAATGAGATAAATTAGGGTGGGCATTGCCATCCAAGTCTTCATAGTCAACGTAGCAAGTCTCGTCACTTTCTAATTGATTAGAGAGGCCAACGCTCAAGTGCCCTAGCACGTTCAATGTTCTTCCTAAATCCATCTTTTTGCTTAAAACCGCTATGAATCGTTTTTGGCTTTCGTCTGGTAAATGGCTCACTACATATCCTCATTCATTCCTAATCACAGTATTTGTATAACGCATTACTGGGGCGTGAGCAATGCAACCTTAGTACTCAGTTAATACGTTTAGTCCATCCAATAATGCCGAGCAAAGACCAGTATTTGGTATCAAACCACAAGGTCATGATTTAATGAATATCTTGGCAGAACCTAAAGAGATAACCGTCAGGAGTTTGAACGATGAACTGCTTCTGAGTCGCAATCGAATCACCACATTGATAAGACTTCGACTCTAACGCTAAGTAAATAGAATCAGCGGCGCTTTCATTTACTTTCTGATAAAGAGGTTCGATGTCGATAACATCCCATTGAAAGTTTACGCCACGCCCTAAAGGTAACGCCAGATCACCTGAAAGCCATTTTCGACTTTTGCCCGCAATCCCTTCAAGCATCACATCAACACCATCAAGCGTTAGATAAGCAAACTCCTCATCTGGGCGCTCGTATTTCACTTCAAACCCTAACACATCGACAAAGAAGGATTTGCTCACATTAATATCGAAACAATAAAGCTCCGGAACTACTCGTAACGTCATGATTTATCCTTTGCACGTGCACTTAGAAATATGGAAAAACTGTTCAGGATGCCCACTTATCAAAAACAGCTTCAATATTATGTCCGTCTGGGTCATGAATAAAACATGCGTAATAATTTTCGGTGTAATGTGGACGGGGCCCTGGAGCACCATTGTCTTTAGCTCCGGCCAACAGCGCAGCATCATAAAACTCATGGACTTGTTGTTGGTTGGCGACCCGAAAGGCAATGTGGAAACTCGTTAAAGGCCCCTCTACATTCGAACTGCATATCTCAAATAAAAAGCCTTTTCCTAAATCAAAAGCCCAGAACTTTCCCTTTTCTCCAAAGGCGACTTTATACCCAAGTGGGCGAAACGCCTCTTCATATTGTGTTAATGCAAAACCATTTTCAGACAACAATGTTTCGATCTCTTCAGCGTTGAAGAACGATACCCAAGGTTCACCTACCTTTGCGGATAAGTTTTTAATGGTTTCCGCTCGCTTCGTCGCCTTGGGATACCCTTTACCAAAACAAGCTTCAGGATCATTTTTTAGCGATTCATCGACATACGATATAAAGAAAGTAGAACCAGAATGTTTCGTAAGCTTAGACAACTCTTTAATGGTCGAGGCTGTCGCGTCTTTGCTTATGTATTGCGAAACACCTTCTAGGGTAATGATCGTGCGCTTCGATTGATCGACCCCCGCCGCCAAGAGCTGTTCTGTGAGTGACTGGCGATTAAAATCGACACCGACATAGGTAACATTGCTCGCGTTAGGCAAATCTTTAGGCAGTTTAGAGCGTTTTCTAGTTTGGACTTCGGGCTGGTCCACTTCAAAAACCTTCAACGAAGATGGTAGCTCAAGGCGATGAGCTCTCAAGTCATACCCAGCCCCTAATATGATGTATTGCTCTGCACCACTCGCTGCATTCTTTTCGACAAGATCATCCATGAATCGGGTGCGAGAGATTAGGTGCTCATGAAAACCAGGGGCAAACTTTTGAGTTATCCAAACGCTAAGCTTATGCCCCATGAGTTTGATCAGACTTGCGCCTAAAACAAACCGTTTTGCATAAGGGTCGTTAATCACGCGCTGATCAGGTTTAGCCAAGGTTTCGATATAACGCTGTTTTGCCACACCTTGGGCAGTGCCGTCTTTTCTAAAAATCGAATCACTCATAAAGCCCCCTTCTATAAAAACTTACGCCGTATTATGTCATGGGAAACAAGACACCAACCTAAAACCATAAATCTTGATGCATAAACTCAGACTTAGCTCCAAAGTACCAAAGGTTAAGAATCTTCTTTTTATTCTAGAGGGCTATGCGAGACTTTCTTTATTGGCTGACACACTAACAACACGTAAACCAATACAAAACTAAGCACAATGGTACCTAAAGTGCTAAACCCAGCATAATTCATTGAAGTCGAAACCGTAAAAGGGGCAACAAAGAAGAGTGAATAGTAATAAGCAGTAAAGGGCTTCAATACTTGAGCGCATTGTTTACATGGCATGTGCTTGGAAGGGTGCAACTTCGATTTCTCTTTAATAGAAACCGACGCCCCACAATTAGGACACTTGAACATAGAACACTCCTTTGGTACCACCAAACCTACCGTTTCAATACTGCTAGGCGTGGTCAAAGTATCTTGTTAGTTGACTTAGTACGCTGCACCATTGATCTTACGCACTGGGATACTTGCAAGCACTTCATTTTCGGCCATTCTCATGTTCACGGCCAAAATATCTGCGGAGCATTTCTCTGTCGTTACATAGTGCGTTAAACATCCACATGACTTACAACGATGAAATTCTACTTCTTTATCGCCCCAGCAATAAAACTCAGTTTTCTCGCTCAAGTTGATCTGAACTTGCTCTGGAGAAAAATACGCCCAAGCGGCAGCATAACGACGGCAGATAGAACAATTACACTCCCCGACTTCATCTGGAAGCGAACTCAGTTCTAAACTCACGTTTCCACAGTGACACTTTAATTCCATTTGAGTATTCCCTGTATTCGCATAGCAACGAACTAACAATTTGCATTACTGCGCTAGCTTCGCAAGGATGGCTGGATCGCTCAACAGATTCGTCAGAGGAAGAAACAATGGCTCAGGTAACTCATCTAGCTTAAACCATTTCCATTGCTTACATTTATCAGGCTCTGTCACCTGTGGTTCGCCGCTAACGTCAGAAGCAACAACAAACAGCGTTATATAGTGCTTGTTCTCTTTCTCAAAAATATCATTGGTAAAAGAAAGCTTCTCAAATCCACTAACAACAAGGCCAGTCTCTTCAAGTGTTTCACGTTTGGCACACTCTTCAATGCTCTCACCCCATTCAAGGTGTCCGCCCGGCGTTGCCCACGTATGAGCGCCGTGAGAACCAATTCGTTCTCCAAGTAACACTCGCCCTTCACGTAGAATAACCGCAGCGACACCTACTCTTACTTCCTGATTCACTTAAAACTCCTTGTTTCACGGAACGTGTGTTGCGTCGTGAAAAATATAATTAGACAAACATGAAACCGATTCACACTAGAGCGTCTAAGTTCAAGCTCTATAGGATAAAAAAGGATAGACATAGCGCGAGTTTCAGTCGTTTCAGATACTCGCATTTTTAAAGTATCTCGGCTCTAAAGCTGGAAGGTCCGAGAATATCTATAAAGTAAGATGACTCAATTAACCTTGGTCCGTTAGCTAACTACAAATTATGACTAAAAGAGGTTAAGCACTCCCAGCGCTAAATTCCTACCTTGTTCCGTAAACAACCAAAGAAATCCGCAGACATTTAATAAAATCGCAACCCAAAGTATGAATTTGAAAGGCTGCTTTCTTGATTTATGTCGTAGCTGAAATTGAGCTAGTAGCGCGCCAGGCCAACCACCTAAGAGAGAAAGCATATGAAGTGTTTTCTCTGACGTTCTCCAATCCCCGCTCAGTGCAGCTTGCTTATCCCAAGCGAACATAAAATACGTAAAGATGCTCAATACAATATATAAAGGGATCAGCAGTTTCTCACCATTGAACACTATGACCGATGCGGTCGCTGCTACCAAAAAACTAAACCCGAACAAGACCGTGAAAGGAAAGCCATTAGCACCTTGAACTATCACACTTTCAGCTTTTAGACGCCCTTCATTATCTTCCGTTACTTCAAAGGTAACACTGTCTTGTACTTTAGGGCGGTAACCGCGATTTGTGACAGATGAAATATGGAAAAACACCTTCAATTCACCACCAACAGAAGAAATGAAACCGTAACCCTTAGAGTCATTCCACTCTATTACCTGACCTTTGATCATAAAACGTCCTAATCTCTGACTTATAAGGGTTAACGTAGCATCACTCGATGCCTCTTAACATATAGCGGTCTAATAGACCAAAAACACCGAGTGTTTAAATACTTTGCGACGACTATACTTTAAAGCGCTTCATTAACTCTCTTTTAGAGCCCATAAGCTCTTGGTAAGATGATATGTCTATTTTGAAACACATGTGATTCTTATCATGCCGTATGTAGAAACCAGACTTATGCTGACGTAAGTAATCAGTCGGAATATCGAGCAAATGTAGATTCACACCATCTTCAAGTAAAAAATAGATTTGCTTAACCCGATTATCATCAATTTTGTCCAATGAAACCTCTAACCACCAAACAGGTAGAGCCTTGTTAATCTTGGAAAAATGAGTATTACGATTTTGAAAGTCAATACCATAGATACTTCTCGCTCGCTGCATTGCTTCTGACTTTTTCATGATTCATGTCCTAGCCTCGGATACAAATCAATTATAGCAACGAATAACATATCAAATATGCCAAGGAGATGTATAAACACTCAAACTACTGATTGATAGTATTGGAGAAGAAAACAAGTTACGCTACACATTAATACGCCTACCTGTCGGCATTGCTTCCAGACGCTCGCCTAATACTTCTTTCAACAGGCTATAAGCTTTCTTGCCTGTGCAGTGCCCTGTATAAAGTTTATCGATGGGGTATTGAGACAACGTCAATCCAAGCTCTCTAATGTCTTGCTTTGTGCCACCAATACTATTAAACAATGGTAACCCTACTAGATGGAAGCCCCCGACAACGGCTTTTATTCTCTCTCCTGGGAACAAAGTAACGGCTGTATCAACCATATTGAGAACGCCACTATGCGCACAACCGGTAAATATAACTAAACCGTCCGGCTCTTTAATCACTAACAGTAATTCATGATCAAATAAGTCACGCTCTCGTTGATTCTTCGACTGTGTATATAGGTATTTATTGCCCTTAGGTTGTTCGTGTTTCGCGCTAATATCAGTAATAACAAAGACATTGGGAGCGATCTCGGTCGTACGATTGACGAAGACTAACCGCTCATTGCTGTTTTCTAATAAATCCTTATTGATCCCGACATCACTTTTGAAACCAAAAGCCCGGAAGTGATAGCTTTTCTGTTCGCAATTTTTCAGAAACACTTTGGCTTTAGAGTTATGAGCAACAAAATCAGCGGTGCCATTACAATGATCATGATGTCTGTGTGATATAACGGCGAGGTCTACATCTTTGATATCAATACCCAGTAACGGTGCGTTTTGACAAAACGTATCGCCACTTCCCATATCGAACAAGATCTTTAGCTTCTCGGTTTCAATATGCAGTGATAGCCCGCGCTCAACAGCTAAGTCTGTCCTGTTATCCAGTCGAGAGTTATCAACCAGCGTCGTTATTTTCATAGTTCTCTTTTTATCTGATCACGAATCGCACATTGCCCAACGAAAATAAGTTCACGCTCAGCAACGACGAACCACCAAAACTAAACCGTCGCACCGTAAACCCAGTGATTACTCTCCACTTTCAAAGTGGGCAAATACTTCTGCGCCAGTCATATTGTGCGTTTCATTTTTAAATTCGTAGTATTCGGGCTTTTCATCGATGAATATCTGATGAGTTAACTTGTAATCATCTCCAGACATCAATAAACCGACAGGAAGGTGATACTGATTATTTGGCACCAAAAAGTAAAACAAGTGAGTGCCACATTTACCGCAGAACCCCCTCTCTGCCCAATCTGATGACTTATATCTCACTACATTTGATTCACCTGATATTTTGACGGAGTCAGCGCAATCAATGACTAACATCGGACCGCCAGACCAATTTCTACACATACTACAATGACAAGCCCCCAATTCATTGCTGGCGTATTCTACTTCCAACTCAACCGAGCCACATAGGCACTTTCCTTTACCTTTCATGAATCCTCCAATCTTTGCATCTACACATACTACAATGACAAGCCCCCAATTCATTGCTGGCGTATTCTACTTCCAACTCAACCGAGCCACATAGGCACTTTCCTTTACCTTTCATGAATCCTCCAATCTTTGCAATGTGTGTAAATAAATAGCGGATAAAGCTGTTTATACCGTTGACTTAATAAGAGAGGCTATTTTTTGTTTCCCTTCTCCGACAGATACGCGGCATACTTTTTAGAAATCCAATTATGAATATGAAGCCCTGTTTTACGAACAAGATACCAATCTATCGCAACTAGAATCACCAAACCGATTACAGTACCCATTATAAAACCTCCATGCTCATTGAAATGCCACTCTAGCAAATGGTTAAGAAAGGCACCGTGAACCTAAACAAACTATTAAGACTCGATATGGGTAGTTACTTTCATTCAGGAAGAATTACAGGGGTATGATGCCCGCTTATGTGGTGAGCAACGTAATACCTCCTTAAACACTAAGCGCAACGCACAGTAAAAATGCCAAGTGTTGAGAATCTTATTAAAATTACTATTATGTTCGTACTCAAAGAAATTGAAGAACTAGACAAGTAATAAATGCAGGTAGACCAGCTATAAAGAAAACCAAACCTGTCTGATAGTTCATTCGATAGTGCTCGTGTTGCTCTTTTTCGAAATCATGCCCTTCTACCATTTTGTAGACCTTATCTGTACTCGGATCATCTAACCGAGTTGTCTTACTATGGATGCCGCCTTCCCACATTAGTTTCGCTAAAACCCATATAACGATGACAACAAAGAACAAGAAGTCGATCAACTGAGTAGTCGCGAAGAAGGGAACAAACTGGGCTAGAGCTATAACCACAAGTACAGCAGAGAGGTTAATTAGAACCACTTTGTTAAACAAATCGAGCAAATTTGCCTCCTAGAGCATTACGTCAGCTTAAATAGCTGGCTGCCACCACAGAAATTAACCCATGATGCCCTAAACCTTAAAGCTGATTCAAACCAAAAATGCCAAATGTTAAGAATCTGGTTCTAAAACCTATATCTACCCGTTTTCCAAGCTTGATTCTAGATCAATTCGAAAGTTGTGCATGGCGTCCCTTGATGAAACTTCAATTGCCACCGTGAGCCATTAAAAACCCAGATAGAGCAACGTTTAGCATAATCGGTAGTCTCGCCTGACGGTGCTATTAAAACCGACTCGTATTTTAGTAGCTGAACCGATGGTTCAAGTTGAACACATTCATAGTTTTGAGAATGAATTTGAACTCCTGAAGGTTGTTCTGAACTCATCATTTCTATAATTGAAGCAAAATCATACGTGGTGCCTGATTTACCAACTTCAGAAAAGCTAGGATGGATTAGACGCTCAATATCAGGAAGGCTCTGACGTATTTCATACCGATGAAGCTCAATTTCTTGCTCAATCAAGATATCCATATATTCTCCGAATTTGATAAGGCATAACGCTAGCTTAAACACCAAAACCAACGCATAGTAAAAATACCACACTTTGTGAATCCCACTTGAAGCACTCGTTATGTACCAGATGCTAAACGAGGAACTTGAGACTGTTTGATGCTTTTGTAGGGACTATCTCTGTGACTTCATAGTAAGCTAAACCTTCTCGATTAAAAGGGTCTAGAGCAAGTACTTCATTAAGTTCATTGCGGTCGCTAATAGTGGAAATAATTACACCACCAGTTCTTGGTTCTTTGCGCCCAGATAAAATGAAGTAACCTTTAGCATATTGTTCATTTAGATAATCCACATGCTCAGGAATAAAGGCATCAATTTCCTCCAGAGAAACCTGATAAGTCAAAGAAATGATAAACATACATAATCCTTGTATTTATTTGTGCTGAAACGTAGTTGCACCTGACGACCAATTAAGTAATGAGCAACGCTGCCACCAAACTAAACCATTGTGCCTTAATCACTAAAGCCGATTCAAATTCAAACCGCCAAGCGTAGCGAATCTGCTTAAATTATTTGTTATATGCACTCACAAACATCACACTTCCATACCTGTAATGGAACAATCCTAGATTTCAATAAAACAAAAGCTTACATTGACCACATTTATTGCTTGATTAGAGTTCCCAGAATAATGCTAATGAAAATGCTGAGGTTACTAAAACAATCTATTGCCCTGTTTTGTTTCATGTTGATACTAAGTTTTGTAGTCAACTATTCAGGCGTTCACAATGAAATGACATTTACAATTTTAGGAGTGTCTCTTTTCACATCTTCGGTCATTACTTGGCTTTTACCACTCATAATCGTACTAGCTAACAATGAAGTTCAGAGAAAAGGACTGATACTATTCTTATCATTAAGCTTCCCCGTCTTCGGTGGAATCATTAGCTATTTGATTCTAATTAAACAGGTAAGAACGACGACAATGTAAGGACGAACCACTTGTGCATATAACGCCAACACCTTACCTAAACCATTGTGCTATAAACATGAAGTAAAAGTGCCTAGCATTGTGTATCACTCTTAAACTTTTTGTTATAGCTTTAACTTTGCGTAAAAGCTTTAAGGATATTATCTGCTACGGAGTTACTTTCTAAATAGTACTCTAACGAAACGTATGGGGATTTTTCATAAACTGAGCATGAAGCACCAACTCGCAAATCTCCAACCGTTTTCGAGTAGTTCGACTTACCTGCTTCAAACTGAAATACTGGATAGTGAGCCTGTAGCTTCTTGACCAAGGTACCTAGTGCAGCAATACACTCGCTCTTAGTAACAAAACCTCGCTCGATTTTAACTCGGCCCACCAAGCCAGACTTGTTATCAATTGTAACTTCGAAGTCTGTTAGAAAACTAAGCTGAGGGTCGCTTTCTAACGCTAAAGGAACTCGAAAGGTAGTAATTGGGCTATCAGTTGTAATATTGAATTTTTCCAGAGGTTTTAAAGGGAAATGGCTGGCAACTTTGACTTCAAATAAAGGGACCCCTTCACCTTGAATCCTTGTGTGTCGTTCACCAGAGTAGAAGCCAGCACCCAACATGAAACCGAGAGCAATCATGCAGACCATGACTAAAACTATTCGTATTTTGTTCATCTGATTCCTTTAATTATGGATATTGTCATAACTCCTTGTTATGTGCAATTCTCACCTGTTACTCTAATGTTTGTTACAGTTTTGTCACTGTTAGCTATAACATCTATCGAAATCCATTTTCCACTTTCCAGCCAATCTCTAAGGCCTGCGCTGCTACATACCTTCTTAGGAAAAACTCGATGTGAGTTCTGAGAAAACTTGGTTTTCATTGATTCAGTTAACAAGACATTGTGAATATTGATTTTCAATGAGATTACATTTTCATATATGGATACCGAGCTGACGGATGCATTATTGTCATCTCCCCCCAGTAAAAGTTCCTGGAATTGTTCTTTCTGGTTTTCATTACTTCTTTTAGCTGCGAAATCGGGGTAGTAGATTTTTGCCAGCATTACTAACGGTATTAATACCATTAAAGCTACTCTTAGTTTCTTCAAAGTGCCTCCATGCACATAACAGCTACTAGACAGAATAATTCTGTCTAGTTTCTAAGATAGGCAAGCAATATGCAACTAAGCCATTGCATAACAATGGCTTATGTCACAGCTAATTTAAGGCATGTGAAAAGTCACTTACTTTAATTCATCGGGAATGCGGCGATCTTTGTGGTAATACTCTCGGTCGCGTTCGTTGATTTCGCGTATCACTTTGCATGGGTTGCCGACTGCAACGACATTGGCTGGGATGTCTTTGGTGACGATGCTCCCTGCCCCTATTACTGAGTTTTCACCAATAGTGACACCGGGAAGTACGACGGTGTGAGCGCCAAGCCATACGTTGTTGCCAATACGAACAGGAACATTGAACTGCGCCGCTTTTAGCCTGAGTTCTGGGCTGATGGGATGTGTGCCAGTTGCAATGGTCACGTTAGGCGCAATCATCACGTTGTCGCCGATGAATACGTCGGTGTCATCGACCAAAGTTAGATTGAAGTTTACGTATACGTTGTTGCCTAGGTGCGTGTGACGCCCCCAGTTCGCATGTAATGGTGGTTCAATGTAGCAGCCCTCACCGACTTCGGCGAACAACTGCTTTATGATTTGTTGTCGTTTATCACCTTCACTCGGGCGAGTGTGGTTGAAATCGTATAGCACTTCTAAGCATTGAGTTTGCTCAGCAACCAAATCAACGTCGTCACAGTAGTAAACGTCTTGGCTGTGCATTTTAGCCTTTATATCCATGTTTGAACCTATTTGATCATTGCCTTATGTCGGCATAAATAAAGAAACAGATGGATAATTTGAAGTTTTCACTGGCCTTAATGCAAGTTGGATGAATTAACGCGGCCTAATGTTTTCAGCCACACGCCACAGCACACCACTTGGGTCAGTGATACAAAACTCAAGCATTCCCCATGGCTGTTCAACAACCTCGGAAACGGTAACTTCAAATTCCGACACTACATTAGAGTTTTGGATGTGTTGATACCAACTTTTTACGTCTTCAACCAGCAAGTGCATCATGTAATTGTGACAGTGCGCAGGTTCATAAAAGTTTTGCAGAAGGAACGCACAACCTCCGTGTCGTAGATAGGCGATATCGTGAAATTCAGACATCACTTCAAAGCCGATTGACTGGTAAAAACGTTTAGATAAATCGAAGTCTTTCGCGGGTACAAAAGACTTAATTTCTGAGACTTTGAGGTTTTCCATCCTACATCCTTATAGTGTTGATATTCTGGTGCTGACACGCTTAACGCTTTAAGTAGTTACGACGTTTATTGAGAGCTCTTATTGAGAATCTTGCTGAAATGAGTCAACTTCGGCTTTAGTTAGATAACGCCACTGGCCTGCTTCAACATCCAAACGAACGTCACCAATCTGTTCTCGGTGTAGGCCAACAACTCGATTCCCGACCGCAGCAAACATTCGTTTTACTTGATGAAACTTGCCTTCTGTAATGGTCAACAACACTTCTTTACTGGTAATCACTTCGAGCTCTGCCGGACGCGTCGATTTTTGTTCGCCCTGCAATTGAATGCCCGCTTTAAACTTATCAGCGACATCGTCTTTGATATCTCGTGACAATGTCACGCGATATACCTTCTTACACGACTTAGTTGGCAGCGTAATATTGAATGACCATCGCCCATCATCGGTAATTAAGACTAAGCCTGTGGTGTCAGCGTCTAAGCGCCCTGCGATGTGCAGTTCTGATGCTTTGTCTATCTCGATGTAGTTGAACAATGAAGGATAAACTTCGTCGATGTTAGAGCAGATAGTACCCGCAGGCTTGTGCATTAAGAGGTATCGAAATTCACGCAACTTAAGCGGCGTGCCATTTAACAAGATGGTGTTGCTTTCATGAACCTGAGTCGATTCATCGGTGACAATCTCACAGTTTACGTTCACCTCGCCATTATGGATGCGTTCAATCGCTTCAGGCTTGGTTAGGTCAGTGCTTTTACATAGGTATTTATCAAGGCGCATTAATCGTCGGCACCACATTTAGCACAGGGCTTGTAAGTTCGTTCACCTTGCTCGATAACCACATAGTCACCAACGCACTTGTCACATAAAGCGAGCTTTGGGTAAGCCTCTTTTTGTTTCTTTGCGTTGATGTTGCCTTCGGTGGTGTATACGGTTCTCATTTTGATGCCTTTGCTTTAATAACGTGAGAGGCGCAAATTGTATCACTGTTTACAGCTTTGATTGGAGTGGTGGTGCATAGATAAGTTGATTTTAAGTGCCGCTATTCCATGTTCCCACCCCGTAACGGCTTAACCATGAACAACAAAGTCAACGTGTCACGCTTATCAGTGGTAAAATGATAAAAGCTCACCAACCAATGAAGTCGATAATGAAAGATTGTAATCAATGCGGAAAATGCTGTATCAAATACGGAGATGGCGACCTTGCCGCGACTCAAGAAGAGATCGATTTGTGGGAGCTGTTCAACCCAGACATCTTTGAATATGTTCGAGGAAGCGAGATTTGGTTTGACCCTGAATCTGGCGAACGTTTAACTCGCTGCCCTTTTCTGGAACTGGTTCCGACGAAAGACACCAAGGCTCAAGCCAAGTACACATGTAGCATTTACTTAGACCGTCCAGAAGATTGCAGACACTACCCGAGCCTGATTAATGAGATGGTACGAGATGAGTGTGAAATGATTGAGGTGGTGGATTTACAAGACACGAAGAAAGCTCAAAGGAAACTCGACCTGTTGATGAAAGACAGCCGCCCTTCAAGCTATTCGTAAGCGATGATCTTTTGAAGATCAATCTTCAGCATTAGCTAAGTCAGCTAAAACCTTAAGCCAAATACTGGTTCGCTTCTAACCAATCAAGCGCAACCAGTGCTGCCAATGAGCATACCGCTCTGTCGTTGCCATCAACAAACTTAAGTTCTTCGATTTCGGCATCTGAAGACAGTTCGCCAGTATAATCAGCAAGATAACAAGTCAATTGCACTGAGACGCCTTCCGCTTTACCATCAGCTTGGCCTGTAAACGTCTCGACGTATTTGATGGAATCAGGCACTAAATCAACTGAGATCTCTTCTTTGATTTCGCGAACCAGTGCTTGCTCATCACTTTCGCCCGCTTCACGCTTACCACCCGGGAGATAGAACAATTCTTTGCCTTTTGATCTCACCATCAACAACTTGCCGTCTTTGATGAATATCCAAGCCAGCTTATCAATTACCTTATGCATGTCGTTAGACCTTATTTCTGTTTTAGTTCTCGTTCTTACTGAATCTGGCCGCGCTACTAGTCACGACCAAACACAGCCTGGGTATGTTACACGCTGGAAGGAATATACTCTATTGAATCGAATAGGAAATATCATCGCCAAAACGAAAAATGACAGCGTTCGAGATAATGCTCGTCAACTGTCATTCGCTATGTTTACTGATTGTTCGTTAGCTGTTCGCGAATATTATCAGTAGACCAACCACTTAAGCGCAGAGTCGTGGTCTTCGAATGACTTAATCTCACCAGACACAAACCAACTCCCTACTTTTGAAGCGAATTCTTGCCAGCTTTTATCACCATAAATCGCGATTTTGTCTATCTTCGAATTGAGCTCTAATCCCAGTTTGAAATCATCCCAAGCAGCACGTAACTCCCAACCCGTTAAGGTAGAGATATCGACCAGCATCTTGAGTTTAGATGAATCGAGTTCTTCTAGCGTGGTATTCAGAATTGGCATCATTGCTTGATAGTCATCGTGTGTGAGTTTGCCTTTCGCTTTAAACACAACGATGGTTTCACCGCTAACACGTTCAATTCCAACCGATATTCCGTGACGTTCGATACTCATAGCCTAGCCCTCATAGTGGAAACTAGACTTAGCTTAGAGGATTAGACAGCAAAGAGATGAGACGTTGGCGTCAAAACAGACAAGCGCTTTATCTGAGCTTAATATCAGAGAGTTAATCGCGCTTGTCCAACAGTTCACTTAGGCTTTGAACTTGCACGATACGTGGATGCTGTGACTTAAGCTCAACTCCTTCCGTGTTCAACCACACCGTATTCAAACCCGCTTCAAGTGCTGGGTAAATGTCTTTCTCTAAGGTGTCGCCTACCATGGTGATGTCTTGTGGTGAAACACCGAGCTTAGAAATGATGGCAGGATAAAACCCCGACTCGAACTTAGAAAAGCCAATGCTCGCCTTACAAAAGTAACCCAAGATATATTGAGACAGGCCAACACGCTCAAAGGCACGAATGATGTCCTCTTTACTGGAATCACCGGCATTGGTGGCAACATAAACTTGATGATTTTTGGAGAGTTCATCCAGTAATGCACGAGCACCACTCACTTCTTGTACGGTTTCCCAGTCACACATCTTCCCTTGTGCGTCTGGGAAATCGACCATCAGCGTATTGCCCCAGTCGAATAAGACTACTTCTGTTAATTCGATTAGCTTTGTCATCTTGCCTCCTGCATACGATGAATTATCTAATGTTTAAGCGAGCCTATAAAAACTTCTCGATAAGGATCTCGTCAAAGTACTGATCGCCAATCTTACCGTGTTTTTTAGCCGTTCCGACGATTTCAAAGCCTTGCTCAATATAGACCGCTAAAGCGCGTTCGTTATCTGCTCTTACATAGGCAAACAGCTTTTCATAACCTTTGGCTTTGGCTGCTTTAAATGTGTAATCAAATAACTGTTTTGCAACGCCCTGCCCACGGCTATTTGCATCAACATAAGTGCCAATAATACCAACGTGGTCAAAGGCCTTAGTGTAAGTAGCAAATGGTTCTACATTCTGAAAACCAAGTAACTGGTTGGTCGTTTCGTTGACTGCAACGCTAAATACACCACGTTTTGGGAACGACTCAATGAATGCCTTTTCTTCATTAACAGTAAAAGTTTGGTCCAAGATTGTATAACGCGCTTCGATAATGATTGGATTTAATACATCAATAATGCCTTGTGCATCTTCTACCGCGACTTCTCTGATTGTTAAGCTCATACTTCTCTACCTTTTTATTGCTTTGGGCAGATTCTATCGCTATATGCCATCCCTTTGATAGGACAGAATGTTGTCGAAGGCAATATCGAAGTAGAGTTCGTAGCTATTTTGTTCAACATAGCCCAAATGTGGAGTCGCAGTGACGTTTGGTAAGGACAATAGCGGTTCGGTGTCTGTAGTTACTGGCTCACAATCGAACACATCAATAGCGGCTGTTTTGGTCGGTATCTCGCGTAGTTCATGATACAAGGCCGTCGGTTCGACTAACTCGGCACGGCTGATGTTCACAAACAGTGAGTCCGGCTTCATCAAGCTGAGGTCGTGTGCCGTAACACATCCTCTGGTGACATCATTCAAACGCAAATGCAAAGAAAGCACATCAACTTCTCGAAAGAAGTCTTGTTTGGTTGTTGCTGCTTCTAATCCATCTGTTTGTGCTTGAACGCGTGAAGCTTGGCTGCCCCACACTACGACAGACATCCCAAATGCTTTGGCATATTGTGCAATGCATTTTCCGATTTTTCCGTAGCCCCAAATACCTAGCTTCAAGCCCTTCAAAGTTCGACCTAGCCCTAACGAGCCAGAATCTTGCCACTGGTTCTGTTTAAGGTTTGAAGCATAAATCGGAATATGGCGCGATGCAGCCATAATCAACGCCCAGCATAGCTCGGAGGGCGCAACAGGCGAGCCTCGGCCTTCTAACACAGTAACACCAAATCGTTCGCACATTTGTGGGTCGATATGGTTACTCACTTTGCCCGTCTGGCTAATAAGCTTGAGGTTTGGGAGCTGCGATAACAAAGTTTCGGTGATCTCGGTTCTTTCACGAATGAGCACAATGGCTTCAAACGAGACCAACTTTGCGACGAGATCTTGCTCTGAGAAAGTCTCGGTAAATACCGTGACATCGTGTTGTTCGAGTTTGTTGAAGCAATCGAGGTCTTTAACAACGTTCTGATAGTCATCCAATATCGCTATTTTCACATCACTCTCCTTGTGATTGTTAGTTATCTTGTAATGTTCAAATGAAGACTAAAATGCCAAGCCTTGCGATTCAATACGACACTCACGGTTACTGTATTACTGATAAACCACTTTGAAACGCTCCAACATAAGTAACATGTCTTCACTTGGTGAGATCTTGAGCTCTTCACATTCACGTGAGAAGAAATTCCAGTGAGCTTCTCTCCACCATTCTAGTGTTTTGTCACCCTCGCCTTCTGCAGCAGCAAACTCCGCCGTCACTTCGTTGTATTTGCACGACGACACCGACGTGATCTCAACAATACAGACGGGCTTACCATCCCAATCGGTGACGACTTGCAAGTGACCTACTACTGGTCTCCTCTCTCCTTCATGGGTATACCAATGTTCAAGGCCACAAGACGCCTGTTTTTCACCCTTGAGGATTAACTGAGCGCAGACGTTGGCGTTGTATTCATCAGCACAGTAATAGTCGGCACTAAAAGAGGTGTATTGCGAAGCAACGTCTGCAGGCAATGTGTTGAGGTAGCTATCTAGATAAGCTTTGCTTCTTTCTTCCATGATCTTTCCAAATTCAATATGAGCTTGAGCCGATAAAGACTTATAGATTAAGCATCTGGCTGCATTTGGAGTAACCTATCAAGTCAGGTTATTGCTGTAAACCGAGTGGATATCAAAGTGTGGGCTGAGAAAGAAGAATATCGGAAGGATTTCGAGGCCAATACAAGTAGATCCAAAAAGTAAAAGAAGAGCCAAAAACAGCTTTAGTGTGTGCTTTTAGCTCTGAATATCTCGTTAATAGTCGCTCGTAATTAGCAGGATATTAACGGTTCAAGAAGTCGACCGCTTTGTCTGGGAAGTCAGTAAACACACCATCGACTTTGACTTGGTTGTAGAAGACATCCAACATCCCATCAAAATTATCAGCATAAGCTGGGATTCTTCCCGGGTCAGCACGGAACGTGTACGGGTGAACATCTAAGCCCGCGTCTTTTGCTGATTTCATTAATGGCTTAATAATGATGTTATCTTTGGTCGATGCATCGTCTACCAACATTGGCTTTCAAGGGCCAATTCCTTCCGCATAAGTCGCCACTTTTTTCATGCCACCAGCTTCAAACATCCAGTCGTAACTGTACGGCGTTGCTATGTCACCTTGGTACGTCATGGTTTCATTCCAATCTGTATAGGCCATCAACTGAACGAGCTTAAGATCCATTTCCATAGCAGGCATGAGCTCATCGTTAATGCGTTGAAGTTCATTGGCGTCGAAACACTGCAAATACACTTTGTCGTCTTTCGATAGGTAACCATATTGATGCAAGGTCGCAAGCACAGCTTTGGAGATATCTTTGCCTTCGTGGCGATGGAACCAAGGTGCTTTTATCTCAGGATAGATGCCCACGTCATAACCGAGCGTTTTGTTTAGACCTTGGATCAGCTCGATCTCTTCTGCAAAGGTAGCAACGCGAAAATCAGACTGCCACATTGGGAAGCGCGTTGGATACCCTGCCACTCTTTTGCCTTGTTCATCTAGGTTAAAGCCTTCGGTCACTTTCAGGGATTTGATCTCAGCGAGCGTAAAATCAATCGCGTAGTAACGGCCATCTGCTCGTGCACGGTCTGGAAAGCGGTCCGCAACATCGGTGACTCGGTCTAGATAATGATCATGCAAAACCACCAATTGGTCGTCTTTGGTCATCACGACATCTTGTTCGATGTAGTCGGGTTTCATTGCATAAGCGAGCGCTTTAGCGGGTAAAGTGTGTTCAGGTAAATAACCAGAAGCGC
The DNA here is from genome assembly GCF_023161725.1 of Vibrio sp. 1CM24A. Lineage (NCBI taxonomy): Bacteria > Pseudomonadati > Pseudomonadota > Gammaproteobacteria > Vibrionales > Vibrionaceae > Vibrio > Vibrio sp. 1CM24A. Next base: position 523,346 of record NZ_JALNTS010000002.1, read on the forward strand.
CGCGATGCGCAATCACTAAAGGATCGGCGAACGCATTTGCAGATAAACTTAGTGCTAATAAGGTCAGAGACAGTTACGTTGTTTTCATTATTGTTTCCCCTTGATAAAACAGAAGCAGGATATACCTGCCTCTGTTGTTATTTATAGATGTGATTCAGTAAATACACTACTGAGCTAGCGCTTCTCTCTCTCGCTCGAGATCTTTTTGTTTATGGTGCACACGTTCACCTAAGAAGGCGTAAAGCAGACAGATGATAGAAGCTACACAAGCACCGACCAAAATAATGAAGCCGCCATCCCAGCCGTAATGGTCAACCATAAAGCCGAGTATTGCGTTCGCAGCAACCGCGCCACCTAAGTAACCAAACAAACCCGTTAGACCAGCCGCTGTACCCGCTGCTTTCTTAGGCGCAAGTTCCAGTGCATACAAACCGATCAGCATTACAGGGCCATAGATTAGGAAACCAATCGCAACCAGTGCCAACATATCAACCGTAGGGTTACCTGCTGGGTTCAGCCAATATACCAACACAGCAACTGTAACTAGAACCATGAACAAGATACCTGCAGGTGCGCGTCGGCCTTTGAATAGCTTATCTGAAATCCAACCACACAATAAGGTGCCAGGGATACCTGCCCACTCATACAGGAAGTAAGCCCAAGATGATTTATCGACAGAGAAGTCTTTTGCTTCTTTTAAGTAAACCGGAGCCCAGTCGAGTACGCCATAACGGATAAGGTAAACAAACGCGTTAGCAATCGCGATTGACCACAACAGTTTGTTAGAGAAAACGTACTTCAAGAAGATCTCTTTCGCCGTCATTTCTTTCTCATGAGACGTATCGTAGTCGTCTGGGTAATCGTCTTTGTGTTCTTCAATCGGTGGTAAGCCACAAGATTGAGGTGTATCTCTTACAGTAAACCAAACAAAGACAGCAACGAGAGTGGCAAAAAAAGCAGGAACATAAAAAGCGGTTCGCCAATCGTCGTTAAAAGCCCACAGCCCCAACAAGAACATCGGGCCAATCAAACCGCCACCCACGTTGTGAGCAACGTTCCATACCGATACGATCTCACCACGTTCTTTTCGTGACCACCAGTGAACCATGGTTCGTCCACAAGCTGGCCAACCCATACCTTGGAACCAACCATTCAAGAACAGCAGAATAAACATCGCAGTGATGCTGCCTGTTGCCCAAGGCATGAAGCCGAAGCAGAACATCACCAACGCCGACATTAACAAGCCACCGCTGAGGAAGTAACGAGGGTTAGAACGGTCAGAAACACTGCCCATTAAGAACTTAGATAAGCCGTAAGCGATAGATACCGCCGCTAATGCAACCCCTAGTTCTCCACGGCTAAAACCTTGTTCAATGAGATAAGGCATCGCCAAACTAAAGTTTTTACGGACTAAGTAGTAACCTGCATAGCCAACGAAGATGCCAAGAAACAGCTGCCATCGTAGTCGTGTGTAGGTGCTATCGATCTTATCTGATGACAAGCGATCGATATGCGCCATAGGTTTGAATATTCCAAACATAGGAACCTCATAATTATTGGGCGAAGGAAGAATTAAAATGCTCGAACGAAAAAATTTAGCGCTCATTCGAAATCAAGGGAATTGTATGTGCTTCAGTATTAATTTCTGTGATAGAGGTAGTTATTAACAAAAAATAACTTTAAATACAGCATATTAGTTTCATTTAATTAGACTGCGCTTCATGTTTTTGTTGGTGTTGTTCTTCAGTGCTGAGTTCGCTTGTACAGAAAATCACCTTTCGAGTGAGCAAATATCGAACCTTTCAAACAAGGATATGCAATTAAGTTAAACAATTGTAAACAGAACCAACCTCTTTGCGCCCAATTAATGTGAATAGATAAGTCGTACATCGCCATCAGCAATGCGTATAACTAACAATACATAGCCAATGGTGATGTTTTGTATTTCTTTCCGTTTATTTATCGAACTAGGCAGGTTGTTTATTGTACATCTCAAGCGATGCAGCAATGTCTATACACAAGGCGTGTACCCATCACCTAGTAGTGAGGTTAGTCAGTGAGCATCTCACGAATTCAACAAACGTTAGGAAATATCATGAACAAATCACTTATCGCACTCGTTCTTACTACTGTTTTAGCAGGTTGTTCATCTGGCGGTGGTTCAGAACCAGCACAACCTCAATTTGATGGCGACTATGGTTTCGAAAATATTGACCCAGGTTTTGGAAACGGCGACTCTGATAGTGATATCGACAATGGGTTTGATAATATCGACCCTGGATACGGCAAAGACGATTCAAAAAATATTGCTGATATCATTGAACAAGCTGATCTAGGCTTCGTCTACATCCCAGATATCGGTGATGTACCATTTTTTAATAAAGACACAGGTGAAGCTCATATAAGCGCCGTAAAACAACGTTCTGATGATCACGAAACACTATACAGCATCTACTTAGATGACAAGACTGTCGGTGAAATTATTGTTCGTGAAGACTATGTGACTATCAGCTCTGGTGACAAGATGATCTCAGGTGAGCAGAAGTCTTATCTTGATACTCAACATACGTTTTGGACAGTTCGAGATACGAACGGCAATGTAGTTGGTGACTTTAAGCGTCTCGACGATGGTGTTTGGGTGTTCCGTGAAGAAATGAACCGTGAGACCTTTGTAGTTAAGTATCACGACGGTCAGTGGAACTTCATCCCTGTCGCAGACATTAAAAACAAGATCAAAGACAACTTGCCGTCGCAAGCGCAAGCCACCAAAGTGCGAGCAAAAATGCAGGTTAATAAGCTACGTACTTTGAAGTAATACTTATCACCAATCCCATATCAAAAAGGCATCCTCAAATCCAAGAGGATGCCGCTCAAGCGTCAACCAAGAATACATAACTAAAAAGCTCAAGGAAGATCCGGACTAGGTTACTAATCTACTGGCATTCGATAGTTTGAATTTGCCGATATTTTGTATACATAAGCGAGAGATCCAATGACCATCAAAAAGCTTCCCCTTCTGACATTAGCCGCTGTCTTGCTGTTCACTATGTCTAACGCACAAGCCTATGAACAAAACCAAGAGGAAACCGCGATTACATTTGGTCTATCGGCTGAACGTGGGTGGAGAGATTGGTCTGCTTCTTACATCAAATATCGCGGCCCGGGAAGCATAGGTTATGGTATTGAGTTTACCCGCTCAGCTTATAACGAAGATGAAGACTCGTACGAATATAAGCAGCGCGACAACGAGTATCAGTTTCAAGCACCTATTGGTATCACCGAAAACTTGTACATCACCCCAGGTTACGGGATTAAGCGTACCCACACGGACGTCACTTTAGATAGCCGTGAGTTCTCTGACAGCTCAACCAAACAAGTTGGTGGCTTAGATGCAACCTACATTATGGACAGTGGCTTTGTTGTGACCGCAGGTTTCGATAAAGCAGAAGGTGAAGATTTGGAGTTCTCGATTGGTGCAGGTATCGCTTGGTAAAGGTAATAACCCAATAGATTTGAAAACAAAAAGGGTCTAGATTTATCTAGACCCTTTTAGGTAATAACGCTTGGTGGCTCGATATGATCGAGTTACACGAAGTGATTATGCGTCGATGTAAAAAGCTTCTACCGTGCCTTTTAGAGTAATAAGCATTGGCTGACCAAAACGATCTAGCGCTTTTGGAGAAGGGATCTTAACCCAACCTTCGCTGATGCAGTATTCTTCAACATCAGTACGCTCTTTACCATTTAGACGAATGCCGATTGGGTATTCGAAACACTCAGCAACGTGGTGTGGGCTGCGTGGGTTACCTGCAAGATGATCTGGTAAAGCTGGTCTTGAATTAGTATCGCTCATGTTCATTACCTGTATGTACGTAAATAAAAAAAGTGCGTCATTCTAGTCAATATAGGCTTTGTGCTCAACAACTGCTGCAATAAATCGTCTTGATCGTTTTAATCAACAGCTAGTTGTTTGATTTAAAGGCGATATCGGCCTGAGTTTCAACGAAAATTTAACAGGTTTATACGTTATGGATGAAAGGGAGAAGTTCATCACTCGAACGGCAGATAACCTAATATCTGACTTTAATCTTAGTTTATCGATTAAGCTCAATACTCATCACTTTATGGTTCGGTTCTGATTCGATATCGACAACTGACCAACCTAGCCCTTGGTAGAGTCCCATGATATTGGTGTACGCGTAGAGTTGAGTTTGCACTGCAGAAGATACTTGTCTGACACCACGATTAATCAGTTCACTCGCAATACCTTGACCGCGCCATTGAGTATCAACATAAACAGCATTAATCCAAACCACATCCCGCACTTGATGAGGTTCCTGAAAATGGGAATATGCCAAGCCACCAATGACCACATTATCGCGAAGTACTACTATTACTGGAGGGAGTTGTACGCAGTCTTTATAGGTATCTTTAAACTTGAAATCAGACCATTCACTTTGAAACAAGCGCTCTAATTCACTCCAATATGGCGAACTTTCATCGCAATTTCTAAAGATTACTTTCTGCATGTCTTTCCATCCTTTGAAGGGCTAATACGGCCATCCTAGCCTTGGTTTATATCAGTGTAGGTAAAGTTACTCTTCTTCGTCGTAATCGTCTGCAGGGTCTTGATTGATCTCTTCGCCACACCCTAAGCATTCGGCTTGCAAATCTGTTGGCATGACAATAATCAAACCACAATGCGGGCATAAATCTCCTTGTTGATACATCCTGCTATCCCTTCTACTTCATGGTTATTGCTTAGGGTACTTTTGCTTACTCGCTTCTAACCAGTCATGGATGACTTGGCGAGCGGACTCCGATGGCGGTGCATTTCGTTTTCCGCAGATTTGGTCTATTTCAAACGGAAAGGCTTTGCTCGGGACGCGACGTAAACCTATGGTTAAACGCTGAGGTTTGAGCATGCGGAACACCACATAACGATCGCTCATGATTCGGTTGTGATACACGCCAATACAGTGCTTCTGCTCGATGCCTTCGTGTTCAAGGTCGTAATAATCAGTGAGCGGATGAATGTTGTCATTACCGAGCAAAGGAACGGGATAAGGGATGTCTTTATCCATTGGGCGATTACCCTCCAATCGACGTAATTGGCGTTGCTCCGTCCAGCGGTCATGCAGTTGTTCAAACATCGCGAATGAGTTCTGGCTGGTAATCGCGCGCAGTGGATCATCCATCTCCAAATCTTGTCCTAGCAATATCGCATCTTGGAACATCGCCATCTTCGACGGTGCATTAAGTCTGCCCTCTTCCACCATTGCAATCCCTAATCGACTGCCGGTTAAAAATGGATGAACTTGGTCCAAACGCAGGGCTGTGTATCCAACTTTTGAGTAATGTTTGAATTTAAGAACTCGTCTTTGTAGCGGTTCGAGAATGCGAACAATGTGGTCGAGTTCATCACCAACGTTGTAATGAAGCTCTAGCTTGTCGATGAATTTGAGTGTCGCCTTGCTACTGTCTAAACCCAACTTAGCAAGGATCTTCTTCTGCCCTAAGCGACTCAGTGCCAATGCTTTCTGATTATCGACACTGTATTTCATGCAGATCAAAGCCAAAATAACAGGCCTTAATTCAAGCAATTGCGCGGCTTCATAGGTGTTCGCTGCAAGCCACAGCATCTGGTATTGGTACTCTGGAAAGTCGTCGGTGATTTCACGATAGCGCGCAGGTAATGAATTTAGCCAACGACCATTCACGTCAAACTGCTCAACAAGGTTGAGGCTCAGCCCAATGCCCCCATCGAGCGGTCGTCTACCATCTTCAAACACATGAAAGCCGACGAGCTTTTGAGACCAGTCTCGGATCTCAATATCGTAGTCGAAACCTAATGTTCGAGTGGGAATGGTTAGTAGTGCTGTCATTGATGCCTCTTCGTTATTGGCGCATTGAACTATCAAGCCTATCTAACAGCATAAGCTAGCGCTTCAACCACTATATCAACCTTTTGTAAATTTCTTATCAATCAAAGCGATATAAATACGATAGTGCTTAGAAGAACATTGAATGATGATTTTACGCAATATGAGACCTCTTCGATATCATTTGTGCCAACAGAAACTATGCTTGATACATAACTCACAACAAGAGGCTTTAATTATGGATTACCGACATATTCTGGTCGCACTTGAACTGTCTGACGACACCAAGATTCTCATTGATAGAGCGACCTTCTTCGCTGATAAACTGGAGGCTGGCATTTCATTTGTTTATATCGATGGTACGCATGGAGAAATTTACCCAGAGCTCGTTGATATTCAAGGAAATGACGGTGATTTACCCATCAATGAAGATGCCGTAAAGCATTTGAAAGAGTTTGAGGCGTACGCCAAGCACCCAATCAAGCACATTTTCGTGGGAACGGGTGATTTGAACGATAAGCTCAAAAATGCCATCGAAGCAAACGGCGTTGACCTATTGTTGTGTGGCCATCACCATGATTTTTGGCATAAGCTCATCTCCCATTCTAAACAGATCATCGATACTTCCCCTATCGATATTCTCGTTGTTCCTATGGAATAAATGCTGCAGTTCGACACTCAAAAATAGCCTGTATTGCCAACCTCTATCGGTATTATTGGTTGGCTTAATATCCTCTTCAACACCCTGAACCTGACCGAAATCTGCTATTTCCCACTTAGAATAGTCATTTGTGATCTTGTCAGCCTATCAACTCGTAAGCGTCTAATAATTAACAAATCGCCGAGTGAAAGTAATGAAAAAGATTGGCCTGTATCTTTTTACAAACGACTTAAGAATCAACGACAATGCGCTACTTTATCAAGCAAGCCAAATCGTCGATGAGCTCGTATGTGTCGTCGTTGAACCGATTCTGTCGCACTACTCTTCACAGTTCGCCCAAGAACAACAATATGGCGCTCACCGCACAGCTTTCATTTCACAATCGATAAGCGATCTTACGATTAACCTGAGCGGCCTAGATCAAACACTCATCGTCCTTAAACAAGACCACGATAAAAGCGATAACGTCAAAGATTCGCTCAACGAGATTATCTCTGCTCTAAACGTCACTCACTTGTTTGCAAATGCTCATGGTGGCCACGACGAGCGACAGCTAGTGCAATCAACGTTGGCTGACTGTCCGAACTTAACTGCGATTCAAACTCATAACTCGACTCTGTTTGAGCTCGATGACTTCTCTTTTACGTTAGACAAGTTACCCCGCTCGTTTACCAAGTTCAGAAAACTCATCGAACACTTGGCTGTCGATACACAAAGTTTGACCATAACGACGTTACCACCAGCACCAGACCTAACAGAAATGTCACACTTTCACTCAAAAGCCTCCTTTTTTATGACGAACGATTTGACGAGCGAACAAAGCTTCAAAGGCGGTGAAACATCGGGATCAATACATCTCGAACACTACTTCTCATACGATTACGCGAGCCGCTATAAACAGACAAGGAATGCGTTGGATGGTATCAAGAACTCAACCAAGTTTTCACCTTGGCTCGCTTTAGGTTGCATTTCACCAAAAACAATCTGCAGACACCTCTCGCGATTTGAGTCGCATCATGGTTCCAACGATTCAACCTACTGGATCTATTTCGAGCTGTTGTGGCGAGAGTATTTTTATTGGAAGAGCATGTCGTTGAAGTCATCACTATTTACAGGCTCATACACAAAGCCCGTTGTAGCAGAGAGTAGCAATCCATCGGCGAGCCTTAATTTTGCCAAATGGAAGAGCTGTAATACCAACTACCCGATTGTCGATGCATGTATGCGCCAACTTAATGCAACTGGCTACATGTCCAATCGCGGAAGGCAGTTAGCCGCAAGCTGTTTGATTTACGAGTTGGGCGTCGACTGGCGACACGGCGCTGCCTATTTCGAAAGCCAGCTTGTCGACTATGACGTGGCATCTAACTGGGGAAATTGGGCTTATATCGCCGGGGCTCTCAATCAACCAGTCCACAACAATCAAACTAAAAGCCAATCACAGCCTAAATCCCGCCATTTTGATTTAACCAAGCAGACTGAAATGTACGACCCAGACCATGTCTTCATCAATCAATGGTCAGGCGGTAACGCAGTCTCAACAAGCCTCACAAACCAGGACGCATTATGAACTTTAAAACGGTACGACTTGTATTAGGAGACCAGCTCAACATTGAGCATTCATGGTTTCAACAAGTTGACGATGACGTTGTTTACATCATTGCTGAGCTCAAACAAGAAACGGATTATGTAGCGTCTCATATTCAAAAAGTGGCCGCTTTTTTCTGTGCGATGGGTTACTACGCTGACGGATTAAAAGAACAAGGCCATCAAGTACTGCACCTAACTCTCGACGACACAACGCAATTTGAAAACCTAGATTCACTTCTAAAGCACTATGTACACGAATTCGGCGCAGAGAAATTCGAATATCAAAGGCCAGATGAATATCGCCTTTTAGAACAGATGAACAAGCTCAAACTGACCAATGCAACCAAAGGTTGTTGTGATACGGAGCACTTCCTCTTTCCATTCGAGGAGATCGAACAACAATTTCCGAAAGACAAACACATCATGATGGAACACTTCTACCGCCGAATGAGAAAGCGTTTCGACATTTTGCTAGAAGACGGAAAGCCCGTTGGCGGCAAATGGAATTACGACGCGAACAATCGAAAGAAACTCAAGAAACAAGACATCGAAAACCTGCCTCAGCCTTTGATGTTTACCAATGACATAACCGACATTTTGCAGCGTATCGAGCGCCACCAAGTGCAAACCATTGGTCAAGTCGGTAGCCAGTTATTATGGCCGGTGAACCGCGCACAAAGTTTGTCTTTGCTCGCTCATTTCTGCCAAGTTTGCTTACCGTTATTTGGGCAGTTTCAAGATGCGATGACTACAGAGCACGACTCTAAATGGAGCTTGTATCATAGCCGCATTTCGTTCTCTCTGAACAGCAAACTGCTGAGCCCTAAAGAAGTGATTGATGCAGCGCTGTCGGCCTACCAAGCATCCAGTCATCGAGACAGTTCTTCAAATAAACCAAGCATCGACATTGCACAGGTCGAAGGGTTTGTACGCCAAATACTGGGGTGGCGAGAGTACATACGCGCCGTCTATTGGGCGAATATGCCTGCTTATGCCAACAAAAATCATTACTCAGCAAACAACAACCTGCCCCATTACTTTTGGGACGGACAAACCAAGATGAACTGCATGAAGCATGCGATTGACCAGTCTCTTGAGTTTGCTTACGCGCACCATATCCAAAGGTTAATGATCACTGGCAACTTCTGTTTAATAACAGGCATAGACCCTGACCAAGTAGACAGTTGGTACCTCGGTATTTACGTCGACGCGATTGAGTGGGTTGAAATGCCAAATACGCGAGGTATGGCACTGTTTGCGGATGGCGGTATCGTCGGAACCAAACCATACTCTGCCAGCGGTTCCTATATCAACCGCATGAGTGACTACTGCAAAGGCTGTCACTACAAGATAAAAGATCGCAGCGGCGAACAATCTTGCCCTTTCAATAGCTTGTATTGGCGCTTTATGAACCAGCACCGCGATGCGTTAAACCGTAACCCACGCATGGGTATGCTATATCGCTCTTGGGACAACATGGACGAGCAATCACAACAAGCGATTCTCGATACCGCTGAAAAACGAATCACAAACTTGGAGGACTTATAATGGTGGAGCAACTCAGATTACACATATTGGTGGTCGGTGGGAGCGGCGGCATTGGTTTCGCTGTGGTTAAACACCTATTATCTGAGCTCTCTCGGTTTGATTTTCTTGATGTGCATGTAGACGCGACTTACCACTCTCAACAGCCGGAACTAGAAAACAATCGCTTGAGCTGGCACAAAGTCGACGCCACCGACGAAGCTGATATCAAGCGTTTGAGTTTTGAGTTTGAACAACTTGATTGGTTGATCAACTGCGTGGGTATGCTCCACACTCCAGATCTTGGACCGGAAAAAAACTTGTCGTCTATCGACCCTGACTTCTTTCTGAAAAACATCTCTGTGAATACCCTGCCGAGCTTATTATTGGCAAAGCACTTCACGCCAATTCTTAGAACGAGTGACAATCCAAAATTTGCTGTGGTATCCGCAAAAGTAGGTAGCATTTCAGACAACAGATTAGGCGGCTGGTATAGCTATCGCTCATCGAAAGCAGCCCTCAACATGTTTATCAAAACCATGTCGATCGAATGGCAACGCACCATAAAGAAAGGCACTGTGTTAGCACTGCACCCGGGCACAACAGACACAGCTCTATCGAAACCTTTTCAGACCAATGTCCCTCAAGGCAAGTTGTTTGAATCGAGTTATGTCGCCCATCAGTTGGTCGATATCATTCGGACTGCCACGCCGGACAAAAGTGGACACTTCTACGCTTACGATGGCGAGCAGTTAAATTGGTAGTTAATACCAGTGGTCGTCTTTCATGAGTGCTAAAAAAGAAAACCCAACAGAGTTGAGGCTCTATTGGGTTATTTTTTGAAAGAACGCCTCAGTTTTTTAAGGCGTATGGTTGATATCTAGCTAAAGATCAAAACTGATCATCACGATTACTCAGCCCAATTGAACTTGCTATCGTCGACACCTTCTTTCTCTTCTTTCGCACGTTCACGACGGTGTTGTTCTTCAATTCGCGCAGCGTCTATCTCTTGCATGATGGCTTCGATATCAGCCAAGTCGTCCGTTTCCGTAAACTCACCCGTTAACTTGCTGTCTGGCTTCAAGTCGCCTTTCTCGTACAGCGCCCACATTTCCTTGGCATACTCGGTTTTCGCCAATTTAGGAGCAAACTGAGCGTAATAATCACGGATGTTATTGATGTCACGAGCCAGCATCCACTCAGCGTTGTTGTTCGCCGAAGCATCAACCGCTTGCGGTAGATCGATAATTACTGGGCCGTACTCATCCACCAATACGTTGAACTCAGATAAGTCACCATGGATCAAACCAACACACAGCATTTTAACTACGTAAGTCATCATCACAGCGTGGTCTTCGATCGCTTGCTCTGCTGACATCACCACATCGTTCAAACGTGGCGCAACATAACCGTCATCATCAGTCACTAGCTCCATAAGCAGCACGCCATCAAAGCAACCATAAGGCACAGGCACACGAACACCCGCTTCGGCCAGTTTATACAAGGCATCCACTTCAGCGCTTTGCCACACTTTCTCTTGCTGTTCTCGACCAAAACCAGAGCCTTTTTCCATCGCTCGAGCACGGCGGCTATTTCGGACTTTTCGGCCTTCACGATACGCGGTCGCTTTTTTAAAGCTGCGCTGGCTAATTTCCTTATATACCTTGGCACAACGGATCGTATCGCCGCAGCGTACAATGTACACAGATGCTTCTTTGCCACTCATGAGTTGGCTTGTCACCTCGTCGACTAAACCATCGTCAACTAAAGGCTGTATTCTTTTAGGTATCTTCATGCCGCCTTTATACATCACTTATCTTACAGATAGAAATATTAACTTGAGAAATGAATGACGAAACGATTAAAGGAGCATCAAAATGATGACAAAGAAAGGAAATATAGAAGTTAGTGGGTTTAGAGCGTGAGGATTGAGCTGATCTATTCAAGAGTATGAAGACTCAGGTTTATTACGACGGCAACGTTCAGAACAGTAGATCACGTCATCCCAACAGCGCTGCCACTTTTTACGCCATGCGAAAAGCTTTTGGCAAACGGGACACGTCTTAGTCGGTAAATGGGGTTTCTTGTGCATGGCCGTTTCCTTCTTGATGAGTCCACTTCCTTCGTTTACTAGAGATTCCCTATTACGTTCGTACCTCACTTTAGGGAATGACGAAGGTAATACGAATAAATCTAGAGTCCCTATTAGGTTCATACCTCTCTTTAGAGAATGACGGCTGCTTTTTAATCGTTTCAGACTTTAAGGAGTGACGGCGAAGTAATTGATCACGACTCCCGACTCCGTCATCCTCGAGAAGGAGGAACGACTGAGTCGGGGATCTGCTTCACCTAGCTCTGTTTCTATTTCTGTACTGATGAAATATAGCTATACGCTAAGCGACAACCTTGTACTGATTCTCCATCTCACTCACACCTAAGCCAGAGTGTTTTGTCACTTTAAGCTGAACGGGTACTCGCTCTTTCAATGCTTCAACGTGGCTAATGACACCAATCATCTTGCCTGATGCATTCAAGTTATCGAGCGCGTTTAAAGCAATGTCCAATGTGTCACTATCCAACGTGCCAAAACCTTCATCTAAGAACAGAGAATCAATACTGGTTTTGTAGCTTACAAGATCAGAAAGCGCTAATGCCAACGCCAAGCTTACTAAGAAGCTTTCGCCGCCGGACAAAGTCTTAGTATCACGCATCACATCGCCCTGCCATGTGTCGAGCACTTGCAGTTCTAAACCATCGTCGGCTTTGCGTTTAAGTTCGTAACGACCATGCAAACGCTGTAGCTGCTTGTTCGCAAGGTACACCAAGTTTTCCAACGTTAAACCTTGGGCAAACTTACGGAATTTATCGCCGTTCTTAGAGCCGATAAGTGAGTTAAGACGTGAGATATCATCAAACTCGACTTGTTGCTCGTCGATCTGTTTGAACAGATCTTGCTGATTACTGCGGTTCTGGCTATCCGTTTCAAGATTGGCAGAAATCGCGCCGATCTTGGTTGCATGGCTTTGTTGTGCGTTTTGACACTCAGTCGTCGCTTCTTCAACTTGCTGTTGGTCTTGTTCTTGCCACGCTTTCGCATTTTCGTGATTTTGTAGACCCACTTGCGCCGCTTTGGCGGTATTCAACCTAGCTTGCGCACTGACAATCGCTTCGTCTAAAGACTTCTTGAGGCTTTGAAGTTGAGTTCTAACCTCTTCATCCAACAACGCCGCTTCAAAATTAGCCTCATCTTCGAATGGGCTGGTTTTCAGTGCTTCTAACCAAACATTCGACGCTTGTGTGTAGCTGGATTGCTTACTGACTAACTCGTCCGAGAAACCAGTGTGTTTGGTTTGCTCGGTTCTATGTTCCAGTTCGCTGCGGTTAAGCACCAACTGAGCGGCATCAAATGCATTTACCGCTTCAGTGACTTTTTGCTTCATCGCATTGCTGGTGGCTTGAATGTCTTTGTCACCAAACAACTCTGTTCTTTCAGCCGTTACACGAGTGAGTTCTGACACTAGAGACTCACTCTCTTTCGTCAGTGTTGCGAGCTCTTTCTCAACACTGCTTAGCTTGTCATCTAAGGTTTTCAATTCGGCATTTTGAGTAATCAGTTGCTTCTCAATATCGGTCTGTTGCTGTTTGGTTTGCTGCCATGTGCTTGATGCTTGCGATTTCGCAGTAAACCAATCATCGATATGTTCAAGTTCAGGCGCTTCGATAGAAGTTTGAACAATGCTCTCTTTCAGAGCGTTCCATTGTTGTTCTTTCGCTTGAGCAATCTGAGCCACTTGTTCGTTTGCGACTTGGTTTTGCTTATTCAGATCCGCTAAGCGTTGCTCGGCCAACTCGAGATTAGATTGCGCCTTGTCAGCCATAACACTTACCGACAAGCGTTGTTTCTCAGCTTCGGCATAATGCGCTTTAGCATCAGCCAATGCTTTGAGTTGCTGCGAGCTCTGACTTAGTTGAAGTTCACACTGCTGAGCAAAGGTCGCGACTGTGGCTTCATTGCCTAAATCGTTAATCGTTAGCAGCGCCAATTCAGGAGCAGTGCCAACGAAATCTGATAAACTCTGTTGAAGCTTACCGACAACGCCTTGCCAATTCAGTTGAGCTTGTTGAATATCCGCTTGCGCACGTTGAATGTCATCGTTCAGCGCTGCAATCATAGGGTCAAGAGAATCTAACTGCTGACGATGCTCTTGGCCTTCTTTCTGAATCGCTGCTAATTCTTGTTCCTCAAGCTCACTCTGGGCATTCAAATCCTTCGAACTTTGTGATTGTTCGATCGCATGGTCTGTTGAGCCACACAATGGGCAATCCATTCCCGGCTTCAATGCCGCACGATACTTCGCTAACTCGCCTTCTTGTGCAATCAGACGCGTCAATCGTTGAAGCGAAGTCTTTTTTTCTTGATATCGATCCGCCAGCACTTCACGCTCTTTCGAAAGCTTGCCACGCAGCTCCGTATTAGTTTGATGTGCCTGTGTTTTCACGTGCAGCTGTTGCTGGGCATTTAGGAAGCCACGATTGATCTCGAGTAATGAGTGCGTATTGCGGTTCCAAAACTCCAACAGATCTTTTTGCGCATTCAGCACTTGCTCACTGGTGTTGCCTTGCAATGCTTCCCACTGTTGCTTTGCACTACTCTCTAGCACAACCAATTTAGCTAAGGCCTTATCTTGCGTTGTTTTCGCGTCTTGCGCAGATTTGATGATCGTTTGCTGAGCATCAACCGCAGACAAGGCTTGCTTCGCTGAGTTCAGTTGTTCTGCATGTTGACGCTCGAGGGTACGAACTTGCTCGACCTTTGCTTGCCACTGACCTAGGTATTTTTCCAGATGTTGGTCAGCTTGATGCGTATTTAGGTACTCAGTGCTGAATTTATCTTGTTGCTTCAGTGCATCTGTTTTTTGAACTAAAACAACCTGTTGATTGCGCTGCTGCGTATGTTGCTCGTTTAGCGTATTCGCCACATTAACGGCCGCCGTTTGCTTATCTTTGAGTACGGCAATTTGGTTATCGATCGGACGGACAAGATCGATGATCTTCTCTTGATCTTGTTGCTCGCTTTTTACCTGTTCGACAATAGCACTGCTTTGCGTCAGTTTAGTTTGCGCATCTTGCTTCTCTGCATCACGAACAGCAAGTAACTTGGTGCTGTTATCTAGGTAAGCTTGAGTAGTGTTCACCTCTTGTTCGCAACGCTTTAAATCTTTGTGCATTGGGCGCAGCTTTTCAGCCGGCTCACTGTTTGCCAAGCGCTCTAGTGACGGTTGGTTACGGTCTAGTTCATCTTGAGCGGTTTTCAGATCGTGCTCACTGGTCGCGATAGTTTGCTCAGCTTTGGTCACGTCTTTCCACCAGCTTAGATGCGCTTGCCACTCTTTTAACTGCTCGGCTAAACGCTTCTGCTCGACTTCTAACGTTTCACGCTCTGCGGTCAGCGCTTGGATTTGCTCTTCAGGCAGTAAGCTCACCCCTTCTGCTTTCGCTTTAAGGTGATTAAGCGACTCTTCACTCGACTTGAAATGATCGTAGATACGCTCTGAAATCAGGCTATAGACTTCGGTTCCCGTCAGCTCTTCAAGTAGCTCTGCACGGTCGTTAGCATTGGCATTTAAGAACGCCGCAAACTCACCCTGAGACAACATGATGGATTTAGTGAAGCGTGAAAAATCGAGACCGGTTACCTGCTCCACCAACTTGGTTTTCTTGGTCAGCATAGTCTCTAAAACTTTGTCGGTGTCAGCATCGGCAAACTCACACGTTGGCGTTTGTAATGCGCCATCGTGTTTTCCACGCGCTCGCTTTTGGTGGAAATTAGATCGGTACGTTTTACCTTGAACTTCAAATTCCAGTTCAGCAAAACACTCACCCGTGCCACGCGTCATTAATTCGTTGTTGCCTTTGGCAATGCTCTTCAAACGCGGTGTGCGGTGGAACAATGCCAAACAAATCGCATCAAGAATGGTGGTTTTACCCGCCCCTGTTGGGCCAGTAATCGCAAACAGGCCATTTTCCGCAAACGGTGATTGGGTAAAATCGAGTTTCCAGCGTCCTTTCAAAGAGTTCAGGTTTTCAAATTCTAGGCTTAAAATCTTCATACTGGTTACTCTTCTACTTTGTTTGGCGCTTGAGCGCTCTCGGACACTTCAACCATCACTTGTTTAAACTTCACCGTCATTCGCTCTAAACGCGCTTTTTCAGAATCCGTTTCAAACTCTTCTAAGGCAATACGCTTGCTAAATACGTCCATCGGACTCAATTCTGATAGCGTTTCTGCTGACTCTTGCTCTAATGCTTGATTGCGACGCTCTCTTGCGCGGCGCAGTTGAAGTACTTCCACATTCAAACCTTCGGTTAGTGCGCGCATGCGTTCTTGTAGATCCGACAAGTAATCTTGGGCTTGCACTTCTATCGATAACCATACGCTTTGGTCGCTATCTAAACCTATGTATTGGTTAAGCTGAGATTCGATCTCGCTCAAGTCGCCTTTGATTTCAGCTAGAGGTTGGAATGTGGGAACAGGCAGTTGAGAAATGGTGCGCTCACCTTCAACAAACTCAACCACACACACTTGTTTTTGAGACTTAAGTTCATCAAAACTTAGTGGGATTGGAGAGCCTGAATAACGAATGTATTCACGCTTTGCCACCACTTGTGGGCGGTGGATATGACCAAGTGCAATATAGTCTGCGTCTGGGAATCCATCAGCGGCGAAACCATCAAGATTGCCGACATAGATATCACGTACCGAATCCGATTGTTGGACACCCATCGCCGTTAAATGACCGGTAGCGATAATCGGCATGTGCTCGCTGTTTTCAAACGTCGCGCGCTTAGCAAACGCCGCATCATAAACACTTTGATAATGCTGTTTGATCGCATCACCGAGTTGCTTCTGACGTTCAACACCGGTGACACCCGCCTGACTGGTCAACACATCGCGAGGGCGAATAAAAGGAATGGCACAAACCAGCGCTTCTACATCGCCGTTCTTGCCTTTTAGTTCGACAACCTGAGTCGCATGATCTTCATTGGTATTAGGAATCACGTCTGCGCCCATGTATTTGAGCAGCTGTTGTGTCTCTTTAAGCACAGAGACTGAATCGTGATTTCCACCTAATAACACCAATTGGCAACCGATCTTGTTCGAATCGACCACAAACTTGTTATACATCTCACGAGCGTAACTCGGCGGTGTACTGGTATCGAAAATGTCGCCAGCAACAATGATCGCGTCGATGTCGTGCTCTGTAACTTGCTCAAGTAACCATTGTAAAAACCGTTCATGTTCATTCTTACGGCTTTTATTGTAGAAGTTTTGGCCAAGGTGCCAATCGGACGTGTGAAGAATCTTCATTGCTGCTCACTGGAAGTCTGTAATACCTTTAATCTACCAAAATAGTCGAGATAATTCCCTTTTATAAGCTTGTGAAAACCAACTAATTTCAGGCTTTGGACCAACTCCGCCGATAGCGTGACCAATCGTTATTTTTGACATAAAAAAACCGCTCAACGTTAGAGCGGTTTTATGTGTCCATAGCTTTAGCTTTAAGCTATTTCACAGAGGTCGTTAAAAATTGTACGAAGCACCCAGAGTTACTGTGCTAAACGCTACATCACGGCTTGCCAATCTATTACCATTCGGGCCGAAGAATTCGATATTTACTGCATCTGCTTGTGAGATCAAACGTAAGGTTAGGTTTTCTACTGGCGTGTATTCAACACCGATACCAAAATGGAAGCCTGCACCTGAATCATCATCAATGTAACTAGAGCCCTTAGAGTTTAGATCAACGTAGCTAAGGCCTGCGGTTACAAAGGGACGAATCGAGTTATCGAAGGTGTAGCCCAGGTTTGCTGCAACAGAAAGCGATGTTGGTGAAAGTACTTTAGTGCCAAATTTTTCGTAATCAGCATAATCTGTGTAACCAAGTTCGATACCTACAATACGGTTAAACTGATAGCCACCATAAAGGCTGTACCCCATGCTTTCAGCATCTAAACTGCCTGCGCCGTCCGTGTCTGAGTCTTGATACACACCAAGGCCTGCGCCAATGTATGGACCACCCTCAATACCAGCAGCAAATGTAGGAAGTGAAACTAAGCCAACTAGGCCCAATAGAAATGATGATTTAAGCATGAAAATACCCTTTTTTTGTCTGTCCTACAGCAACGTTGACCAACAGCCAATAGTTTCCGACACTATTTCACCTGTTGCGTTACTGTTTAAAATAAATTAAATAAGCAACTCCAAATGAATAATAAAACACCGTTCATTTTC
Organism: Vibrio sp. 1CM24A; assembly: GCF_023161725.1. NCBI lineage: Bacteria > Pseudomonadati > Pseudomonadota > Gammaproteobacteria > Vibrionales > Vibrionaceae > Vibrio > Vibrio sp. 1CM24A. The sequence goes on from NZ_JALNTS010000002.1 coordinate 541,296, forward strand.
AGAGCGAATGAGAAAGTACCACAAGATTTTTAGGTCATCAAACGAACAATCATAGATATTTAATCAAGTCTTATTTATGAGACAATTGTATTTCCTGAGGCGTAACGAGTACTAAAATGAGAATAAACCTGATAGACAACAGGAGTATCATCAACATTAAACTTATTATAATCAGATTGTTATCGAGCTAATTAAATTTTTATCCATTCCCAAAACAACCTGAATCTGCACGCCTAAATATAAAAACTCACCCTGTCTCTCTCTATATCCAATAAAAGATATAAAGAGAAGAATGAGTTTATTTTTTTGGTGAGTGTTTATTTAGAACAGTCTGCTATTAAAATATATTTCAATTTAATTCATATTATTAACGAGCTTCAGCAAGACTAGCCAAGTAGTTATTCGTTAAATAGAAACCGCTGAACTTCTCAATAAAGTCTGCAGGAACGGTTTTATCGGTCAAGCCAGATTCAATCAGCGCCGCTTGCCACTTCTGTACTTTCGGAAAGCCTCCAAGCATATCAAAGCCTGACCCCTCTTTGATTACTGACGCTCGGTGCAACAATGGTAGCCAAGCGATGTCGACGTTAGAGATGTAATCGCCTTTGAAAAATTCGCTGTCACCCAGCTTGTTCTCGGCCTTTTGGAAGGATTTTTGAAGATTCGCTAAACGTGTCTCAAAGGTTTCTTTATCTTTACTGCCCATCGTTCCACATTGTGGCATGTAATGTTTGCTTGCCTGATAAGACCAAGCGCGATCTAGCGCTTTTTGTTCCGCAGACACCTCTTCTATCGGCGTATATTTATCATCTAGGTATTCAATAATTGCATCTGACTCAAAAAGAACCGTTTCATTTTCTGTAATCAAGACAGGCACTTGTCCGTTTGGCGAAATATCTAGGAACCATTGAGGTTTATTATTTAGCTCAATGTATTCAATTTCAAATGGGACATTTTTCATTACCAAAGCACCCATTACACGTTGAACAAATGGGCAGTTTTTAAAGCTAACAAGTTTAATCATGGTGACTCCGAATTAGGTCATTAATTTGTATTTGTACCCCTAAGACGAACGCCAAAACCGAAAGACGAAAATAATTCTATTTTTTTGAAATAATTAAATGCGGAGATAATTACAGGCAATCACTTTAGATACGCACTTTAAGTAGTCACTTTAGGTAGGAGCTTTAGATCATATGTTTGAATACCTAATTACGAGCGGCTAAACGATCAAAGATATTGCAATAGATGCCATGATCACGCCAACGACAAATTCCAACACCTTCCACGCTCTCGGGTTCTTAAACATTGGAGCCAAGAAGCGAGCGCCATATCCAAGTGAAAAGAAGAACACAAACGACGCCGATACGGCACCAGCGCCAAACAACATTTGGTTAGGTTGATATTGAGTTGAGATAGAACCCAGCAATACCACAGTATCCAAATACACATGCGGATTAAGCCAAGTAAACGCCAAACACATCGCAATCGCTTTGGTTAACGAGTCTTTGGTTTCAGCAGTGGCTTCTAAGGCGTGGTTTTCAGTAAATGCTGAACGGAAGCTTAAGAATGAATAGACACACAAAAAGATAGCCCCCCCATAACGGGCGAACTGCTCAATTTGTGGGAACTGCTTTACGATGGCGCCAAAGCCCGTCACGCCAAAGCTAATGAGTAAGGCGTCAGAAATGGCACATACAGCGCAAACTGCCAATACGTGTTGGTTCTTAAGCCCTTGCTTTAAAACAAACGCATTTTGAGAGCCAATCGCAAGAATCAACGAAAGGCCAAGGGAGAAACCTGCGAAGTAAGTCGGCATCTAAAGCTAGCCTCTTAACGCAACTCAATACTCATAAACTGGCTGTGCGGGTCCAACACATAATCAGCAAAGGGTTCACAGTATCCGAAGCCAAACTTTTCATACAGGTTACGCGCGGCCTTAAAGTAGTCTTCTGAGCCGGTCTCTAAGCTGATTGTTTGATACTGGCGAACGGTTGCTGTATCCAATACGTGCTGTAAAAGTTGGCTCGCAACACCTGACTTTCGAGCAAACTGTGAGGTTCTCATCGATTTCAATTCAGCGTGTTGGGTATTCAGCTCCTTAATGGCGACACATCCAAGCAGTTGGCTGTCTTTCCAAGCGCTGAAAAAGGTAATCTCTGGTGACTTGAGCCCATCTAGATCAAGTGCATGGACGCTTTCGGCTGGCGAAGTGGCGTACATATCGGCAAGGTGCTCTTCAAGCAATTCAATGACTTCTCCACCCGACAAGTCATCAAGCTTAATTTCTATTGAAGTACTGCTTTCCAACGCTGTTCCATTTTCCATTGAATCCTGTGCATTTATTGCTGATGTCATTGTCCCAACTCTCCTTGTTTGGTTCGCTTATTTAGCTTGAGTGATTTGGCTTTAATTACTGGCCTACTTTCCTGAATTGTTTCCTTTTCAAGAACTCGGTTTGAATCAGTAAAATTACTGATTAATCATAAAATTATAAATGTCACACTGGGTTTACCTAGATACCATATTTTTCCTATCTAGTCTCGTCATAAAAGCGTGCCACAAAGCCCGTAGGTCGCAGCAGCGAGGGAGCAACACCTGTTTCAGTTAACGAATAAGTAGTCAGGCCGATATGAGTATTCAACTAGATCTAACCACCACTATGCCCTGCCAAAACTTCGACTCGGCACAAGGGCGGATGACACTTCAAAACCATCGAATTATTGATGTCGACAACGAGATCGCCCAAATCTTTGGTTATCGAAATCGCTATGAGTTATTACACAATGTTGAATTTGTGTATGCCTTAGTTCCTGACAATTACCAAAATCTAGCCAAAAAACGCTACCTAGAGGCAATAAAAGGCAAGTTTAACAAAGGAAAATTGTACACGGACATTCCAGCTAATGGTCGCAATATCTCCATATTTTGTTTATCACATGTCATTGAACTGAATAACAAACCTGCGCTTGAAGTACACGTCATTGACATCACATCAATGTTAGAGGTGCAGCGTAAACGCCACGAATCAGATCTCATGTATCGAAAATTACTCAGTACATCGAAACAAGGTATTTTGATCCACCGAAACTTCAAACCTTTGATGGTTAATCAAGCTTGGGTTGAGCAACAAGGTGCCGAATCTATCGAGCAAGTACTTTCGATGGACTCAATCATTTCAATCATTCCTGAAGAACAGCATTCAAATGCCATCCGGCGGTGCGAGAGCATTCTCAATGGCAATACACCCAACTTCAGCTCTGTAGTATCCAACCATTGCTTTGATGGCAGCTATAAATACTTCAATATTTATGACAACGTGATTAACTGGGAAGGTAAAGACGCCATTCAAGTGATTCTCGAAGAAGTCACAGACAAGGTCTTGTTAGAAAAAGAGCTGCTGCACCGCGCTATGTATGATGACTTAACGCAGGTACTCAATCGTCGCGCCATTTATGATTGGATAAAGAAGCCAGTGAATCAGCAAATAGAAATGTCTTGTATGCTGATTGATATCGATGACTTTAAATTAATAAACGATCAGTTTGGTCACAGTGTTGGTGATGCTGTCATTAAACACTTAGCCGATTCCATTAAAACGCACGTTGAATTACTCAATGGCGTAGTTGGACGTTGGGGCGGAGAGGAGTTTATTGTGTTCATTCCCAACGCGAAACCTGAGCATACCCAAGTCATAGGCGAACGTATCTGCCGTGCTTTTAATAGGCATACTTTTGTTGGATTCAATCGCCGTCAATTTACATCGAGCGTCAGTATTGGCATCACCAACCGATGTATGTGTCATTCACCCAACAACATTAACACGCTAATTCGGGTGACGGATGATGCACTTTATCGTTCAAAAACAAGTGGGAAGAACCAGGTATCTATCAATGATGATGTGGTTTGCCAGGAAGCTCTTGCTTAATCCCAGCTCTTTACTCTCTTACGTGATCCAGAGGTATTTCAAACATGCGTCAAATAAGCCGGTTAGCCTCACGAATTGAAGCCAGCCAACAGATAATGAAAGTACAGCGACCAAGAATTAAAGCGCCTATATTGAACGATATTTGATTGCGATTTCCCAATTTCGGTATATGATGCGCCACCCTAATTTTTCAGCTTATGCTGCAGGCAAATATGTCCGCCAACGCACTCTATACCGACCTATCCGGTTACTATGATTTAATGTGTGTAGATATTGACTACCAAGCGCAAAGTAACTGCGTACGTAGACTCCATCAAATCTTTGGAAATGAAGGAAAAACACACCTCGACTTAGCTTGTGGCACTGGCCCACACGTTCGTCATTTTATTGATTTTGGTTACCAAAGTGGTGGCCTAGATCTTAACAAGCCTATGTTAGACATCGCAGAAGTTCGCTGCCCAGAAGCCAAGTTCTCAGTACAAAACATGAGTAACTTTGAGGTCACGGAACCACTCGATCTTATCACTTGCTTCTTGTATTCCATCCATTACAACGATGGCCTAGAGAAGCTTAAAGAGTGTATTGAAAGTGTGCATCGCGCATTGAAGCCAGAAGGTATTTTCTGTTTTAACGTGGTGGATAAAGACAAGATCAGCAACGACCTGTTTGTTAGACACACAACAAACCAAGACAAAGACGATTTCACGTTTCGTTCTGGTTGGTATTACTCTGGTCAAGGTGATAAGCAAGCGCTAAAGCTTAGTATCGAAAAGACGACTGCTGGTGAAACTCAAGTGTGGAATGATGAACACCCGATGGTGGCATTCTCGTTTAAAGAGTTAATCGAGATATTGAAGCCCTACTTCGAGGTTAATATCTTCGAGCACGATTACGACAAGCTGATTCCTTGGGATACTCAGTCCGGCAATGCGCTTATCACATGTGTCAAAATCTAGATAAATAGATACGTGGCGAGTTAAGCCAAACCTATAGATAAAAAAAAGAACCCACACTTGCCGCTTTCCTTTTAGAGAATCAGCCAGTTTGGGTTCTTTTGTATCAAGCTATCAGTTACTGAACTCTAGATTAGAAGTCAGCTGTCATACCTACGTAGTAAGTACGTGGCTCTTCAACATAACCTAGATATTCTAGTTCTTCAGATACTGACTCGTCCGTTAGGTTCGAAATACCTGCACGCAGTCGTACTGAATCATTCACGTTGTACACTGTGCCGATGTTCAATGTTGTGTATGCGTCTTGAGTTAGGTCGCTTTCGATCTGACGCTCACCACGGTAACGCGCACTAACAAACGTATTCAGGTCGTAAGTTGGGCTCCAGTTCAGTTTAACTAAACCCGAGTGCTTGTAACGCTCAAGTAGTTGTTCGCCTGTCGACTTGTCTTCAGTATCTAGGTAAGTGTAGTTACCAGAAAACGCCCACTTATCAGAGATTTGATACATACCACCTAGCTCAACACCTTGAATGATTGCTTCAGAGACGTTTTGGTAAGTTTTTGCGCCTAAATTACCCGTTGGTGTGCCGTCAGGGTTTTCACATTGACGAGCACTTTCGTTCCAATCACCGCCTTCTGGACAGTAACCTTCCGTTCTTTCAATCAGGTCATTAATCTCATTTCGGAACAATGCCGCTTCGATATTCCAACGAGGTTGAGTGTAAACTGCCGCCAACTCGTAGTTTAAGCTAGTTTCTGGGCTTAGATCTTCATTACCGACTAACGCACAGCCACCTTTACAGCTTGGTACCTGATAGTCAGATTGGTTTTGAGTCAATGTTGGTGCTTTAAATGCTTTACCCACACCACCCTTGATGATCAGGTCATTCGTTGTTTGGTGTACCAAGTACACACGTGGGCTGAACTCTTCACCGTACAGCTCATGTTTATCTAAACGACCACCGATGGTTGCCGTTAGTTGATCCGTCATCAACCATTGGTCTTGTACAAACAGTGCACCTTGGTAAGCTTCAGATGAACCACTCACTAGGTTCTCTTTGTTGGTCAGCTCGCTCAGTTGGTAATCCATACCAAACGTTAGCGTATGGCTTTCACCAAGATAAGTCGTCGCAGACGCTTCAACAATCTGAGTTAACTCTTCGATGTCGCTGCTGAAGTTATTACCCAGATCAGCTGCATCATTGTCAGTCACATTTTCGCGTGAGTAACGTACTTGCGTGTCACCCCAGCTCCAAAAACCACTGTGTGTAATCGCTTGGCTATTACGCACAACACGCGTGTCAGACTCAATAACTGAGCTTGAACTTTCAGCCGCAGAATTACGCTCGTCGTCGCTGTAACCAAAATCGAAATCGATGGTTTGGTTATCCGTTGCATGCCATGTCAGGCTTGCAAGCATGCTTAGCGTGTCACGGTCTTCTAAAGCTGTAATATCTTCACGATCGTAGCCATCGCTGTGTGTACCAGAATATGGTTGCCAAGCGTTACGGCTTGTTTGGTTAACAGAAACTCGCGCGAACAGCTCATCTTCAATCAACGCACCAGAAGTAGTAAAACCAACAGACTGCTCTTGCCCACCGTTGCCATCCATTGGAGATGACGAGTCCATGCTCAGTGTAGAGCTCCAATCATTTTCTGGAGCCTTAGTGATGATGTTGATTGTACCGCCCATACCATCTGAACCGTAAAGTGCAGACATTGGGCCACGGATGATTTCAACACGTTCGATTGAATCAGCAGGAATAGTTGATAGGTCGAAGTCGTTACCACGGATGATGGCACTCGCCGAGCTTAAACGACGGCCATTCACCATGATAAGTGTGTAGTCTGAATCCATACCACGAATAGAGATCATCTGACGACCAGCACGTGTGCTATCAAAATCAGACTCAACACTCGTTGATTCGGCAACGATGTCCGCCAAGGTAATACCAGGGCTGTCTTCAATGTCTTGCGCGGTGATAACCGACATTGAAGCTGGCGCTTGTTTTAGTGCCATCTCGGTACGAGTTGCCGTAACAACCATTTGTTCATCTGTTGCTTGCGCTTCTTCTTGCGCTAACACGTTAGCTGAAAGTGAGGTACAAATAACAGCGACTGCGATCGATAAAGGTTTGCGAATCAAAAGAGATCTCTCAGACATGATATTCATTCTTATATGTGATTAGTAATGATAATGGTTTGCATTAAACAACCGACTACCATTCTTATCAACGAAAGTTTCATACCAAAAATCGATTCTCGTTATTCACCATTCAAATAACGAAAGAGATCTATATTCAACTCGATAGGTATTTATAATTTTCATTCACCCTGCAGATGGATTATGTATAAAGCTCTTTGAATATATTGCGAACCCAGCGACACATCGGGTCGTTATGAAAGCGCTTATGCCAGTATAGATAGACGTCTTCTGATGGGTGGCGCAACGCTTTAGGCACGCGTTTACAAACAAGATCTCTTTGCTTAGCGGCTTGTTGAGCAAAAGGTGTCGGTAAATGAAAGATGATGTCGGTTGCTTCAGCCATATCCGGTGCGACGTTAAAATTGGAAAGCTGAATTGGAATGGACAGCTGGCGCTGCTTATCAATCAAGCCAAGATCTTTAAATCGACTTTCGATCGAGAGCTTCTTATCCCCTTGCAGTGAGATTTGACCAAGTTGGCTATTCAACAAGTCATCAACGGTGATCTCTTTGTCCGCCAAAGGATGGTTTTTACTCATCAACAAACGGTAATCGCGGCTAATCACGAACATTCGATACAAATTTTGCTCTGAACTTAACGGCTCATGGGTCGACAACACAAAGTGCGCATCACCGGATAACAGAGGCTCAAAGTGTCGTTTAGGAATCGAGTCGATATCAACAATCATGTTCGGCGCTTGTTGGCGTATCTCCGCAACTACCTTCGGCAACAAGTGCGCGACATTAGGCACTAAACCAAAGAAGCGAACCGTACTGTCACTACTTTGCGGCTCGAATACATCGCCATGCACCAGCTTTTCTAAACGTGTCAGAACCGAGTTGAGATCTTGCTTAATGGCTTCTGCTTTTGGCGTTAACTCATAGCCATAAGCCGCTCGCACCAGTAGGTCATCATTGAAAACGGTACGCAGTTTTTGCAGAGATCGGCTCACCGTAGGTTGGCTCATATCCAGTGCCAATGCCGTGTTGGAAACGTGCTTCTCTTCAAGAAGGTGTTTAAGAATAACGAGTAGATTGAGGTCGACTTGAGCAAGATTCATTATGCAAATATTAACAATATAGAAAATTCAATGAGCGCATAGTGCTATTTCTTAACAAGTAATACAATTGATAATCACTCCTATTTTGATCTAGAGCAATATGCAGAGCAGAGTTTAAGGTTAAGTGGGTTTTAAAGCTCTAAATCAGAAATGTTTGAACGTAAAAAAGAGAGGCACTGTGGCCTCTCTTTGATCGTCTACTTTATATAACTAGCGTTGAGCTATATGACTACAGCTTTGTCCAAGCATCTTGCCAATATTGGCTATCAGCTGGAGCGTAAGACGCACTTGCACACCATGCCGTGTATGGCCAAGGCTTACATTCGTACAAGCCATTATCGCTACCGACCACAATGTCACCCGCTGCGTAGTTTGTGCCCGCTTCATACGGAGGGTAATCACCTGGAGGAGGTGTTGTTCCGCCACCGTCTTTAACAGCGAACGAATCGTTTACCATCACCATTTCACCGTCAGATGCTTTACCGACCACTTCAAGTGCATATTGCCCTTCCGCTACATCGTATAAGTCGATGGTAATAGCACGGCTGTCCGTTACGTTAACCTTAGTTTGCTCAACCACAGTACCTGCACTGTTGATCACCATAGCGGTAACATCTAATGCTTCGTTTGATGTCAGTGTTAAATCTAAACGCACGTTGCCGTTATCTGGCGCATATTGTGATTGAAGCCCTGAAACAGCAAGCTCTAAGTCATCGCCCGGATCTGGGTTACCACCACATGAAGAGTCTGAAACTTTTCTCCAAACGCCCCACTCACCTGTCGTTCCTGGTTCTTCGCCGCGAGTGTACCAACCTGCTCCCCACGTTGAACCGTCATGAGATACTTGATCACCTTCCACATAAACGGTGTCGGCATCCCATGCAGCAGCACAGTTAGAACCATCAGTCACAGAGACTTTACGGTCAGCGGTTACAGTTTGGTTCGCGCTGTCTGTCACACTATACACAAGCGTGTAGTTGCCGATTTCATTTACATCGACACTGCCAGTGTGTGTAATAGTGCTTGTCAGGTCGCCATCTTCAGCATCATTCGCCGTCACACCGGCCATTGCATCAAACGCAGTTCCCAACACAACAGTCGTGTCAGACACACCATTAAATACCGGCTTCTGGCTGTAAACCTCTACCGTTCTCGCTTTAGTAGTTTCGTTGTTATCGCTGTCTTTCACTCGGTAAGTTAGAACGTAAGTGCCAATCACACTGGTTTCAACGTAACCTTCAACATCGATTGATGACGTTAGATCGCCGTCTTCTTTGTCTGTTGCCGTTACGCCATCCATAGGATCAAATGTTGTGCCGTGAAGAACACGCGTATTTTCGACACCTTTAAGAACTGGCTCCCCCTCGACTGGTGGTGGCGTTACTTGACCGTGTACAAACGGGCCGTAGTCTTTAATAAACTGCTCGTTGTATTGTTGACCGTTTTTGTTGGTGCCCATGTCCCAGTTGATAGACCAAGTCATCACACCACGTAGCGGTTGACCTTGCGCCGTTAGGCTATCAAATGCGTCGTATAAATCTTGTGGCTCTTGTACAAAACCGGTTGCTGCAGCATCGATGCTTGAAGGAATACCAAACACGAGCTTGTCATGTGGGATCTTGTGGAAGCCACGCGTTCCGTTGATAAGCGAATCAGAAATGTAGTAGATGAACTCTTCTTTTAACGCATCGTTGTTTTGAGCAATCCAACCCACGCCTTCAACCCAAATACCGTCGCCACCTTGGTTGTAGAACTGTGGGTTAATCCAGTCGTAGTAGCCTTCTAGATTATCGATATAAGGAACGTACTTACCGCCTGTCGTTAGATACGGGAATTCAGGAGCCATAGTGATTAGGAAGTTTTTGCCTTCTGCGCGATAGTGATCTTTCACTAGTTTAAGCGCATCAGGAATCACGGTTTGGTTGTTTGCTGCGGTAACGGCTGCTTGTTCAAGGTCGATATCTAGGCCATCGAAACCGTAACGCTCAGTAAGACGGATAATCTCATCAGCAAAGGCTCTTTCATCACCGGTTTCTAGCTCTACGTGTGCATCAGCACCACCCAAAGCCAACAGTACAGAGCGACCTTGCTTGTTGAGTTCAGAGATTTGGTCAATAAATTGTTCTTCTGAAAGCCCAATGGTTGGGTCCAGTTTAAAAGTTGGGATTCGACCATCAGCCACATCGTAAACCTTCATGAATGACACATTCACGATGTTGTACATTGGGTTCACTTCATCCAACGTCACACATGGCGCATTACCACCTTGGTAGCCGCCACCGTCACACCAGTTATGCCAATAGCCAACCACGACGCCAGAGTCTGGATTCGTCATATCTGAACCATTCGCATAAACAGCGCCAGACATAGCCGCCATGCCGACCGATACTGCTAGTTGTAGAGCTTTACGTTTCAACATTAGTCCCACTTCCTTACTTAACAGCTGTGCCAATCACAACCGAACCAATTCATTGTAATCATGAATATTTATAGAGAAGTAATGGAATTTATAGGAAAAGATGACCTTTGATTTAACTTGTGATTTTAAGTCACAGATTGAATATCAGAATCAATATGACTTTGACTTTTCATTCAAATTGAAATGCTAAAAATTGTTATTTTCGGTCGAATATATTGACCATACAAATGTTTAATCAAGCTTAATTCACTAAGATAATTAACCAAAAATATAAAAAATCACCGACAGGAAAAAATGAACTTTAAATAGGCAAAAATCACCCCAAACACGCCGTAATTACTGACCTCAGACCAGATGCCATTGTGAGTGATATCACTAAAATAGCCTGGATATAGCCATAATACATGTGCTAGCAATGCACACGTATAACGGAATATAGGAGCAAGAATTTGTGGAATTTTGGATATATACCTCAGGAATTTTTCAGTTAACCCTCGGCACCAGATGAATAATATGCATCCAATAGTGAAATAAAATTCACCTTATCAAGTTCATTAAGTTGATTAATACCAGCCGCTGCTTTTCTTCCTCCACCCGTTTCAAAGCTTGAGCAAATTTCGTCTGCACCCGTTCTGTTTGATAATGGCGCCCGTAAGCTCACCGTGTAAGACTCGCCGTCTTGGTTTTTCGTTAATACTGCTTGCGCTCGGTTTGGATCTTGATTAACGATTTCATTACCAAATACGCCACTGATGCGCCTTGCCCACGTCTCACCTGGCAGTTCAAACACACGTGCGACTTCACTTTCATAAACAGGAGCAAGGTTTGATAACTGCTGGCGATCATTTTGATAAGCAGCTCGTAGTCGATAAAACACCGAGTCTTTATCATCCAAAAGATCAAACGGATTCGGGTATTGATAAAGGGTTTGGTAGAGCTCAATTGGCGTGAAATGCAAATCGCTTAGTGACGAACCGTAACCGTTGTAGTTAACCAAGGTACCTAGCTCTTCTAAAAACTCTGTTTGAGATGGATCGAATCCATTTTCATCCGCTAGCCGCACGGCCACGGTTTTTAGATTATCGCCAAAGGCAGCCGCGATTGCCCAAGCCAGATGCGCACCATTCAGCTTCTGGTTTATCAGCAAGCTCGTGCAGCTCTCTGGCGCGGTATCAATCAGAGTATCTAAATGCTCAGAAGTTGGGACATCCCCTGTTCGGTGGTGATCGCAATAAAATACCTTGATGTTGGCGTCTAGCAGTGAGTGCAATGCAGGCAGGTTTTTCTCCATCGACACATCTAAAACAGTAACGGATGAAACGTCACCTTGCTTACCCGGCTCCATAATTTGAGTAACAACTTGAGAGACCAACTTAATATCACGCTTTACACCTGTAATGAGCACGCTCTCCCGTGGATCACTTAATCGCAGCTGTAACAACGCGATTATACCATCTGCGTCTCCGTTGAATACGTCGTAGTGCATGTTGTTCCTCTTCCTATAGATTTAACCGTTTGCCAGAAACGCGCTAATTCGTTCGTGTGTTCGATAGTCTGTCATTATTTTAGTTATATTTCACAGATACTTAAGTCTATTTTGGAATGCCTTATTCTCATTAGACTCAAAAGATAAACACATTAATAATATTGTATGACTTATATCACAGTAAACGAACCTGAAAAGATTATAAAATAAGCGCCTCCCACTTAATGATAAAGAGACGAATGAACACTACCACCACTCTTGTTTATGACACTTTGAAAAGCCTTGCTGCTCACGCTCCTGAGCAACATGCCGAGATTCGCCAGCGTTTATATGAGCAGTTGAGCCTGCCATTTAACAAGCAGCTCTCGTTATACGCTAATGTGCTTGGTCCTATCAGCTCAGGTAAGTTAGCGGGATGCGACAATATTGATAAAGCGGTTGAACTGGCATTGGATGTGCTGGAAGGCCGAAATAAGTAATACCCCCTTTAATACGTAATATAACGGCCCAGATCTTCCCCCAGATCGGGCCGTTTTTTTATTCTTGTCTTTTATCTATGTGAATTTCAGGCACAAAAAAGGCGCAGATGATCCACGCCTTTGGTTTAGTTTCTTCTGAATGTTTACGAAGTCTTGAACTGCGCGACCGCTTGGTCCATGTCGTTCGCTTGTTCTGCTACCTTGTCCACTTCAACTAAACAGTGCTGCGCCGAAGCGTTATTGTCGTTCGATATAGTGTTCAGCTCAGTGATTGAGTCGCTCACTTGCGCCATTACTGCACCCTGCTCTTCAATCGCTGAGGCAATACGTTCTGAATTACCTTGAATGCTTTCCATATCGCTCAAGATAAGTTGCAAGCTTGCATCCAGCTCTTCTGAATCTTTAAGCGTTAGTTGGCCTTGTTGATTACACTCACCAATCTCTGTCATCGACGCCTGCATCTGGCTTTGAATCGCACTCACCACTGAGGTTATTTCTGTGGTCGATTGGTGTGTTCTGCTTGCTAGTGCGCGTACTTCATCGGCAACCACCGCGAAGCCACGACCTTGCTCACCCGCACGTGCCGCTTCAATCGCTGCGTTCAATGCCAGCAAGTTAGTTTGTTCTGCAATGCCTTGGATGATGTTTACTGCATCGCCGATTTGATCAACATGATGGTTCAGGGAGCTGATCGAATCTTGGCTGCTAGAAAGGCGTTCAGACAACTGGGTGATGTTGCTGATGGTTTCAACCACCACTTCACGGCCTTTATCGGCATTCACTTTCGCTTGATGTACACCTTCAGCCGCAACCGATGTGCTTTCAGAGATCTCGCCAATGGTGAGTACCATCTCTTGAACTGAGGTTGTCATTGTAGAGGTGTGATTTGCTTGAACTTCAAACTGTTTGATTACTGACTCTAGCTCATCATGCATGTTTGACGTGCTTTGCGTGAGTTGCAGTGATTTGGATTGCGATGCCGCGATAAGCCCTTCAAGTTGATCCAACAGTTGGTTGAAGTATTGACCTAGCGTGCTGAGTTCGTCTTTACCATCTAGATGTGAACGAATAGACACGTCGTTTGAATTAACGATATTACGGATCACCGAAAGCAGTGACTCAATTTTGCCAATGATAGAACGGACGATTAACCAGCTGAACAGAATGATCGACACAAGTAGTGTGACGCAAAGGATGTTGTTGATCAGCGATAGTTTGTCCATCTCTTGCTGCGTTTGTTGGTCTAGCACCGCCGAGAACTCTTTAAACTGAGTCTCGATAGCGTGTGAACCAGAACGCGCTTCACCTAGCAGGCCTTCGTTATGCTTCAAACCGATCACGCGCTTTTGCTCAACCACTTGGCGAGCAGCGTCAATCAAAGCCGCTGAGCTACTCATATTCGAAGTTATAGAAAGAACACTCGGGTCAAACTCTCCCTTCTCAATTAAGTCATTGAACAGGTAAAGTTCGATTTTTTGTTCCGCACTGGCTGTCGCACTGATGTCATCGAGCAAAACATGAAACTGGCCTAACATGCCTTTGTCACGTGCTAGACCATAGACTTCGCTCGCTTTGACTAGGTTAACAAAGCTGGTGTGGTAGGTTTCGATGTCTTCACGTAGGTGTGTGCTGTTGGCTAAACCTAAATCACTGAGCACTGTATCTAGCTCAGATTCAGACGCTAAGAATTTGTTGTAATTTACGTCGAACTTGTCGAGGTACTTCATATCGCTACGCAGCAAGAAATCTTTCTCGTTACGGCGAAGGTTGAGCAAACGCACTTCAAGTTCTTTGGTGATTTGTTTGGCTTCGCTCATTTGAGCGGTGGTGTCTGCAAATTGTGATGTGGTAAACAGCAGTGAAATCATGCCGAAGATGGAGAACATCCCCAACGAATAGAGCTTTTTCTTTATGTTCATATACGTGGCTCGTCTTTACTAAATTAACTATGAGTATCTAAATAAATCGCATCAAAGAATGGATGACCAACTTGCGCGACCTGATTATTGTTATGGTTTTTATATCGATAATGATCGTCTAAAACTGTGGCTTCTAAGTCCACTAGCTATGACGTTCTTAATTGCATTTAAACAGCAAATGAAACAGCCAACTAAAGTTAAATTTATCAATAACACAAATTTATTACATGTACATTAGTTGAATGATAAAAGTGAGAGACAGCTATTTGACGGAGCGTAAAGGCTTGAACACCTTGCTATGTAAGGCTTTGAATTAAAACACTTTGGATATTTATTGACCTTAGGGTTAGAAATGACACTTTTTTGGCTCATCAGAGGAGCAAGAACGAAGACCAATATTGGAGATTTTGACTCGTTTTTTAAACAGTGAACCCATCGATGAGTGATTGTACTGTCGAGCGTAAACGGCGAAAAAAATGGACCTACTCAATTAGAGTCAGGTCCATTTTTGGATTTATTAATCAATCGCTTTGCAGCTAATAAGTTAGAGTGCGAACTTAAGGCTGACTAAAACGCTTTCACCATCTTGGTTAGGCACTTCAATAATACCAATTTCTCGTCTTCTTCGATGTCTTGCGTCAGCTCATTAACCAAATTCAAGTGAAGCTGGTTATGGTGAACGTGGATCTTCAGACCTTCATCAGTTAACGCCACCACAATTGCACGACGGTCCGTTGGGTGTTCATGGCGTTCAATCAATTCGGCTTTAACTAGCTTTTCGATTTGAACGGTAAGTGTGCCCGTGGTGATGCCCAACTTTTCAGCGAGCTCTTTCATTCTTAACGCGCCATGCATACCAAGTACTTCAATGGTGTGTACTTGAGCCAGGGAATACCCCGTCTCTTTGACTACAGACTGCTCCCACGAAGACATTTTATCGTAGAACTCAGTCAGTATTTGGTTAAGCTGTTCTATATTTCGCATGGTCGTTTGAATGCACTTCAAGAGTAAGATGATTAATCTTATCAAACTTGGCAAGCATTTGTTTATATTCAGAGACGGTTTTATCACTGTTTGATTCAAGAGTAATCGCTGCTGAATAGTGATGCCCACTCACCTTCCACATATGGAAATCGGTGACCGACGCATAAGGGGTTAAGGTTGCGGTCACTGAGTCACGATAATCTTGGTCGATATTCTCATCCAGCAGGATTGGACTGGTTTGTTTCATAAGGTTCATCGTCCACTTGGCAATCACGAATGCGCCAACCATTCCCATTGCTGCGTCTAACCAGTTCCAACCGTAAAACTTACCAAATAGCAGCGCGACAATCGCTAGCAGCGAAGTTAGAGTATCCGCCAACACATGCATGTAGGCTGCGCGTAGGTTGTGGTCATGATGGTGTCCGTGATGCTCGCCATGTTTATGACCATGGTCGCTATCATGATCATGACTATGTGAATGACCGTGATTCTTACTATGACTGTGGCCGTGTCCGTGTCCGTGTCCGTGTCCGTGATCATGATGGTGATCGCCAAGTAAAAACATACTCACCACGTTCACAGTTAAACCAATACAAGCAACGATGATCGCTTCATTGAACTGAATCGCTTGTGGGTTAAACAAACGATGCACCGATTCCACCAGCATCAACAATGCCACAATCCCCAATGCAATCGCGCTGGTATAGCCCCCTAACACGCTGACTTTTCCAGTACCGAAAGAGAAACGTTCGCTCTCGGCATGTTTCTTCGCATATCGGTATGCAAATAGGGTGATGCCAAACGCCGCAGCATGCGTCCCCATGTGCCAACCATCGGCAAGTAACGCCATAGAGCCGTAAATAGTACCCGCAACGATCTCAACAACCATGGTAACGACGGTCAATAACAGGACATAGAACGTGCGTTTCTCACCTTGGCTGTTATGCGAAGAAAAGTTGTGTTGGTGACGTGTTGTAAAACTCAAAATGGCGTCCTTAACTGGTGTTTGTGGTTAGATGATCGTTGTAAATAAAAGCCCTTTGATTGACAAGTAATTTGATAATCAAAGTAATTGATTGAAATTTAGTTTGATTATCAAAGTTTGTCAACGATGGATTTTGAAACTCTGATTTGCTGGACGAATAGTTGATGGGGAGCGCTAGGTTGTTTCAGGGCTTGTTTATTCATCAGAAATCGGGCTTTGCAGGGACAAAAAAGCCCACGCGAGGTGGGCTAATTGAAACAAACTCAATGATGGTAATTATTTGCTTTGCAATGAAATAATCTCATCATTCACCCACCCTAACAACTGCTTGGTCGCTTTCGACAACACTTGGTTCTGCCTAACAATATAACCGAGACTGGTACTCGAGAAGTTGGTCAATGGTGTTACTTTTGAATTCAGGTGATGCTTAGTTGATACCGCAAACTCCGGGACAATAGCCACACCAAAACCGGCTTCTGCCCAGTCGATTTGAGCATCGACACTCCCTACTTCCATCACCCTATAACTTGGTAGATTAAGACTTGGTAAACCCTCATCAATGAAATCACGCGTTCTCGTATCGTGACCAAGTAAAATCAAAGAGAGCTCTGCATCTGAGTCTTGGATATCAAACCCATCGCCAAGCGCACACCAAGAAAGCTCTTGCAGCTTAGTGAAATAGAGTGACTCGTTGTGCTGTTCTTTGGCGATAACAAAACCAATATCCGCTTGAGCATTTTTAACTAAACTCGATGCCTGAGATGAGGTGGTATTCAAGAGCGTCAGGTCAATACCGGGATACTGCGCTTTGAACTTCTGGAACGGACGAATCAACAAGAATCGAGAAATGATGTCACTCACAGCAATGGTTAACGTCCCTATTTTAAGGTCGTTAATGGCATTGAGATCGGCCTGACAAATCTGCAGTTCGAGTAGCGTTCTTTCGCTTGTTTCCAATAGCCGCTCACCCGCTTGAGTCAATTGAAAAGGGCTTCGCTCAATCAACTTTATTCGTGTTTGTTGTTCTAGTTGTTTTAGGTGCAAACTCACATTGGGTTGGGTCATATGCAGTGCATTGGCTGCTTTCCCGAAGTGCTTGTACTCCGCAAGCGTCACAAACGTCTTCAACAAATTAATATCGAGCATCATGTCCTCTCTCTCGTGTCACTTACATCATTCCCTAAAAATGAAGAATGCCCTTCCGTCACTCCCTTCTGTACGGAATATCCTCACATCGTCATTCCCTACAGTGAGGAATATCCTACATCGTCATTCCCTATAGTGAGGGACGAACGTGGTAGGGAATCTCGTTTGCGGCTTGAGATTCCAGATACCTCGCTCCTCGGTTCTGGAATGACGCCAAGAAATCGAGTCGACGTTAGGTTCTTCACTTCAAGTTGTAAGGAACTGCAATCGCGTCACTCTCTACTACGAATTACACCACATCGTCATTCCCTACAGTGAGGAACGAACATGATAGGGAATCTCGCTTGTGGTTTGAAATTCCAGATACCTCGTTCCTCGGTTCTGGAATGACGCCAAGAAATCGAGTCGACGTTAGGTTCTTCACTTCAAGTTGTAAGGAACTGCAATCGCGTCACTCTCTACTACGAATTACACCACATCGTCATTCCCTACAGTGAGGAACGAACATGATAGGGAATCTCACTTGTGGTTTGAGATTCCTGATACCTCGTTCCTCGGTTCTGGAATGACGCCAAGAAATCGAGTCGACGTTAGGTTCGTCACTTCCAGTTGTAAGGAACTGATATCGCGTCACTCTCTACGACGAATTACACCACCCCGTCATTCCCTACAGTGAGGAACGAACGTGATAGGGAATCTCGTTTGTAGATTAAGACTTTAAGTCTATATGGAATCCTTATCAAGATAATAAAGATAATTAATTTCTCTTATCCACTTTGTAGGCCTAACATGATTTCTCAATCAGTTAGGAGAAAAATTATGCCATCTATCGTTGTTGTGGGCGCAAACTGGGGTGATGAAGGCAAAGGCCGCATCGTCGATTTTTTAGCAGACCAAGCTTCTGCTAGCATTCGTTTTCAAGGTGGAAACAATGCAGGTCATACTGTGGTAAATGACTTCGGTACATTCAAACTGCACCAACTTCCTAGTGGTATTTTTAATCCTGATTGTACAGCGGTTCTTGGCCCTGGCATGGTGATCAGCCCTGCTGCGCTAACTGAAGAAATTGCAGAAGTACAAGCGGCTGGCATCAAAGTAAAAATGGCAATTTCAGATCGTGCGACACTGTGTCTGCCTTTGCACGCTCTTGAAGATACACTTGAAGAAGAACGTTTAGGCGATGGCGCTTACGGCTCAACACGTCAAGGTATTGCACCTGCATACGGCGACCGTGTGATGAAGAAAGGCATTCTTGTGGGCTGGCTGAATCAGCCTGAGATTTTAGAGCAGCGCATTCAATTCATGCTTGATTGGAAGATGCCTCAGCTTAAAGCGCTATACCCTCAATGTGACTTCTCTCAGAGCGCTTCTGAAATGACAGAATGGCTACTTGAAGTGACTAAAGCTTGGCGCCCGTTCATCTGCAACGTCACTGAGCCGCTAAAAGCACTGCAATCGCAAGACGCGAACCTACTGTTTGAAGCTCAGTTAGGCGCAGGTCGCGACCTTGTCTACGGTGAATACCCTTGGACGACGTCTTCGAATGTAACCGCAGCTTATGCAGGTATTGGCAGTGGTTTACCTGCCCTTCGCCCTGAGCGTGTTATTGCTGTTGCTAAATCGTTTAGCTCGTCTGTTGGTACTGGCACGCTTGTAACTGCAATGGAAGAGCAAGACAGCTTCCGCGAAAGCTCTAACGAATACGGTGCAACAACAGGCCGCCCACGTGATATGGGTTACTTTGATGCAGTAGCAACTCGCAACGGTGTTGACCTGCAAGCTGCAACGGAAATCGCACTGACTAAAATTGATTGCCTGTCTGGTTTGTCTGAACTTAAGATCTGTACCGCTTACTCAGGTGAGCACACAGAGAACCCAATTTGGCCACAAACGGCTGAACTAAAACCTGTATATGAAGATATGGCTGGCTGGGATGAAGACATCACGGGATGCCGCACGTTTGAGAGCCTTCCTCAAGCAGCACAAGATTACGTTACTCGCATCGAAGAGTTGATGGGTGTTCCAATCGTGATGGTATCAGTAGGTCCAGAGCGCGAACAAATGATCATTCGAGCTTAGTTTAGAAGACTACTACACCCACATCTACATCTACATCTACATCTACATCTACATCTACATCTACATCTAAGCCCACACTAGTGGGCTTTTTTACACCTGCATGAACATCTAAACCTTGTTTTTCTTATTGAGGTACATGTTTTCATCGGACGACTTTATTAGATTAATGATATTGAAGCTTCGGGAATCAGCAATACCACAACCATATGAAAAACCGAGTGAAACCTCATCATCACAACGAAAGCCTTCAATGAAATCATGGAATTCAGCGTGAATTTGTTTGACCAACTCACGAGCAAAACCCGGCTCTTCTGAGTGTATGACGACAATGAATTCATCACCGCCAACTCTCGCCGATATCGTGTTGTACTTTGAATTGTTTTTAATGCATGACGCAAAGCCAGATATGTAATCATCACCTTTGAAGTGACCATACGTATCATTGATGTATTTCAGGTTATCCAGATCAAAATACAAACAAACAACCTCTCCGTCGCTGATGTTTGCTTTGTTGAATTCATGGAAAAAGCCCCTTCGATTAAGCAGCGTCGTCATGATATCAAAGTGACTGTTTTTGTATAAAATCCTGCTCTCTTCTTTTAACAGGATTTCAGAACGCAATAGAGTCGATATGTTCTCAATCAAGTTAACTTGGCTTTCAGTATACGTTGTTGGGCTTAAATCAAACACCAATAGCACCGCAAACACTTCTTCATCTATATCCCTAACAGGAACTCCGCAAAAAGACTTATAGGCATCCTTACCATTCGCAGAAACGGAATCACCACCAGCGTGACCACTCAAATAGACCGTGCGATTTTCGTTATGCACATACTCACAAAAGAGGCTAATTTTGCTCTTATGTTGGTTGCACGATATGTTTGACGAGCTCCACACACTCTCAGAACCGGAGCAACTCAAATCAGAGATCATGATGATGCCTGCATTAGACGCATCCATTATGTCTCGTATGTTATCCAATATAGATACCCAAGTATCGACATCGATATTTCTTTGCATCCCTTCAGAAGAGAACTTATCAAAAAGCATTAATATTTCTTTAGTATCAGACGGTTAAACTTAATCGAATATTCATTAGTATACGTTGTAACAAAAATCCCAAGAGCGACAATCTAGGGCGGTTATTACCTAGTTAAGCAACAACCAAACCCAATCGCGCATCCTAATTTTCTAAGTCAGCGGCATCGTTCGAAGAGGCCCAAATTTCTGAGCGTCGGTTCTTCGCTCTACCCTCTGGCGTTGCGTTAGACGCGATAGGTTCACTTTCACCAAATGAACGAATAACAAGGCGGTTTTTCTCGACACCGTCAGCGATTAAGCCATCCGACGTCGTAAGCGCTCTTTGCATGCCCAGCGCTTGGTTATAACCTTCTGCGCCTGTGCTGTCGGTGTGTCCGTCTACCGAAATCGAACTGCCGTTAGTCTTTAGCTCAGCTGCGAGCTGACGCAATGCTTTGCTGCCCATCGGCGTTAAGTTATGTTGATCAAAACCAAAATGAAGACGGGCCAACAACCCTTGACGCTCTTGATTACTGATCCAAGTCTTACAGCCGGATTGGTTCGAACTTAGATTAGATTGACCTGCCAAGGCTTGTTTTAACTCACTGCTATCAGACTGCTGCTCAATTTGTAAAAAGCCCTGTCTGTGTTGAGCTATACCCACGACATCATCGACCCTAACACTGTGTTGATATTCACTGAACGCAGTGTCGCAATAGACATTGATGCTTTCTTCCGCATGGGCGATAAGGCTAAATTGCAATGTCGATAAGACGATTGAGCTGACCATAAACTTTTTCATATTTTCCTCTAGTACAACTTAGTGATTCCGCTTGTTTTCGAGCCTTTACGGATGAGTTCTTCTATCTTTTCAATCAATTCATCGAGGTTAGATACATCGATGATGTCTTCATTGGAATCCACAACACAGTCTTGAAAACCACTTTGTTGAGACGCTCGAAAATCGATACCAATAATACCTATGTATAAGCCGGGTATCTCCTCTCTTGCTTTGTCACACATACCTCGGTCGACAAGTCCTTTGAGGATGCCGTTATTAGGGCTCTCTTGCCCGTCGCTCAAAATCAGTAGCATCTTGATTTTCTTGTTGTAAGCCTGTTGTTCTTCTTGATCGGAACTGTTCGGGTCACCATCATGGAGAACTTGAGAGCCTCTCAAAATACCCTGAAACGCCGCTGTACCTCCGTCTGCCCACATCGAGTTAATCGGGTCTAAATCTGATAGCTTGTTCGATAGCTGAATGTTGGAAAACTGCGATGAATTTGAAGAACCATGCGCGTTGAATAGTTTTGCTCCACTCACACCATAGAAATCAGGCTTTAACCCTGACTTGTCAGTAAACATGGTCGACACTGATGTCGATAAATCTACATAGTCGTAAACATCGGCAACAAGGTAACGATCGAGACTCATCACATCTTTGATACGCTTAGCGTACTTTTGGTTGTCCGATTTTGGGTTAGGGCAATATGATTTCCAGTACACACAATCAAGCACATCATCTTCCGAATAGGTTCGCCAGTAATCCCAGTCAACATCGTTGTAGGAATATGGTGATACATTCGTTTTATAGTTGTCTTTGTAGCTCAACTGGCTTGTAGCTCGCGCTTGATTTCCCGCGACGATTTCCCTCGTTCGAACGTTAAAAGGCACAAAGCCAACTCGGTTAAGAAGCTTATCCCCGGTGGTTTCTTCTCCCGGCTCATCGCACACCTCTATCACTTCGCCACCGACAGAGTCTTGGTCAATCGACGTACAAAGGATCTTGTTTGATATTTCGTCGATGGCCGTTTTCAAATCGTCGATTTTTTTATGTCGATTTGAACCCCATCGCTCATCCATAGAACCGGAAAAGTCCGACACAAACACAATATCGATGTTGTTATCGCCAAGGTAAACTGGGTACTTACGAGCTAACGAACGCCCCGCCAAATCTTGCTGCTGATCAAATGAAGGGATAAAGCTGCTCGCGAACCAAGAGTCGTGTGTGGTCTTGGCATTCACTGTGTATTGAATGTATTCAAGAACCCCTGTGCCCTCGTCCTCCGCTTGATGGAACCGGTCTGCAGAGAGGTTGGTTGATTTAATGTCCCGAACATAGTTTTCGACATATTTGGTTGCTAGCCTACCAGCCTGATCTTGTTGATCTTCAATGGTCACCGCTATCGCCGCTGCCTCTGCTGAATCCCTTAACCGGCTGGTCTCTTGAACATAACGTGTGCCTTCAACCGCCCAAAAAGTCATACCCATGATTGGCACGAGCAATAAGCCCATCCAAACCGCAGCCACCCCCTGTTGTCTTTGGAGACTGAGATGCTGGCGATTGATATGACGGTCATGCTGGATTTTCATTTCATTATCTCCCAGGCATTATTGAAGATGAGCCAATCTTAACCGTGGTACTGGTGCCACCGTTGAAGAAGGGTTTGAACCAAGAACTTTGCTCTTCACAAAGGCTGATTCGATACAGTGGATAAACAACTCCCTTCTCTACCGGAGCTAGATTTGCATGCGCGAGAATCGAATCCGTTTGGCAATTTAAACTTCTATATTTGCTCGATGTGAACTCAGCAACATTCGTTTTATTGGTCAACGACTCAATCTTGATCGCCACACTGTCTACTGGTGTATTGAGCATTCGGCTTGCCACTTTCGTCATATCTAATAGCTCAGTGTTAGTCACGGCTAAGTTCTTTCCTGCCAACACATCGGCTTCAAAATAACGAGTACGCTCTTTGATAACATTGACTAGGGCAAAGCTGGATCGATCAAGCTTGGCGCGGGCGAGTAATTGATAGCTCAAGTCCGCTCCAAACAAATAAACGCCCCATAAGGCCACAAGAATGAAAACTAGCTCAATGGTGTACGAACCTTGCTGGCGCCTCTTAGAAAGCACACGTTGTTTACGGAACATCATCTTCCCACCCTTCGTGTTCTAAGTTCAAAACCATGGTGCGTGAAATATCTCTGTCAGCGGCACCGGTGAGTTTAATCACAGGTGTATAACGATAAGTCACCGTCATTTCGGCTAAGTCGTAATTGAAGTTCAAGCCTTGATCAGAATGTCCTCTGTTCGCGATAAAATCGTCATAGGTTTTGAAGTACTGACCGGCGATGGAGAACCGTGAGCTATCAATTAGAAAACTCCATAGATTGTCATCGTCTTCAATTAACGATCTGAACTTGTTCTCGTACTGTTCGTTGATCCCTTTGCCTTCATAGATTTTGGTATTCCTGATGGTTTCTCTGAGCGAATACTCGGTCATGTTCACGACATAGATCTGGTAACTCGATTCGAAAATCGCAAAGGTAGCGAAAAACAGAACAAGCGCACCCAACACAAACTCAATCGCCGTGACTCCTTTCTGCTTGTTAAGACGCTTCATCGTTAACTCCTAGTTGAGTTAATTCAGCGGCAATGCTCTGGACCTCTTCTGCTGAGAAATCGCTTTTAAGTAACTTTTGGGCCGAATCGATTTGCTGAGTTTTCATCAGCGCGATAGCCAGGTTTGCTTTTACGATTTTATTTGCCGGGTCTTCTTTTAAGACTGGGGCTAACGTTTCGATCGCCTGTTGATACTCGCCATTGGCCATTTGAATCATCGCAATGTTGTTCTTAATAACGACATCGTCGTAACCACGTAAACGTGCTCGGTTGAGCTCTTGGTACGCTTCGTTGAATCTTCCAACTTTGGTGTATGACACGCCGAGTAACACGTGAATTTGACCCGTAGTATTCCCCGCATCTACTGACGCCATATAAGCAGCAATGGCACTTGCAACGTCATTTTTTGCATCAAACACTTGTCCTTCTAACTGATACAAGTTGGGATTTTCAACCCCCTCTTTTTGCAAGTGTTGAACATAGAAGTCAGCCGACTCGATATCCCCTTTATGGAAATATGCCCAAGCCAGTTTCTCTTTTACCTCTGGGTCTTCGGAGCCTTGCGCTAACTCAGCCTTGTAATAGCTAATGAGGCCGTCATAGTTGTTCACTTTTTCCATGCTAGCGACGTCGGCAAGCTGCAAGTCTTGTTGTGACGGTGCTGATTGACAGCCCGCCAACACACTAAACGCTAACCCAATGAGACAGATACGTTTTCCAATCACTGGTAACTCCCTATATGTTCAATGTCATTTGCATGATGCTCGGTGCGAGAATCAAGATAACGATCGGAAACATAATGAAGAGGATCAAAGGCACACTCATCTTCGCAGAGAGCTTACCCACCTTTTCCTCAACGGTAAGAATTTGAACTTTTCGCATGTCTTCAGCGAGATCACTTAACACACTCGCCACGGATGTTCCGTATTGCAGGTTTTGGATGATGGTCAGCACAAAGCTTCGTACTGGTGGCGTCGGGATGCGTTCACTCAAATCATTAAGCGCCTTTTCCAGTCCGTGTATTTTCGCCGAGTCCGATGTGCGTTTAATTTGGTAACAAAGGTCTGAATCAAATTCAGCCAACTCTTTTCCCAGATAGACCAGCGCGGCTTCAATCGTCATACCGGTTTGCACGCATACCGACATCATATCGAGCAGATACGGCAGTTGAGCAGAGGTTCTGCTGATCAACATCTTACGTCGCATTTGCAACAAGGTATCTGGAACGACAATGACGCCAATCAGCGAGAAAATAACCACGACCAGTTTGTTGGTTGATGTCATATCCCCCATCATCACCAACCCAGAAACCAACGCCAATACCAGTAACTTGGCAGGGAAATAGAATTTCGCCCACTCAGTGTTGTAGTAACCTGCCTCGATCATTTTTTGCTCGAGTTCATGGCGATGTTCTTTACCAAAACGAACAAAAAAACGGTTAACGCGAGAAGGAGCGCGAGCCGAGTTGTCTCCAATATAGAGCGCAACTTTCTTATGTCGTTGCTCTTTACGAATAGAATCGATAATCAAAAAGAGTAGCGAAAAAAACAACACAATAAGGGAAGCCAGTAACATCATGCGCGTACCCCTCTGACTAATAGCCAAACAATGAACAAGCCGAAAAGCTCACTGCCCAGTACGTAAAACAATACGATCCTTCCCTCTGGGTCATAGAGAACAAAATCCACATTATCAGGGTTAACATAGTTAAGAATAATCATAAAAATCAGAGGAATAGCCGCAACGATTTTGGCGGAGATTCGAGCTTCCGAAGTCATCGCCATTTTCTTTTTCTCTAATGTTCTAGAATCGACCAGCACTCTAATTAGCCGCGCTAACACCCCCTTAAGTTGCCCTCCTCGAGCAATATTCGCCCTGATCGTCACGGTAAAGAACAGAAACTCTGGATACGGATAGTTCTTACACGATCGTTGAAGCACGACTTCTGGAGATTCTCCTAACTTCAGTCGCTCTCCCATTAGCTTAAACTCGCGGCCAATCGGGTTGTGCATGACATCGCCTACATAACTGATGGCTTGCATTAAGCTATCGCCCGCGGTGACGGCACTCATCAGGATATTCAGCGCATCAGGAAACGTATTCTCAAAATCTCGACGCCTTCTTGTGACCAGAAAACGATAGCCGAAAAAGGTAAACATCAAAGATGAACCCAGTACCAACCAAGAATTGGTGATTGATAGTAGATCAGTAACGATGTACCAAGACGCGATAAGGCTGCCCGTTATATATAAGGTGATGTACAACGACGATCTCGGGCCCAACACCATTAATGTTGGCGAGATGGAATCTTTGAACTTTTGCCAGCCCTGCTTACGTACTAATGACTTCACGTTAATCGCATTAAAGTTTTCTGCTTCCGCTTCTTCGATATTGAAAAATTGGTAGACCTTTTTGACCTTGGAATCTCGGATCAAAAGCAGCACAAACGCGAACAGGATTAATGAAACCCAAAGCATGTTATGCCCCCTTAAACGCGGCGATAAGCTCTTCATAGAGCCCGAAGAATTGCGCTTTTTTCACAAGCTCAGATCGTTGCATAATGCCGTCTGTGACGAATTCGCCTTTAACCGTTTCTCCGTAATGCGCGTCGTCATAACGAAAGCGATAGATCTCTTCCATCACTACGCTCTCACCTTCAAGGCCGACAATTTCTGAGATGCTCGTGATCTTACGAGACCCATCGCGCAATCTGTTGACCTGAACAATCATCTGAACGGCACTCACGATCGTTCTTCGAATCGCATCAAGCGGTTGATTCAAATTCGCCATCATCACCATTGATTCAACACGGGCAATGGCATCGCGCGGCGTGTTGGCGTGCAATGTCGACATTGAGCCATCGTGTCCGGTGTTCATGGCTTGCAGCATTTCAAACGCTTCCGAGCCACGACACTCACCCAGAATAATTCGGTCTGGACGCATACGAAGCGCATTGATAACCAACTCTCGCTGCGTTACTGCTCCGGTTTGTTCAACACTTGAGGTACGCGTTTCCAATCGAACCAAGTTGGGTTGTTGCAGGCGCAGCTCGGCCGCATCTTCAATGGTGACGATGCGTTCATCTTCAGCAATATACTGAGACAGTGCATTGAGCAGCGTGGTTTTACCTGAGCCAGTACCGCCAGAAATCAACACATTGATGCGACAGCGAGAAGCGATCATCAACACTCGAGCCATCTCTGGAGACATCGACCCAAAGCCAATCAAATCTTCAAAGCCAATCTTCTGCTCTCTAAACTTTCGAATAGAGATCGATGTGCCATCCAATGAAATCGGCGGAATCACAATATTCACACGGCTGCCATCTTCAAGCCTGGCGTCGACCGTCGGCGAAAGTTCATCGACACGTCTTCCGACACGTGACGCAATGCGCTTAGCAATGGCTAACAACTGCTCTTCATTCACAAACGAGACTTCGGATTTTTTGACCTTGCCGTGTCGTTCGAAAAAGATGTTGTTAGGCCCATTGACCATGATGTCGGAAATGGACTGATCTTCGACTAGAGGCTGCAAAGGTCCCAAACCAAACAGTTCATCGATTAAACTTTTCACCAAGCCTGACTTCATCATTGAAGTGATCGGTCTTTGGTAGCTATTCGCTAACAGATCGACAGCCGCTTGTATTTGGGATTCAAGATCTCGGCGGCTCATTTTCTGAACCGCTTCTGCATCTAGGGCTTCAAAGATTTGGCCACGAAATGCGAGGTATAAGTCTTTGTTAGAACTCATTTAGCACGCACCTTTTTCAACCAAGAATTCATACTCTTGTGATCTAAAGGCTGACCATTGATCAACTTCACTAGCTGTTCCATAGAACGGCTAATGTGGCGGTCATGCTTATGGCCTCTTTTGCCATCGATAATGATGTGTGCCAACGCTTTGCAGTAGTCGACTTCGAGATCAACCTCTGCGCCTAAATACTTAGTCAGATCGGGCTTTTGTAAAACGTAAGCGTTTTCCGGTCGATGGTAGTTCACCACGGTAATGACACGAGTACGCGACGATAACGAAAGCTGTAAGTTGGAGACTTTCTCAAACAATCGCTTCGCACTTCTTACCGAAGACACCGACGCATCTAAAACCAGTACCACCACATCAAAGTTTTCTACCAAGAGTTGAGGTTCAACTTTGAAATCCACACCACCTGAAAAGTCTTCAATAATGAAGTTAGCGTTACGCGCTAACAACTCACACAAAGTTTGGTTGTAATTAAGAACATCGGTTTGACTCATCTCGCCATCAATCGCCAACAGACGTAAATTCTTGCGAGCGTTAATTAAGTAACTCAGCGCTCCTTCTTCATCCATTTCATGCAATGGCGCAGTAAACTCATCAATGGTTCTCGGCTTAAAGTCTTTTAGCCCAAGCAAAACGTCAATATTGGTATCGGCATATTGATGGTCGACAAGAATCGTGTCCGAGCCTTGAGTCGACAACAGTGAACCCAACTCAGTAGTGATAAACGACGCACCTACGCCACCTTTAGCGCCGACAATCGCTACTCGCTTAGCTTTACGTTTTTGGCTCACACCAGAGAAAGTCTTAAGGTTCTTGCTCACGTGAGTTAAGAAGTCCGCAAATTCTTGTTTGTTCACCGGCCAAAATACGTAGTAAAAACCCATGTCTTTGAGCGAACGCAGCGTAGAAATGGCGTCCTCTTTGCCAATCACCACGACCCCTTTGTGTGTAGGCAGTTTGCTAGCAAAGGATTTAGCATCTTCAACAACATTGGTTGATTCGTTTAGCTCTAGAATCACAATGTGGCTGCTTTGTTGCTCTGTCAGTTTGGTTAAACCGGCTTTGGCTTTGACACAAGCAGGATCATTCCATCCTTCAAATCGAAAGACTTCTTGGACAAGGTCTAAACACTCTTGAGATTGATAGAACAATGTACATCCGGCAACACCTGTCGCTCCGGTCTGAACTGGCTTGGCCTTGGTTGTTAATGCTTTCGTTAGGTCAAACATTATTGCTCTCCTACCAAACGAGACTTGTAAGCCACTTGCTTCAAACGCATCGATTCAGCAAAGCAATCTTGCTGCCTCAACCGAACGTGAATCTGTGCTGGTTTGCATTCTTGAGTCTTCAAACGCGTTAACGTCACCTGAATATTGAGATCAGTAGGCGACAATTGAGCGCTTCGATACGTCACTCTTTGTGGCGCGATAAGGTGTGAAGGATATTGTTTAAAGATCGCCTGCAACATCTGTTTGGTGCGGGGAGATTTGTAATCCACGACATAGGTCGCTTCTTTGTCCATCGACTCAATATCTTGAATTAAAGCAGTAATCTGCTTGGCCGTTTCAGCACGGTTTTTCATCGCAAACTCAAAGTTGTGATGCTCTTTGTACACCAAGGCTTCAGAACCATGCCCGACAAAGTATTGCTCAGAGGCGCAGCCCAAAAGTGAAGAGGTAAATAACGCCATCAATAATAGTTTCTTCATTGGATAAACCCTCCTTGCGACAACAAGCGAATCGTTGCATCAGAAGACGTCACCGACTTGCCATCCCACTTAACGTTGAGCCAACGCGCTAATGTAGAGGTCTTCTTGATGTAAGGCAGTTGAATGTCTTTCGGTTTCATCGGTTCCACAAGATTCACGGTCGCAACGATGATCAATTCAGTGCGTTTTCTTTCTGTGGTTGCTTTTCGGAATGCAGCGCCAAGTACTGGAATATCGCCTACAAAAGGGATTTTTTGCATTTTTTCCAAATCAGCACTGCTCATCAAGCCACCAAGAACGAAGCTGTCGCCATCGGCCAGTTCAACGGTTGTCATGGCACGTCGTGAAGCCAATTGTGGGACTTTGATTCCTGCCGCTTCGACATAGCCCTCCACTTCGCTCACTTCAGGCGCTAACTGCATGCGGATCTTGTCTTGGCTGAGCACTTTGGCAGTAAGGTCGAGTTTGATGCCGAACTCTTTGAATGAAATGTTCACGTTACTGCTGGTAGAAACGATAACGGGCACTTCACCACCCACAAGAAAGCTTGCAGATTCACCGGATAGCACGGTTAAGTTAGGCTCAGCCAACACTTCTGCAATCTGATCGTTACCTAACGCAGTGATTAATGTACTTAGGTTAGCTGCATCGAACTGGTCGAAAACAAACTCGCCAACACTCGAGCCCACGGAGCTCCAATCGACACCAACGGTTTGGCCAAACGATTCGGTGACTTGAGCCACAGATATTTTGACGTTCACCTGCTGGGTAGTCGCGACTTCAATACGTTCGATGATACCTTCCCACGTCATGTTGCGTGCAAAGACCATGCTTTCTGGCTCTTCATAATCAGAGTTGTCGGATTTAAACTCTAGCTTCTGAATTTTATCCCACTTCTCGGTTTTTTCTCGTCCTAGCAGAGTGGCAACCAAACGATAGATGTCGTCACGAGTCGCTTCCGAATCCACAAGGCCACTAACGGCAACTTGCTCTCCCACTGAATGAACCTTGACCTTGGCATCAGGGAAATGAAATTTGAGCTGGCGTCTAATATCCGTCAGATTCAAATCAACAATGATACGATCGGAAAGCAATACCTCGTCGTCAATTCCATAAACGATCAGACGTGACTGCCCAATACTATTGGCGAACACGACTAGGGTATTGTCATTGATTACCTTGTAGTCAACGATATCAGGGTTATTAATGAACACTTGGCCAATCGGGCTTTTGAATTTGATGTGCTGACCATCGTTGAGCGTAATGGAGCGATCGGCAGCAAAACTGTTTGTTATAAAAAGTAAGCCAATCAGCGGTGCCAACATGGAAACACGCAGTGCTTGCTTGATTCGATGATGAATCATAATTACAAAGCCTCTCTAGGGTTATTCTCATTACCGCGTAACTCAGCAATCCCGGTATAGTTATCAATAATGTTGCGCACCTCCGCGAACTCAGGCTGCGTATAGGTTTGGCTTCGATAAATTTCGACGTGCATTGTGCGCTGGGCTAGTGCGAGCTTTGGTAACTCATCGGGGCTAACTTCAATGACTACCGTAGTCAGTCCGTCCTCTTTGCTCGGAGATCGAGCAGTGACAGAACTGTCTCCTGTTTCGTCATTTCCGATGTTGAGAACTTTGACATTTTTAAGAAACATCGAGGCTTTCACTCCCCTAAACCGCTTTGGCTTATCGATATTGCCAGCCAAGTTGGCATTAGGAGAACTCACCGTCAGAACATCGATAAACGAACCCGGTCGGATGTAGTCGTTAATTAGGTTTTTGTCGCTGACTTTTAATGGGTATAGCGTCATACCGTCCGTGACCAGCAGATCAATGTATCCAGGTTGACCAGGCGTCACCTGATATTCAGGCAGTACAACCTCGCCGGCGTTAAGGCTTCGATTGAGCAAAATAGAGGGTGAAAAGCTGATTTGAGCGTCTTCTCTGACACCAAGCGTTAATGCTTTACTAAGAGGGAGTTGTTGTTTGACGACGCCTTGAGCATCGAGCGGAAGCCCTTTTTCATAACGTTCCGTGGTCATCCAAACGGAAACATACTCTTCACTTTTTTCTTCCGCTACTTCAGCGGTCTTTGACGGTTTAGGTTCACTCTTGAACAAGTCGATAACGCCCAGTGCGCCAACTATCAAGGCGGCAATGGCAACAAGTAATACCAGTCGAGATCTCATAATGTTCTCATTCTTGGAGGTTTATATATGTGGCGTAGGTTGAGTTAAAATGACTAAGTAAAATCCAATGCTAATGGCTATCCCATATGGAATACCCTCTTGGTAACGGGCATTTTCTCTTATTAATTTTTTACTCATTAGATAAGTAACTGCTAAAATACCACCAGCAAAAGCCGTCAGAATATACGCCAATAATAAGTCATCAAAAGGGATGGTAAGTGACAATATAACGGCGTATTTAATATCACCCGCTCCAATCCATATCAGCTTATAAAGAATAAGCCCTCCACCTAACATCAGTAAAAAGCTCATTATTTGAATATCTAACGGGGATATGAAAAACTGCAAGAAGAGTAATACGTACAGGGCGTAATTTTGTATCTTGCGATAGAGAAAATCAGTAACCGACACATATATACTCAGCACGGCCAAAGCCACTAAATACAATTCATGACTAAAAATTAGAAATACCACCTAAATTTGGTTAGAATAAATCTTATTTCACGATATAAATTAACCAAGCCAGACCAATGTAAACAGAGGTCTGGCACGAATATCTTTCGATATCTTCTACATTAGCTAATAAGGCTTGATGTTAGCTGCTAGCAGTGTCAATAGCAGTAGCTACTTGTTCAAAAGCACCTTCTAGCTTACCAATGAAGCCATCAGCGCCTACTGCTGTAGTTACTAATACAGCCATTGCAACAGCAATAAGACCATATTCAATCGCAGTTACGCCGCGCTCATCGTTCTTGAATTGTGATAAAAACATGTTTGTTTTCACGTAAAGCTTAGTAATCATTATTTCTTCCTATAAGGGCTGTTGAAAATTCGTCGCCATTATAATTACCGGCCCCACTCAGTGGAAAATACCTCCTATCGATTTAATCAATAGGTCGAGCAAAAAATGATCAGAATAAGCACAATAAAAACAGAAGAATTAGAAACAAATATCTAAATAACAACACCTTACGTATAAAACCCACTCCCACAAAGAATATTAATTAAAATTTATAAACTTGAAAAAGTAAGACACGGGTCAATATTCTTACTTATCTAAAGTTTATATAAGGTTTGGAAGCAACCTAAGAATTAATTGACCAAGCTTTATTGCTCCTTATAAAACTTGTTGAAATACAATTATCATCACGCTATTGTTCTTCGAATCAACAAACCATAAAAAATATAATTTCTTTGTGTCAAAAGGTTAGTCGAATCATGAAACTACATTTCGAAAATATTGTTTCGTTCATTGCAGTAGTTGAAGAAGGTTCATTTAGCTCTGCTGCTCGCATGCTTGGAAAATCACAGTCAACCGTTAGTACAGCGGTTCAGAACCTGGAGTCAGATTTAGGTTTCAATGTATTTAATAGAGAACACTCTAAAGTTTGGCTAACGGAGAAAGGAGAACGCCTATTCCAACTCTCTTTACCTGTGGTATCGAAATATCGAGAATTGGTCACCATTGCTCAACAAATGAATATATCTGACCAGATAGTTTACCGGGTAGGTATAGACCCGTTGGTGTTCAATCAAAACGTAAAGAAGACATTATTGGCATTTTCAGAGGCATTCCCAAATGTGGATTTACTTGTCGTCACTAAACCGAGTTTCGTTTTAGGGAACTACATAAATGAAGGAAAGATAGACTTAGCGTTAGGTAACCCCTATCACAAGACAAATTACGACTTTAATATAGAGGAGTTATTTCACGTCAACTGTTGGTGGGTAGCCCATGAAGATTTAGTAACCTTTGAGTCTCACGCAGCATCACAGCGAGTTCTATTAATGGATGGTTGTGAAGAGCTTCTTAACTTGTCAAACATCGCGGCATATAACCTATGGCGACTGGATGATCTAGGGACCATCATCGACTTATGTAAGGCTCAAAAAGGCATCGCATTTTTACCCGGGTTTCTTATCGATGGTAACGTAAAAGAGAATAAGCTTAAGGTCATTACAGACCACCCTGATTTTTTTGGTAAACGAGTTATTGCATCCCTCTTCTGGCACATACATTCTGACTTTAGCTTGTTTAACCAATGGATAAAAAAAGAGCTACAAACCACAACTAATTACAAACAAACATTTGTTGCTGATTTAGCTCAATAACGTTCTCTTAAAATCTGGCAATCACGCTCTGGTACATTCACTAGCTTAGGGTATGATACTAATAAATCCATACATCTTGATATATCTCCGAAATAAATCATAGATAATAAATATAATTAACGTCGTTATAAATTTGTTTATTCTATAGCTCACCAATCAAAACTTAACTGCACATATAACCTTCCATAGCTTAGATTTAATTAACAGAAAGAACTTACATCTATTTATCGCCATACTCATAATTCAACTGGTCTCAAGATCTAGGGTTATGTGTTTGGCAGTATTTCGAAGAGATCAGTTGGGATTGTC
Source organism: Vibrio sp. 1CM24A (assembly GCF_023161725.1). Taxonomy (NCBI): domain Bacteria; kingdom Pseudomonadati; phylum Pseudomonadota; class Gammaproteobacteria; order Vibrionales; family Vibrionaceae; genus Vibrio; species Vibrio sp. 1CM24A. Next base: position 575,445 of record NZ_JALNTS010000002.1, read on the forward strand.
GATTAGTCGTCTACAAGTCCACTGTGGAGCTATTTAGGTAATACGTGTATCTAGGAGACATAGAGCGACTTAGCTTTCGCTTAATCTCTCACAAGCGACGATATAGAGGATTAGAAGGTAGGTCGATGTAGACGACTCTCATGCCCCTCTTTTGATGCTAACGACCTTTCTAGCAACGTTAATCTACATTCGGACTACAACATTGGATAGGTAAGCCCTAAAGATCCTCATAAGAGATGAGAAGACTAGAACATTCATAAAGCGGGGAATTTCAGACACAAAAAAGCCCACACTAGGTGGGCTTTTTTGCTTGTTCGTAAAGAACGAATCTGGTGCCCGCTACTGGACTCGAACCAGTGACACCTTGCATGTCATGCAAGTACTCTAACCAACTGAGCTAAGCGGGCAAATGCTGTGAAACTTAACTAACCGCTTTTCTAAGTGGCTAACGCTTCAGAACGAAATGGATAATAACGAGTGAATGGGTAGCGTGCAAGGATAAATTTGCACAAAACAGTTCGTTTGCTTTTAAAAACAACAATCAGAATAAATTTTAAACATAAAGCAGATCAATGGCTTGAAGTAGATCACATTTCACCTCAACTTCAATGGTGACACACATCGATACGCTTTGTGCTATTTACGGCTGCCTTGAGTATTTTGACTCAAGATATTAGTTCGTTTCCTCATCTACATCGAATACAACGTTGTAGTTTTCGGTGTAGGTACAGTTTGGCTGACGGCTACAAGTGAAGAAGCGTCGGCCTTTGTAATCGCCTTGGCTTGCCAGTTTGATGATCATCGGGCTACCACACTTTTTACAGAATCGAACTTCTTTGGATTGTTCAATTAAATCGATGTGAGCTGCCAGCAACCTCTTCAAACGGCTCACTTGATAGCTGTGCTTAATTGAAGCTCCAATCAGGGGTAAACCTGCCGATTTACAGACGTGAATCAGTAGCTTTTCGCGATCGACTTTCCCTTTATTGAGTTCTTTGCCGTTATCAAGTTCGATGATCACGCGGGGCTCTAGCGTTCGCGGGTCGCAAACAACAAAATCGAAGTAACTACGTGAGATCTTGTTGTTGGCGATAAACCAATTCTTCTTGTTGTTCGTCTTAGCTGGCACAAGCACGTTCGACATGCTGACTTTCGCAAACACCTCCCCATGGTTGCCCACAGCGGATTTTAGCGCATTATAGAATGTCGCCTGTTGCGCCGACATCAACGCCCCCTTCTTCTGATAAGCGTGGTCTTTGGTGTCATCGTGTTTCACCACATACTTTTGAATAAAGTAAAAGAACACAACCAGAACAATTACAACGATAAAGATATTAGTCATTTTCCAACACAATCGAGTCTGTATAGGGATTAAGAGAGTGGCTAGCGTATGTAGAAAAGCATTACCTGGCAAGCAAAAGAGCGAGAGTTGCCAACCAGAATCACGACCTTTGAACTCAGTGCTCAGCGAGAGGTCGCCCCTTCGCTAGACACACCTCTCCTATTTTGATAATCAAATCATCAATTACACTCTAGATTGATTTAGATCAATTTACCTAGATTTGTGATCAACTAGTCTGAAAAACGTTAGGCAAATGTTAATAAGGAAATTGATATGGAACTTAAACAAGACCCAAGATGTTATACCGACGTATGTGTAGATGGTAAATGGTTCCACTATGACCACTGCGGAACCCAAGCCTACATGTTAAAAGGCGGCGCTTCAGCGGTAATTGAACTCGCTAGTGAACCAGCGACAGAAGGCGAATTGGTTGAAATGCTTCAAGGTGTCGCTAAGTAACCCACCAAGCCAAATCACAGTATTAATTAAGCGAATAAGAGTAGATAGCTGTATTAGTTCAGATAAGCACTCTTATTCGCTTAGTTATTGAAGTTCAGGTTTCTTGATTGCAGGGGATTAACCAAGTTTAGGAACTCAAATGACAACGACTTTATTGCGCCCTGACTGCTTAGCTTGATACAAAGCATCGTCTGCCGATTTCAAGTGTTTCTTATAGGTACGGCTATTCAACTGTTGCTCCGTTAGATGAGTCGTCGCACCAATCGATGTGGTTAATTCTAATGGGCCAGAATGCGTATCAATCGGTCGGCTAGCGATCGCTTGTCTTATCAGTTCAAGCTCTTTATTAGGATCTTGATTCCCAGCCAGCAACAAAACAAACTCTTCCCCACCCCATCTTGCCACTACATCATTTGTTGATAAGATTTGCCCTAAACGCTGAGCGACTTCCACCAACACTTGGTCACCGATATCATGCCCATAAGTATCATTTACTTGTTTGAAGCGGTCCAAATCTAGAATAGCGAGCGTATACCCAAACGACGACAAAGGATGTGGCAACGGCTGAGTTAACCGTTGTTCTAAGTAACGCCTATTGTATAAACCTGTCAGTTCGCATCTTGTAGATTGCTTGAGTAGTTCTTTATTGGTCTTCTGGATCGAGCGTAACCTTATCAAAAGTAATGCGGCGCTGATCATCACCATGATACCCAACGCGACAACGATTCGATTCCGTAGCTGCTGCTTATCTAATGTTAGCTCACCCAACTCTTTTTCTGCGTTAAGCAGTTCGTTTTCTTGAGCTAATGATGCTGTAGCGAAATCTTGCTCTAGTAAAAAGATATCACTCTGGCGCTTATCAAATAGCAGCGCTTTGTTGCCCTTGTAATAGAGTTTGAAGTAACGAAGTGCGTTCTCGCTATCGCCTCTCGAATCATAGTATTCAGCAAGTGTTCTTAAGCCGAGGACCTTCCAGCTGCGAGTCCCCACAACATCGAACATTGCAGACGATCGCTTTAGATCAGCAAAGACAAAGTTATCTCGGTTCAAACCGATATTTGCCAAGGCTCTATTTAAGTAACACTGCCCCAATTGAAGTGTATATTGGTCCACGCCTGGGTATCTAAGACACAAGTTTGCGACTTGGCGTGCTGACTCAAAGTTCTTTTCCGCCAACAACACATCACTCTCTGCTTTTAATAGGATGATTTTGTATCGTTCACTCACGTTATCGCCATTAAGCTTAGCCGCACTTTGATATGCTTCTCGGCCCTTGACCAAATCACCACTGCGCAGATAAGCAAAAGACTCATTCACATGCAGCACGCCGATGGTAGACGCTTCGAGTAGTCCACTCTTGTAATAGAGCTTTTTGGCTCTTTTAATCAGCTTGAGCGCTTTAGGCCAGTCTTCCAAGTAGATATAAAGCAGTGCCATATTTGACACTAACTTACTGTTGTAGATGTGTTGAGGGTACTTCTTGCCAAGGTCTAAACCTTTATGGAAAAAGTATTGAGCTTCAGGAAAGTCATTGCGGATATTGTTGATGACACCAGCCGTGTTATAGGCCTTAATCAACAACTCTTCATAGTGGAGCGATTCCGCGATATCTATCGCTGCTCTGATTTGGATTTCAGATTCCGCCAGCTCACCCTTACTGATGTATTCGATCGCCAATTCAACGAGAGATTGGGCCTTTAGCCAACCCATATGTTCGTGTTGTGCGAGTGCTTTAATCTGTCTGACGTATTCTGAAACCGCTTTGGTATCCAACTTGTGTTGCGCGAGGTTCGACAAAATCATCAATTCGTAAGCACGATAGATGGCTTTATCTTGGTCTGGGAACTTGGCTTGGATAGCCTCAAGTTGTTGGGAAGCTAAATTAGGATCACCACGAGATACATCGAGAATATTAATCAACGCAGATCCATATTGAGAGAGCGATAACTCTTTCTCTGGACTATAAACACTCGGGTTTTCAGGGCGAATATGCTTTAAATCGTCGTCATAAGTTGGGTAGAGCAAATACAGCCCCAGAACAACACTCATCAGCACCACTAAAAGGAATGAACCTAACACATTGTTTCTATTCATTTATCAGTGCCATTATTGATTGCATTCCAATTTTATCGACGTATGTTTAAAAGCGGTCAAACATTATACCCGACAGATATACAGATTAAAATCCTGCGCACTGGTGGATCTGAGTTGGGTTTTTCTCATTAATTAGAATAATCAGGCAACTTTCTTGATTTAACTCAGGCAATCATCTGCCTCATTGGCGTTATAGTGATTTTCCTGTTCCTACCTCCGCAGCTTCTTTTTGAACAAGCGGAAGCATAATGAGAATTAACAATGACCCAAATTAATGAACAACGTCTTGTAGAACATTTCTGCGATCTAGTGAAAATTGATAGTGAATCTCGTAACGAAAAAGCGATTGCTGAAGCTTTGGCTGAGCAACTCGGTGAACTAGGTTTTGAAGTTCACAAACTGGCGGTTCCTGAAGAAGTGTCTAACGGTTTCAACATCTACGCTCGTCTAGATGGCACTCTTCCAGGTAGCACAGTGTTCAGCTGCCACATGGACACAGTAACGCCAGGTATCGGCATTGAGCCAATCATCGAAGACGGCATTATCCGTTCAAAAGGCAACACAATTCTAGGTGGCGACGACAAGTCTGGTATCGCAGCTATCATGGAAGCGGTTCGTTGCATAAAAGCTGAAGGCCAAGAGCACAAAACTATTGAGATTGCGTTTACTGTATTCGAAGAAGGCGGCCTGTTCGGCTCTTTGAACTTCGATATGTCTTACATTCAATCTGAGCACGCAATCGTACTTGATACAGGCGGCCCAATTGGCACCATCGTAAACGCAGCACCGGGTCAGCAGAAGATTGTTGCTAAGATCAAAGGTCGCCCAGCTCACGCTGGTTTAGCGCCAGAAGAAGGCATCAGCGCAATTCAAGTTGCTGCAGACGCTATCACTAAGATGAACCTACTTCGTATCGATGAAGAAACAACGGCAAACGTCGGTATTGTTGAAGGCGGTCAAGCAACTAACATCGTAATGCCAGAGCTTAAAGTCGTGGCTGAAGCACGTTCTCTAAACGGCGAAAAGCTAACAGCTCAAGTTGAGCACATGATCTCGACATTCCAAGAAAGCGCTAAGCAGTTCGGCGCTGAAGTAGAAATCGAATCAACTCGTGCTTACGATGCATTCGTTATTGCAGACGATCACCCGCACATTCTTTCTATCAAATCAGCGTTTGAGAAGCTTGGCGTAACAGCGAACACTAAACGCACTGGCGGCGGTAGCGATGCAAACAACTTCAACGCGAAAGGACTAACAACGGTTAACCTTTCTACAGGTATGGCGAAAGTTCACACCACTGAAGAGTACATTGCAGTGAAAGACATGGTCGCTATCACTGAGTTTGTTGTGGCTTACGTAACTCAATAATCTGACTAATAAGCTAGGTGGTGATTATTGCCTAGTAAATGACAAAAAGCCGAGTCCACATATGACGTGTGACTCGGCTTTTTAGTGTTTACGAAAAACAACAAGAAACCTATTTCAAATAATCGAAATAGTATTCACAGTTAACATTCATGACATCGGTAATGATGTCTCGACCGTGATCGATATAGCCATAGTCTTTCATTTGTTGCCAACTTATACGACTAACTCGCTCTCCTTTACTAGCCGCATGCTTCATTGAAACGGTATTGAGAATATTAGTACACCCTCTAAAACCGCCTTCTGAACTTCTAATCCCTTGATATTCAGAATACTCGGCTACAACGTGAACACCATATCCGTAATCGTTAACACTATACTCATCAATCATTATGCCGTCTGGGTTGAACTGTTGAGGTTCACCAACATGATTAATTCCGGTGCTGCACCCCGACAATACAAGTACCGAAAATAAAACCACAGATATTAACTTAGTTGTCATTCCTGAATGTCCCTCAATCCTAATTCGATTCTGCGCGATGACAAACCTAGCCTAAGTAGATAATCAAGATCTTCTTTCGCCATTGATTGCCAAATGTTATCCATAAAGACTGACGTGACCATCTCAGTTTCTTTTTTACCGAGAAACACATGTCCGTCAGCATTAATATTTTCATACGCTTCTCTAGAATTGCTTGTCGAGTCATTGTTTACGACTTGACACTCATCAACATCCAAGATTAATTCAAATTTGTACTTTGGCATTTTTCTTCCTACCTAAAGTTTTGAAAACTCTAAGCTAAACCTATGAATACAGTTAGGGTTCAAACGACTCTAATGACAACGTTTTTCTAAGCATGCGCTAGAAGCCGACGAGTATCGCTAACACTTTCTAATCCGTAAATTTAAACTTTACGGATTAATATTAGGTTTATGTTTTTGAGAGATAAGCAATTGTATTTTAGGGACTATTATGAAGAAAGAGGTAAAGTTGAATATATATTAATACTTAAACCCAGACAGGAGAAGTCCTACTTAAGCTTCGCTCTCTGTGCGTTCTAGAATATCCGTAGCATGTAACAAATCATTCAAAGCAACGGTTCTTCCTTCCATTAACGCGCAAAATACAACCTCCAAGAACGGATTCTTTTTGTATAGCGCTTGATTAGACATGTATTGAGCGATGTAGGTATTTTTCTGTATTTCAGCTTTTGCTTTCTCAGCTTCAATAATTCCATCTGGCAGAAAGAGTAATACAAAGATCGAAAATGGCATTAAGAAACTAAACGTTCCCCAAAGGTAGATATTTCTATTTTTAGATTTCGCTATCAGTGCGCCTGAAACTGACGAAGCTAACAGAAAGATGAAAGTTAACATGGACCGAACCTTACTTTAAACAACTAAACACTATGAATCTGAGCGAGTATCCAGAGCGCGCCCTATTGAGTAAAGTTAAATTAGCTTATTGATATAATCAAGGAATAAGCCTTTGAATTATAAGTAGTTAAAATTTCATCAATAGAGCCCAACGATACTGTTCTTAAGGATCTGTCACGCTGATTATCTAAAACCCCCTACGCTTCCAGAATTGGCCTTCGTCTTTTGCTACTAGGTCGAATGTCTTATCGGCGATGATGTTGCCTTTTAGCTCGACCGTCATGCGCCATTTGCCTAGCTTGTTCGAGACAGGTGCCCAGATAGTGTCACCTAAGTAGAAATCCCAGTCATTGTTACCGACATATTCTTCACCATCGAACGGTTCGAGCACTTCACCTTTGTCTGTGGTGATGTTTGGGTGATAAATGCAGTAACGGATCTTCTCCCCTTTGGCTTTTTTGATATTAAGGATATAGCCAAACTCTACGTCGATTTCAGCATCAACGATGGTGGTGAACTCTTGGATTTTTGGAAGGTCTTTAGATTTAGAGTCCCATGTGGAATAGATACCATAAGAAGTCATGTCGACCACAACAGAGCGCTTTGCCATTTCAATCGTTACCTTGAAGTTGTTCTATTAATTTAATTCTGTTTGCCATTCAGCCAAGCTGGATAAGCACGAGGCTATTCTTGCCAGTCTCTCGCCATACGCTTAATCACAGAAGGTTCGATGTCGTGAATAGTGCCATATTGCTCTCGGCACACTTCGATAATTAATTCTGCTTTATATTTGAGTGCAAGTTGGCAGTAGGCTTTCATTTCCCAATGCTTAATAAAGGTATTCGAAACCACCACATCAAACCCTTGCTTTAATCCATTTTCAGCCGTGTTTTGACACCACTCATGAGCTTGTTGCAGCTGCCTAGGGTCAAAATGGTACCCACCTTGCTCATTCACATAATACATATCGGCTTCAACATGCAATGCATCGTAGGTTTTTGCTTTTGTTGATTTTCCAGAGCCGGGCAACCCTCGAATAAGTATTAACTTCATCTGTCACTTTACAGGCTAATTCGAAAACATGAGTTTATCGTAAATAGTAACGAGTTTCTCTGATAACTGACTTTGCTCAGCATACGAAAACCAAGTACTTACACACGACTCAGATAATCACTGAATACAATGAGACTCCCCTCGAAGCGCGTGGATTGCTTCTGATAGAAAACACAAATAATTTACATCTATCCATTTTGCATATCGACAAGCGTATCAAACTACTATAGATTTAGATGTATAGACGTCTACATATCTAGCTTAGGGAGAAAGCTGTGCCTATTCGCATTCCAGACCAATTGCCAGCATCCGATGTTCTTCGTGAAGAAAACATCTTCGTTATGCCGTTATCAAGAGCATCGACACAGGAAATTCGTCCACTTCGAGTCTTGATCCTCAACCTAATGCCGAAAAAGATTGAAACTGAAACTCAATTTTTACGCCTACTATCGAACAGCCCATTGCAAGTGGATGTAGAGCTGCTGCGCATTGATGACCGACCAAGCAAAAACACACCGACTGAACACCTTGATAACTTTTATCGCCAATTTGAAATGGTCAAAGGAAGAAACTTTGATGGATTGATCATCACTGGTGCGCCGCTTGGCTTGGTTCAATTTGAAGATGTTATCTACTGGGACCATCTGAAAACCATCATGGAATGGGCAAACAAGCACGTTACTTCAACTCTATACGTGTGTTGGGCGGCTCAGGCTGGTTTGAAGTTATTGTATGATTTGCCAAAACGCACTCGTAAAGAGAAGCTGTCTGGTGTTTACAACCACGAGATACATAACCCATACCACCCTATTTTACGTGGCTTCGACGATACATTCTTGGCTCCCCACTCTCGCTACGCGGACTTCTCTCAAGAGTACTTAGCTGAGCACACAGACCTTGATGTTCTTGCGACTTCTGATGTTGCGGGCGTATATCTAGCGGCGACCAAAGATAAGCGAAACGTGTTTGTAACGGGTCACCCTGAGTACGACTCTCATACGCTTCACAATGAATACATTCGTGATTTGGGTGAAGGCATGGAGCCTGTGATACCAATCAACTACTACCCGAACAACAATCCAGACAACAAACCGGTTGCAAGCTGGCGTAGCCACGGGCACTTGTTGTTCTCAAATTGGCTAAACTACTGTGTTTACCAACAAACGCCTTACGATCTGGATCATTTCAGCGAAGACAACTTTACCAAAGACGATTAAGTTCTTTCTTCCGATTCACAAACACATAAACCGTGTTCAGTATATTGTTGATAAAACGACGAATTGGACACGGTTTTTTTATGGTGTGTGGGTCGCATTCCATAATAGATTTACCACTTCAACGGGTTTGATTTCATATGATGGCTTGGTGTTCATAAGGAGCTTCACATGCCTGCCAAGCCGTTATTCTCAAATCCGATTTCATTATCCCGCCACCTTTCGTTATCAAGTCTGGTACTACTCGCCTCACTTTCGTTGGTCGGTTGTGTCTCTGTCACTGAAGGCCCACCAAAGATTGAAAGTGATCCTATCGCGATGTCTGAATCTCGAATCGAATTAGGTTTAGGCTACATGGGACAAGGCAATATGGTTAGAGCGCGTGAAAACCTTGAGCTCGCGATTAAACACGCACCTAGCTACTACCGTGCTCGGCTTTCAATGGCGCATTACTACGAACAAGTGGGTGAAGTAGATGAAGCGAGAAGCACTTACCGCAAAGCACTCAGTCTTGATTCAAGAAACGGCAATGTATTGAACAACTACGGTACCTTCTTGTGTAAACAGGGCGAATACGAGCAAGCCGATAAATACTTTAATCGCGCTATCGATCAACCTTACTACTACTTGGTGTCTGCAAGTTATGAAAATGCCGCGTTTTGCGCATTTAAGGCTGGCAATACCGACCAAGCGAAATACTACTTCAGCAGAGCGATTGACCACGATCCAAACCGCGTAAAATCGATACTACAGTTATCAAAAATTGAAGTGAGTGACGCCGATTACAATGACGCTCGACTCCGTTTATTCAAATTCCACCAGCGTTATGGCTATCAAATCCCATCTCTTCAAATCTTGGTCGATCTCGAAAACAAAGCAGGTAACAGAGCACTTGAGAAGAAATATCAGAGTAAGTTAGATGAGTTGCTTTCTGCTTAGCTTATATGCAAAACACAAAAAACGGGCTTGTTGCGTTAACAACAAGCCCGTCCGTATTTCAGTTTAACGCCTTAACTAAGAGCAGCCACTATTTAAGAGCAATCCACTCTTGTCTTTGCTCATCATCCATAAAGGTCCATGCGATAAAGCGACTTACCTTCTGGCCTTGTGACATCTCGACAACTTTCACTTGTTTAGCTCGCAGCTTACCCAACTCTGAACGAACCATATCGACGTTGTCTTTCTTAGAAATCAATGTCGTAAACCACAAGACTTGAGTAGCAAAAAGCTGGCTCTCTCTTGCCATCTTCATAATGAAAGCGGCTTCACCACCTGGGCACCAAAGCTCGGCTTTTTGACCACCAAAGTTTAAGGTTGGTTTAGCTTGCTTAATTGATTTATCTAACTTAACTGGCTTCTTGTTCGTTTCAGGCTTGAACGACTGACCGGCTTTCTTAGCACGGTTTGCCGCTAGATTATCCAGTTTACGTTGTGACCCCTTTTCCGCCTCTTCAAGAGAGCTGTGGAATGGAGGGTTACAAATAGTGACATCATAACGTTCATTATCCTTAATCACGCCCTTAAAGATAGATTCAGAGTCAGCTTGTAGGCGAGCGCGGATCTTACCTTTTAGATTAGGGTTACTTTCCGCTATGAAGTTCGCTGTTTTGATAGAGACTGAATCGACATCAGTTCCCGTGCAACGCCACTTATACTCTGTCGCACCAATAATTGGGTAGATACAGTTTGCACCAACACCAATATCTAATGCTTTCACAGAAGCATGATTATAGGGTTCGCCTTGTCCATCGCTATTAAGGATGTCAGCCACTCTGTGAATGTAGTCTGCACGACCAGGAATTGGCGGACACAAGTAACCTGCAGGAATATCCCAATGTTTAACGCCATAGTGATGCGCCAACAAAGCTTTGTTGAGTAGCTTAACGGCCAATGGATCAGAGAAGTTAATGGTGTCTTCACCTACCGGGTTCTTGATCAGGTGTTCTTTTAGCTCGGGCAAGGCTGCAACCAATAACTCGAAGTCATAGCGACCAGTGTGCTGGTTTCTTGGGTGCAATCCACCTTGAGGTTTTTCAGCCGAACGTCTTTTCTGAGCTGCGTTCTTATTAAAAGCCGTTTTATTGAAAGAACCCTTATTCGATGATCCTTTATTCGAACCCGGTTTGCCTTTGCTGTCTTTTGCAAAAGGTCGCTTTGCTTTGTTATTGCCAGCGCCTTTAGGGGCACTATTCTTGCGGCTTTTATCAGATGTGTTCTTTGTAGAAATACGCTTGTCGCTGCCTTCTTTAGCTTGGTTGTCTTTTGTTTTTGCTGATGAAGTGCTGTTTTTCGACAGGCTTAGCGTCGTTCTATTTTGTGATTGGCTCATTGGGCTACTTCTTTAAATCTAAATACATCATGAATAGACGGGCATCCAACTCAAGTTGATGATATTCCGGTTCCATGTGACAGCATAGTTGGTAAAAGGCTTTGTCGTGCTCTTTCTCTTTGATATGCGCCAGTTCGTGTACCACCAGCATTCTTAGCAAAGGTTCTGGTGCATTTTTAAAAACACTGGCGATACGAATTTCATTCTTTGATTTGATCTTTCCACCGTGATTCTTAGCAACGTAAGAATGCAGACCTAACGCATTATTGATTAGGTGTATCTTGCCGTCGTAAATCACTTTGCTGATCGGTGGTGTTTTTTTCATGTAGCGATTTTTTATCTCAATCGCATAGTCAAACAGGGCTTTCTCGCTTTTTATTTCATGATTCTTTGGGTAGCGAGCTTCAAACCAAGGCACCAATTTACCCGACTCAACAAGTTGAGTAACAGGATCAAGAATGTGCTTAGGATAGCCTTGAATATAGCGTAAAGAAGGATGCATGCTGAAAGACCGTACGAGTTACACCACGACAATACGTTGTGGTCTTGAAAATTGAGCCGCATAGTGTAACTGATCACACTTTTCTAATCACCTAGGATTCGTTACACTTTAGCGAGATTCACCAAGAGCTAGACTCAAAAAGAGATTATAAAAATGAAACGTGTTGTATTGTACGTCGCAGACAAATGCCCGCACTGTAAAGATGCCCAAAGGTATTTAGACTCTAAGAAAATTGTTTACCGCCTGACGAATGCAAAGATGCAGCGTGGCCGTAAAGAGTTGCAAGCGATGGGTGCTCGTTCTATCCCCGTGCTTAAGATCGGCGATCAAGTGATGGTCGGCTGGAATCAGAAGAACTTCGATAAGATGTATAACTCAAAGAACACTTAACGTGATTTAAGAGACTTATATTTCTACAAACAAAGCCCGAATGTCCAACCTAGGATGTTCGGGCTTTGTTTTGTCTATTGCATTCTAAATCACACATACCGCTTAACGAAGTCGATAAAGGTTCGGTCTGCTTTTGACAGATACCCTTCTTTTCTCCACGCCAAAGATAGGTTCAGCTTCACAGGGTCTTTAAATGGCACTCCGACCACGTCTTCCTCGTATTCTGTCACCAAGCTAAGCAACGCGGTGATGGCAAACTCTCGCTTCACTATAGAAAGAATCATCGGTAATAAATTGGTTTCGAAGGCGATGGTCATATCGAGGTTGTACTTCTTACAAGTCGCATCGATAAAATCGCGGTGGAAGTAGCCCGATTTGAACATGATCAGCTCTTGAGCAAAAAATTCTTCAAAGGTGATGGATGGTTGCGTTGCGAGTGGGTGCTCTTTGCCAACGACTGCTAGCATTTCTGAGCTTAACAGGTGGTCAGTTTCAAGATCATCAGGCACGTTTTCATGGTTGATTACGCCAATATCGAGTTCGCCGTTTAACAGCATTTCACGAATAGATGCAGTGCCTGCATCAATCAAGGTCAACTTTAGGTTTGGGTATTGGCTTTTGAAGGCCATCACGACTTGGGGAAAAAAATAACTGCCCATCATGCTTGGAGCGCCTAATCGAACCTCGCCTTTCTCCAACCCCTTTAACTCATTCATCGCAAGCTGAGCATCATCAAACTGCTGTGCAATTCTCTTGGCATGTTCAAACAACACCTTTCCCTCTTCCGTTAAGGTGACGGATTTATCTCCTCGACGGAAGAGAATCAACTCAAGCGTCTGTTCGAGTTTTTTAATGGAGATACTCAATGCAGGCTGCGCGATATGCAGCGCTTTGGCGGCCTGAGTGAAGTTACCAAACTGCGCAACAGCCAGAAAATGTCGAAGTGGTTTTGATTCAAGCATGGCGATATATTAAATATATAGAGGTGATATTTTTAATATATTTCTTTAATCACACTTGTGCTGATAACTTGTTCACAAATAGCTTACTAACTCGTGCAGGCACAACGTAAATGTTTGATAAAGGCAGTCCTCAATACAAACGCATCACCCAATCATTGGCGATTGGCTCATTTATCATTTTCTGTAACCTTTACCTCTTTCAGCCAATCTTGCCGCACATGGCGGAGCACTTCCAAGTTTCGGAAACTCAAATCAACTGGCTGTTTGCCGCGACAACACTTGGGCTCTCCATCAGCTTGGTGCCTTGGGCGATCGCTTCTGAAACCTTCGGTCGAAAACCCATTATTCTGTTCAGCTTATTTGCTATCCCACTAATTGGGCTGAGCATGGTGTTCACAACCACCCTACTGCAGCTTGTTATTGCCCGAGCATTCATGGGAATTGCGGTCGCTGCTTTTGCAGGTGTGGCGGTTGCCTACATGGTCGAAGAATTATCACCCAAAGCATTCGCAGTCGCGATAGGCGGTTATATTGCGGCTAACTCACTAGGTGGTATTTTCGGGCGTGTATTGGGTGGCTTGATTACGGATTATTTCGACTGGCATGCGACAGTCTTGTTTTTCGTTGTCGGCTCTTTGCTTGGCGCACTCTATATTGCGTATAGCCTGCCTGATCAACAAAACTTCAAACCACAGAAAGGGCTGTTCTTTCATCATAACCGATCTGTAATGATGCACTTAAGAAACCGCACGCTGTGGCTCGCGATGTTGATTGGTGGCGCTAACTTTGCCCTGTTCGTGAACCTGTATTCAGTAATGGGCTTTAGGCTAGTATCCGCACCTCATTCAGTGCCTGTGGGTTTAGCATCGCTGATATTCCTATGTTACTTGGCCGGAACGGTAAGCTCTAAGCTCTCAAACAAATGGACACTTCGTTTCGATCCGTTGAACGGTATATTGATGGGCGTGTGCATTAGCTTAATCGGAATGTTAGTTTCTGCCGTCGATAAAGTCCCGTTCATGCTAGCGGGCTTGTTATTGATTAGTGGCGGTGCGTTCTTCGCCCACACCCTTGCCTACTCTTGGGTGAGTCAAAAAGCACCGAGCGCGAAAGCGACAGCAACGGCACTTTACTTAGTTCACTACTACATAGGTGGCAGTTTAGGTGGTTTCTTACTCTTATATTGCTGGCAGTTGTTTGGTTGGAATGGCGTGATTGCGGGCGGTTCAATCTTCTATGTCGCGATATTTGCTTGGGTCTACCAGTTGAAACAGCTACAAGTATCGGCGTCCAAACTCGCACAAGCATAACTACGGCTGAGGTTGTAACTCAATTATTGCTTTTGATTAACGTCCGTTCTGATATCCTACGCAAAATTTCATTTCGGAACCTGTTATGTCGAACACTCAAAGCACAGACCTTCAAACCATCCACGACCAAGTAAAACAGTGGTTAGACGATGTCGTTATTGGCCTAAACCTGTGTCCATTCGCAGCCAAGCCACAACGTAATAAACAGATTAAGATCTTTGTGAGTGAAGCAAATACGGAAGAAGCGTTGTTGGAAGACATCATGACGCATTTCGTAGAGTTAGATAACACGCCTGTCGCCGAGTTAGAGACGACATTGGTGGTTGTGCCTAACATGCTGCAAGATTTCTTCGACTACAACATGTTCATTGATTGGATTGAAGCTCTGATTAAGCAAGAAGATTGGGAAGGCGTTTACCAAGTGGCAACCTTCCACCCAGACTATTGCTTTGGTGGTGCGGATCCAGAAGACGATGAAAACCTAACGAACCGTTCTCCGTACCCGGTTTACCATTTGATTCGTGAAGCAAGTATGGAAAAGGTGTTAAAGCACTACCCTAACCCTGAAGCGATTCCTGATACCAACATCGCGAGAGTTGAGTCTTTAACGCCAGAAGAACGCCGTAAACTGTTCCCCTACTTGTTTAGCTAATCGTTCAGTTAATCGCTAACAAGATGGCTCATATTCCTGAGCGCTCTTGATGATATGGACGAGAAATGAACTGATCTCGTCCATTTTGTTTCGCAATGTACAGACATTCATCGGCAACTTTGATGAGCTTATCTAACGCCGACATCCTTTCCCCTTTGGTATCCCCTGTACTCAACTCAAAATGACACGCACCAATCGATATAGTGACAGGTTTTCTATCCAGTGTGATTTTCTTCATCTCTTGCAAAAGAGTCATGAACTTATCTTCAACACAACTTGGTGTTTTATTTGGATACCAAAGAATGAACTCTTCACCACCAAAACGCGCCACAAACTCACCCTCTTGAGTGTTATTGCTTAGCACGTTCGCCACTTTCTTTAATACAACATCACCCATTTGGTGGCCATAGGTGTCGTTGACCTGTTTAAAGAAATCGATGTCGACAACGGCCAAGGTTCCCTTACCTAAAGAGCCTTTTAATTGCTCCACTTCTGCATTCAATGTTTTGAACAAGCAACGTCTATTTGGCAAGTGTGTCAGAGGATCGTACAGAGCTTGATACTCCAATTTCTCATTCAGTTCTTTTAGCTTTCGTTCTTGCTGTCTTCTAACCAGCTCCACTTCGATCCATGATGCCATTAGTCTCATCACGTCGACATCGAACTCTTTGAACTCACGATGATAGGGTGCTGGGCTTGAGAAGTTTAAAGTGCCATAAAGCTCATCATTAACGAAAATGGGAACCCCAATATAAGACTCCAAGCCAAAAGACTGGTAAGCAGGGTGCTTCGCATACTTATCGTGTTTGCCACAATGCTCGATACAGATAGGACCAATCGATTTACAGGTAATTTCGCAATAGGTTGAACGATAATCAAAAGTGTCACCGCTGTTGAGTTCTACCCCTTCAGGCGTAACACAATGTTCAACAACATAAGTATTGCCATCGACTTTCGATAAGATACCAATATCAAGGTTGAAGCGTTCAAGCCCCATAATAAGCAGCTGAGCGATTTGAATATCGAAGCCCTTTCGATAATCATTGGTGATTTGATACAAGCGGCGTATAACAATTTCGCTTTCACTGGCTTGGTTCATAAATGGGATTCCACTACTGCTGACATTAATGGCAACATAAATATTTGGTATATTAAGAAGAGTAAAGTGTAAAAAAACATAATAATCAATTAGTTTGTATGCAAAATACCTCATTGGTCCAATGAATAAAAGTCGACTTCTTCGACTTTGCGTTAGCACCCTATTCCTAGCTTTGGTAAAATAATCGATTAACGAAACAGAATGGATAGGAAAATGAACCTTTCTCAACTAAGCCAAGAAATCTACGATCACCTTTACCGCGACATTGAAGAGTTCCGCAGTACTTTTGATCTGCCTGTTGCTGCTCCTGAAACAATGGACGAAAAAGGCGATACGCTACATACCTCTCTAGCGATCGAAGAACTAACAGAACTTGCAGAAGCTGACTCTAAAATCGAACAAGCGGACGCTATTGTAGACAGCGTTTATGTTTTGATGGGACGTCTGGTTCACCTTGGCCAAGCTAAGGTTGAAGACAATCTAGCAATCAGCTACCTGATCGACCTACTGTTGAATGTTTCTAAAAACCGCTCAATTGACTTTCTGCCTTGCTGGGACGAAGTACACTCAAGCAACATGAGCAAAGTGTGTCGTAACGAAACAGAATACGCAGAAACTGAAGCTTTCTATGCTGAACAAAACATCAAGTTGATGGCGGTTCAAAAAGGTGAATACATCATTGCTAAGTGTGCGGAAGATTTCGTATCTGAAGGCAAGACGGTTCGCCAAGGTAAAGTACTAAAATCAGTACACTACCGTCCTGCGAACCTTGAGCCACTAACGGCTTAACTAAGTTTACGACTGAACTAAGGTTAAGCTGGTTATCTAAACCGACCAGCGCACCAAAATAGCAAACGCCACGTTTAAATAACGTGGCGTTTTATTATCTTTCAATCGAACCTTAGCTCTATACCAGTCGAGCCATATGATAAGCCGCTACATATTCGCCATTTCTGAAAGCGAACCCTGCGGACTCTCCTTCAATCACGAAACCAAACTTCTTATACAGACTGATCGCTCTTTCATTATCGGTGTACACCGTTAACTCCATTCGCTTGATGTTAATCCAGTTATCACACAAGTCGATTGCTGTTGCGAGCAGTTGGCTACCGACACCTTTGCCTAACACATCGTCTTTAACACCCATACCAAATGAAGCCACATGTCGTCTTCTTGGGTTCACACACACTTCCATTCCCAAGTTGCCAACAATCTCATCGTCGATCATCGCGACATACGAGTACACGTTGTCAGGCATATTAGAGATTCGTTTTTGCCAGCTTTCCAGAGATGGATTTGGGAGTTGCAGCGTACCGGTATAAGCATTAGTGCATTCGTAAACTTCTTTTATTCCCTTTGCATCTGACGGTTCAGACCGTCTCACTATAATACTCATCGCAACTCCTACTATTTTCATCGCTAAATATGAAACACATCCTTAATTTGCACCTAGACACACTATCAAATAGTAAATATTTAACAATAGGTTAGATGAAATTGTTTCAAATTAAGGAATTAGCAAGTGTAGGGAAACAGTATTTTGACGAAGGCGTATTAATAATATGCTTTTACTTGTAGTGGCTAACGGAAAGTTTCCGATGGAGAGAGTAAAGACTAGGTTATTATGTTGATGTGATATGGACACAAAGGTATGTGCCCATATTGTTTAACTAGCTCTCTTGATTAATCACGCTCACATTGAACTTGCATGACTTTAAGGTCTGTTGCATTTAGCTTCTCAGCTAGCGCTGCGCCTTCTTCATTACATTGCTCAAGAGTCGTAAATTGGGTGTTAACTTCCATTTCTGCTGTGCTATCAGCGCCACCCATCATTAGACTTAGAATCAGTGTTAGTTCGTACATAAAATAATCCTCTTTCGAGCTTTCAAAGCAACCATTCGAATAAGATAAAGTGACTAGAATCCGCCCTAATTCACTTGTTTCGTTTGAGATAATTCTAGTCATTCGCTCGATTCGAGTCTTACCATTTTGTGCCAAGAGGTAACAAAGTAAGTACGCTTATTTTATTGGGCTTAGTTGATACTGAGTAAACGCCCTCTCTCAATATCTTGCTCAAGCACCTCTGGCGCTAAATCGCCAACTTCATGGTGGTCATGATTATGGTGATGGCCATGATCGTGGCTGTGGGAATGACCTTGATGTTCATTTGCTCTTTGAGCTAACTTGTCTGAATCCAAATAGGTATCAGTCAAATCAGCACAATAATCTTCAGTCCATAAACGTCGAGCCTCATCATCACTCATGATTTGCTCGGCTTTAGGGCCCAACTTGTCCATGTAGAACATCCCTAACTCCTCTCCTTCCACATTGGCGTGGTTGATAAGGTTCATGAAAGCAGGTTCTTGGTTTTCATCAGAGAGATGACCATTTTTGTAACACACAGTTAGACCAATAATGTCATCACCAAGTTGTTCTAGTGCAGGGTTGAAATGATTGTGACTGTGATTATGTTCAACAGCGGCTACAAGCATTGGAGTAAGTAAAACACATGCGATAGCCAGTAGTTTAATAGTGTTATTCATGGATAGACCTTCTAAATTTGAGAGAACAATTTGATTAGTTGCTTGGCTTAGCTTTTAGTGAGATGAACGGATGGGAACGTCAGGACTATTTCAGCCTGAGCCCGTCTCTCATCTCACTACAAATAATCAATATGATTGGATAACGAGGCTCGATATAAAGAGCGTTCTGTAGACAAAAATCACTTATCAACCACGATTCTTGCTGGCGCGATGGTGTAAGCCATCTGCTTCATCTCCCATTGCCCCTTGGCTTCCAAGGCAACCGCCAATGCTTGCGCCTCTTCACATACCTTCGCTGGTTTTCCGTCAGCCCAGTATGATGGGCCCGAGGTGTAGCCGCACATCACTGAAAACGTGTGTTGCCCATTCTTTGTGGTGTATTCCGTCATAATGCCTCCACCTTCACCGTGCGTTATTTTTAGCGAGCCTTCATCGGCAACATGCATTGCATCGGAAGGGTTCGGTTTAACATACGTTGTGTAGGTGCCGCCATCTGACATGTATTGGTTGTCATACATGGTGTAGCCTTCTTTTTCTGAAGGTAAGGTCAGTTCGTAGTTGGGATCAATGTCCGCTAAACGTTCTGAGTTATTCGTCGCACCAGGTTGATAGTTGTGGGCATTTGATTGCCCGTTAGCGAAAACAGAACCTGCCACTAAAGATAGAATGACGACCGCTAAAATTGATTTTTTCATAATGAACTCCAGATATTCTAAGCAAAGATGTTGCTAGCAATGATTTTTATGGTTGAGTAATAGAATGGGGTTGTTTACCTAAGTTTTTAGGATGTGAGGGCACATCAGCCCTCACTACAAATACCCTATTTGTTGTCGGTTCCTGCTCCTTCACCGGGCTCAGTTGGACGACTTACCGACTTGCGCTCAAGGTTGTGGTGAGCACGCACTCTATCCATGTATTCTTGCTTGGTGTTCATACCTTGCTTCATTGCTTCTGGTACTTGTTCAGCTGGGATCACGATGTCACGGTCGACTGGCCATTCAGTTAAAAGCTCTGGGTGGTAGCCTTCTGGGTAGTACAGTTTTGGATCCAACTCTAAATCACGAATCTCTTGTTCTTGTATGTCTTCACGGCTGTTTTTCGGTAATGGAATCCTAAAATCAGACCCATCGGCCATATCAAATTGTGGCGCTCTCGCATTCGGGAAATCAGGTAAAATACCTTCACGAACCCACGCGTTATCTTTAGTCATGTTAACGACAATGCCATCTGGTGCGCCGAAGTGGTAAGGCCCTTGCCAATGGTGGCGAACCTCTGCAACGGTTTCCTCATTGAGATATGGGTCGAATGTCATGTGCGTTGTCATGAACAAGCGAGGTTGTACTTCATTGGCCACATAACCCGCCGCGTACGCTGGTGTATGGTGAGTATCAACGGTGTAACGTGCTAAGAATGGCGGCACACCTTGAATAATCGAAGACACACCAAACGTTTCGGTTTGCAATTCAGTAATGAACAAGTCTGCACCTTTTGCGTATTTCAAATCCAACTCAGTTGGGCGACCGTCTCCTGTCCAAACAAATGAAAGCACTCGACCATCATCTTGAGTCCAATTCAAGCGGTAACCAGACGCACCATCTTTTGCGTGACTGCGTCGCCAGTGAATCACTTCCACATTGTCTTGGTCATAGATAACGCCACCGTCGTCGCGGAAATCAAACTCGTGTACCACTATGTCGTTGCCTGATGGGAACACATCAAATGCATCGGTGTGCCAGTTCAACATTTGCTGCATGCCTTCAATCATATGACGAGTGCCATATTCTGGAGTCGCACCACTCGGGCCATAAATGTTAAGCGGCTTTTCCCAGCGACCATTCCAACCACCAAATTGATACAGGTAAGGTAATGATCCGTAGTGATCTACGTGTAAGTGAGTAATGAAGATATGGTCGAGTTCATTCATCGCGACACCCGCCGCTACGTAGTTCGCAATTGATCCTTCACCTAAATCAAAGACAAAGTTAGAGCCGTTACCCAATTCGACGTATATCGAGGTGTTTGCCTGCCCCGGGCGAATCATTGGTGATGTCCCCATGAACGTGACGCGCATTTCATCCGGTTGAACTTCTTCAGTGCGTGGGAACCAGTTGGCGCCAGACACCATGTGATCGCCATAAGGTGCAATGCCCTCAAACATCAGGCCTTCTTTCCAACCTGAATTGGTTTCTTTGCGATAGTCACCATTGTTTACACCGCCCATTAACACAGAGAGCACCTCTTCTTCTGAAGAGTACAAGTTCCCCTTAGGTTGACTGCTCAGATACTCTTCAAGGGTTTCACCCTCGTGATATTCAAATTTCTCGAGTTTTTGAATATCAGAGTTAGTCTGCTTGGTGTTGTATTGCATCATTGGGTCAGCAGCAAAAGCGGTTGTCGTGATGATCATTGCTGTAGAGATGATTGATAATTTTGCGAAAGTTCTCATAGTTTCACCTATCGGTCTGAGTATTTAGTAAATGAATGAAGTTCCTTCCTCACTCCGATGCAAACAAGTTTATTAATAAACAGAACCTTGATATATAGTGTAAACTTTACTTAAAACCTCCATTTCATTTATGAGTTAATAGTGACTCCACAATGATTTGAATGAGTGGCAATAAGAATAGAGGGAACTGAATTTGGACCTTAATCTACTGACGACATTTTTGGCCGTTTACAAACACAGCTCTATCACCGTGGCATCAGAGCAGCTCGATATTTCTCAACCCGCGGTAAGCGCGGCTATTAAGAGACTCGAAGGTGTCGTGGGCAAGGCTTTATTTGTGAGAGAAGGACGAGGTATCGCGCCCACTGGAGCAGCGGTATCACTCGCTAATAAGATAGAAGACCCATTGAACATCATTGGAACGGTTGAGCAGCAAAAGAATGACCTTAAAGTCTATTGCACAGAGAGCTTGCTTCATTTCGTTAGCCAGGTTGAAGGCGTAAGCTTTACGGAAGCGCCGCTCGAAGAGGAAGAACTGTTTGATGCGCTTACTGCACAAAAAGTGGATATCGTCATTGATGTACTTTCGAGTAAGAAACACTCATTGATTGAAGAAACCATCGTCGATGAGGAGCCCGTGTGTCTGACTCGAATCAACCACCCTCGAATTGGTGAGACACTGAGTAAAGAGGAGTATTTCCAAGAGGAACATATTGCACTCAAGATCAAACGCGCCAACATGAACACGGTCGAGTTTTTATCAGAGAGCGATATCGAGCCGAGAAAAGTCAGAATTGAAACCAGCTCAATTTCAAGCATGCTGATTTTGGCAAGCACGACAGATTACATCGCCGCTTCTACTCGCTCTTTTGCAGAAATGCTCGCACCAGCGCTTGGCTTACGCGTTCACCCTATCCCTATCAAATTAAAACCGCTCACGTTTCGAATGCTCTATCACCGCCGTTATGCTAACGACGAGCAACACATCAAAACCCGTGAAGCAATCAAGTCAGCATTAAGAAAACATAAATGAAACTGAGGTTTTAACTAAAGTTAACCCTATTAATATAAATTCAGTTTAATCACATACTCTCCAGCAAGTTAATTCAATAGAACGACACTGGAGAATCCATGAAAAAGCTTAACCTTATTGCTCTACCACTTACGTTACTCAGCAGCGCAGCGTTTGCGACTTCGACTCAAGTTTACATCGAACAAAACGTTGCCTCTAATGCTGCTGATAACGGTGTCTACACCACAGAAGCTGGCGCATTAATCGATACCTCAGAAAATGGACAAGTCTATATAGGTTTTGATGACCAAGGTTGGTTAGCAGCGGGTTACGGCCACGACTTTCACATCAGCGAGTCCTTCACGTTCAACCTATACGGTGAACTCGGTAAATGGGACAACGGTGAAGAGTTATTAATCGAAGGTATTATTGATTATCAAGTAAACGACAACTTCAATGTATTCAGTGGATTGGGATATAACCAGTCAGGGCAAGTACTCGAGAATGTAAGCGATACCACGATCAACACCAATAAGTTCATCGCCGGTGCGGGGTACTCACTCGCCGGTTGGGATTTAGCTTACCAATACACTCACGAAAACAGTGATGGATCCAATGGCGGGTTTACCCACAACGATGACAACGTTATCTTTCATCAAGGCGACTATCGTACCAATGAACACGAAGTCGTTCTCTCTAAGAGCATCGACGACTGGACACCCTACGTGAAATACACCTATTTCAACACCAACGAAGGTGACCTTTACTTAGACGGTAAGTCGATGGGCCCGATCGACAACGACAGCATCATCACACTTGGTTTGTCTTACGACTTCTAAACATCTCAGATTCAATTCTCATAGGCAGATGGATTTGCCCACCTTTCGAGGGCACTACTATGAAAATGACTCTTCAACGTAACAAAGTCATTAATATCGCTGCAGCGATCAGTATCGTTTTGTTTTCTGCGATTCCCACCTACGCAAGTGCTGATCACTTAGATTTCCATTATCTAGAGCCGAGTTATCTAGAAACCGGCTATCTAGACTCTTCCTTCGTCGAATTCATGACACCAGATTTTGATCAGAGGTATCTTAACGATGAGATTAAAGAAAACCTTATTCTGGAATAATTCGTCAACACATTACAAAACTAACAGACCAGAAACTCACGCTTCTGGTCTTCTTATATAGCTCTTGTTTTCTATATAACTCTTATCTTCTTACAGAGCTTTGCTCAGCGATTAAGACTCCGTTTCTGAGTCACTTTTCTCTAGGCTGATAACATTCAAAACTGCAAATGCAGAGGCTAGGAATAAGCCCAATATCCAAACAAAATACCACATGAGAAACTCCTTAATACAGTGAGTGGCCATTACGTTCGACATACTCACTATCGAGTCGTCCAAACATGGTTCGATAACTGAACGCGGTATAACACAGAATGATAGGTACCATCACAAACGCCACGCCTGTCATGATGTTCAAGGTCAGTTCGCTCGATGTTGAATCCCACAGCGTTAGGCTATTACTCGGGTTAACGCTAGACGGGATAATGAACGGGAACATCGAGAAACCCGCCGTTAAGATGATGCAAGCATTAGTCAGGCTTGAACTTATAAAAGCAATCGCATCCCATTTCAACCTTGCGCCAATCAAAGCCAGCAATGGAATGGTCACGCTGCCGATCGGTGCAAACCACATCCAAGGGTACGTATCGAAGTTGGTTAACCAAGCGCCTGTTTGTGTGATGACTTCTTTGTTCAAAGGGTTCGAAGCCGAGCTATGATCCATCGCACTGACTATCACATAGCCATCACTATGGTTAATCGCCATACAGCCAACCACCATAAGGAACGCAACAAGTACCGCACTCGCCTGCGTCACCCTTCTTGCCTTTTTGTACACTGCATCTGTGGTTTTCATCATCAACCAAGCACTGCCTTGTAACAGCGCCATCAACAACCCGACTAGACCACACAAAAGCGCAAATGGGTTAATCAAATCGATAAACGAACCATGGTACTCAACCATCAATAAGCTATTAAGCGTAAAAGGTAAGCCTTGCATCAAATTGCCAAACGCCACCCCAAACAAGATAGGCGGGAAGAAGCCTGAGAACGAGATTGCTAAATCACATACTTGTCGCCACTGATCGCTGTCGATCTTTGCTCGATACTCAAGCGCCAAAGGACGTAACCACAGTGAGATAAGCACCACATACATAGCTACATAAAGGCTTGAAAACGATGTCGCATAAACAAGAGGCCAAGCCGCAAACAACGCACCACCTGCGGTAATTAACCACACTTGGTTGCCGTCCCAATGGGGCGCGATGGAGTTAATCATGACTCGTCTTTCAACGTTCGTTTTACCAATAAACGGTAACAACGCCCCCACTCCCATATCAAAACCATCGGTGATCATAAAACCAATCAGCAGTACACCAATCAGAACCCACCAAATTAAACGCAATGTGTCATATTCGAACATGAGTCAGTCACCTTATTGTTGAACTTGTTGTGCCAATTTGGCTTCAAGTGAAGTTGTATTTTGTTCATAGTGATAGCGACCCGTTTTTAAACTGCTTGGGCCTTTTTTAGCAACGGTAATCATCAAGTAACTTTCAACAATGATGAATACGGTATATAGGCTGATAATGAGAGCAAGAGACGTAAGCAGATTTTCAACGGTTTGAGAAGAAGCCGCGACCGTCACAGGAAGGATTTCACCTACTGCCCAAGGCTGACGGCCGTATTCCGCAACAAACCAGCCAGCTTCAATGGCAATCCAAGGTAATGGAATCGACCATAGCGCCGCTTTCAGTAACCAAGGCTTTTGCGTAATGTTTTTACGGTAGGTTTGCAGGAAGGCAGCACCAAACACAAACAACATAATGAAACCACAGCCCACCATGATTCGGAATGACCAAAAAAGTGGCCAGACAGTTGGAATGGAATCATCTGCCGCTTGTTGGATTTGCTGTTCAGTCGCATCGGTTACGGTATCGGTGTAACGCTTAAGTAATAAGCCATAGCCGAGATCGTGCTTGGTTTGATCAAAGGCTTGTTCCGTCTCATAAGAGGTGTCGCCAGCTCGTAAACGCTCTAGCAATTCATAAGCGATGATTCCGTTGCGAATGCGGACGAGGTGTTGGTCGCGTAGGTCATGAAGGCCAGTGACTTGCTCATCCAGAGATCGCGTTGCAATAATTCCCATCACATAAGGGATTTTTACCGCGAAGTCGGTTTTGCCTTCTTCTTGGTTGGGTAATCCGAACAAGGTAAACGCCGCAGGTGCAGGTTCTGTGTGCCATTCCGCTTCAATAGCCGCGAGTTTCACTTTTTGAACATCACCCAGTTCATAACCCGACTCATCACCTAATACGATCACCGAGATAATAGAAGCAATACCAAACGAAGCTGCGACAGCAAACGAACGTTTTGCAAAAGCAACGTCACGACCTTTAAGTAAGTAGTAAGAGCTCACGCCAAGGATAAACATTGAGCCACAGGTATACGCTGAGGCCACGGTATGCAGGAATTTAACTTGAGCGACAGGGTTGAGCACCACTTCTGCAAAGCTGGTCATTTCCATACGCATGGTTTGGTAGTTGAACTCTGAACCAATCGGGTTTTGCATCCAACCATTGGCAACCAAAATCCACAATGCAGAGAAGCTTGAGCCCAACGCCACCAGCCAAGTCACTACAAGGTGTTGGCGTTTAGATAACCTTTCCCAGCCGAAGAAGAATAATCCAACAAAGGTGGATTCTAGGAAAAATGCGACAAGCGCTTCGATGGCTAAAGGTGCACCGAAAATATCGCCGACATAGTGAGAATAATAAGACCAGTTGGTGCCGAACTGGAACTCCATGGTTAAACCGGTCGTGACACCCAAGGCAAAGTTAATGCCGAACAGTTTGCCCCAGAAGCGAGTCATGTCTTGATAGATTTGTTTACCGGTGAGTACATAGATCGACTCCATGATCGCCAGTAAGCACGACATACCGATAGTCAGAGGGACGAAAAGAAAGTGGAACATAGCGGTTAGCGCAAACTGTAAACGCGACAATTCAACTACATCAAACATTTAAGCTCCAAACATCATAATGATGGCTTTCATATTAAGAATTGGAGCGTATTTCAGCACAGTTTTCACGAACCAAACTAGAACAGATTGGTTGATAAAAAACAGAACAGATTTACTTATTAGACGAACGACTGGTCAGAGTTTAGCTGCAACTATTGGCTTGCAATTCCATTGTCCGAATCAAGCCGCCGAGCGTTTGAATGGCTTCTGCTATTTTATCATCACAAGCATACGAACAGTTGATACGAATGTGGTGTGAGAACTTTTTATCACTGCTGAATATGATTCCCGGAGCGACAGAGATGTTTCGCTCAAGGGCTAGCTCATACAGCTTCTCAACACAAACAGAGTGAGGCAGCTCTATCCAAATGAAGTAACCACCTTGGCTTTTATGCACCATCGCACTTGAAGGTAAACTGGATTCTAAGAGTGCGATATGAGCTTTCTTCCTTTCATTCAAAAGTTTACGAAGCTTTTTAAGATGGTTGTCATAACTATAAAACGTAAGGTAGTGAGACAAACCGAGCTGAATAGGAATACTGCTGGAAAGAGTTGATAAGTGCTGTAACCGCTGAATCTTTAACGCTTGTTTACGTGCCACTACCCAACCAATTCGAAAGCCCGGTGACAATGATTTGGAAAACGAACCACAAAGCATGATCTGTTCGCCGGTGTCATAGGCTTTTGCAGGTAATGAGCTTTGGTTGCCGACATGAAGTTCTCGATACACATCGTCTTCAATCATCGGGATCTTATGTTGGTTCACCAACTCGGCCAATCGCTGCTTGTTTCCATCACTCATCGAATAGCCAACAGGGTTTTGCGATTCTGTCATGAACCAGCACGCTTTGATGTCCATTGAAGCGAACACCGATTCCAACACATCTAAATCAATCCCTATTGTCGGGTCTGTTGGAATCTCTACGGCAGTGAGGTTTAGTCTTTCAATAGTCTGTAACACGCCGTAAAACGCAGGGTACTCTATCGCGACTAAGTCACCCGGTTCGGTACAGGATTGTAGGCATAAATTAAGCGCCTCCATCGCCCCAGAGGTGATCACAATGTCGTCTGGCAGTACGTTCAAGCCTTGAACTTGATAGCGTTGGGCAATTTGTCTACGAAGTGTTTCACTTCCTGGAGGTAAATTGGTGAGCATACTGTTGTCGGGCATTTGGCGACTGGCATTAGCTAAACTGCGTGACAATGCTTGATGCGGAAACAAGGCGGGATCAGGGAATGCCGAGCTAAGTGGAATGATGCTAGGGTCTTTGGCTCGTTGAAGTACATCGTATAGCAGGTCACTGATTTTAACAGGATACGGCTTGATGGCTTTTTGTTGCGTGTGTTCTGAGGTGAATACATTTCTGCGCGGTAACACGAAATAGCCAGACTTAGGCTTTGAGCGCACA
Source organism: Vibrio sp. 1CM24A (assembly GCF_023161725.1). Taxonomy (NCBI): domain Bacteria; kingdom Pseudomonadati; phylum Pseudomonadota; class Gammaproteobacteria; order Vibrionales; family Vibrionaceae; genus Vibrio; species Vibrio sp. 1CM24A. The sequence continues at coordinate 603,094 of NZ_JALNTS010000002.1, forward strand.
TAGCCTTGGTCTTCAAGTTGCTGATAGGCTTGTAATACCGTCTCGATACTGAGTTTATAGCGCTTACAAGCATCTCTAATTGATGGGATCTTCTCACCACTCAACCAAATATTTTGCTCTATCTGATTCTTGATTGTATTGGCGAGTATCTGTGATTTTTTCATCAAAACGTCTTTCGTGTTCGAAGATAGTAAGCACGTCATGTTACAGGCAAAGGGATACTCCGCCCTAATCGAAATTCATTTGCCTTGGTTTAAAATCGGGCAGCACCTTAGAAAAACGTCTAACTAACTTAAGGCGAATACCAATTGAGTAACCACCAATACTAAGCACAGCACTACCGTTGAATAAAAGGTTAACGCAAAACCAAAAGCCCTTGCCGGAGCTCCATGACTGTAGCCTTTGAAAAAGAAGATACGCCCAATAAAAAACAACACTGAACACACGAGCCCCGCCGATAACCAAGCAAAAGGCATCAACAAACACCACGCGGTATAGACACCAAATGCGATGACCAGTTGCTCTAAGGTATTTTGAAGCAAGCTTTGCAGCATGATAGCTTGCTTCGTTCCAGACGTTAACCCACTGCCATCGATATCTTCTGGGCTGAAGAAGCGAAACTTGGCTAAGCGTCCAATAGAGACGATTAACATCAAGGTCGGTAGTATCAGAGACTGCCCTAAAACAGTCACCCTATCTTCTAGCAAACTGGTTTGAGCGTGATTGAGAGGGTCTAAAACGATGGCTGCCAAGATTGCAACAATCGCGCTTAGCATAGCCCACGCCATTCCCTTAAAGACTCCAACTTGCTTACTGGTTAGCTCCATAAAACCCTCGTCATCCATCCAACAGATTTACTCATTATTAACTATCAACCAGTCGATATTTGTGACGCTCTCTTACTATATGAAAGGATAAAACCAATTGAAATCAAATCTATTTCGCTTATTAAGCCTTTCCAATAAAAAAGACACCACACTCGTCAAAAAGTGTGGTGCCTTGGTTATTCCTTTAAAGCTGATTAACTAACGATAGTTAAATTAGTTCGCTGGACGCCAAACGCCCCATTTGTCATTTTCGTAGGTCGCTTTAGGGTTTGTACCACCTTGAACCCACCATTGTGCTTTCCATGACTGGTTCGAGTAAGTCACGACTTCACCACCAAGGTAAGTTGTTGATGAGTCCCACGTGCCTGGATCAGGAGTCGGATCAGGATCCGGTGTTGGATCTGGGTCTGGTGTTACGCCACCGTCATCAGCAATTACTTCAAAAGTGAAGGTTTCAATACTGTCGCTTTCAATCGAGCTAGCCATAAACGATAGAGTTTCGTTTGCAGTGATGCCAGTGGTATCAACTACGATAGAAACCGTGCCGTTATTTTGAATGCTTACTGAAGAGCCTTGAGTTTGAGTCAATGTCGCCGCTTCACTTGTTGCAATCACAACCTTATCGCCAGCATTCACTACATTGTCACTCTTCACTAGCTCGTAGATGTCACCTTTCAATGGTTCAACACCACCGTCGCCACCATCAATCAACGTTAACTGACCTGAAGCACGGCTATCTTTTGAGTTGAAGAAGTTACGTGAAGGGTCGTTTTGGAAGTACATGTAGTGCTGCATTTCAACGTGCCAGTCACCAATGAAAATCGCGCCATCTTTAAACTCTTCGTGCCAACCATTGATTTCTGAAGCCAATAAACGAGCCCAATCGTTAACGTTTGAAGCGTCGATAACGATGTCGAAGCTGCGCGCTACTTCACCATACTTGTTGATGATGTCGTACTTAACTGTGTCACCAACTTCTGGCGTTCCAAATTGGTCTGAAACAAACAGATCACCACGCACTAGATCGGGCTCTGGACCCGGCTCTGGTGGAGGGGTTGTACCACCCGCGATAGTGATGTCTGAACAGTTGTAGAAGCCTTCGCCCGCAGCATCATTACGCTGCCAGCGAACGAATAGAATCGCATCGCCAGAGCGATCTGAAGGAATAGTGACATTAATGCGGTACTTGCCGCCATTAACCGGAACGTTACCCTCTTCTTGGATAAGATCTAAATCTCCCCACGCTAGGCCTTTGCTTAGGTCTGCGTTTGGTTTCGTTAGGTAGAACTCCCAGAAAGAAGGGTTGTGTGGCGCTGTTGCATTGAATACATATTCAAACGTACCAGTATTTAGCTCGGTACGAGTCCAACCAGTATGAGGCGCACCCATGCCGCGTTTTTGTGAATCATTGGCATAACATAACGTGCCGTCAGGAATCGCCGATTTTACAGCATTGATGTTATTGAAATCCTGAACATTTTTAGCGTATTCGTTACGTTGAACAAATGGGTATGAACCAGAAATGTCTTTTGCTTGAGCACACGCAGCATTAGGTGGTGTACCCGACCAAATCCCGCCTTGCTCGTAACACGTGTTCTGACGCGCACTTGGAAATTCAGACCAACCATGAGCATTTGCCACCGAAGGCACACTCGATAGCATAGCCATACCTACTGCTACTTTTAGAATATTATTATTTATTGTTGTCACTTTCCCACTCTCTATTATTTTACCCTGCACACAACATTAACTGGTCACTTACCAATCAAAATTGCACTTCGAGGGTTTATAGTTTTTGTTTGAAGAACAACGAAAAATATATACGTCAATTTTATCAATGACAGCGGGTTTTATATTGATAGGAATCAGAATCACACAACTCAAAGAAATGCGTTGTCGATAGATGATGTTGCTTCGAATTATTGGATCTCAGTATTCCGTCTTGATTGGCGCAACATTATTCAAAGTGAATAAAAAAGCGGCTTGATGATTAAGCCGCTTTTGCATGTAGAGATTTAATATACAGCTAAGTGAGTTCGATTAACTCGTAATTAATCTAACTTTTTCCATTGTTGCTCAACCCAATTTGGATCTGCTGCCACGCCTGGAAGGTACGCTTCATTGTTACATTCTGATGCCCATGGGCCGTAACATTGATAAACACCTTCGCCTTCAAATAAAACGACGTCGCCATCAACATAGTTACCAAAGCCTTCTGGGTAGACATAATCATGTGCAGGTGGTGGCGCATCGGCATCAACTAAATGGAAATCCATCATTTGTTGGCCTACCAATTTACCTTCGCTGTTTTTGACACTCACTACCAACATATGATGAGCAGCCTCTGATTTAGACAAAGGTAATGATACCGATTCTGACGAGTTATCTTCAACCTCCCCACTCCAGTATGCTAAAGACTCTCGAGCATGGTTATACACGGTGAGTTCAGCTTGGGCATCGCCCTCGGCTATCAATGATAGATCGAGAACGGTTGGCTCTTCTCCGATCACGTATTCTGGTTCCAGACCTTCAACCGTCAGTGACGTATCGGGTTCTGGCACTTCAACATCGTAACCTATTTCCACACGCTGGATACCGCTGTCAGAATTCACATATATTGGGTTCACACCGTAAATAGGAGCAAAACCATTCTCACTCAACACGCCAGACTTAATGTTATTGCGATCTTCATTAACTTTGGTTGCTAATGCCTTAGACCAGTTCTTTGGTTGGCCATCCTCACTATTCGCAATCTCGATACGAGTACTGAGCGATGAGTTTTCACCAGACCCATCAAACACGCGCGTATATACCGCGTCGCCTTCTTTCAAATTAATCGTAGGAATTATCTGACCTGCTTTTTCCCAATCCGGAAGTTGAGAATCATCGCCATCAAACACCACATCAATCGCGTTATAGAAAGCCTTGTCGGTGTCGCCCACATCCCACACAGCCAAAATCACGTGATAGCCTTCTCTCTCTGGCACGTTACACGTGTGAGTCGCCGTGTTCTGTGTCATCTCTCCATGGGCATCAACTTCACAAAAGGGATTTAAGTCAAACTCTGAGCGAGTTAATGGTGAATTTTGGTCCCAACCTTCTTTCGTAATGTAATATTTAAAACCAGCCGCAATATGGTTGGCTCTAAATGTCCATTCAAATTCTTGAGAGCCCGCTTCTATTGGGCGTTTCTGCCAGCGCTCTGAAGTTTGTTCATCTAGATTTCTTGCGATTGATATTTCAGCACTGGCAATATAGCCGTCAGCAGGTCCACCTTCTGGGAAGCCGTCAAAGCCTTCCACACTTTGTGGCTCATACTGTATGTCGCCACAGTCCATGTTCTTCGCCTGACCTTCAGAATCTTCTAAGTGACACAAAGCGACACGACTTATGATGTTGCCATCATCGTTCAGCGATATAAATCCATGTGCCATAGCACCACCACAAGCCACAGACAAAGCGATGGCTAAAGCCGTTTTCTCTATTCCGATTCTCATAACATTTCCACTTAAAGACGTCATATTTCCCATTAACAAGACAAAATGATCTTCGCTTGTTTACCTATCCACTTGTTTGATTGAGTAAGCACCTCAATTTGCTATTAACCGTTACTTGGCTCGAACATTAATAAAGCAAATGCATATCAATCAATTTGAGCATGGTCGAGGAAGGTAGGATTATTTAATCAATAAGGCTGATTGATATTCATCAAAGGTAATACGAAGGGGAAATTATCTTATACATCTGAAGACTATGAAGTTTATTCAATAAATAGAGCAAGGGAACAGGCTAAGAACCTGAGAGACTAGAGGTGAGAAACGTATGAACGGGCTGTTCAGGATATCGCATTGACGCGAAAGTAGAGGGTTTGTTGTCAAAATAACGGTTTTGACGAGTCACATTAGATAAAGGTGCTTTGATGCAAAGTTGATTTAAATAGAGGGAGCTTGGTAGAGCTTTAATAGCGGCTATGCATGCCCATGCGATGTGACATGTCGTCGTCCATACGACCGCCCTTCCAACCGCCGCCACCCAATAGATTAAGTACATCTCGCGCTGTGTAGTCTTCTCCGCCGAAGAAGTCATTAGACACATCATTACGCAGCAACTGAATAGTTGGAGCTAATTCAACAGCAAGATCTTGTGGATCCGCAAACAAGGCTAAAGCAATCTGTTGTTGGCGTTTACTCAACTCACGAGAACTTGTTTCAACCTGTCCAATAGAGAAGAAATCACGGCTTCCATAGCTCTTTACCATCTTTGCTGACAAAGACTTAATCACCTTTTTGATTCTTCTTCTTTGGATGTATCTAAACATATTTGCTTCCTTTACTAACTCGCCTTAAACCCAATGAGCAGCTTAACCAATTAGTCTTTTAACCAAACAAAAGATAGGTCTGATTGTCGACTGAGATACTTTTGACTTCGGTGTTAAACACGGACTCTAGCTGCTCAGGGGTAAGCACTTGATCAGCTGTGCCTGATGCTTGAAGTACGCCTTTATCAAGCAGCAACACTTGGTCGGCGTGTCTCAGGGTTCTGTTCAAATCATGGTTTGCCATGATCACTGCAATGCCCTTCTCTGCCACTCGTTCAATGAGCTTGTACAACAAGGCTTCTTGAGCAATATCCAGTGGAGCTGCGGGTTCGTCGAGGATCAGCAGCTTCGCGTAGGGGTTAAGTGTCGGCCAAATTTGCAGACACATGCCCGCCAAACGAACGCGTTGCCATTCACCACCAGACAGTGTCTGAATTGAACGATGAAGTTTGTCTGCAATGTCTAGCATCTGGCTAATTTCTTCCAAAGCTGCGTTGATTTCAGCCTCAAGGCCATGCGATGAACTTGGCAATGACAACGCAAGGTATTGGAATACTTCCAAGTTGAAGGCTGGCCTTGCGCTTTGGCATAAATAAGCACGATGTAATGATAAATCTTGTAGCGACAGTTGTGACAAATCCTGCCCGTCGAACTTTATATCACCTTTATAGCCATCACCAATGCCAGATATCGCTTCGAGTAAGGTACTTTTACCGCTGCCATTCGGGCCGATAACATGAGTCACCTGCCCTTGCTTGAGCTCAAATGATAGTGGTAATAAACGAGCGCCGACGCTCAGGCTCTTAATTTGAATCATGATTTTTAATTAACATCCAAATGAAGATAGGCGCACCAATACTGGTGGTCATCACACCCAAAGGCAGCTCTGCGGAATCTAATAAGGTTCTTGCACAGATATCAGCAAATACAAGCAATGCAGCACCAGCAACGGCAGACAAAGGAAGCAGATATTTGTTATCAGTACCAATCGCTAAACGCAATAAGTGTGGCACAACCAAGCCAACAAAGCTGATCACGCCACCTAAGGCAACCGCGCAGCCGACTAAAATTGAGACAGCAAAGATTAAACGCCAACGTAATCTCGAAACATTCACGCCTAACTGTGCGGCATGCGTTTCGCCTATCATCAGTTTGTCTAGTTTGCTGCCTTGCAAACACAACCAGATAATAACGGGGATCATCACTAAAGTGAGCGAGTGTTGATACCAAGTCACGCCACCTAAGCTGCCCATCAGCCAATACATCAATAGGCGTAGGCTTAAGTCATCACTAAAATAGAACGCCCATGTCACCATCGCACCAGAAAGAATGCCTAACGCGACACCCACCAGCAGTAATTTAGCCGTGGTGAGTCGCATCGTTTTTACCATGCTCACCAGTATCACGGTGAAACAGAGCGAGCCTAAAACGGCGGCAATCATGAACACTTCTGGAGTCGGAGCAAACGGCAAGAAGAACAGCACGATAACCATCGCCAAACTTGCGCCACCAGAAATGCCGAGCACACCTGGCTCCGCTAATACGTTACCCAATAACACTTGTAAGCTTGCACCAGATACAGCTAACCCAGCCCCGATCGCAATCGCTGCTAATAATCGAGGTAAGCGTAAATCAATCAGTAGTTTTTGTTCTAACGTGGACAATGTGCCCAGAGGGGAAATGAAAAGATCGCCAACCATTAGGTAAATCGCACTCAGCGCGACAAGCAGTGCTGCCATCAGATAAATGGCTCGGGTCCATTTGCGCTGTTTTTGGTGAAGAAGTTGTTGGAAATCCATATCAAGCTACTTTGAAATTGTTCGCGTAACCTTACCTGTATCCCTAAATAAACTCAAGGCTCACACCGTAATGTGAACCTTGATATTTCAACCAGTTGAGCGGTTGTTTTCGTTGCTTTAACCCGGCTCGGTATTAATCGTACACAAGCTGACCGTGGTCGAATCGTGTTTCAACTTCGCACACCATTAAGGCCGCTCGTTGACCGATAGCCACGTTACGATTTGGGAATACCACTGCTTCGTTTTCATTCTTCGCCATCAATGGCTTATCACCATCATGACCAAACACTTCACCGTGCTTAAACGCCGTAAAGTTCTCAACGTCATCAGAGAACATGAAATCAAAGTCATCGTGCAATCGAACAATGGTTCGGCTTACGCGATATGTAATGGTTTTCTTCGGCAAATGCTCTGGTTCTATTTCAGCAATCAGATTGCGCATTGCCAAATCGAAAGCAGTTAGCTTATCAAGTTGGTTCTCACCAATTCTTGCTACCTGCCCTAACTCCATTGTCAGTGCTTGCGCTTCGAAGTTTTCGGCGCTGTACCAACTGAAAGTGCTCGTTGGCGCATTCGATAACAACACAGCTTCAACGTGAGCACTGTTAATGAAGTCGAACAAAGCTTTGCTGCGAACTTCGTGGCGAACCTTAGGGCTTACGGCGAAAGAGTAATGCTTAGACAAACGGATCGCACAGTGCAGATCTAAGTGCCAACGAGTGGCAGGTACCGTTTCTTTGTAAAACTCAGTCACCAAGTACTTAAGGTTCTTCGCGATATCCACTTCTCGGTTGCTTTCGTGCTGTTTTTCATCAAACAGACGGTTCATATTCACATCAAGAAAACGAGTATGCGCGTTGGTTGCTTCCGGGTGAGCAATGATGAATAAACATCTTGCTGTCACTACTTGGAAGCCTGTTTCAATATCCTCAATGAGCTTATCAATCAGCTCCATTGGTGAAGTTTCGTCGCCATGAACACCTGTTGAAAAGATGATATTCTTGGTTTCAGAATTGTACTCTGCGGGAATCACTTCCAATACACCGCGTTGATGAAGCTTAATTTGAACACCGTTACTCAGTACGGTCTGTCCTGCAACCATTTCTTGCTCAAGATCTAGGCTGTCAAAAAGAAATGATTGGCGAAAGAGGGTCTTCGTCATGCGCTACTCCTTAATTGCACGGCCGTATGTTAATAAATTGTACATAGAAATTGTGTTGCTAGGATCGCACTTATCAATAGAAACTCCGTTATCACTCACAAATACTACCCATATATTTTTGTATTACCTGCTGATTTTACTAACCGACATCTGTTCCAAATAACTTTCTCTATTTAGAGCAGCTTTTGGTTGTCTCAGGTCATCTCAGCAAGATAAGAGCCACGTAAGCTAACACAGCTCTTACCTGCCATGAACAGATTGAGATCAATTAATCTTCCTGATCGAGCAATCTTTCAAATTCATCGATTTGAACTTTGACCATGTCGATGCTTTGTTGCCAAAAATCCGCTTGAGTCAGATCCATACCAAGGTGCTTTTGAACGACTTCTTCCGCCATCATGCTGCCTGTATCACGAAGCAACGACACGTAATCGCCGTAAAATTGCTCGCCTTTCGCATCTCGCTGAGCATAAACACCTTTACTGAATAGGTAACCAAACAAGTATGGGTAGTTGTAGAAGCTTACTTGAGAGATGCTGAAGTGCAGCTTGCTCGCCCAGAAGTAAGGGTCGGCTTCGGTCATTGCATCGCCGTACCACTCTTTCCAAGTCGTTTCCATCAAGTCACACAGCTGCTGAGCCGTTAGCTCACCTTTTTCACGCTGCTCGTAGAAAGCTTTTTCAAACTCAAAACGCACAGGAATGTTCACCATTAATGCCAAAGAAGAAGAAAGCTCTTCCCATAGCATTTCAAGTTTCTCATTGCGTGTTTTTGCTTGCTTCAATAGATGGTCACGAACGATGTTTTCAGCAAAGATCGAAGCCGTTTCTGCTAGCGTCATTGGGTAGCGTGTTTGACACAACGGCATGTCTTTCATCACCCAGTTGTGGAACGCGTGGCCTAGTTCGTGCGCCAATGTCATTAAATCTGAGCGGCTACCGCTCCATGTCATAAACACAAGCGGTGTGCGTGTCGCAGCAAACTTGGTGCAGTACGCACCTAAACGTTTGTTCGCAGCTGGAGCTGCATCAATCCAACCGTTCTCAACCATCAAAGCGACGAAATCAGCCATCTCTGGATTTACTTCAGCGAACGCAGTTTTGATCACTTCGATCGCTTCATCAAATGGGTAGATCTTAGATTCAGCGTCACCGAGTGGTGGCATTGCTGCTAAATGATTCCAAGGCTTCATTTCATCTAAACCGTGAACTCTTGCCATCAACAAACCCGCTTTCTGGCCAACCGTTCGATTAGCTTTCGCAACAGACATCATGGTGTCTAGCGTTTCAGGTATAATGCGGCTGCCGTGTAGGCTTGGATCAAGGAAATGCACATCGCTAATTTTCGAGCGCTTTTTGTTTTCTGTCAGTCGCCAACCCGCCAATGCATTTAGAATCGAAGCAAACGACTCTTGATGCGTTTTCATTGCGCCTTGAACCGCGCGCCATGCCGGCTCTTGTTTGTCGAATTCGCTGCCGTACAACAGGCTCGCGGCTTGTGAAAAGCCTAGGGCTTCCTCTTCACCGTCCAGCTCTAGCGACAGTTTTAAAGATCCCGTTAGGTTATCGTATAAACGACCCCATCCATCACGGCCATCGACCTTCATCGCCGCTAACAACTGCTCTTCAGCAACACTGAGTCGGCTACTTGATAGCTTACGAGAGCTTTCAATCGCAAAGCGCTGCCCTGCTACATCTGCGCTGTCATGCTCTAATACTGCGTCAATAAATTCTGGTTCTGCGTGAATTAGCGTGTCTTCGTAAGGGCTGAACGCTTGAGACATTTCAGAGTTCAGCTTCGCGACACGTCCAAGCAGTGCTTTGGCTTCTGTGTGTGTCGCGTCGACCGATGCGTGACAATTAGCGAAGGTATTGATCGTGCTTAGTAGCGTGCCTGCCGCTTCTGAAGTCTGAATCGCGTTTTGCATCGCTAAAATGATGTGACGCTTTTCAACGTGTAGGTTCAACAGCTCAATGCACTGCTGAATGAGTTCGATGTCCTGTTCGATTTTTGCATCATTAAGATCGCTATAAGCAATGCTTAGATCCCAACTTGGTGTTGTCATGACTAAATTCCTTTCACGTAGGTAGTAATACCAATCAGGTATAGCGGCTGTGAACGTCGCTTTATATTTCGATTTCTGTTTACAGTTCTAAAAGATTGTTAATTCTTAAACTGTGTTTTTTGAACACTCAGAGAACAGGTAGCCCTATCGATTTAACGCTAATAAAGCTCTGCGCAAACTGAGTGATTTGAATATGCGTTATCGATGCGTTTTCTATCGATAACTTCGAGTACAAACTCGGGTTTTTCCAATCAATATCAAGGCAGTGCGCTAACAATATGCGAATCACACCACCATGAGTAACCAACAATATATTGTCACTTGGATCGTTCAGAAGTTGCGACCAAGCTTGAGTTACTCTGTCGTGGAAGCCCTGTAAACTTTCTGCACCAGTTAATTGATGATTAGCAGGATCTTGCCAAAAGGTTTCTAACATTCCCCACTTGTCTTCAAGTTCATCAAATGGGACACCATCAACTTCACCGAAGTTCATTTCCTGAAAGCCCGATGCCAAAGACAAAGGCACTGACATACGCTCTGCATACAGGTTTGCTAGATCAGCGCATCGTTTTAGTGGCGAGGTGACCACGCTATCGAAGGTAATGTCTTGTGTAGTTAGTGCCTCACATATCTGTTCTTGAAGATCAGGGTTGACCAGCACATCAGATAAACCATTGAGCGCAGCTTTTCCTTCGACTTTGCCATGTCTTAACAAATAGATGTTTTTAGTTGTTCCATTAACCATGTGTGCGACCTAGTCTTGAATATCAAGCAAGTGATTAGATGGTTTTAAGTGCAACGGCAATCCGGCAGCAACCAGCGTGACGCGCTCAACGACGCGAGCTAGCGCTTGGTTCATTCGTCCTGCATTGTCCACAAACAAGCGAGACACTTTACCCAGCGGTACCACACCTAAGCCGACTTCATTAGACACCATTATAATTTGTGCCGGGCTTTGCTCGACGCTTTTGACCAATACTTCAACCAAGGCTTCAACCTGTTCATTGGTTGCGTCATCACCCAGTTCAAAGATGATGTTGTTCAGCCACAAGGTTAGGCAATCAATCAATACCACATCTTCTTTCTCAAAAGACTGCAGTTTTTCGGCTAATTCAACGGGTACTTCATGCTCAATCCATTGCTCGCTACGACGTTGTTGATGGTGCGCGATTCGTTCTCGCATTTCATCATCAAGATATGTCGCTGTCGCAATATAATTGAGGCGTCCATTTGAACATGCTTCAAGCGCACATAATGCTTGTTGCTCTGCAAAACTCGACTTGCCAGAACGAGCGCCGCCCAATACCAGATGGCTGTTTCGCTGTCTTGCTTGATTAGTTTGATTGGTGTTGGTCATAGGAAACCGTTATAGAAAGTCATTGTAAAATGCAGTAATGAATACAAGGTAAGTCAGCAACTCCATTAACTGTTGAGCCGCCCCCAAGCAGTCGCCAGTAAAGCCACCAATACGAGCCATTAACCACTTTTTGAACCCGGTTCTGAACAGATAGGCGAAGACAGATAAAACCAAAGCGAATTCAAGACCAAACCACAGGCTAGGCAGCACGCCTACCAGCAATAAGAAGACAAGTTCGCCTTTGGTTTGCTTGTTGGCCAATGGTTTACTTTTACTGGTATCTAAATCGCTGACGTAAGGCATGTCATAAATAAGTGACGCAGCAATCGCACGGCTAAAGGTATAACTGGTCACGATGACCATAAACAGAGCCGTCATGTTGACCAGCTCATCCAACAACACCCACTTGCCAAGCAAAGCCATAACCAGTGCAGACGCGCCATAAGTACCGATTCGACTGTCTTTCATGATGGTCAAGCGGCGTTCTAGAGTCATGCCGCCACCAATGCCATCCGCCATATCAGTCAAACCATCTTCATGGAATGCACCAGTGAGCATCAGGCTAAAACTCATCATCAAGAAGATCGCCACTGCACTCGGAAGTACCGTATCAAGTAGCAAAAACACACCGCCACATAGAACACCTAGTAACAAACCAACCAGTGAAAAGTAACGCCCAGAACGGTTCATTCGCTCCGATGAATAGGGCGTATTCTTCGGCATTGGTAAGCGAGAAAAGAAGCCCATCGCTAGCGCAAACAGCTCCCACTGATAAGTAACTCGATCTTTCAAAGATCTTTCTGGCGTATCACTCATTAAACCGTGACTCCAGCACTTTCAAAGCTCGCCATGTTGTTATAAAACTCGGCTGCCGTACGAATAATTGGCATAGCTAGCGCAGCACCTGTGCCCTCGCCTAATCTCAATCCAAGATCGAGCAGTGGCTCAGCGTCTAGCAGCTCTAACAGAATTTTGTGCCCCGACTCTTCAGAGCGATGTGCAAAGATCATATAGTCACGGCAACTCGGTTCAATTAAAGTCGCGACATACGCCGCAACCGACACGATAAAACCATCGACTAATACTGGTGTTCTGTTTTGGTAAGCGCCAAGGAAACCACCCACCATTTGAACGATTTCATAGCCACCGACTTGTGCTAGTACCTCTTTAATACCTTTAACTTCTTTAAGCTCTAAACCTTTGCAACGCGCAACACCTTGCTCAACCACAGCCACTTTACGTGCAAGCTGTTCATTGTTGATGCCAGTGCCTAGGCCAACACACTCCGCTGCAGCACGATTCGCTAATGCACTTAAAATCGCTGATGCGCTGCTGGTATTTCCGATACCCATTTCACCAAACATGATGATATTGGTGCCATTCGAAATGGTTCTAGCTACAAGCTCGGTACCCAGTTCAATCCCGCGTTCCACCGTTTCTAAACTCATTGCCGCTTCGTTGGCAAAATTATTGGTTCGCGTACCCAAGCGCTGAGAGATCAACATGTCACTGTCTGATTCCACAGGCAACAATATCCCCGTGTCGACTACAGTGATCTCGATGTTATTCACCGCACAGAAGCAATTGATCGCCGCGCCACCGCTTAAGAAGTTCAACACCATCTGTTGTGTGACGGCACTTGGAGCAATACTCACACCTTCATCTGCGATGCCATGGTCGCCAGCAAAAATGATGATACTTGGCTTATTCAATTCGATGTGTTCAACCGCAGTTTCTTTGCCTTGGCTCTGAATCAATGCCAGTTGATGTGCGACTTTTTCGAGTAAACCAAGGGCACCGAGTGGCTTGGTTTTTTGGTCAATTCGGTGTTGGATGTACTGCGAGTATTGGGTATCTAACATAGTTTTTAAAAACGCTTATTCTGGGTACGTTGATTTAGGGACTGCTACTTAAGGATTGTTACTTAGGGCGTGCGACAGAGAACACATTGGAAAGCGTCGCGTATTCACCGCCACCAAGTCGAGACAGTGGGTCCAAGGCCAACGCATCAACCTTAAGACGTTCACTCTCTTTGTCGATCACGTCTTCGGAAATGTACACGGTTTCGACTTGAGCAAAGATAAGGCTTTGTGGCACTTCTCCAACCTCTTTTACTTCGTACAAGGTGCATCCAAAAGCGACCGCGCACTCTTTCAATCTCGGTAAAGAGAAGCCTTCAAATTCAACCAGGTCAATGTTATTCGCGGTGACTTCCGAATCACCATGTTCAAGGGTAGCTGCTGTCGCCGTCATGGTTTCGGCAGAACTTGAAGAAGCAATGTGAATCACTAGCTTACCCGTTTCTAGGGCATTACGAGTGGTATCTTTGATTTCGCCGGACGGCTTCTTCCCAACCGATAACATCAGTAACGGCGGATTACTAGAAACAGGCGTGAAATAAGAGAAAGGCGCGAGGTTGTACTCTTGGTCAGAAGATTCCGTCAATGCCCACGCAATCGGGCGAGGAACAACGGTTTGTGTCATCAGGTGATAAATCTGAGTAGGAGCAAGAGTATCAAGCTTGAGGTTCATAGCACGTCCTTGGTCTATGTGAATTACGACTCAGTTTACGTGTTAAGCAAGGCTGTATCTATGGCTATGTGGCAGAAACCGCAGAGAGTGTTCTTAATTTAAACAGATCACACTGGTTTTTTCTCAAATTGACAGTCAAATTGACGAACCCTAAAACACCTACAATACTGATAATAGATTTATCAATAACTTACATTTTGGCATCGTTTATGCTTTATCTAAAGTACTTGTTAATCTCTCCATTGATAAGTACCCATACAGTGAATGCCCACAACACTAACGCTACACAAAGAAAGACAATCGATTGAAAGACAAAACAGAACAACGATTTAGGAGGTGTAATGATTCCAAACTCAAGTAAAAGAAAACCAAATAAATCAAGTAAGAAAACCAGCAAAAAGGTAAGGAAAATCCCACTATCCTTCACCTAGAAAGCAGTAAAGTAAATAACAAAGCCCGTCGCCCAGCGGGCTTTGTTATTTTTAACGCCGTACTAATACTTCAGACCGTACTTATGCGTCGAGCCAAACTAAATCATCTCTTTTTCCATTAACAGGCGACTCCCCACATACTACTGACCACTCGTTTAACAAACTTTTATTCGCTTAAAATTCAAACACTGTTTATATTAAACAAGCACTTGTGGAGTGAATAAGGGATTAAAATGAGCATTGCTGGAGACAAAACATCGGTCGTGGTGGCTGGTGCAACCGGTTTAATTGGCCATCATGTGATGAAGTTGCTCATTGATGAACCCGCCGTTGATCATATCTATGCCCTATCTCGCAGAGCGTTAGATTCACAGTTTGACTCCAACAAACTCCACACTCTTATTCACAGCGACCTGCAAGTTACCAATTGGGATGACACCAATGCGACGCCTAATCTTGGCGTTATCTGCTTAGGTACGACCAAGAAAAAGGCAGGTTCAAAAGAAGCGCTTCGCAAAATCGATGTGGAACTGGTTAGCCAAGTCGCACAGTCGATGAAGTTTCTTGGGGTTCAACGTGTCGCGGTCGTTTCTAGCTATGGCGCTTCACCAGATTCCTATTCGCACTACCTTCGTTGCAAGGGGCAAATGGAGCAAAACTTAAAACGTATTGGCTTCAAGCAGCTTTTCATCGCACGGCCCGGGCCGCTGGTTGGTGAGCGTGATGAGCCAAGAGCTGATGAAAAACTCCTGCAAAGTGTCTTTCCTCTGCTGTCTCCGTTTATGCTTGGTAAGTTCAAAAACTTACGCCCTATTCAGTCGGAAGACGTAGCCAAAGCAATGTTGTTCCGATTATTCGAAAATAATTTCCAAAATATCGAAATTTACTCGTCAAGTGACATGCTCAATTTATTGGCAAAATATCGCTAAAAAGCTCACCTATTCATCACAATGTTGAATATCCACCCATCCTATTGAGTGGATATTACTAATCGTTCTAATAAATTACTTTTCCTTATTTTACGTTTTGTTACAGGTCGCTACTGTAGCTAACAGTATTTGCGCCCATATATCCAAGCGCCCTATCGACTTAAAGAAATTCATAAGGAAAACAAATGTCATTTTCAGCTATCGCTGCCTTAGCGGTATTCACTGGTATCCTCTTTTTTCTCTACGGACAGCAGAAAAAAGAAAACACTCTTTCTCGCCTCGTTTTACTCGGTTTAGTATTTGGTAGCGCATTTGGTCTTGGTCTACAGCTGTTATTTGGTGAAGGCAATCCGGTCATCAACGAAACACTAGACTGGGTAAACATTGTTGGCCGTGGTTATGTTGGCCTACTAAAAATGGTGATCATGCCATTAGTATTGGTTTCAATGATTGCCGCAGTAGTGAAGCTTGAAAAAGGCGGTTCACTAGGCAAGATTTCTGGCATCACCATTTCTGTACTGTTAGCAACAACCGCGATTTCTGCGATTGTTGGTATCGTTGTAACGCAAGCATTCGGCCTGTCTGCTGAAGGTTTAACAGAAGGTGCTCGCGAAACAGCACGTATCGCAACACTTGAAAGCCGCATCGGCAGCGTTTCAGATCTAACAATTCCGCAGATGCTGATTAGTTTTATTCCGACTAACCCATTTGCAGACCTAACGGGCGCTCGCTCTACATCTATCATCGCAGTGGTTATCTTTGGTGTGCTAACAGGTATTGCTGCTCGTAAAGTGATGGCAGAGAAAGAAGAACTAGAATCTCCAATTCGTACTTTCGTTGAAGCGGCACAATCTATCGTTATGCGCTTAGTTAAGATGATCATGGCACTCACGCCATACGGCATCGCAGCGTTAATGGCGAAGGTAGTTGCAACATCAAGTGCTTCTGACATCCTAAGCCTACTGGGTTTCATCGTTGCATCTTACGTTGCGATTCTACTGATGTTCGTTGTACACGGTGTGTTGGTTTCTTTTGTTGGTGTAAACCCGAAAGAGTACTTCCAAAAGATCTGGCCTGTCCTAACGTTCGCTTTCACGTCTCGTAGTTCTGCCGCAACGATTCCACTGAACGTTGAAGCTCAAATCACTAAGCTTAACGTGCCACCAGCTATTGCTAACCTGTCTGCCTCTTTCGGTGCGACGATTGGTCAAAACGGTTGTGCGGGTATCTACCCTGCAATGCTAGCAGTCATGGTTGCGCCTACGGTTGGCATCGACCCAATGGACATCAACTTCATTCTGTCTCTGATTGCTATTATCACAGTGAGCTCATTCGGTATTGCTGGCGTAGGTGGCGGTGCAACGTTCGCGGCGCTTATCGTACTTCCAGCTATGGGTCTTCCTGTGACGATTGCAGCACTGCTTATCTCTATCGAGCCACTTATCGATATGGCTCGTACGGCGCTTAACGTATCTGGTGCAATGACAGCCGGTACAATCACAAGTCGCCTATTAGGTAAGAAAGACAAGCAACAAGATCTGGAACAAGCGAACGCTTAATGGGTTCGATTGATTCAAGCACTTGAGTCTCGTTAAACAAAAAAACCGATGCACATGCATCGGTTTTTTATTATTTGTTATATCTAACTTTCATTACTTCACAAGCAACAGCACTTAGAGCACAAATTGAATCACTTTCTCAGCAAGTGCTTCATCGTCCTCTTCACTCAATCCGCTGATACCAATCGCGCCAATCACCTGCCCCTTTAACTCAATGGGAACACCGCCTTTAAAGCCAGTGATCTTAGCGTCAGTCCAGTAACTTAAGTCTTTACCGGTTTCTCTCGCCCAAGCCCCTAAGTTACCGCTTGACTGCCTGTCTCTTGCAGAGGTATAAGCTTTGTTCTGTGCTAACAATCCGGCTTGAACACTCACATTATCCATGCGAACAAACGCCAGTAACTCACCGTGCGTATCACACACGCTCACCGCGATTGCTTGTTGATTACGCTCAGCAATGTCGAGAGCGTTAGACACCAGTTGTTGCGCGATCTTTTGATTCAACATATTCATTCCTTATGGCAGTGCTTGACCACGTGAGTACACGTATAGGTTGTACCACTCTTCACGAGACAGGTTTATCTGAGTCGCGACTGCCGAAGCTTTGATTCGCTCTAGGTTTGTGGTGCCAATAACAGGTTGGATACGAGCAGGGTGACGAAGCAAAAATGCCAACACAATCGCTTCACTGTCTACACCATATTGGTTCGCTAACTGAGCCACGTAGTGCGCTGTCTTTTTCACGTTTTCATGTTCTGAATACAAACCTTGCTCAGCAAATCGGCCTTGTGCCAAACAGCCCCAAGCTTGCAGTTGGATGTTATTCAATTGGCAATGCTCTAGCGTGCCTGCGGCGAAGTCTGATTGATGGTGCCCTTGCGAGTTAATCATCACCCCATCATTCAACCAATCTAGCTTGGCTAAGCTCATCTCAACTTGATTCGCGACAATAGGTTGCCCAAGCGCAGATTGCAGATACTGAATTTGATGGCTGTTCATGTTCGACACACCAAAGAAATCGACCTTACCTTGCGCTTTTAAATTCTCTAACGTTCTTGCTAGCTCATCGAGTTCCATCAAAGGATCAGGGCGATGTAATAACAGCACATCAAGCTTTTCAGTGTTCAAACGCTCGAGAATACCGTCTACCGATTGGCCTACCCAATCAGCCGAGAAATCATAACGACCAACATTCCCCTCGCCTTCAAAACGAATCCCACACTTAGATTGAATGAACATCTGCTCTCGCAGTTCAGGCGCTTGTTGTAATGCTTGACCAAAGGCTTGCTCAGCTTTGCTGAAGGTATAGATATCCGCATGGTCGAATAAGTTAATGCCCGATTCTAGTGCGGTGTCGATTACGCTTCGTGTTTGAGCAACATCCGCACTCGTCACTGGATTATCATTCCAGCCACCACCTAATCCCATGCAGCCATAGGCAACTTGCCCAACATTTGGCAGATGGTTTGATAATGGGATACGTTTTTTGTCATTCGTTTTGTTGGTAGATTCAGTGCTGTTCGTCATATCGGTTCTCGCTTAGAAGATTTGCTGACCAGAAATATGCCTCTATCATATTGTTCTTTTTAAAAAACAGAATATGCTAGTTACGAAATGATTGTTTGATATGACGAACAATAGATTGGTAGGAACGCGCGAATGAACGAACACAAAAGAATAGAACGACTGATCCTGTTTGTAGAACTTGCTCAACAACTTAACTTTACCAAGGCGGCCGAAAAGCTCGGTATCTCTAAGAGCTACCTTTCTGAGCAGATCAAACGTTTAGAGAATGATTTACAGTGCCCGCTTTTGGTCAGAACCACTCGCAGTGTTCGTTTAACCCAAGAAGGCGAACGCGCCTTACAACAAGGCTTAACGATTCGCTCGCAAGTCTTACAGCTTGAACGCAGCGTTTCAGAGCAACACGACATCGTAAAAGGTCTATTACGCCTCACTGCGCCAAAGATGTTTACTGAGGTATACCTATTCGATATCTGCCAACAATTTAGGCAGCAATATCCAGAAATCCGCTTTGAGATAAACAGCAGCTACACCAACTTTAATCTCAATCAAGATGATATCGATATCGCGTTTCGTGCCACCAACACGCCACCTGACAACATGGTGGCGAAACACTTGATTAGCTATCAGCATGATTTAGTCGCAACTCCCGGTTATCTTAATCAATTTGGTCGCCCTACCAATGTGAGTAACTTAAGTGATCATCAATGCTTAGCAACGCTGCACCAAACCGAGTGGCCTTTAAAATCGGCTAATATTGATGTGTCCGGCTGGCTTTCAAGCAATGACAACCACTTACTTAAGCAACAAGCTATGGCTGGCAGCGGCATCATCCGTATCGCAAGTTACTACGTTGCGAAAGAGGTCGAGCTTGGAGAATTAGAGCGAGTGCTGCCTGATGAATGCCTACAACAAGGCAACAGTATTTATCTGTTCTATCCGCAAGTTATTTATCCGGCAAAAAAACACCAAGTGTTCGTTAAATTTGTTCAAGCTTACTTTGATAATTTGAGAGTTTGAAAAAATGCGAAGCCGATGAACAGACAAATTAAATAACACGAATAAGGTTTAAATAACCCTCTTGGTTTATATACCTATATTTAGAATGGGATTATCGAACAATAATAAAGCGATTTTTTGAATGCTCTCCTCGATGATGGTGTTTAATAGAAAGAAATCGTGCATTTGTTCAATAATACAATGAGTTAGTTATGAACGATTAACATAACTGATATATGATGCACCGCTTCAGTATGTCACATCATTTTGGCACCAGTTCGATAACAGGATCCTCATGAGCTTTATTATATTATTACTTCTTCTGCTATTCGTAGGCTTTACACGTTTACTTCAGTGGCGAAAAACCTCTCTGTTTTTATCTCTTGTTCTTATATCGTCATTTGTGCTGATTGGTTCAGGTTTAATTCCTCGTTATTTACTGAACGATCTGCAAGCCGATTACGAAAATAAGCCTGATATCCAATGGTCTGACAATAACGCCATTGTTCTTCTGGGTGCGGGAACGCAGTTAATTAAAAGCACGCAAGAGTTTGAGCCAGCCTTTTTCTCTTTTGGCCGAATCAGCGAAACAGCCAGCCAATATAAAGATTGCGCCAAAACCCAAACCACATGCAAAGTGATCATCAGTGGTGGCGATGCACAAAATAACGGTGTTACCGAAGCAGAAGTTTATCAACAACAATTGCTCAGACTTGGCGTTCCGATGGGTGACATCATTCAAGAGCCAAATAGCGTCAACACTTGGAAGAATGCACAGCTCACTAGTGACCTAATGAAGCACCATAAATTCGACAACATTGTGTTGGTTTCATCTGGCCTACATATTCGTCGTAGTGAGCTCTACTTCAACCACTTCGGCTTGAATGTTATTCCAGTAAGAGCCGACTATATGGCTGCTCAAATTTCATGGTTGCCATTGTGGTACAACTTTGCGGTCACAGATTTTGCTTTGCATGAGCAGATCGGCTTTGCTCGTTACAACATCTATAACTTTATGGGTTGGAACAGCAAACGCGAAAAGCCAGGTGATGCTTAATCTCTACCAATTAAGTTAACTCGAACAATACAAAAAGCAGCAGCAATCGAACGGTTGTTGGCTGCATTTTTTGATCTTGCTTATCACAACATCCTTTCTTATTTGGCTTACTCAAGTACTTCCCTATCCTTTAAGCAATAAATCTCTCTAATCCATCTTGCTGGTCTAAATTTTCCAAGCCAACATACCAAATAGCGAGACTTCAAAAACAGAAACGTTCAACAATTAATCACCCATAGATTGGATTGTTGAAACTAATTGAAGTCATCAAGATAAGTCTTTATCAAACAACAAGTTGATCAGTACAACCTCCTGATATCTATAAGTATTTATTTTCAATTCATTTCAGTATTTTTGGCATTGTTTTATATGACAAAGTACACCCCGCTAGAGTCCCTCGGCTTTAAATCAATACCCAGAAAACTAATAAATCGAATTAAATAAAAATAGCCAAATAATGGCATTTAGGAACTTATTCATGCTTAACGTCAGTAAAACCGTTCTATTTAGCTCTGCCCTCTGTTTCATCTCTTTTGCCACTCATGCCAAGATATATTCAGACCAAATCGTATTGGATAACCTCGGTGAAGATATCTGCCGCTCCGATTATCGTCCGCTCAGTAATACAGAAGCGCAAGAACACAAAACCGCCCTACTGTCTCGCATGAATGTGTGGGACATTGCTGGCCTTAAAAATGACTGGGTGATCATGGGGTCTGGCTACCACGGGCTCATCAAACAAGGACAACCCAGCGACAATACTTGGTGCTACCCCAGTACCCCAGACGCAGGCCTGCCTTACTACGAAGCGCAAGCCATAGAAACGAACAATAACCTTGATATTCAACGCGCCTTAGTCAGCGACAACACAAACTTTATCAGACCACTGAGTTACTTAGCCCATAACCTGGGTTATGCTTGGGTTGGAGGCGATAGCGCGCGTTATGTCGGCCAAGATATGGCAATAAAACCGCTAAACAATGGTTGGGAGATTAAGGGCAAGAACGATGGAAGCTGCACTGGTGATCGCTGTAATGAGAAGACAAGCATAACTGTTGATAACTTCGCTTACACGCTCGATAACACATCGTTTTTACACGGCTCTATAACAGAGACCGACCAAGAGCTGGCTGAAACCGTCTCGGCTTATGCAATCAATGATGGCGACCAACCTAAACAAATCGTCGTTGACCTTCATTTTGAGCAATCCACACAATGGAGTAAAACACAGCGCTTCGACCTTGCTGATTCAATCGTCATTGATGAGACCTTTCACTGGCCACAAGTTGGAAAAACAGAGGTAAGAGTCGCGCTAGAAGAAGGCCAGCGCTTCTCTGATACCAATAATGGCTCTCGCTTTGAGCCGACTGACCTACAAGCCATCATCACAGTACCAGCGAACTCAGTGCTTCCCTTTCAGGTTGAGTTCTTGCGCTCTACCATTTCATACCCATACCGTATCAAAACGAGCATGAGTTACGACGTGAACTTCACAGGTTTCCTCCGTTATAGCGGCAATGCGCTGAGCTCACATCCAACAAACCGCCCGACTGTCTCACACACCTTTACTATGGGAACCACCAGCGAAGATCAAGCCAATATTCGTTACCAATGGGATCACCGCTATATTCCTGGAGAGATGAAATGGTGGGATTGGAGCTGGGCAATCAACACCAATGGACTGAGTAGCATGCAGTACGCCGCAGGTGCCAGTGTGCGTCCTTTCTACACCTATGTTTCAGGCCAATTTAGTGCGGAGTCACAATATTCAGGAATGATCGATATTGGTACCGAGCACTCTATTGATTCATTTAACGCCATGACACCTTCAGGCGATTACACAATCTACTACGCTGGTGACATCAAGGTTCTGACTGACTTCGATCGTGCGGCTCTAGCAGAGCTGGGTTATAACAGCGCTCAGCTAACGATTACCCCAATACAGCAATAACGTCATAGAAAGTGTCATCTGTCATACCAAGCCCTTTGCGTCTGCTCTGGGCTTGATTCATCTTACATTCTCTCAGTCATTCATCTGCATTAGTCTCTAAGCATTCACTTTCTGAATCGTTTTTCATTGACTTAAAAATGAAATCATAACGACACACTAATTTGCGTAACTTAGGGTGCAAATAGGCAATCAGATTACAGTGCCTATCAGGAGGATGTATGAAACCAAATCGATCTACGGTACTCACTGGACATGTAAAACACTGCCCATGTTGCTCTACCGAACTGGTCATCAAAGACCACATTCACGTTTGCCCGCGCAATGAAATTGGCGACTGTTACTTCGATGGCTACGACCAACACGAACAGCGCGCGAATACCGATTTTATCGATCATGCAAGTGCCAATGACAGCCTTGTTTACGGCATGTCAGAACATTAGCTAGCGAACGAACGTCAATCAGTCTCAATTCCTGTTCAAATGCAAACAAGCCCTGATGCTCTTTCTAGTTAAAAGCGCATCAGGGCTCTTCATTTATTACGCCCTTTTATTCTTCAATAAGCCCTTTTCCTCCCTATCAGAATGCCCATCCAATCTTGGCGCAAAGTGACCTATCTGTATTTTCAGTGGTTGCTATTATTCACAGCACGAATTACGGAGAGCAAATCAATAGGATTTGACCAAGCTTCGTTAATTACTATTCGTTAGGTTGATAGCGAATAGCTGAGACATCGCGAACGACCTTACGACAACGCTGGAGAATCCATCAGATGCTATTTCGATTTAGTTCACTCTTTACGACTCTGTTACCAGGTTTACTGCTTAGCTTTAGTGCTATGTCGTCAACCATGGTGATGTGGGAAGATCTGATTCCGCCGCCAACAAAAGAAGTCGCGCTACCCGCGTTGAATCAAGATCAAGTCTCTAACCTATTTGCCGTTTTGAACTATCAGAAAACAAGCCTTAAGCGCGAGATGAACTCTGAAGAGACAGAGCAATACGAAGCAAGCAAGCTCGCATTAAGTGAATCTGGTTATGACGCTGATGAATTACTGGCACTGAGAGAAGAAGCACTGGCGGTAGAACACATTCGTTTAACAACGGTCAACACCGACCTCGAACTGAACGATGTGACTATTCCGGGCTTTGTTGTTCCGCTTGAAATGGACGGCATGTTAACGACGAAGTTTCTTTTGGTACCCATAGCAGGCGCGTGTATCCATACCCCGCCTCCGCCGGCAAATCAGACCATTATTGTCGATATTGATGAAGGGTTCCCACTTCAGGATCTTTACAGAGTCGTTATGGTGTCGGGAGATATCGCCACCTTTGAACAAGATCTACCTATCTCATTCATTGATGGAACCGAAGTGATCAGTACGGGTTACTCAATGGCGGCGCATAAAGTCAATTACCCTTAGTAATTCGTCAACTTGCAATAACGTATTCATTTTCAATAACGTATTTATTTTCAATAGGAAAGCAGTCATGAAATCATCCATTCGCTCTGTTGCGTTACCCATCGTTTTAATTGCGTCAGCAGCTAATGTTTACGCAGAAAGCTACGATGTAGTCATTCAAGGTGGTCATGTTATCGACCCAGAGACAGGTTTGAGTGATGTACGAAATATTGGTATCAACAAAGGTACCATTGAAACGATCACTAAAGATTCAATCACGGGTAAAACCATCATTGATGCGAACGATCACATTGTTTCTCCAGGTTTCATCGACCTCCATCACCATGGTCAAAACATTTCTGGCTATCGTATGCAGGCACAACAAGGTGTGACCACCGCCCTTGAATTAGAATCGGGGATTTTGCCTATCGGCGACTGGTACAAAGGACAGGCAGAAAAGAACCTGCCGATTAACTATGGCGCATCAGCAGCGTGGACATTTGCTCGTATCGCAACGTTCACCGACAGTGAGCCACAAGCTAATTTGCAGTACTTTCAAAGCATGCAAGGGCTCGACAACTGGAAGCAGAAAATCGCAACACCAGAGCAGCTAGAAAAGATCATGGCATACGTTGAGCAAGGCTTAGACGAAGGTGCAATCGGGATTGGTATCAATGCGGGTTATGCGCCGGGCTATGGCCAGAAGGAATATTATGCCCTTTCTAAACTTGCAGCAGAGCGCGACGTTGCGACTTACACGCACGTTCGTTATGCCAGCATGATGGAACCAGGAAGCAGCTTTGAAGCTATTCAAGAGCTGATTGCGAACTCTGCACTGACTGGCGCAAAGATGCACATCAACCACATCAACAGTACTTCACTGCGCGATATTGACGCGACATTGGAACTGTTCGATGAAGCAACAGAGAACGGTTTCCATGTTACAGCCGGCGCTTACCCATGGGGAGCAGCAAGTACGGTGGTTGGCGCGGCGATGTTTAGCGGGCCAGAATGGAAAGAACGTTTAGGCTATCAAGAAGAAAGTATCCAGATGGGTACCGAACGCCTGAATAACGAAGAGCTTCTCAAAGCACAGAAAGAACAACCGGGCTCTATCATTAACTGGCACTTCTTAGATGAAGCGGTACCAAGTGAGTTGTCTGCATTGGATAAGTCAATCATCCATCCCAATGTGTTGATTGAATCAGACTCGATGCCTTGGATGTTGATCGAAGATGGCAAGGTCAGCTATTACGAAGGTGATGAGTGGCCAATTCCAAGCGAGGCATTTGCACACCCTAGATCGAGCGGTACGTTCACTAAGATCTTAGGTACGTACGTAAGAGAGCGTGGTTTGCTTTCTATGGAAGAAGCGATTCGTAAAATGAGTTACATGCCTGCAACTGTGCTTGATGGCTTCGTTCCTCAGATGGAGAAAAAAGGCCGCATCCAAGTGGGCATGGATGCAGACATCGTTATCTTTGATCCAAAAACGGTCGCGAACAAAGCGACATACCAAGTACCGGCTGCGATTTCTACAGGGGTTGATACCGTGTTAGTTAACGGTCAGTTTGTGGTTCAAGATGGTGAGCTTGTAACAAGTGCAGCCCCAGGACAAGCAATACGTCGTGACACTAAGAAGTAACGTCATTCGAGCGTTAGAGATTAGATAAAAACTCAAAGTTAGATTAAGTCAAAAGTAGAACAAATCAAAATAAAGCCAGCCCCCTCCAACTTACATCTAGTAACTGCAAGGGCTGGCTTTTTGTTTATCCGTTAAAACATACCTTAATTAGCCGCTTTGTTTTTGATATTGCGCCGGCGTTTTGCCCAACCACCCTTTGAATGCTCGGTTAAAGTTAGATAAGTCGCTATAGCCACATCGCCACGCAGTCTCAAAAGGTGATGTGTTGGCTTCAAGCAACCGCTTCGCCACCTGACAACGAGCCTCATCTCGCAAGCCACGAAATGTGCAACCATGCTCGGTGAACTGCCTTTGTAGAGAACGCGACGAAGTTCCAATCAATGAGGCAAGCCATTGAATATTAAACCACGGTAGAACCGCGTAGGTTTGTACCAATGCATTAATTACCGTCAACCAATCACTGTCTATTGGCTTATCTACTGGGACAAAATCCGCTGACAACGGTACTTCAATGGCACCAAATGCATGATCGAAATGGAACGCGTCTAGATTCGCAGTATTGGTAACATCTCTCGCCAAGTGGTCAGGAAAACTCATAAACACCGAGTTAGGTTCCCAATGATGACCCAAGAACATGCGACACAACGAAATAAAAGCAAAGGTTCGAAACCATTCTGCTTGGTCATAACCGGGTAACGAAGGATGGTATGAACCTCGGTGACACAAGTACCACTTGCCATCGATTTTATCGACCCAAACCACCATGTAGTTGTTTAACGTCGGCATCATTTCAAGCAGATGATGAAGTGCATGTTCTAAGTTTTCACATCCTGAGAACTCAGAAACCAACTCAGGCGAGATTTGGTCAAGCGTGATTAACCTCCCCACGTCAAACCCAACATTCTTGTTGGTTTGCTTGACCATTGCACCAAGAAAAGCCATCGCTTGATGAGAAGACAACCAATACTCTCGGTCTTCAATATCTTCAGGGAAGTCGTATTCAGCCGCAATTTTTCGCCACTCAATCCCCTTTTGTTCAAAGTAAGCTAAGAAGGGAGCAAGGTTGTTTGAATTACTGATATTAATAGGATTCTGCATTAAGCGATTAAAACCTTAGAGACTATCTATTAACGACTATAGCGTTAATTGTTTTTCGATGTGAACTGTTACCGAAACATTGAGTAGTACGCTGCGAAAAAGTACGCTGCGAAAAAGTACGCTGCGAAAATACACTACAAGTGATAAGAGCCACGTAGATGTGCGGGCATAGATCTTTGATTGAATGGTTTTGGGTGAGCAGATGGAAGAAGCGTACAAGGGGCGATATTAAAACAGGTTGCGGAAAGTGAAGGCGTAAGATGAGAAACTGAAATTGAATGAAGCCTCCATGCTTCGGGATCTTTAATCGTTAAATAGGTGTAGGTTCTAGAAGTAAACCTTATAGAAAACCCACGCTACCGTGTCATCAATATCGATTTTTTTCGATGTAGATTTCATGCTGCCATTGGTGTTTTCAATCTTAAATTGCCCCCAACGAGTACCATCGCTCGACAAAGGCGTACCCGCAGTTATTGAGCTTTTCAGTAATGAGGTTTCAATATCACCATCCATGTAGGTGTATTCAGGTGAAAGCATAAAGTACGTGCCATCAGCACCCGGCTTCCATGAAATATACGCCGCAGCCATACCACCGAGTATGTCGGTCTTTTGCTCACCCATCGAAGACGCAAAATCACTGTCATAATCACCCGCTAGTACGCCCACTCGACCGAACAGAGTTAGGTTTTCTACGTCCGGTTTGATCATCACGACTCCGCCCAACGCTGCAGTCGTGAACTGAGTATTGTCGATGATATCAATCGAGCCCGCCGCTGACGGCATAACAGGGTTAGCGAAATTCATAACATGGAAATATTGCAGTCGGCTGTCTTTGTATTTTCCGTCTTGGTCCATGGTTCCTTCGATGGTACCCATCGCCATTTGACCGTTTTGTAAACCATAGCCAATAGAGCCCGACAGTTTCACGTCGCCTTGGTTACTAAAGCCTAAATAAGCGGATGTGTTAACAGCGGTCAGGTTCGAAGGATCAATCACTTCTTCATTAGAATCTTGTGCGTGAGCTAAAGTGATGCCAGCGCAAAACAGAGTGGTTGCGAAAGCAATTTTGGTGCGTTTTTTCATGTGTGTTCTCCCGTATTAAGGGGACGCACTATAGAGGTTTGCTTAGGTTTATTAAGGTCATTTTGCGCCAAAAAAAATGCAGCGCCAATCGAATGATTGTTCGCTGCATTCTTAGATCCTGTAAACTTAGCTAGCCATTAGAATGGAGCTAGGTAAAACGGATTACCACATTAGATCATCTGGGATCACGAAGTCTTTGTACGGGTCATCTTCGTCTACTTCGTCTGTGCTACCTGCCTGCGTATCAACGATAGATTCTTCGTCGCGCATAGCAATCTTGTTCGCTACTGCTGTTGGAATAACAACATAGCTCTCGCCTTGACGAGCAATACTCAGAATGCCTTTACTTAGTTGCTTTTGAGTCAGCTCTTCTACGTAAAGGTATTTAACTAGCGTACCGTCGGTGAAGTTGTATTTGATCTCACCGTTCTTCTGTTCTAGCTTGTTCATCTCAATCAGTTGCTTCACTTGAGCTTTAATTTCTTTGCTCAACTGTTGTTCTTTCAACTGTTGGTTTAACTCTTTGTCTTTCGCTTGCTGCGCCAGTTTAGTTTCTTCTGCTGCCGCTTTTGCTTCACGAGACTGAACGCGAGACTTTTTAGAGCCTTTCTTCGCCTTCTTTAATTTTTTCTCATTTACCAAGCCAGCTTTAAGCATCTGCTCTTGGAGTGTTAACTTTGCCATGACTTTCCCAGTTCAGGATTAAAAACGGCACTATCATACCTGTTTTTAAGGTTTCTGTTTACTGAACAAGAGTAAATTACAGAACAATCGCAAAATTTGTGCTGATAGCTCAAAGCTGTCGCCATAATTCCTTCTAGTCGCTCACAATCTCTACTCTCCCCCAATAAACAGTTTTCGTTTAAGCACGCCAACATTGGCTGAACCACCGACTCGGAACCATTACCTAACTCTATATTCGCGCGCGTACCATTTATCATTCCAACAAGACAATATGTTAATTTTCAATGGTTAATCAATTTTATAAAACCTTGGCATATATCTCATATTTGAATAAATGCCATAGAGTTATAACTCCAATGTCATAACTTTTGACTACGTTATTCTAGACATCAATCAATAAGGATAACGTAAACGATGAAAACTCAATGGACTTGGTTAGCTGCACTTGTGGCATCCACATCAATCGCTTCGGCCTCTGCGATCGCAGACACCGACGTGTATCTCACCAATAACACCAATCAAGTGATGACCATTCAAGCCAACCACACCGGTACCGACCTACTTCAACTCGGTGATGAGTGGCAACAGCATGTTGAACAGATTGGCCCTTGGGAGACGAAGAAGCTGATCAGTTTCAATCGCTGGACTGGAGTAAAATCTGGGGAGACCTATGAGTTTGACACTGTGGTATCAAACGCTGTGGGTGAGAGTGTCACGCTCAACCAAACCATGAAGGGACATTGGTATAACTCGACACTGCAACATGGTTTAAGCGCCGCAGACGTCAACCTAACGTTGCATGACGATCGTAATATTCATCGCAGCACAACCGATGCATTCGGGGTCAATGCAGAGCTAGCACTTAAAGCCGATTCTACGGCGCGCTATGATGATATTTATTACACCATCACCCCACCCAAAGTGGATGAGCAGCCAGAGCCGGATGCCAATACACTCAAGGTCATGACCTACAACATCTGGGCGCTGCCTGCCATCGCTTCGCATATTGGTGACCGCTACGATCTTCTCCCTCAATACGTAAAAGGCTACGACGTGTTGGCGCTTCAAGAGGTGTTTGCTAACGGCAGAGATGAGTTCTTGCGTGAACTTGCGAAGGAGTATCCTTATCAAACCAAAATGCTCGATAAAGATGGGATTAACATCTATGACGGCGGCGTAATCATTGTCAGCCGCTACCCTATCGTTAACGAAGCTCAGTATGTTTTCCCTGATTGTACGGGCACAGATTGCTTCGCTGATAAAGGCGTTAACTACGCGGAAGTGATCAAGAATGGTCAGGCTTACCATGTATTCGGCACCCACACAGCATCATTCGATACCGATACCGCTCGTGACTACCGACAACGTCAATTCAAGCAGATGCGTGCACTGGCGCAGTCTCTGAATATCCCGGCATCAGAAACTGTGGTTTACAGCGGTGACTTCAACGTGAACAAACTCAAGTTCCCAGACGACTACCAACAGATGTTCGCTAACCTGCAAGCTGATGAACCACAATATTCAGGTTACACCGCTTCTACCTTTGACCCACGCATCAACAACTTTGCGGGCGAACCTATGTCGGGTGGTGAGAACGTTGAGTATCTCGATTATGTGGTAGTGAGCTCAGAGTATGCCGCTAAAGCGCATAACGACAATCGTGTGGATGTTCCAAGATCAACAAGCAGTGAGTTATGGAAGCACTACAACCTTTCAGACCACTTCCCTGTTAGCGCCATGATCAAGTAACTCGGTGAACCCATCATGCATCGAGTTATCTTAATCTTCATGCTCGTCTTAACGGCGAGCATTATTGGCTATTCGTGGTCATCAAAACTAACTGAAACACCGCTATCTTCAGCTCAACACACAGAAGCTAAGCCGCGTGTTTCTACGACAATTGCTGACGATAATTTCACACCAACTACAACCGCCAGTTCGGGAAATGCAGCATCACAGAGCAATCAATCCCAAGCTGAATCATCGGGCGGGGAAACGTATGCTGAAAACTTGACTGAGCTTGAAGGCAAGGCTTTGCTCGATAAACTCGATGAGTTCTGGAAGCTTTGCCAACAACGTAATGACTGCACTGAGCAACTCGCACGAATAAAATCAGAATTGCCGGGCATATGGTTTGAGTTACTGAGCGACTATCCGCAGCTATCAGCCGACTGGCAATTAACCCAAAGCACTATCCCTCTTGAATCCATAGAGACTCTTGAAGAGCGTGTTGCCCTATTCAAACAATCTGCACAGCAAGTATGGGGAGAGTTGGCCCACCAGCTATTCGCTGACCAGTTTGCTCATCTGGATTTTACGCTTGACGCCAACACCCTTGAAGAGAACGAAGCGAGCCAGTTTTTGGCCAACTATCAAGATTTGCTTAGTGAATGGCAAAACAATACGGGCACCTTAAACGCCGAAACACAGCTTCAAAAATACGAACTGGCAGTCTCTTTGATACCCAGCAGCTACAGCCCTACTGAAGTAATATCAATCAAAGCCGACCTCCAAGATGCCTACTTAGATGAAGCGCAGGCCAGCAACATTGCCGCGCGAGAACAACAAGTCGCACAACAGCAACAAACCGTGATGAGTTATCACGAGCAACTAGATCAACTCAAAGCGAGCTTAAACTCTCAGCGCTCCTCAAGTAATACCACTTGGACTCAATACGATTGGGACAATTACTATCAGCAGCAAGTCACCGATTTCAGAGAACAGTTTTTTACCAAGTAACGCTTTAACTTAAACCATTACGAAACTGCGCGGGCGTTTTATTGAGCCACCCTTTAAACGCCCTTCTGAAATTTGCGGGGTCGCTATAACCGAGCCTTTCACCGATGTCATCGATACTCATGGTTGTGCCGAGTAACAGCTCTTTGGCCAGTTCCACTCGAACTTCGGTAAGCAATGCTTGATAACTGGATTCATGGGTTACTAGCTCTCGCCTGAGTGTACGAGAGCTACAACCAAACTCATCCGCGAGTTGTTCAATATTCGGGAAACTGCCTGCGGTTTGATAAAAAATCGTTTTGATCTGGTTAGTCAGCAGATGTTCCGAGTCCAACGTTTCCACTATCGACTGGCAAGACGCAAGATAGCGCTTCAGTGTCGCGGCATCATGAGTCAATAAGGTTTGCGACAAAAACGAGACATCAAAACGCAGTTCACAATGGCTCTGCTCAAAAACTACAGGGCACTGGAAACGCTCGTCATAAAGCTTGGCGTAATTGGGACGAGCATAAGGCAAAGCCAAAGTGTGAATATCCAACTCATGACCAGTCAGTTCTTTGAACAAAGAGACGATTGAACTTAAGAAATACTCACTGCAGAAAGGAAGCAGATCGCCCACTTCCAATGTGTTCTCAATCTGAATCACTGCTTGCTCGGAATCTAGAAACAATTTAACCGAGAAGATAGGACCGTTCAGGCGCAAATACTTGAAGCCCGACTTGATGGCCTCCCCGACATTTTGACTGGTTGATAGCGCATAACCCAACACACCAAAGTGGCTCAAGCTAGCGTGCTCTCCCAACCAAAGCCCCAAACCATCGTGAGGAAAACTCTGATTAGCCGCGCTAAACAACGAAAGCTTGTCAGCGTAAGTCAGTTTTCCATTCGGATCTCGCCAATCCATGTTCGGCAAACCCACATCATTGAGTAGCCTTTCAATAACAACGCCTCGTTGCTCTAGCGTATTCAACAGCAGCGCGATATCTAAAGAACCCAACTGATGCCGATGTTCGGTCGGCTTATACTCCGCGATAATCTCCAATCGTCTCTCCTTATATCGAGCCCATTCCCATAAACATGACTACTCACCTTCAACAGCACATGCTGACAAAATCGTGATTGGTAACGCGCTCTTGTCCGGATATGACCTCCCAATTCTACGCGACTCATCGCACAATGGCTTTAGTTGTTAAAATAATGTGAACCATCGCAATGATAAAAACCAACCCAGCCCCACACAGTTTGATTGATTCTAATGGTCAGCCGATCATTGGGCATTTCGATGGCATCCCTAAACACCTGAACATCGAGAACTTTGACTATCGAAACTCGATGGATTCAAAAGCAAACTCTTGGCAGAAGCACTTCCACTACAAACAATTCCAGTTTGCCAGCATCGTCACCGACACGCACATTATCGGCGTCGCTATCGCGGATATTCGCTACTTGGGCTCAGCGTTTTGTTATGTCTACGACATAGAAAACAACCATTTGGAAGAGTCATCTTGGTTGAGGCCATTAGGGTTTGATAAACAAGTTACCGCTTCACCATTTGAAGGAAAGACAAGCATTGCAGATCAAAGCATTACTTTCGATATTGAAGGCGGACAATGGCGAGTTCGCTTGAATACCAAACTCATCAAGGCCGATATCGCTTTAGAGCCTGAAACCGACAGCTTGCCCATGGCGATGTGCAGCCCAACGGGTTATTCCGGTTGGACTTACACCCAAAAGCACAATGCTTTGCGCATCAGCGGCGACATCCAAATCAAAGGAACATCGTTAAACCTCACGCAAGCTCGTGCTGGGTATGACTTTTCAGCGGGTTACATGAGGCGTGAGACCAGTTGGCGCTGGGCAAGTATCAACACGCAATCCAATGGCACTGATATTGGCCTAAACCTCGCGGCGGGCGTCAATGAAACCGGAGGCTGCGAGAACGTATTATGGATCAATGGAACTCGGCACTTACTTAACCCAGTACAGTTTACGTTTAGTCGCCAAGACACGAATTTACCTTGGCAGATAACATCACAAGATGGACGTATAAATCTGACCTTTACTCCCTTAAATAATCGCAGCGAAAAGCTCAATTTATGGCTGTTAAAGAGTAACTTTCGTCAGTTCGTTGGTCACTTTTCTGGCTCGATTGAAGACAACAATGGAGTGACACATCAACTCGATGGTGTTCTTGGCCTAACTGAAGATCACTTTGCTCGCTGGTAGCGAAACTCTGCTGACTGAATTTCAGGCGCTCAAGTCTAAGTCAACTTGATACTAAGAACGCGTATGGCTTCTCAACAAGGATAAAACATGAATATCGACGCATTAATCAATCACCCAGAATGGCTACTGCTGGTATTAGCGCCCTTGTTTGTGGTGTGCATGTTGGCTGAGTATTTTATCGGTCAGAAGCAAGGTCGACTACCAGATAATTCCAGCTATAAACTTTCAGAAGTGATGTGTAACTTCACGCTGGCGGGAATGCATCAACTCTCCGATTTGCTCACCGGGTTATTGGTCGTGCAGTTGTATCTTTGGATGTTTGGTTGGCGCTTAATGGATATTGAAATGGGCGTGCTGAGTTTTGTTGTATTGATGGTGTTGCAAGACTTTTGCTATTACTGGTTTCATAGAGCAAGCCATCGTGTTCGCTGGATGTGGGCAGCACACGTGGCACACCACAGTTCAGAAAGCATGAACTTCAGTACGGCTTTCCGTCAAAGCTTAATGTATCCACTTGCTGGGATGTGGCTTTTCTGGATACCGTTGGTCATCATAGGTTTTGACCCTAAGTGGGTCATCTTTGTGGTGCTTCTGAATCTGGGGTTACAGTTTTTTGTCCATACACAATGGATACGAAGCTTGGGGCCACTTGAATACATCTTTAATACCCCTTCGCATCATCGAGTACATCACGGCAAAAACCCGCAATACATCGATAAGAATTACGCCGGCGTTTTGATCATTTGGGATAAATTGTTTGGTACGTTCGAGCCTGAGATTGAAACCGTGCATTACGGTGTCACTAAAGCCGTAAACAGTTTTAACCCGATAGTGGTCACCTTTCAAGAATGGAAGGCGATATTCAAAGATTTGAGGAACCGAGAGCTAACCATGAAGCAGAAAATCCAGTTGATACTCTCGCCTCCTTCAGACTAATCAAAGCGATCAGGTCTAATACACCTTATGAAAATCAATGAGGTTGAATGTGAGGTCGCTTACCCAGAAATCGCCGTCCAAGTCGGCACCTTGCACGTATCGCTTGTCTCCCACTTCTAAAGTCACAATGTATTTGCCCGCGATGAGCCCCTCTACCATGTAAAAGCCATCGCTCTCAATCTCGCTCGAATACTCGGTGCCTTTCTGGATATGTTTAAAGTGCAGATAAGCACTGTTTTCTAGGTCACCTTCTACCGTGCCATCGACGCCAAATGACACCACCATTTCGATATGAGCATGAGTTAGCCCGACTTGCTTAGTATTTACAAATACGGGGTTTTGAATCGGCGTGAGGTTCAGGTCGAGTGCCCCTTCATCAATATAGATAGGCAGATTATCTCGAGCTGGAACACTTGAGAATTCAAATCGGCCTTTTGCATCACTGACTGCTCGTTGATCCAAGATTTGTAGGCTTACGCCTTGTATCGGCTGTTTGTGGTGATCGTAAACAATGCCCGTCAGCTTAGAATGGTTGTATCGATTCCACTCAACAAACTCACCAATACTTTCGTCAAAGTAAGTTTTAGCACCGAATTCGGTCGTCATCTCGACACCGTATCGATCTGCAGTTCCTTCCAGTTTAAAGAGTAAATAAGGATTCACTCGAGCTTCTAAAGAGGCAGTAAACGAAACCTCTTGTTTCTGATAGCGAGCCGATACGTTGGTCGTGAGCTCTTGAAAAACCTCCAACGGATCTAACAGGCACTCTTTGCACGCATTTCTCAGAGACAGCTCCGTTCGTTCATGATGACCAGAGCCATCAACAGTTCCAGAAATATTCCACGACGTATCCGAAAACCCGCTTTTAGCCAAGCCAATCGTATGCAGGTAATCGTCTTGATGAGAAGCTTTGATGTATCGATAGTCACCGGCGTATGAGATAAACAGATTACGAGCCACTTTCGAGTTGAGCTTAGGTTCAACACTCAATTCGTCGTCATCATCTCTTATCGTTAAAAAGGCTGTTAGATTTGCAAGCGACAGGTTGTATTTGAACACATCGTATTCCATTGACTCTAAGTCCAATTCATCGGTTTTATTGAGCTCTATCGATGCCGACTGATCGCCGTTGATCAAGATATCAAACTCCATTGGAAAGCGATTGAACTCTGGCAACCAACCGATATGACCCGCAAACCAATGCGCCGGTAAGTATCGTCCTTGAACACCAATCAAGTCTTTACCATTTTGCCTCATAAAGGCACTACCCACGGTGAAGTAATCGGCAAGCCCATATTCGAGCGACACAGCGCCAGCTCGATCTGCACCTTCATTGCCTACCACTTGCACGCCCCACTCATTACTTGGCAGAAATGCATCTTCTAAACCGGCGACGGTGATCTCTTCTTCCTGCCAGACACCTTTCGATAAGTAGTAGCGAAACTTGATGGTGTCACCGGGGGAGATGTTGTCTTCTTCAACCACGAAACGTCCAAACTCATCAGAGCGATAAGTGGTTTGATAAATGCCATTGACCAAAACATCGATACTGATGTTTGGTTGAGTGGTTCGTTCAAGTTGAAGGTTGCCGAACTCTGTCTGTCGCTTTCGGTTGGTGTAATAGAGCCCATCTTCGAGGGTTTGATTCACGGTAAAGACGCTGCCATCTAATAACACATGGCCGACTTCCAAAGAGCCTTCACCGTCATGAGCTTCTATCGCAACGTTGTAATAAACGATGGGGTTATCTTCTCGTGAATCAATCGACAAGCGAGACAAGGAGTGTTCAGTGCTTAATATGGTGTCTGAAATTGCGTAAACATCACCGCCAGTTTCACTGTCGTGATAAACCGAAGTCGCTAACCGAGTCGCCAAACCCACGGCGGCAACAGGTTCGAAAGCTGGCGTGTTTTCAGCTCGCTTGAGATCCTCGGCCTTCTTACGTGATTCATTTTTCATCTTAGAAATAGCGGCTTCCAGTTCAGTCAATGAACTGAATTCTGGAGTAACGGTGAGCCGATAATCATCAATATCCCAACGCACTTTTGCCGGGATACAAGCTTGTAAGCTGTACCAGTGAATGTAAGTTTCTGAGTCGATGACTTGATATTTAATCGACTGGATATTGTTGTCATCGCGATAACAAATGGCTTGTTCGGTATCTAAAATGTACGGAGGAGATTCTCTTCCCACATCTTGAGGCAAATACAGTTCGCAATATCCGCTTTCATCACACTGACCATTCATTTCGAGCAGATAAAAAGCGGCATTGGATATCGAAATGAAGGGTTCTTCGTAGTCATCCATCATGACACGATAAAAGCTATCCCCCACTTTCCCGACTCGAACTTCAACATGGGCTGGATAGAGTTCACTCGCCTCACTTTCTGCTTTAGATTGCGAATACGCACCAAAAGGAAACAGTGAAGCGAGCAACAAAAGTCGCCAAACCATGCAATTGAACACTGGCTTTTACAGAGTCAGCGACAATGAAACGAGCACTACAGAACACATTCGTACAGAGGCTGTTCGTTCTGAACCAGTGAGATCTTTGAGCCTTTTGGGAAAGGCTTGGTTAATTCAGCATTACGAAGTAGCACCACTTTTTCGCTATGCTCGTCTACATTCAATTTCGCAGTAAACTGAAAGTTTCCATCGTTGCGAATCTTGATGCTTTGGTTGTCACACCCAAACTTAACATCTTGCACCTGCTCACCTTTCTGAACATAAACGGGTACATAACTGTTGATGTGAAAGTTCAGTTGAAAGGCTGAACCATCACTGTTGGTTTTACTTGAAGACAACGCAATGTCTGATAGCTCTGCAGCTTTTGCTATTGGAGAAAACCACAAGTAAGCACGATATTCACCATCAGCCATGTCAGCAGGTAAAGCATTCATACGTAAGCGAACCGTGCGTCTTTGATTGGGTTTAAGTTCACGAATTATTGGTGGTGACACTTTAATCCAACTCGCGATATCTTCTGATTGCGCGATATTAGCGTCAGTTCGAACTAAGCCACTCGCCTTTACCGGGCGATAAATCGGTTTTATCTCCAAGCGAATCGGTTGATCTGAATTGTTTTCGACGACGATTTTTTCAGTCACCGAAGTGTCGGCATCCAGCACAAAACGAGTCGGTGCGATGAGTAACTGAGCATAGGCTTGTGTTGTGAAGATTAAGCCGAGAACACATGAGATAAACAACTTCATTTATAATTAACCTCAAAAGGGATTGTACTGGTGTAAAGGCCTGCTGGGTGGTTAGCGCCGATTTTCACTTTCGCACCAATACACAATAATTTGCTTCTTCCATTCCCTTTGATTTTGGCTCTACCGCGCTTGGATAAGCCACAACCAAAATAAAACTTTCTAATACGCAGGCGCTTGGATTTACGAGAATGATTTAGGTATTGCTTGGAAGGGAGAGAAACCACGATTTTTTTACCCGGCTCACCTTCAACATAAAAACGAACCACATAAACCTGACTATTGGCTGGGTTTGAATCCGCATTCTGACCCGATCCAGAGATATACATACCCGGAAATTTCACTTCCATATTCTCAGGAATAATTTCTAGCGCATGAAAAGGGCTAGAATAAAAAACAAGACTGATATAAATTGTGTATTTTAATAGAACACTCATAGTAAATACGGCTGCTTTGCAACAGCCGTAATATTATACTGGTTTCATTTATTTATTGGTAAGTGACATCTACTGCAACGTTTGCAGTATATGTACCAGCAACTAATGTCGCACTTGAAGTACGTGCAGTGCCGCCAATATTTAGATCCGCAGTACCACCCGTAAGGGTAATAGCGTTATTAAAGTCAAATTCAGCTGCAATCGTATTTACGCCATTCTCCAAGTTAGTATCAGAAATACTGACTGTTACTGCATCACCAGACTCTCCAGAAAGAGTAAATGCCGCCGCTCCTGCATCGCCTTGAGCGATAACAACGTCCGTTGTGTTATCTGAAGTGATGATACCGAAGTCAAGATCACTTGTTTTTGTCATTGTAATTGCTTGTTTTACTTCTAGTGTTGCATCAAAAGTGTCACTCACAGCGAAAACGTTCGCTGAAGAGATAGAAAGTGCAGATACAGCAACAACCTTAAAGACTTTGTTCATTTCTTTAATCCTTTATATAAAATCGGCTTTATTATTAGGGTTACCTAATAGTCAATCAAAGTTAACAATTAAGTAACAACAATCCTATTTAGAAAATATATATATTGACACTTATTTATAAAGAAATGAGGCGCAGTGAGAATAAGATCACGCAAATTGATATAAATAACACTAACGAAAATAATGGTATTAGAGTATTACTACCAATTAGATATAAAACTGGTTTTACATCTAATTCCTTTGTTTCTGTGTGTTATTTATATTTATAAAAACACCTCAACTTAAATAGTCAAAAAATAAGATAGAACATTCCCCCACTATTCTATTCAGATTCATCACTATATAGATCGACGTGTTGCAATATAGTCTCAAAAGTGAAACAAACTGATATCTACACAGTATTGTAATAAAAATGAAATATTAGAGTTTTCTTTATATCCAATTCAAACACGGATTATATAAAGTATTAAAAGTGAGACAGGTACAACTATCCAGTCAAATTAACCCCAACAATCATAAATACCGAAATTAAGTCAAATCTAAGGAGATTGTATTATGAAAAACACCATCTTTGGACAGAGCCTAGACAGGTAAATGAAGCGGTTTAAACATCTGTGCTACGGATTAGACATTTGCGCTGCGGTTTAGACACAAGCACAGCGGATTAGCTACAGGTACAGTAGATTAGCCATCAGTGAAAAAACAACGAGCGTGTTTCTAATGACACAGGTTTACAGTAAAAGACAAACAAACTCATTCGCGGTCAACCTTAAAACCCGACTCATCGCCATACAACGGCTAAGGTGAAAAGATAGGTAAAAAGAGGTAACTAGGCAGAATCACGACTATAGAAAAGCCACAATTGGTTTCAAAACCTTCCCCACTGACTCGATTGAATAGTAAAGCACCGTTTTCCGGCAATTTATTTGTGATCTGGGTTGCACGCGTACCGCATACTATCAGATACTGAACAAAACTAACCTTCAGCCACAGTAAACGTTCCGCGCTTGCTGTTCAGGAAATTCAATGAGTTCAGATAATCAGCCAACCTACTTCTTTTTCGATTACGAAACTTGGGGCGTTAGCCCAGCAAAAGACCGTCCGAGTCAGTTTGCAGGTGTTCGTACCGACCAAGATTTCAATGTTATTGGAGAGCCTCTGGTTATCTATTGCCAACCTCCTGCTGATTACCTCCCTGCACCTGAAGCTGCATTGATTACCCGTATCACGCCACAGAAAGCGGCTTCACAAGGTCTTCCTGAACCTGAGTTTATCGCTAAGATCCATGCTGAGTTAGCCAAACCAAACACCACAAGCCTTGGCTACAACAGTATTCGATTTGATGATGAAGTAACGCGTTACACCTGTTACCGAAACTTCATCGACCCATATGCGTGGAGCTGGCAGAACGGCAACTCACGTTGGGATCTGTTAGATGTAATGCGCGCCGTACACGCACTGCGTCCTGAAGGCATTGTTTGGCCAGAGAATGAAGAAGGTTATCCAAGCTTCAAACTGGAACACCTATCTGTGGCAAATGGCATTGAACACGAAAACGCGCACGATGCGATGGCCGATGTTATTGCGACCATCGAGTTAGCGAAGAAGCTGAAAGCTGCACAACCTAAGATGTTTGATTACCTTTACAACATGCGTCATAAGCGTAAGCTGAATGACCTGGTTGATATCGTAAACATGACACCATTGATGCACGTTTCTGGCATGTTTGGCCGTGACTGCAACTACACCAGCTGGATTGTGCCTATGGCTTGGCATCCAACCAATCAAAATGCGGTTATCGTGGTTGATTTAGCCAAAGATCCAAGCCCACTGTTAGAACTGGACGCTGATGAACTCAGAGACAGACTCTATACCAAACGCAGTGAACTGGGTGAAGACGAGCTACCCGTACCCATCAAATTGGTTCAACTGAACAAGTGCCCTATTCTTGCTCCAGCCAAAACGCTGACGGCTGACAATGCCGAAACCATCGGTATCGATCGCCAACAATGCTTGAAGAACTTGGCACTGCTGCGCGAACATCCAGAGATCCGCGAAAAACTGATCGGCCTGTACTCACAAGAGCGTGAGTACGAAAAGAGTGATGATGTTGATACACACCTTTACGACGGTTTCTTTTCACCTGCTGATAAAACAGCGATGAACATCATTCGTGAAACTGACCCGAACAACTTGGCAGCTTTGGATATCACCTTCAGTGACGAACGAATTAAACCGTTACTGTTCCGTTACCGTGCGCGTAACTTCCCATGGACGCTCGACGAAGCTGAGCAATTGAAATGGGCGAACCATTGTCGTGAGTTTTATGAGTGCCGTTTAGAAGAGTACATGCTCAACCTTGAAAACCTCGCGCATGAACATGAAAGCGACGAGAAGAAAATGGCTATCTTGAAGGCGGTTTATCAATACGTAGAAAAGTTAGCTAGCTAATTCCATTATCAAGAGACGTAACACTTTGAAAGAAAGATTGATCCAACTGGTTTACTGCTTAATCTCCTTCACCTTAATCATAGGTGCACTTACAGCAGGTAACGCGTTACAGCACTTTTTGGATACCTCAATCCCAGGCAGTATTTTTGGCATGTTGATTCTGTTTGCCGCCATGGTGATTGGTATTGTTCCTTCGCACTGGGTACAACCCGGTGCAAGCTTGATTATCCGCCTAATGATCTTATTGTTTGTTCCGATCAGTGTTGGGTTGATGGATCACTTCGACATGCTCATCGCGAACGCATTGCCAATTATGGCGAGCGCCGTTGGTGGCACGTTGCTGGTGTTGGTGTCCTTATCATGGTTTTTAGACCGCTTGCTTTCGAGAGGTAACTGATCATGTGGATTCTACTCACCATCGTGGTATTCCTGTTTGCTCGCTGGGTAAGTCAAAAAGTAAACTCACCGCTTTGTAATCCCCTGCTTATCAGCATTGGTATCATCATTCCGATTCTCACGTTCTTTAGAGTACCGTTTGAGACTTACTATGCTGACAACACCTGGATTACCTACATGCTGCAGCCTGCGGTTGTTGCCCTTGCTTATCCGCTTTACGAACAGCTACCTCAAATCAGAGCAAACTGGCGCATCATCACTTTTGCTTGCACGCTAGGCAGTGTGATATCGATGACAACGACAGCATTAATCGCAGTGGCTTTTAAAGCTGACTTAACTTTGATTGCGAGTTTATTAGGTAAGTCAGTCACCACACCAATTGCGATGGAAGTATCGAGCCATTTAGGTGGTGAAGCAGCGATTGCGGCAATACTGGTATTGATTGTTGGTCTGTTTGGGGCAATTTTTGCTTATCCAATCTACAATCTCATTGGTATTAAGAGCCCGATCGCCCGTGGTTTAACCATGGGTACCGTGTCTCACGCTTTAGGCACCGCGACTTGTGCGGAAAAGAATCAGGAAGATGCAGCATTCAGTTCTTTGGCTCTTGTGCTTTGTGGCGTCATTACCTCAATCATCGCACCGAGTATATTTTCGCTCGTGGTTTGGTTCTACTCTTAACCTAAACGATCACTACGCGATTCAGCCCAACCAGAATGCTGTTTATTACAGTGTCTGTTTGGGCTTTTTATTCGCATTTATTTAGCAATAGCAGTCAAGTCACGGTCTTTTACGAGCACTAAGTGCGATATCAGCTGTATAAATGGCTCTTGTAATCGATTTCAAGTGTGACCTCACTCTAATTATGCAAACCAATGTAACAACAACAATTCAATAGTGATCTTTATCACAGAAAATTCCTGAGCAATGCATAAACTTAAAGCCTAAGGTCAATTAAGGATTCAACATGAACAGTCGTATTACCCTGGCGCTGGAAAGTGCTCCATCATCAATGAAAGCGCTTTTGAGTGACATCGTATTAGCAGACAACTTTGACGCGACATTGTCTCCAGAACAATTTGCTAGCCTACTGCAAGCAAGTGGTCTAGCGGATGACGAACTACGTATTGCGCTACTTCCTTTTGCCGCTGCGTATTCTTACGCTCCGTTATCTGACTTTTATGTTGGTGCAATCGTGCGTGGTTTGTCTGGTACTCTGTATTTTGGTGCAAACCTTGAAATCGCTGGTGCTCAACTTGGTCAAACCGTTCACGCTGAGCAATCTGCAATCAGCCACGCTTGGATGAAAGGCGAACTAGGTATCTCAGATATCACCATCAACTTCAGTCCTTGTGGTCACTGTCGTCAATTCATGAACGAACTGACAACAGCAAAAGAACTTAAAGTTCAGCTTCCACAACGTGATGAAATGTCTCTGCAAGAGTACCTACCAGACTCATTCGGCCCTGCTGATTTAGGTGTGACAACTGGCCTAATGACAAAGCTTGATCATAAGTACACGACCGAAGAAACAACGCCTATTGTTGTAGAAGCACTAGCAGCACTAAACCGCAGCCATGCTCCTTACACCAAAAACCTAAGTGGTGTTTCGCTACAACTGACGTCAGGTGAAATTTTTACGGGTGCTTACGCTGAAAACGCAGCGTTCAACCCGAGCCTACCACCTCTGCAAGTCGCGTTAATTCAACTTAAACTGGCTGGCTTCGATTTCGAACAAATTGAAAGTGCTGCTTTGGTTGAAATCGCGGAAGGTAGCATCAGTCAC
Source organism: Vibrio sp. 1CM24A (assembly GCF_023161725.1). Lineage (NCBI taxonomy): Bacteria > Pseudomonadati > Pseudomonadota > Gammaproteobacteria > Vibrionales > Vibrionaceae > Vibrio > Vibrio sp. 1CM24A. The sequence goes on from NZ_JALNTS010000002.1 coordinate 646,177, forward strand.
CTAGCGGATACGCAATCTACATTAGAAGCGATTAATCCCGACATTCCAGTGACTTACTTAGCAATCTAAGTACATATAATTAACAAAAATTTAAATAAGCAGCCCTATTTAACAGGGCTGCTTTTTTTATGCCTGTAATTAACGCAACAACTTGCGCAAACGTTTGCTTTTGTCATTGAAATAAGTATGATCACCCCGTTTTCAATCAATCGTTCAAAAGATCGGAAGGAATTTCTATGTTTGGTACTGCTACTCGTGAAAATGCTACTCGTGTACTTCTATTAGGTTCAGGTGAACTCGGTAAAGAAGTTGCTATCGAGTGCCAACGTTTAGGTTTGGAAGTTATTGCTTGTGACCGTTATGCAGACGCACCAGCGATGCAAGTTGCGCATCGTAGCCATGTATTAGACATGTTAGACGGCGATGCACTTCAAGCGATCATTGAACTAGAAAAGCCTGATTATGTGGTTCCTGAAATTGAAGCTATTGCCACCAGCAAACTGGTAGAGCTAGAAGCACAAGGCTTAAATGTCGTTCCGACTGCGAATGCGACCAAGCTAACAATGAACCGCGAAGGTATCCGTCGTCTAGCCGCAGAAGAACTAAAACTGAGCACTTCTCCTTACCGCTTTGCAGACACCTTTGAAGATTTCTCAGCCGCTGTTGAATTCGTGGGCATGCCTTGTGTTGTTAAGCCGGTAATGAGCTCTTCAGGTAAAGGCCAAAGCGTTATCAAAACAGAAGAAGACATCCAGAAATCTTGGGACTACGCACAAGAAGGTGGTCGTACTGGCGCGGGTCGTGTAATCGTTGAAGGCTTCATCGACTTTGATTACGAGATCACCCTTCTAACCGTTCGCGCAGTCGACGGTGTTCACTTCTGTGCGCCTATCGGTCACCGCCAAGAAGACGGTGATTACCGTGAATCATGGCAGCCACAAGTGATGTCAGACAATGCACTTAAAGCCGCGCAATACACGGCTGAACAAGTGGTTAACGCACTAGGTGGTCACGGTATCTTTGGTGTCGAACTGTTTGTTAAAGGCGATCACGTGATCTTCAACGAAGTCTCCCCTCGCCCACACGATACTGGCTTAGTGACATTGATGTCTCAAGACTCATCTGAATTCGCACTGCACGTACGTGCCTTTACCGGTATGCCGATCAAATCTATCACGCAATACGGCCCATGTGCATCAGCGGTTATTCTAGGCCAAGGCACTTCAACCAACATTCGTTTTGAAGGTCTTACAGAGGCGCTAGACGCACCACAGACGCAAGTTCGCTTGTTTGGTAAACCTGATATCGATGGTCGCCGTCGTCTAGGTGTGGCGCTGACTCGTCGCAACAGCACTGAGACTGCGATTGAAGATGCAATTGAGAGTGCTTCTAAAGTAAAAGTGATTTACTAGCTGTTAATTACTATTTTCTAGCTAATGACTACTAATTGGTAATGACTAACTCAAATCTGAACCATTACATTCTCGCATCTGAACAATCACGAGTTCAAATCTGAACAAAAAAAAGACGGGCTATCGAGCCCGTCTTTTTGTTGGTGTTATCTTTTTTATTGAAGCGGTCTTTTCGTTAGAGAGCTCACTGCGCTTAAGCGCCTGACTCAATCAAGTACACTTCTTCGCTAAATCGAGACAAGCCTTTTTTGGCAATCTTCGGATGTTCATCGTCTGCAATATCTTGATTCAACAATGTGATTTTGTATCCAGCGAACAACTGAGTGATCTCTAGTTTAGGTACGCTAAACGGAGGCCCCGCCATCTCGCTTTGGTCATAATCTAGAGTCACCAGAAGGATCTTACCACCCGGTTTCAGCAGTTGTTTCAAACGCTCTACATACTGCACTCGCATCTCTTCAGGCAATGCGACTAAAGACGCGCGATCATAAATGGTATCGACAGGCTGGATTGGCGCTGAAAAGTAATCGCCCGTGTAGATGTTCAGTTCATCGAATTGGTAGAGCTCGTGCTGACCGCTAATTTGAGTCACAGTCGGGGTATAAAGGTGCTCTGCAAAAAATGCGCGAACCGCAATCTGGCTTAACTCGACACCTTGAACATCTTCATGCTTTGAAGCTAGCCAAATCAGATCTTCACTTTTACCACAAAGTGGAACAAACACACTCTTCTCGTAGCTAGGCTCAGTCTTTTCCCAAAATTTAATCAGAAGTGGGTTTACATCTTCGAGGTGGAAACCAATTTGGTTGGCTGCCCATTTATTGTGCCAAAATTCAGGATTATTCATCTTTCGTTCATGTTAAACAGTCATAATGCAAGGGTACAGTATAGAGAGGTAAGAGCAACCTTAGCTTGGTTTAAAGTACCAAATTGGTTTCGATAAAATCAGAAACTGGCTAAGTTCAAAGTTCTGATAATTGCGGAACTAACGGTTGGATTATTTGTCTATATCTTCACATTTTAAAGCAATATTAAACGTTAGAGTTGGTTTCTGTCTTAGCTAGCCCCATTTAATATGTAGTGAGTTTAGTTAAGCTGTTTTTACTCTTGTGCGTTACTGGTTACCCCTTTTGACTACCCGTTTTTTGTAACCTTGTATTTTGGAGTTTGAATGAGTGTATTTCTCCGTACGACGGCCCTAATGCTTCTAGTATTGAGCCGAGCGCCTGCATTCGCAGCAGCACCTGTTTCAACAAGTTCAACTGATCAAACGCGCACTCCTGCGCAAAACCAAGTATCTTCAAACGTATTCCGTCATAGTTTGAGCGGCCTTTACGGCATCAAAGCCTTCGACTCACGCCCGACTCAGCCTTACACCGACTTCGATATTCTGTACAGCAAAGCGCATCAAGGCCAAGCTGAATTAGAAACTATCTGTAAAAGTACTGCCCTACTCACCAATTCTGAAGCGCTATTTGCTGGCGTTAAATCTCAAGCTCGTGCAGAAGAAAAAATCGCCCTTGAGCTTGATGGTGATGTGACAAAAATTACCGACTTAGCCCGTGCAACTATCATCGCAAACGATGTCGAGAGCTTGGTTGAAGTTTACGAAGCGTTAAGCCGTGAAGCAGACGTTGTTAAGCTGAAAAACAAGTTTAAATCACCAGCTGACTCTGGCTACCGTGACCTTAACTTGTTGGTTCGTTTACCTAAAACCAACATCATTGCAGAGGTTCAACTTCACTTAAAAGCAATTGCTGATGTGAAAAGTGGTCCTGAGCACGAGCTGTACGAAATTATCCAAGGCATTGAGCGTCACGCAATTGCAGAACATCGCCCAATCAACGATATCGAAGCGGCACAAATTAATAGCCTAAGACGCCAATCTTTAGAGCTTTACCAACAAGCATGGCAACCGTACATCACAACGCACATTAAAGCGGCTTAGTCACTGACTAAACAATTATCATAAACAAGAACGACAAAGGGCTGCATAATCGCAGCCCTTTGTTTTATCTATTGTTTTGCTTATCGTTATCTACTGTTTTACCCACCGAACCTCGTAGAGACCAACTTAACTAGTGTTCCCAGAGAAAGCTCACCTACTTGTGATAATACTCTTTAGTGCGATTGTATAAGTCCAATGGCTTCAACGTACCATAGAACGCGGCTACGTCTTGTAGGTCTTCATCTGAAAGGTGTTTGACCACAGACTGCATGTACAAATCTTGGCGTTCATCACTTTTAAAACCACGCAGTTGTTTAAGAATATACCCCGCTTTCTGACCTTTGATGTTTGGATAAGATTGTACGAAGGGAATAATTTTGTCGCCATGACACTGGCTACATAGATTCTGAACCAACTTTTCACCTGACACTAAGCTAGGTATGTAATCTTTGGTGATTACCTTGCTATCGACAAGCGTTTCAACCTCAGATTTAGCTTCCACTTCAAGCTGCGGCGCTGGTTTCGACTCTATTCCTAATGATTCGACTCGCGAGGCAACTTTATCTTCAGTGCTCGGCTGTTCATCAGTACACGCCGACAGCAACAAAACTATTGCAGCAGCGGCTATCGCAATAGCTCTATTGGCAGCAACTCTATTAACAACAGCTCCATTTGCAACAATTCCATTCACAAGAGAGGTTCGCTTTAATCGATTGATGATCATTGGCTTTCTCCCGGCATAGGTGGCATCAAAGCGCTATCAATTGGTTTACGACGATACTTGTTCATATCGATGCCTTTGTCTTGATAGTAGGTACTGAGGTAATCCAATACCGGATCCCAAGTATCAGACAGATCCCACAGCCCTTGAGTGTCGACCATCCACTGAATGGTTTCACGCCACTGCTCTCTGTTTCCGCTGTTCTGAGCAACGATTAAGCTGGTATGGCAGGCGTTACATTGCCCTTTCACGGTCTCCCAACCGGGTGCCATGATCAGCCCCGAGGCTTTATCTACGCCGTAGTACTCTTTCGGGTTCTCTGGAACGTCTTCAGCATGAACGAGCATCGACGTTAATAAGCTACACACCAATGCCGCTCTCATTATGCCTTTACGGTAACTGCGCTTGCTGACAGGACTTGAGTCTGCATGAAATGACTGGCCATCAATCAGATTGGTAAGTTTAGAATTGCCATCAATAGGCTTATTGGAAATAGACAGCATCACGACACTCTTACTGCGATACGATGGCAACCATTAAACAGGTAACCTTTAGGATTCCATTGCGGTTGCACGACTGGCTGGCTATCGCCTTCGCTATCGGTCGCCTTCGCCCAGATCTCATAATAGCCGGTCATAGGAAGGTCTAGATCGGCTTCCCATTGTTGCCAAGCGCCCTTGTTTACTGGCTTATTCAGCTTTGCATCGTGCCAAGTGGTACCGTAGTCGTAACTCACTTGCAGCTTCTCAACGGTTCTTAACCCAGCCCAAGCATGACCACTGACTTTAACCTTTTTACCAAGCGCAAACTCTGTCCCGCTTTTTGGAGAAGTAATCAGCGACTTCACAATCATCTCTTCAATGATTCGGAAATCTTTGTTATCTACTTTCTCACCCGGAGCGATTGGGTTCTTAGGCACTTGATAAGCAGGAGCCGCCATCTTATGGCCATCATGAATCTTGTTTCGAATACTGATGCCTGTTGTGCATTTCTGAGAAACTGAAGCCGGTCGACCGCCAAATACCGTTCGTAGCGGATAACCATGGAGATATGGAATCGGCTCGCCATTCATTTCCCATGCAATCAAGGCGTTATCGTTCATCGCCGCTGCAATAGGAACGCCACGTGAAATCGCCTCACCTTTACCACTCAAGTGTTTATCAAAGCCATGGTTACCAACGTAAACCGCATCATCCTTAATGCCACAGTCTTTAAGCACATCACTGAGCAACACACCTGTCCACTGTGAACAGTAGACACCAGCATTGTTCCATTGGTTGCCTTTAGTGCTCGGATAAAAATTGTTACGGCTGTTACCACCACACTCCAATACTAGGCTTTGCGTGTGATGTTTAAACTTAGATTTGAGCTCAGCAATTGTGTAGGTTTTACTCTGTTTAACCGACTCACCTTTCACTTCGAAGGTCCAAGTATCTGGGTCCATCTCCGTAAAATCTGGCATCAAACCATTCCAACGAACAAAGGGAACATCTGCAGGAGTCACAGCAGGTGCAAGCATACTTTCTGGCGGATACGCATTCAAAGGGTTGGTATTTAAAACGGTGTAGTAATCCGGTAGATCTTCTGCTTTTGCCCACGTTAATGCATTGATGTCCAGTGCAGCTAAATCTTCAGGGCGATTCGCGGCAAATACCCACGACACCGGTAATGCAGATACTGCGGTTGCTGAAAGCGCGGCTTTAAGGAACTGTCTTCTATCTAAACTCATTGTGGTGACCCTGTGTTGTTCAGTTGGTAAAAGTAATTAGCTAACTTCTTGATGTCTTCTTCTGACAATAGTTGCGCGACTTTGGACATCGTTTTGTCCTCACGCTTACCACTTTTAAAGTCAGTCAGTTGCTCAGTAAGGTAGACTTGGTTTTGCCACTTAAGGTTGGGGATAGAGGGAAACGAGGTATCGTTGTTACTGCCATGACAAGCAATGCACATATTGGCGAGTTGCTGGTACTCAGCTGCCGAAGCGACAGTCGATAAAAAGAGTAACATCAAAGCTAAAGCGGACTTACGCAAAGCTTCTCCTTAGATTTAGATCAACAAAATAGATTAACTGGCTGTTTATTGAGCACATTACAGCAAATCACTCGGCCGATTTAAATTCAATTAGATTTAACCTCTGTTCAATTTCACTGAACGGATTTAAAAAACCAATAAGATAGACTTATTTCATACTCTCTAGCTGTCCATTTTAAATGTATGGGTAATAACTAAAGTGAGGCGTCAATGTATGGAAATACGTACGATATAGAATGCGCGAGATGCGAGATGCGAGATGCGAGATGCGAGATGCGAGATGCGAGATGATAAAAGACTGAAAGAGAGAAACAACAATAATTGCCAGACTAAAAACAAAAAGACCACGCTAGGCGTGGTCTATTGCTTGGCTACTTCTCGATTTTAATATTTTCAACTCGGGCCTTTAGTTTTTGTCCCGGTCTGAAAGTAACAACACGTCGAGCAGAAATTGGAATGTCTTCACCAGTTTTCGGGTTACGACCAGGTCGCTCGTTTTTCTCGCGAAGATCAAAATTACCAAAACCAGACAGTTTTACCTGTTCGCCATTTTCGAGTGCTTTACGAACTTCTTCGAAAAACACTTCAACCGTTTCCTTGGCATCCCGCTTGCTGTATCCGAGTGTCTCAAACAGGTTCTCAGCCAAATCGGCCTTAGTGAGTGCCATAAAACTTTCCTCAAAGCTATGTTAAACATTGCTACTATCGTGAGTAGCGCCAAAGCATTTACCCTATTCAATCAATGAGATAAGGTCATTTACAAGGAAAGTGTATGCCAAGCTTCTGATTTTCGCCAACTTTTTTATCTTAACTATTTAATTATTCTTTCAAATCAGAAAGATAACTCGCTTCAAAATTCACATATATAGCTAAAAACCATCTATTCAACAGCCACCAAATGGAGTTATATCCCATGCAAATAACATTTAGTAGAATTTAAAACTTTAGCGATCTAAATAATAATTTTTGAGACTTTTCTCCGATACCCAATAAAATCAGCCACTTGATTTGATATGGGACTCAACAGAGGTTACTAAATAAGCGTTATTAAATATGAGATTTGTATCATTTCAGAATTTAATTCGAATTCACTTATAACAACCCACTCTCTTTTGGGGTTTTAATCAGTAATCCAATCATTATAAGAAAGCTTCTTTGGCACAACATGCAAAATGATGGGCAATAAACGGCTATTATTCATCTACAAAGTAAGCCTGAAAAGAGAGAGCCCACCTAGAGGTTCTTTAAGTGAAAGTTCGTTCCCCGCAATCAACTGTTATGTTATAACATATCTACATTATCACTAATTTTGTGGATTGAATGAGAGACATCGAAGCGATCATCGAGCACGTAAAACAAGGCTGTAAAACGAACGGAAAACAGTTTACCGCTAAAAGACTGTTGATACTGCGTGCACTGGTTCATGCCGACAAAGCGCTGTCTGCGTATGAAATCGTTGAGTATTGTAAGGAACACTTTGATCAACACGTTCAAGCGATGTCGGTTTACCGAGTGTTGGAGTTTCTTGAAGAGCAGCACTTAGCGCACAAACTGCAAGTCTCTAATAAGTACATACTTTGCGACCATATCCTTTGCGATCATGAGCACGGCATCCCGCAGTTTTTGATTTGCTCTAAGTGCGACAAAATCAGCGAACAAACCATCGCCCCTTCCATCATTCGCGATCTCCAATCTCACGCAAAGCAAGAAGGCTTTACTGTAACAAGCCCCCAGTTAGAGATTAGCTGCGTATGTGATGAATGCGTCGATACATAAGCTCTAAGCTCTAAGAAGCATAGCCGTAACGCTATTTTATTAAACACTCCCCCAGCATTAGCACTAATCAAAAAGGAAGAATGAACCGCTATGTCTGCAACACTCATCAAGAATGCCCACTTGGTCAATGAAGGCATCATTGCCGAATCGGATCTATTGATCGTTAACCAGCGAATAGAAAGAATTGCCAACAACATTGAACCAAAACCAGACGATGAGATTATTGACGCTCAAGGGTGCTATCTCCTTCCAGGGATGATTGACGACCAAGTCCATTTTCGCGAACCCGGCCTCACTCACAAAGGCTCAATCGCCACCGAATCACGAGCTGCAGTTGCTGGCGGCATTACGAGTTATATGGAAATGCCGAACGTAAACCCGGCGACCACCACCATTGAAGCATTAGAACGAAAGTTTGATATTGCAGCACAAAGCTCACTGGCAAATTATTCATTTTACCTTGGTGCGACCGAAGACAACCTTGAACAAATCAAACAACTCGACCCTAAGAATCATTGTGGGGTGAAGGTGTTTATGGGCGCTTCCACTGGCAACCTATTGGTGGAAGATCCTCAAGCGCTAGATGCTATATTCCGCGACTCTCCCGTCCTTATCGTTACCCATTGTGAAAGCGGCCCTGTCATTGCCCAAAACCAAGAAAAACTGAGACAAGAGAAAGCCGAATTCACGATTGAAGACCACCCTACTCTGCGAGACGCCAATGCTTGCTACGCCTCTTCGTCATACGCCGTAGAGCTAGCCAAAAAGCACAGCAGTCAACTTCATGTACTGCACATCACGACTGAGAAAGAACTCTCACTGTTTGAAGCTGGCCCCATTCAAAACAAGCACATTACGGCTGAAGCTTGTGTCCACCACCTTTGGTTTAGCAACCAAGACTACGCAACGTTGGGCAATCAGATTAAGTGTAACCCTGCCATCAAATACCCGAGTGATCGTAACGCGTTATTAGCGGCTTTGAATTCGGGAAAAATCGACATTATTGCGACGGATCACGCACCTCATACATGGGAAGAAAAACAGGTTCCCTATGAACAAGCACCCGCCGGTTTGCCTTTAGTCCAGCATGCCTTATTAACCCTGTTTGACCATGTGAAGTCAGGAAGAATGACAATGACTCAGGTTGTAGAGAAAACGTCTCACAACCCAGCACTGCGCTATGCAATTCGTGACCGAGGCTTTCTTCGTGAAGGTTACTACGCCGATTTAGTTTTGGTTGACTCGCAAGCACCAACCTTAGTCAGCGATGAAAACAGCTTATACCAATGTGTATGGTCACCATTTTCAGGGCATGAGTTCTCCGCTCAGATAAGGCACACATGGGTAAATGGAGCCCGAGTGTATAGCCATCCTGAGGCATTCGCAGATCAAAAGACTCAAGACATCGTCAAACAAAGCACTCAGCCAACTCCGGCAATGAGGCTCTCTTTTGAACGTTAGAGCCTCGACTAAGACACAGACCACCATCTAAACAACGGAATAAATCGCTGGCCACTCGTAAAGGTAGGCCTAGCGGCACTAAAAAATAAAAGAGCTCAATATGTTAAGAAGAAACCCTAGCGGCCATATGCCGAACGTGTCGGAAACCGCCTTCATTGACCCGACCGCTATCATCTGCGGGAAAGTTATCATTGAAGATAACGTGTTTATCGGCCCCTACGCCGTCATTCGTGCCGACGAGGTTAACGAACAAGGTGACATGGAAGCAATCGTGATTAAGCGCGATACCAATATTCAAGATGGTGTCGTCATACACTCAAAAGCAGGAGCAGCGGTTACCATTGGAGAACGCTCTTCTATCGCTCACCGCTCTATCATTCATGGGCCATGTGAAGTTTGTGACGATGTCTTTATTGGCTTCAACTCGGTGGTATTCAATGCTGTGATTGGCAAAGGTTGCGTCATTCGCCACAACTGTGTAGTAGATGGCCTCGATTTACCGGAAAACTTCCATGTTCCACCAATGACCAATATAGGCTCTGGGTTTGACTTAAATAGCATCTCCAAAGTACCGCCTGAATACTCTGCATTTTCAGAGTCTGTGGTATCAGCCAACCACACCCTAGTTCAAGGCTATAGGAGAATTGCTAATGAGCTCTGATAAGTCACCTATGTTAGGCATTCCAACCAACATTATTACTGGGTTCCTTGGGGTGGGAAAAACCTCTGCGATTCTCAACCTGATGAAGAACAAACCAGAAAATGAACGCTGGGCTGTGCTAGTGAATGAATTTGGAGAAATCGGCGTTGATGGTAGCTTGATTCAAGGCAACCAGACCACACAACAAGTGTTCATTCGTGAAGTTCCCGGGGGTTGCATGTGTTGTGCGGCAGGTTTACCGATGCAAATCGCGCTCAATCAACTGCTTACCGAAGCCAAACCCGATCGTTTGTTAATCGAGCCAACAGGGCTTGGTCACCCTAAAGAAGTGCTGCAAGTTTTGTCCTCTGAACATTACCGTAAAGTACTATCACTGCAGAAAAACGTTACCTTAGTCGATGCACGGAAGCTCTCTGATTCTCGCTACGCAGATCACGATACCTTCAATCAGCAAATCACCATTGCCGATACCGTAGTTGGTAACAAAGTCGACCTATACCAAGATGGCGACGCAGAGAAACTGGCTGAATACGTGACTGAAATTTGTCACCCGAATACCAAGCTAGTCTTCGCTCACCATGGAAAAATCCCTTTTGAAGAGTTCGAAGGAGATACAAACTTCTTTGGCCAACAAGCGCACCACCACCATCATCATCACCAGCAAGAGAAGCCGCTCGCTTCAGAATTACCAATGCCAGAAAGCGGCATGATCAAAGCGACTAACCAAGGTGAAGGTTTTGAAAGCGTTGGTTGGCGATTCTCTGCAGAGAAACTGTTTGACCACCAGCGTTTGAGACACTTTTTAGTTGGATTGAAAGCTGAGCGGATGAAAGCGGTATTCATTACTCAAAGTGGTATTTTCGGGTACAACTTAACAGAGGATGGCTTGACGGAATCAGAACTCGATGAGTGTATCGAAACCAGAATAGAAGTGATCGGTCTAGAAATAGACGACGATCTTGAGAGCCAGTTACTTGAGTGCATGATCGCTTAAGTCATAGAAAGAAATAAGCCCACTAACCTTGTATACCAAAGCGAGTGGGCTTATTTGCTTGTTGTGGATTAGCAGTCTTATCAGCTCCTAGAAAAATTCTTAGCCTACAGAAACTAGACGCTTCTCTGCCAAGGCCATCGCAATGTTCGCTTTAGCGTAAGCGCTCTCATTAATGAAATGTGGATAGATATCTTGTTCGCGCTCCCAATAGATATCATAACCAAAGAAAGTCGCTAACAACGGCTCACCTTGCTTCACGGCTTCGAAATCTCTGCCACAAATCGCTGGGTGTACCGTAGCGACTCGCATACCATCAGGACCAAGTGGCACATTCACTTCCTCAACATAGAAGAAAGCACTGTAGTCTTGTAACGCTTTAACTTGGTTAAGGTTATGGTTCTCAACGTAATCAAGAACTAAGGTCAGCATCTGCTTCATCAGTTTGAGAGTGTCGAACTTGAGTGACCCATGCGCTTGAGCCCCTACTTCAATCATGACGCCGCGATCACCTGCCGTGCACAGGTATGGCTGCTCATCCCACGGTTTTCTGTCTTCAAAAAGAATATTGGCTTCCGGCATACGTTGCTTCACATACGCGCCCATTTTTTGGTAGAAAGCATCATTTGACAGCAAGATTAATGTCGCCCCCATATTGCTGGTCGTGTTGTGTAAATCAACGATCAATTGTTGCTCTCGATTTGCATACCTTTCGGCAAACTGACGCGCGACCGCTTGTTCAGCTAAGTCAGATCCGCTTTCTTCACCACCCACAGCAAACTGACGGTTTAGGTCTATATCTAGGTATCGTACATTCTGTTCTACCGCTTTCGGATTTGCGATAACAGAAGTCGCAGCGAACGTTGAACGATCAGCTCCATACATGCCCTCTTTGATCAGCTTATTTAGGTAAATACCTGAGAGCTCATTGCCGTGTGTTCCCGCAACCAGCAAGACTTGTTTAATTTTATCCATGATATCGATGTCCAAATGTCGAGTAATCTAGCCACTCATTATTGATACGATATAACATAACAATTACTGACAAGTTTCTCCAGATAACTTGACCGCCTTCCATAAGATAACTTTAATCAAATTCGATACATAGAATAAGACCTCACAAGTGCGAGGTATTATTTGTCATTCAAAGCTGGTCATGCAATATCAGTTTCTTCAATCACTTTTGCTTGGCAAGTGTTTGTGTCGCTTTGGTATTCGTTGTATTCGCAGGTTTCACAATCAAACCAATCCCGACAAGAAACAGTATTGATGCAACAACCTGAGCGACAGACAGCACCTCGTCATACATAAAGTAACCACTTATCAATGCGAAGATAGGCACTAACAAGGTTAACGGCGCGGTCGTACTTAACGGGTATTGAATTAGCAGCTTATTCCATACCCAATAACCAAATAGCGTGGTTGGGTAAGCTTGAAACAGCACCGCAATCGTCGTGTTCCAATCCCATTGTTCGATGCCCTGCCAGATAATTTGGTCACCATGTAACATCACGGCAAATAACACTAATGGCATCGGAGCAAACAACATCCCCCAGACATTAAATGCAAAAGCTTGAGTGGTTTTAGATGCCTTAACAATCACGCCCATCAAGGTCCAACTGCACGCCGCAATCATAATCAAGATCACGCCATTAACGGTGACATTGCCCGTTGCTGCAGATACCAATACCGCCAACGCACACATAGCTAGCATCGCACCCAATAATTTACGAATAGAAGCACTCTCCTTGAACAACCACACGCCAACCGCCATGCCGATTAATACGTTGGTTGAAAGCAAGACCGATGAAAGCCCAGACGATAAACCAGCAGTGATCGACCATGAAGCCATACCCCAGATACCCACACCGAACACAAAGCCATAACTGACTAAGTAACGCCAAGCGACATTAGGTCTCGCTACAAAAAATATCACTGGAATTACCGCTAGCGAGAAACGCGCGGCGGTTGCCAACAACGGATGAACATTAGTCACACCCATTTTGATCATCGAGAAGTTGAATCCCCAAATCGCCATGACGAATACCGCTAACAACAAATCATTTCTTTTCATACTGACCCCTCCTTTGTTTCGAATGAGTATCCCTTGAACAATAAAACCAGTACAGATACAATTTTTATAATAAAAACCAGTACAGTTAACAACGGTCGTGACAATGAGTATCTACAGAAAGCTAGCCAATCAGTTTATCGATGAGATAGAAACAGGCAAAAGACCGGAAGGCGGACGCATGCCTTCGCTACGTCAATTGGCCAAGCAACAAGCCATCAGCATGTCGACCGTGGTGAGCTGTTACCAAGAACTGGAATCACAAGGCTGGATACATTCTCGACCGCAAGCGGGGTATTTTGTCTCGCCTCACAAGCCGTCTCACTCAACGCCTGAGTGGGCACAGTTTGAGAGTAAGATATCGAGTGTTAAGCAAACCTCTTCGACCCACAACTCAATCAACGGGCCGTTAGGGGTTTCGAGCACCACCAATGATGAGCAGTCGATCGTTGAATTGGAACGAAGTTTTCGTCGCGCTATTAAACGGATGGGAAGTAGGCTCAACCACTACCCAGATACACAAGGCGAGCCGATGTTGCGACACGCACTATCCACTCACTTTGCCAAGCTCGATGTCCATTTTTCACCTGAAGAGATAGTGATCACCGCAGGCTGTATGTCGGCGATTAAAGCTGCTCTCGAATCGTGTACCAAAGAAGGCGACACCATTGCGATCAGCTCTCCTTGTTTCAATGGAATTCTGGAGTTACTCGGAAAGATGTCACGCCAGATCATAGAAATCCCATCGCTCGATGATGGTGTCGACTTGCAACAGCTAGAAGCGCATTTGAAGAACAAGCGAGTCGATGCCGCGATCTTTTGTACCTCTCATATGAACCCTCAAGGGATCAATATGTCGGCAAGTCAAAAACAGAAGCTTGCCGAATTAGCGAATCAATATCGAGTACCGTTCATTGAAGATGACGTGTATCTTGAACTGTCCTACTCCTCACACACACCACTCCCCGCGAAATACTACGACAAAGGCGGCTATGTCTTATGGTGTGGATCAGTATCGAAAAGTTTGTCACCGAGTTACCGTTTGGGATGGTGTTTGCCGGGGAGGTTTATCAACGAGTACAAGGCTCAGTTCTCAGCTGCGAGCTATGGCATTGCCCTGCCTACTCAACTTGCGGTTGCTGACTTTATTGAATCTGGCCAATACGCTAAGCACGTGAGAAGAAGATGCTCTCAGATCTTGTCTTTGCGCCAGCAATACCTAAGTTATTTGGCTCAGCACCTTCCTCAAGATGTGAAGATAAGTAACCCACAAGGTGGCATGGTGCTTTGGCTGCAAATCCCAAACTTGAACCAGTTAACCTTTGCTCAGGCCGTTGCCGACCAGAACATTGATATTAGGCTTGGACACCTGTTCAGCACTCTCGACCTTTACAGCAATTGCTTACGCATCAATATTGGGTATTCGTTAGAGGGTGAAGCCAAGAAGCAATTGGATGCCTTAATCGAGCTTATCCATATTCACAGCTAACAGCCCGTAGCCTTTCAAATCAGCTTTTTTAAAGCCTTTCGAACACCGAATTTTAATAGCCTTTTGTCATAAAAAAGAAGGCTATTATTCCTATGTTGATTCGGTTAAAGCCCCGAACCGTAAGGAAACCCACTCGCCTCAAAACCCTTAAATGCTGAGTTTGCAAGCACCCACAAATTTATGCAACTTGGCTAATGACACATCACTTTTTATCGTCAATATACAGCCGTCAGCGCTGGCGTTTTCCTGTATTTGAAGAGAACTATTATGAGTGATAAAACAAAAAACAAACCACTACCTTCCTTTATCGAAGAGCGCTTGAACTTCTATATTCAAGACCTGATTACCCAGAACCAAAGCCAAAAGCATTTGGTATTGGGTAAACGCCCCCAGCGCAGTGCCGTTGTGATGCAGAGCAATGATTACCTAGCGCTGTCACACAACAAACAGATCCAACAAGCCCATCAAGCGGCGATCTGTGAGCACGATGACAACGTGGTGATGTCTGCCATTTTCTTACAAGATGATCAGTCTAAACCTGCGTTCGAAACTGAGCTTGCGAACTATGTTGGAATGGAGAGCTGTTTGCTTTCTCAATCGGGCTGGGCGGCCAATATTGGGCTATTGCAAACCATCTGCCCACCGGGCACACCTGTGTATATTGATTTCCTTGCACACATGTCGCTTTGGGAAGGAATCCGCGCTGCCGGCGCAGTTGCCCACCCGTTTATGCATAACAATATGAATCACCTACGCAAACAGTTAGAACGCCACGGCTCAGGCGTCATTGTTGTCGACTCGGTTTACAGCACAATAGGAACCATTGCCCCACTGCGTGACATCTACGAAATGGCGCAAGAGTTTGATTGTGCGGTCGTCGTTGATGAATCCCATTCACTGGGTACACATGGAGAAAATGGTGCAGGCTTAGTGCAAGCGTTAGGACTCACCAACCAAGTCGACTTCATCACCGTTAGCTTGGCAAAAACCTTTGCTTATCGCGCTGGGGCAATCCTTGGTCCTAAACAACTGTCTAGAACCTTGCCGTTTGTGGCGTACCCTGCGATTTTCAGCTCAACAGTGTTACCACAAGAGGTGGTTCGTTTAGAGAAAACGTTAGAGGTGATCAAAGGTGCGGAAGACAAACGAGAAGCCTTATTCAATCGGGCAAAATCGCTGACTACGGGGCTAAAGCGAATTGGCTTTAATATCCGCAGTGAGTCTCAAATTGTAGCGCTAGAGTGCGGCAATGAAAGAAACACGGAGCGTGTGCGAGACTTCTTAGAAGAACGTGATGTGTTCGGTGCGGTTTTCTGCCGCCCTGCTACTGGCAAGAACAAAAACATCATCCGTTTTTCAGTGAATGCCGACATGACGCCAAGAGACATTGACCATGTGCTCACTGTTTGTCACGAAGCGTACCATCACCCCGAGTTAGAGTTCGTGTAACCTTGTTCGAACCATATTTATAACCAACACCAACGGCAGGACTGAATGGACGCTATCATGTCGCGATACAAAAAGAGCCCAGCAATTCGCTGAGCTCTTTCTTGTATCTATGTCTACCCAATGGCCGTGAACTACAGACTATTACACTCGCTAAATCCAGTGAGCAATTTTATCGAACAGTCGGTTTTTATCGGCAGGTTTAACAATAAAGTCCGACATGCCTGACGATTCCATCTTTTCCAAGGTAACGGGAGAACTGTCACCCGTGTGAGCAATAATCGGCACCGAAGAGTATTCTTTGTCGGCACTTCGAATACGGCGAGAAGCTTCAACACCGTCCATGATTGGCATTTCAATATCCATTAGGATCAAGTCGATGTCGTCGGTGTCAAGCGCATCTAAGGCTTGTTGGCCGTCTTCTTTCTGCACAACATCAAAGCCCTGTTTTTCCAATAACATTGCAGTAAATCGGCGTAGAGACTCGTTGTCATCGACCACCATAATGGTACGCTTAGTGGTGGCCTCTAGCGGTTTTACAGCAACCGATGGCATCACATAGTTGGAGTCAAACAGTAAACGATCGATAGTCGCTTTAGTATTCAGTAGCCAGACTTGTGTTTCCACCCAAATAGGCTCGAAAGAGATGTTACGCACACGCTTGATAGGATGACGCTCATACAAGTAAATGATTCGCGCCTCAGTGAACGAAAGTAACGATTCAATCTTATCGAGGCAATTGGCTCTTAAATCCAAGCTCTCCATATCAACGAAAATCAAGTCGAACTCAAACTGATATTCCTTATTCTGAAGCGCTGATGCCACATCCAAAATCTCGAGGTCAAAACCCATAAAGCGAGATATTTCAGTCATTTTACTGGAAAGCACTGTCTGATCACTGATCATCAGCACCGTCTTGAGTTTAGTCAGTTCGCTCTTGATTTCCTCTACCGAATTGGAAGTCAAAGAGGGGAAAATCATCGTGAACTGTGTCCATTGATCCACTTCAGACTGGCATTTAATCTCACCACCAAACGAGCGCATCACCTTCTGACAAAATGGCAAACCTAAACCGTAATTACCCGACTGGCCTGTGGTGTAAAAGTCTTGGAAAATACGACGAATGATATCGCTCGAAATACCAGAGCCGTTATCCGTCACCATTATCTGGTTCGTCACTTCATCACTGAACATGGTGACATGAATATGAAAATCTTCAGGGCTACGATGATGGAACGCATTCTTGAACAGGTTATACATGACGTATTTCAGCAAGGTGTCACTGCCCAAGAACTCAAAGTTACTCTGCACATCCAAGGAGATTGCTGACTTATCAGCGGTACGTTTGTAATTGAAGCTGTCTATCGCATCCTCAACCACCGCTTGCGCTGAATGCTTCTTAAACGTAGAGCGAGAGACGCGGTTTTCATCAATTGAAGTCAGTAACAGATCAATCGTTTCGTTGCCGGAATGAATGATCTCCATCGCTTCATCGCCCACTTCACGCAACTGAATCACTTCTTCATTGCTTAACGCATACTGCCCTTTTTGATCGCCACTTTTAGGGTTAGGCAATATAGACTGCATAACATCAATAGAGGTAAGTAATCCGCTTAGAGGGTTTCGCATCTCATGGGCAATACCCGCACCAAAAGACTTCGCCAATGACACCTTGTTTTCATGTTCCACCTGATTGCGGAAGTAGAACAAGTTGCCGAATAAGTAGATAAACAAAAAGATTGGCACATGCGTCCAATCCATTGTGAGTTCGAGGTAGAAGCCTTGTGTAATCCAAGCACACAAGGTAGCAATCCCAATACCGGCAAAGGTTTGTGCAAACATCACTCTCGTCACGTGCACCAATAAAATATGGAGGAAAATAGCCGACATGAATGACATAACCCAAACGTTGGACCAATTATTCATTAGCAGCATGTAGAAGAAGAAACCTGGCAAACAGATAGTTACGGCAACTTGATAATAAGCCGGAAGGTATTTTCGCCATTCAAATGGGACGCGATTGCGAAATATAATGCCAAAGAACAATACCGAGCAAAACAGGCGAAGCGCTAAGTTTTCGTAGGGCTGCGGAAACAAAAACTCCCACACAATGTAGTAAATTGGAAAGCCGACAAAGCCCATCCAACCTACGAGAGTAAGGTTTGGTTCTGCGTACTGGTAAACTTTACGAATCGCGTTCATACGAAATACTTTGTTCTCTAAGCCCTGACGTTTATTAATTCTATGATTTGGTTTTTATACTTATATTTTGGCGCCGATTATATTACACATCACGTCCGAGCAGTGGGGTTTCAATCAAATAACCGACGGATTTGTTTTTATTATTAAGCTTAGATGAATAAAGTCTCAGTTTTATACTTTAATTCAGACACTAAACCTGAGTTCCTGAGACTTGTCCGCTAGCGCCTACACCAATTACCCCTCTTACTTACTGTCATGTCACTGTTACTCGATGCATTTTTCTTGGAGTATCGCCGTAATCTATCACTGCGTAATGTTGCGTTACCCTGTTATCCCAGATCGCCATTGAGCCGTTGTCCCATTTGAAACGAACTTGAAACTCAGGGCGTCTCGCAATTTCAAACAGTTGGCTGAGTAAAACATCACTCTCTTTGCGGTCGAGCTCATTGATATAACGCGTAAACTGTTCATTGATATAGAGCGTTTCTTTACCCGTTTCAGGATGAACTCGAACAACAGAGTGAACCACTGGCGGATTCTCCTGTGCTGTTTTGATTAAGGATTTGTGCCAATCGAGCTCAATGTCTTCTGACTCTATACCTTCAAAGGCCACCAGAGAATGAGTCGCCGATAAGCCTCTCAACTTAGCTTTCATATCTTCATTTAGAGATTCAAAAACCGCCGTCATAGAACACCAGATAGTGTCACCACCGACGCTTGGAATGTGTTGAGCATGCAACAGGGAAGCTTTCGACGGCAAGCTGCGCCACGTTAAGTCGGTATGCCAATAACTTTCCATTGGCGCATTGCCACGGGTTGTTTCAATCACACTCACCTGGGGCGCACTTTCCACACAAGGGAAGAAAGGATGTGCAGGTTCTAACGTTCCAAAGCGTTCTGCAATCATCAAGTGTTGTTCTGGAGACAAAGTCTGCCCGTCGAGAAAAATCACTTGATGGGTAATAAGCGCTTGATACACCTTATCGAGTTCATCAGCACTGCATGTAGAAAGTTCTAATTCGTGGATACGAGCTCCGATGTGAGGAGTAATGGGTTCTATTTTCAACATACTTTCGCTTATTGGTGGCATTGAGTTGCAGGGCGGATCTGGCTACTAGGCTAATCTGGCTACTAACAGTAAACCGGGCAAATGCAGATTTTCTTTCCCACTTGAGATAGAAAATCATCTCTCCGAAACAAAAAAAGAGCCCCTAAGCTGGAGCTCTTTTCGTTTTTTGATACTTCCTGTATCCATAGACAAGTCCAATCTGTAGTACTTTCACTGAAAGCCAGATCATCGATATCTCCAGTTGTGTATCACCAATAAATCTAGCATACAATCTTCAGACTGTTCTGCGACACAACCGAGATAATCAACTCTAGTGCCAAACCATCTCGCCACTCAGCACTTTCGCACCAAGTTCTAGGTCGCCTTCCGTCGCCTTAAATTGTGGGTATGCTTTCTTCATGTAATTACTGATCTCGAACGATGTTGGATTACTTTTGCTCGCCAATGCTTTTTCAATATCAGCCACATAATCCTTCGTGAACTGAACTGCATTTATCCCTGTTGGCATTTCACCTAAATAGTGACCCGGAATGACCACTTCTGGCTCAAGTGCTTTCATACGCTCTAACGATTGTGACCACTGGCTACGAATCTCTTTCGATGCGGCATCTGCCATCCATACATGCACACCGCTATACACCGACACGCCACCAAATACAGTCTTTTCAGACGGAACCCAAAGATAAGCTTGGTGTGTATTTATCTCTTTCACCTCGATTGTTTCACCTTCAATACTTAGCGTGGTGTCGTTAAGAACGGTTGGCACAATCACTTTAGACGGTGCGTTGTCTTCTAAGATTGGCCCCCAGTATTCGAGCTTCGCATCTTTGGTGCGTTTGATATGCGCGACAACGGCTTCACTGGCTACGACCTTGACGTTAGGAAATGCCGAAACTATCGGTTCCAAACCAAAGTAGTAATCTGGGTCGCCGCTACTGATGTAAATCATCGATAATTTTTTGCCTGTGGCTTTGATTTGCTCCACTAGCTTTTGACCATCAGCCACACTAAATTGCGTATCAAACAGAATCAGTTCTTTCTCACCCGAGACCAATACCGAGCTGGCTGGGAATATCGCGTTCTCGCCGGGGTTATAGTGAGTGATATTCAGATCCGCAGCTAAAGTAACACTTGATGCCATTACGGTTCCTAGGCTTATGGTTCCTAAAAGCATGCTTTTTGATAACAGGTTTTTCGATAATGTATTCATGGCTTTATTCCGGTATTTGGAGTTGAACACCTGCCAACTCACTGAATGTCCAAATATCTTATTTGATTGTTTTTAGATGAAATAGCCATCAAATT
The DNA here is from genome assembly GCF_023161725.1 of Vibrio sp. 1CM24A. Taxonomy (NCBI): domain Bacteria; kingdom Pseudomonadati; phylum Pseudomonadota; class Gammaproteobacteria; order Vibrionales; family Vibrionaceae; genus Vibrio; species Vibrio sp. 1CM24A. The sequence goes on from NZ_JALNTS010000002.1 coordinate 666,760, forward strand.
GACTTTAACTGTTGCAGTTTTCGGACATATACTGAGGTCGGTTTAATTCTCTAGGCAATAAAACAATGGATAAACTCGAGGCAATGAATGTCTTTGTCACCATAGTGGAGCGTGGCAGTTTGAGCGCAGCGGCAGAGCACCTTGATCTCTCACGAACCAAGGTCACTCGCTATTTGGGTGAGTTAGAAACATGGATGGATACACGCTTGCTTCACAGAACAACACGAAGCTTAAGTTTAACCAGCGCAGGTAAGGAAACACTTGAGGTCGCCAGAGAACTTTTGGCACTGGAAGCATCCCTAGCTGGCATCAGAAACCAAAACCAAGAGCATTTAAAAGGTCAGCTGCGTATCACTGCCAGCTACTCGATTGTCGATAGCTTCTTGATGGACGTGATCAGTCGCTTCATCGCCAAATGGCCAGAGGTTTCTATCGACATTATCTCGACTGATCAGACCGTCAATCTGGTTGAGTCACGCATCGATTTAGCGATTCGTATTACCAACGAACTGACGCCCAATATTGTCGCGAAACAGATCGGTGAATGCCGCTCCGTGATTTGCGCGTCGCCTCAATATCTAAAAGAGAAAGGCACACCCACAGAAGCCCAAGACCTAGCGCACCACAACTGTTTATCGTTCAGTTACTTTGGCAAAACAGCTTGGACGTTCAATGGCCCCAATGGGCTCGAATCAGTGCCAATCAAAGGGAATATCAGTGCAAACACCTCGGAAGTATTGCTGTCTGCCACCTTGAAAGGCAACGGGATCAGCATATTGCCCTTCCCTTCAGTCGAAACCTTGATGCGTGATGGTCTATTAGTGCCACTGCTTTCTGAATGGCAACCTAAAACGCTCGGTGTTCATGCTATTTATGGAACGCGTAAGCAAGTCACTCCGCTGTTAAGGGCCTTTATTGATCATCTATCAAATGAGATGGAACAGTCGACAAGTTGGTAAAGCGCGACGCCATGAATGTGGAGAAAAACTTGCCATTAATAAAACTGATGCAGAATTAAAATCATTAATTTTACTTAACTTATTATTACTTCTATCGTGACTGCATACATCTTCAATAAGCTTATTAACGCAGGGACACTGACTATGACTGCCATTACCGACCTAGACCTCCTACTAAAATCCATGTCACCAGAATTAATCGACGGGAACTATGTTTTTTGCACTGTCGACGGAGCGCTAGCAGACTATGTTCAGCTCAATCCAATCTCGACTTTTTGTGAGAAAGAAGGTGTAACACTGGTTCTGGAAGAAGACGTTGCGACCAAAGCTCAGCTAGACTTCGACGCTGTGTTTAGCCTGATCACTTTATCGGTACATTCGAGCCTTGAAGCGGTTGGATTGACGGCAGCGTTTGCGACAAAGCTTGGCTCATACGGCATTAGCGCTAACGTTGTTGCGGGCTACTATCACGACCACATTTTCGTTCAAAAAGACAAAGCAGAAGCTGCAATGAGTGCGCTGAAAGAGTTTTCAGAAACTGATTAATTAAGACTTCGATGACTCACAAATACAAAAAAAGCGACGTAATCTACGTCGCTTTGACTTATTGCTTACCCCGCACTCACTGATCAGGCATCAGCGAGTGAAACAGTTAAGCAAGCTTAAAAGTGGCCACTTTGTCGCTTAAACCCGCGGCTTGGCTTTTAAGTTCGTTTGACTCAGTTAAGCTGTCCTGTGCGCCCACAACCAAGTGGTCAGTAACATCTTTAATGGTCGTAATGTTTTGGGTAATTTCACCCGTCACGTGTGTTTGCTCTTCAGCAGCCGTCGCGATTTGAGTCGCCATGTCACTGATCAAAGCCACCGCCGAGTTGATCTCTTCAAGCGCATGCGAAGCTCTGTCGGCATCTTCTACGGAATGAATCGCCAGTTTCGAACTGCTTTCCATCAGCTCAACCGCTTGAGCTGTCGTGCGCTGTAGGATATCAATCGTTGATTTGATCTCTTCTGTTGAAGAGTGAGTGCGCTGCGAAAGCACACGTACTTCATCAGCAACCACAGCAAAGCCACGACCTTGTTCACCCGCACGAGCCGCTTCAATTGCAGCATTCAAAGCAAGCAAGTTGGTTTGCTCTGCAATGCCTTGAATCGTTGCCAATACCGTCGAGATCTCTTGAGCATGCTTGTTAAGCTCACTGATCACACTACCCGCTTCGTTCACTTCATTGGCTAGGTTATTGATTGAACCTTTGGTATCCAAAACCAGAGCGTGACCGCTGTTAGTGCTTGTCGCTGAATCTTGCGCCGCTTTTGCTGTTTGCTCGGCATGCAATGCGATCTCTTGCGTTGCGCTCGCCATTTCAGTTACGGCCGTCGCGACCATAGTGATTTCTTGCTGCTGATGATTAAGCTCATCCACCGAACGGTTCGCACGCTGAGTACTTTGCTCTGACTGGCTGTTTAGCTGTTCTGACTGCCCACGGATATGGCCAATCAATTGCTGTAAGCTTCCAACAAAGGTATTGAAGTTATGAGCCAACTCTCCCACTTCATCTTGGTTTTCAACATGAATGCGTTGAGTTAAATCACCACTACCATTCGCGATTTGCGCCAGTGCTTGAGAAACGTGGTTCAACGGGCGGAAGAGAATCGTACACAGCAGATTAAACAGTATGGTACATACGATCACCACAAGTAGCGTCACCAACACTTGACCAATCACTGCATCAAATAGTGGCGCAACCAGAGAGTCATGATTAACAACGCTCACAGTAATCAGGCTCGTTCCATCAATCGCACGTGCGTACAGAACATAGTCGCTGCCGTTCAACTCGATAGAAGTGTCTTTACCGCTAGTCAGCGCCTTTTGTACATCCGCAAAATCTAACCCAAGTGAGCTGATATTTTTGTTCAGTAACTTGGTGTCAGGATGCGTATAAACCGTGCCTTTATTGGTCGCGATGAACATGTAACCTTCTCCCGGAAGAATCACTTGCTCTAGGCTATTAAGAATGTCGGTAATTTCAACATCCGCGCCTAACACAACCTGTTGACCATGTAATTGCATGGCAGTACCCAGCGACACAACATTCGCCCCAGTTGCAGCTGCAACCGTTGGATTATCCATGAACACCTTGCTTGGGTTCGCAACGGCATTTGTGTACCAACCCCACAAACGAGGATCATCATTACCCGGCGGAAGTACTACCCCATTCGCGTTCTTTTGAGAACCGTCTGGAAACGCCAAGAAGACATTATCAAAAGAGGCTGAATCACGAACCTGTTTTAGGTGAGTCACCAAGCTTTCTTGTTTGGATTCTTTCGAAAGAGAAGTAAGCGCACGCTCTTTGGATAAGATCCAATCCGATACATATTGATTGTAAGAAGCCGATGCGCCTTCTAAACGCTGTTCAACTTCTGTATCCAACCTTTGCAATGAAGCACGAAAAGACAATGCCTCGACCAAAATCCCCCCCAGGATAATGGCCATACTGGCTGAAATCGCCAGTTTATTTTTAAGCGAGAGTTTCTTGAACATAGGAAACCTATAATGTGGAAGTAAAAAACCGTGGCGAACAAATTGGTTGCCAAAGAGGTTTGCAAGCGGGATATATTTTACGCTTTAAAATAAATTAAGAAACCGATGAGGAACTGAAATATTGATATATGTGAGTAAGTGCACGCATCGTAACCCATTGATTTAGAGAATGGTAAACTCTAAATTTTGAATTAATGTGCTAAACAAGGTCAGCTGATGGGTGTCTCTGTTTGAGAGTAATAACGGCACAGTTCGCGCCATGCCGTTAGCTCATTAGGAAGGTATTTAAATGAGTTGAACGTCTGAATAGAAACAGGTTGCGGACTAAATAGTCAAAAGTTGATCAACCAAAGTCCAACGTTAACAACAATCGTGTCTCGTCAGATGAAGTGACTGGTGAACGATGCACAAGACCCGTATTTTCGTTGCCACTCCAGCGCTCCCCTTTTAGTAATGCCACATCACCACTCGACAGTTTTTGGATATCTGACTCATGATTGTACAAGCCAGACTCTGAATCTGGCTGTCCGTTAGCCCCTCGCCCTAGCTTAGAACGGTCGACTAAGTCGTTTGGCAACCATTGAGTCGCAACACCATGATAAGTTGTCACCAAGCGGCAAGGCACTTGATCAAAATGGAAACGTGGGCACATCGCTTTATTCAGAACGGCTAAACGCAATCCGACTTCTTCAAGCTCAAACAAACAACAGAACATATCCACCAGCTCTGCCATGTTTTCTAATAGCGCTTTAGAGGCGGTGCCATCAGTAGCAAATTCCAACTTATCGAAAGCATTATCAGGTGACACGCTAACAGACTTACTAAAGTTTGGATTCAAGGCGATAAATTCACTGATTGCCGTCGTTAAGCCTTCATCAAACTGTCGCTGCCATACCGCCATATTAATATCGCTTTGGTAGATATCCGCTAATACCGTTGGCTGCTTAGAAGCACTAAAGCTTGGCTTGTGATTTGCCTGATCCTGGATACTCACAACGGAACTAATGTTGAGTGGCTGGTTGCTATTGGTTGCCAAAGGCTTGGTTAACACGGCATTCATTACGTCGTCTCCTTGATACATGCTCATCGCTTCTCTCCTACCAATATAATAACTATTCTAAGTAAGAGTGATTTTTAGTTATGTTATAACATAACTAAAAATAAACAAGTCACTTAGTCGATCATGATTCCAGTGATACAGCGACGCCCTTCTTTGCCAGCGGTAATTTTTCGAATGCTGAACTAAGCTTCTATCAATCACTCTTTCCAAAAAACCATTTTAAAGACGTACGACTCATGAACGTAAACCTGTGAATTCATCAATCTGGTGACAACTTATGAAAAAACTAATCTCTACATTCGGCCTCCTATGCACCGTTATCTCCGCTCAATCTTTCGCGGAGTCGGGCTACACATTAGATCCGAAGTTATCGAACATCACATTCGCGACCATTAAAAAGCAGTTTGTTGTCGAGCCTGCATCCATCAAGCCAATGTCTGGAGGGCTTACCGAAGAGGGTCAGTTTTCAATAGTATTGGACTTGAAAAGCGTGAGCACCGGTGTCGCTATCCGTGACCAGAGACTCAATGAACTCTACTTCGAATCAATGAATTTTCCTGAAGTGAAGATCTCAGGAAAGGTTGAACCGTCGATGCTATCCGGTGACCCAAAAAGAACAACAATAGCAGCGGAAGTTACTTTACACGGCGTAACCAAAACGATCGATTTCCCAGTTGTGGTGGTTCCATCCTCAGGGTTTGTCATGGTTAGCTCAGCCTCGACAATCATCGTCAACGGCGCTGATTTTGGGATATCGACAGAGAATCTAAACAAACTTTCAGCAACCGTAGGTGGATTAGCTATTTCCGACAAAATCCCTTTGAGCTTTAACCTACTTTTCGACCAATAATGGGCTTATAACTCTTCCTTTCTATTCTGCCTCATTTCACATTCATCAATCGTTTAAGAGCGGTGAATGTGAGTGAGAGCAACTGAGCATCAAACTTTTCTAAATAACCTAATCATTTAGCTCCGACTTTAGTCTAACCATTAATCACTCAATTCTAAGGTGATTAAAACAATCGCTTACGGCCTTCCCCTTGGCAGAGCAACAGGTCCACCTAAGTGTTTAAACATACTGGCTATTTTCCTACCTCGAAACCACTTTTAGATATGCAACTTATATGACTAACAGCCTAGTGATATTGATGGTGAATGATGTCAGTATGCAAAATCAAACAAAGATTTTGTCCTATTGCCAGAGCATCTAGTCAAACTGAAAAGAGCCCCTTTTATGCTGAATACGCACATCGTTAATCGAGACAGCTTGGCTGGAATGGGGGCGACTCTAATAGGCAACGGGATCGGTAGGTTTGCCTATATAGCATTGATGCCAGCTCTCATTCAAAGTGGTTGGTTTAGCGAAAGTGATGCATCTTATCTTGGTGTAGCAACCCTTCTTGGATACATATTGGGTGCACCAGCTGCCAATATACTACTGCGTTATTTCAGCGCCGGTCAGTTAATTCGTTTCGCGATGTTGGTGAGCAGCTTTAGCTACTTGGGCTGTGCACTGCAGGATGCGCCCTTGGCATGGTTCTATGTTTGGCGAACTTTGGCTGGAATTGCGGGAGCATTATTAATGGTTGTCGCCCCACCAGTGATTGTCCGAAAGTTTAATCCCGATGTGAAGGCGCGTGTCAGCGGTGTCATATTTTCAGGCATTGGAGTTGGCGCGATGTTATCTGGCACATTAATCCCAGTACTGATCTATTTTAGTGTGGTGTCGGCTTGGATTGGCATGGGAATCATCGCATTAGTCACAACGATACTGACTTGGAATACATGGCAAACCCAACCTAATACGTCAAAAGCGCCCTATATAAAATCTTCCTTCTCTCAGCTATCAAAACCTAAGTTAATCAGCGTAACGCTTATTCTTGTGGCTTATACCTTCGACGCTATCGGCTACCTACCACACACCTTATTTTGGGTTGATTACATCGTGCGTGAACTGGGCATGTCGTTCACTAGCGGTGGGTTATTCTGGGCAACCTTTGGTATTGGTGCCGCCATTGGCCCATTAATAACAGGCATATTGGGAGACAAGCTAGGGCTAAAGAAATCACTCTGCATTGCATTTAGCTTCAAGGCTCTAGGCGTCGCATTACCCCTTTTTAGCACTCACCCCATCGCGCTACTTATTTCTTCATTACTGGTCGGTATTTTCACGCCGGGGACGGTCACTCTGGTGTCGACTTACACATTGGAGATTGTCGGTTATGAACTGCACACTAAAGCGTGGGCTGGGATGACACTTTCTTTTGCTATATCACAAGGAGTCGTCGGGCTTGTGATGGCGTACCACTTAAATCACGTGGCGTCGTACGATCTGTTATTCAGCGTGAGTGCTGCTGCTTTGATTTTGTCTGCAGTGTGCACCTTAATGACCGCGACTCGACCTAAGCGGGAACACTCAATCTAAATCTAAACGCGCTTTTTTGGACCAGTTATCGAATAAAATAAGGGATTAACATGCAACTCTACTTAAATGAAACCTCTCCGTTTTCACGCGTAGTCGCAGCAACAGCACTTCTGTCTCGTTGTTCGCCTTTGTCTTTTGTTTGGGTCGACCCTTGGAGTACGCCGACCAACCTGATAAACGTAAATCCGTTTTGCTTAATTCCGGCATTGGAACTGGAAGACGGAACTCCACTGACAGAAAGCTTATGTATCTGCCAATACCTAATTGAAACGTATCAACCTCAAACGCTGCGCCAAGTGACGTTAAGTGATGCCCATCAAATGAAGCATCTAGGAACAGCAAAGACATTAATAGAGATAGCTTTTCGAACCGCAGCACTAACACGCTATACCGACAGTGATAATGCGCTAATCAAGAGAGGACAAGACGGTATCGCTGCCGCGCTAAAGCAACTTGACCAAGAGATAAACACACAAGGGTTAGATTCCCTTCTTACTGATAACTTGGCCACGCTGTATCTCCATGTCGCTTTGGATTACGTCCAATTCCGACATACTGCATTGTTTGATGAAGCGAACAGCCGAAACATCACCGATTTTTTACACCGTTCTCCATTCGCAGACGTACTGACACACGTAAGCATTGAGAGATTAGCAAACAAACCTAGATATAAAACGTTGTTAGATTCACACTGTCGAGAGTCGTAAAAATGGCAAGAAACAAGGCGTACAAAGTCTAGAGTTGAGCGTTAGATAGGCTCAAAGGTGTCGTTGATGTCACATGTCGTTACACAGCATGACGCCTTAAGGCTTTACATCTTGGGCGAGGTAAACAACAATCCCTGAGAATAAATCCATAACATAATGTATTTAGAAATTATGAGTAGCACAGAAAACAAAAAATCGAGTCCTCTTTTCGAAGTCGTGTTTAACGTCTTTCTTCCTTCATTCATCCTAATGAAGTTCAGTGGAGAGGAGCACCTTGGAACAGGCTTAGCATTGCTCGTCGCCCTTGCCTTCCCTATTGCTTACGGTGGTATGGAGTTAATCCGTAATAAGAAGTTCAACTTCATCGCGGCACTTGGCTTCGTCAGCGTGCTATTAACGGGCGGTATTGGTTTCTTCGAACTAGACACTCGCTGGTTAGCACTAAAAGAAGCATTAATCCCTGGTCTAATTGGTTTGGCGGTTCTTGGCTCAACCTTCACCCGCTACCCGTTTATCCAAAAAGTTATCTTCACACCGGCTCTGTTAAACATCTCTCTTATTGAAGAGCGTCTCAAGCAGTTCGGTAACCAAGCAAAGTTTGATCGTTGCCTAATGACATCGAACTACCTATTCGCAAGTACCTTCGCTTTCTCTTCTGCAATGAACTATTTCCTTGCGACTTGGATTGTGACGAGCCCCGCGGGCACGGTAGCCTTCAATGAAGAACTAGGTAAGCTGACACTATACAGTTACCCTGCAATCGCTATCCCAAGCCTTCTAATGATGCTTGGTATCTTCTACTACATCTGGCGCCAAGTTCGCGACATGACTTCGCTAGAAACAGAACAAATCTTTATTACTAAGTAGTTCTCGTTACGTTAGCTTTAAATACAGAATAGCTTCAAATACTAGATTTTTTAACGCCATAAAGCCCAGCCCTGTCGCTGGGCTTTATAGTTTTTTCTGTCTATAATTCATGAATTCGATCAGCGTTCTTTTAATTGATACTCTCAATCAACCAAGACATTCACAGTCACTTATCTCTCGTGAACTCAACTAACTCGCTTTAAATCCATAATAATCAAGGAATTCCATTGATTGAGCCGACAGATGCTTTTATAGTCAATTCTGTTGGTTACTTTACAAAGCTCTACCCAACCACTGACAATATTTCAGTTGCCGTTGATAAGATCGCATAAGCTAGGTGCTAAAAGTAGACGCCAGCCGTACTCAATAAGGAATATAGATTATGAACAAATCTCAATTAGTTGAACACATCGCGACTTCTGCAGACATCTCAAAAGACCAAGCAGGCACGGCGCTCAATGCGCTTGTGGAAGGTATCTCTACTTCGCTTGCTAACGGTGATGACGTATCGATCCTTGGATTTGGTAGCTTTAAAGTTAACTCTCGTGCCGCTCGAACTGGTCGCAACCCGCGTACCGGAGAAGAGATTCAAATTGCAGCGTCAAAGACGCCAGCATTTAAAGCAGGCAAAGCACTGAAAGAGACGTGCAACCTGTAATACAAAAATACAAGGAAGGTTACGATGACGACTAAGGAAAAAGCGAAAACGAGCCGAAGCAAAAAAGCAGGTAAGTCGCCTAAAGCGCAAGCTGAAACGCCTAAGACTCGTCAACGCATTGAAGAGCTTCTCGAAGAGCGTGAATTGGCCAAACTGTTAGAGCTATAGTTTATGTAAGAACTAAAGTTTAGGTTTGAGCAAAGTGATAGTTTGTTATCGTTCTAATGCCACTGCAGATTTGTAGTGGCATTTTTGGTTTTAGAAACAGATTCCTAAAACAAATACCAATCGCTACCTACGTCTTCTCTCCACTAAGACACAAACACATCTGCCCAAAATATGAACACTGAGTAACTGATTAAGTTACATAGCTATACATATCCGTACTTACCCAAATCGCCTTTTTTACTATCATCATTTTCTTGTTATTGGTGAGATTATTGGAAGGGTTCGTGACACGACTGTGTTCGAGCAATCCTTCTTCTTTGAGGTGATTATGAATGTCGTTCGCATGGGGATTGAAGCAAATACCCATAAAAATAAGGGTAAGTACAAAGCGATACTTAAGTTTGCTATTCGAGCCCTGTTTTATTATTCAGCTACTCGAAAAATGAGTGATAATTTCAACTCTGAAGAGAGAAAGTTGTTATTTATCAAGCAACCCAACTTCCTTTCTAAATTTGTCACTCCCTACTTATGCACTGGCTTTAGCAATAAAGAAAAGATTGATATCTTATCCAAACACTACGACTGGTTTGAAAACACCTTCGCAACAGAAGCTAGACACCAAATCTACAATGAAAGGCTCAATCTTTTAAAACTTGACATAGATGGCAACGTTTATCTGGTTAATCTCAGCTTCGAAAGGAACGCGAGAAAAGAAGGTGAACTGACAATTTCATTAACCAACTCTCAACTCGAAAAAATGTATACCATCTCGTTCACGGTTTTCGACAACAGCATCTACATCGGCGGTATTCAAGGCGGGGCCAATGACAATGGATTTAGCCGCACATTCACAAAAGCTTTCTACGGTTTAAGACCTAAATCCTTCATGGTAGAAACACTAAGGCTGTTAGCCATTAACTTCGGTATCAACAATATCTATGCGGTAAAAGAGTCTGGTCATGTGTCGAACTCATTACGCTATGGCAAGAAAAATAAAGACATCAGCCTTAAGTACGATAGTTTGTGGGAGGAGCACGATGGACAGGTGCATAATGACTATTTTTATCGTCTACCAACCAACCCCAACAGAAAAGATCTTGAGGCTCTAAAACGCCAAAAGCGCAAGTTGTATCGCGAGCGTTACGCTTGGTTAGACCAATATGAACAAGATCTAAAGAACGAAATTCGTCACCACATCCACGGTTCCATTTAACTAACAACTGCCTTTAAACCAGCACTAGTTGGCTAATAATTTCAGAAGAGACAAACACTAAGCCTCGTAATACGGGGCTTTAGAATCGAGAAGCAGAACTGTAATTACCCAGCAGAACAACCCCTTCCAAAAACGAAATTTTAGCTTACTAGCTTAACTCCGATATCGCGTTGACGGTTACGTTTGAGAAGCGCATGATTTTATTTCGAGCAGAATCGTTGTCTGGCGTGTTAACCGTGTATTCGCCCCATAACTCGTTCTGTGCAACGTACTCAATTGAATAGCAGGTCACATGAATAAAGTAATTATGTTAGTAATGGGGCTGCTTTTTACCAGTCGATTGTTTGCCAGTATTGTTCCTCATGTTGGTCAACTTGAGCATGATGCGCCTATTCTCTTTCGCTCGGCATTGATTGTAGGTGGTGCGGCTTACGCGGTTTGGAGTGCATTCAAATACTTCAAAAAGACCAAGGCCTCAGGTTCAGATCAACTGTAACGGCGAATGTCCAAAAGCTTTTGAATAAGCCTCTAATTTCGATTACTGATCTGCGAAATAATCAACCAAGATTTTACGCCACTTTCGTGACTCACGAATCTTCAACAGTGCGCGGTTAATCTCTTCTTCGTACACGTTATTTTCAGTGATGATAAAGCCATAATTCTGCTTTTCTAGCTGATACGGCAACACTTCCAGATCTTCAAACTGCCCGCTTATTCTGCCATTACCAATCATATATTTGAGCACCACATCATCAGCGACAATCGCTTCGACTTCACCATCCTCTAAAGCCGCTAGAAGCCTTGGCATATCGACATAACTCTTGTGTCGAATACCGAAGCTTGTGAGCATCAAAGAAGACGTCGTTGCTACCTTTGCACCCACCTCCACGTTCGCAAGATCATTCACACCTTCAATATGGGAAGACCCTTGGCTGAGAGTCAGTTTACTGGCTAAAACAGCGGTAATACTGGCGATAAACAGCATACTAAACACACCAATGAACACCGTGGCAATTCGTCCAGTTAGGCTCTTAAATTCAAAGTAATTGAATGGGCCTCGTGTGATAAAAAGCAAGCCCATAATAAAGCTTTCCAACAAACGTCCCGTTCGGCTTTTCATTGAGTAGAGCTTTTCATTCTCGCCATGCTCCAATAAGTAGAAAAACGCGCCAATTACACCAGAGACAAAGACGACGGCACCAATGATCAACCACAGCGCAGGATTGAAGAAAATGGCATGCAAGGTTTGAAGGTAGCCCTGTTTTTTAACTGCAATAGCGAGATGAGTTTCGTAAAAAGAATGAGAAAAGTCAGCAAATAACTCTCGCTCTGGGGTGATTGAAATACAAGATACACCGACATCAATTTGCTCGGTTTCAATCGAATTGAGTAAGTCATCTAAGCGGTGGGTTTCTAGCGTGTACTCAACGCTCATCTCTTTGGCGATCTGCTCCCAGAGCTCGACACTAAGGCCACTCCACTCGCCTTCCATAGAGCTGAGGACAAAAGGAGGACATGGATAAACACCGACTTTAAGCGGGGCAGAAGAAGCATAGTTACTGAAGAATGGAAAAAGTAAAACGATTGATAGAACACAATATTGGAATGTCGATTTGAAGAATTTTGGCATCAGCAGCCCTCCGAGAAAAGGCAGTGATGAATTGAATCGAGTGCGGGGAAACTCGCTCTAATGAACGGATTCAAGCATGTTCAGGAGCTAAACGGTGGATAATGAATTCAATACTGCCCTACTAGTTTTTTCGTTATTACGTTAACTATAGAAAACCTCTATTTATTGTGCAAAACGGCGGAATCAACAAACTAGCACCACCCAAGCTGTCGCTCGATAACTAGGGTGATGACATGAACTGGCTTTGTGCCGACGAACATAACTTTCCGCATTGAGTAATTTGGCTTTCTAGGAAGCAGATATTACGTCTGCTTTTGACCCATTGGGCGCAAACTTCCAGTTCTTGACCAATCAAAATCGGATGATGAAAACGAGACGTTAAACTCACCGTCATCGCTTTGATACTGTTCTGAAATAGACAATGTAGCATCGCGCTGTCATGTAATGTCGTGACTATGCCACCCTGCATAATGCCATCGTAGCCCTCAGCTTTATCTGTTGGTACAATCTTGGCCCTGGTTTTATATTTAGCTACTGCCTCATGCTTAGTTAAAGTCTCATGCTCGCCAATAGCTTCAAAACAAATGGCGCTATCGTTGAAAAAACCTTGGCTGCACACTTGGCAACGCCGATGATTGTGTGGAATGAAAACCTTCATACTTACCTATACCCTTAGATTGCTAGAGATTGATATGGCTCGACCAAAAAAACATCGCCAGTTGTGTACCCGTGCGGCTTACTCTTGTTTTAAGCCCAATGGTGTTCCTATGGACGAGCTTCATAAAGAAGAATTGCTATTAGAAGAGCTCGAAGCCCTACGCTTGGCTGATCAAGAAGGACTGAGCCAGCTTGAAGCCGCTGAACAAATGCAGGTGTCTCGCCAAACGTTCGGTAACATCATCAAGCGTGCACGAGCTAAAGTCGCCAAGTGCATCGTCAATGGTCACGCGTTGGTGATTCAAAGCAGTTAATTCACGTGTTAGCCAGAAGTTATTTAACTCAGCGAGCGAGAACTCTTGATGCTTAGTTCGATACTTAGCTTGATGGCTCAGTAATCTGATACAACTTTCTGCTTTGCCCTTCACACACATCCTTGCAATTGCATTCACGCTCAATATCTAACTGCGCCAATCCTCCACAACTGCCTTTGATTGGCTTGCGCGAAAAAATCACACCTATCGCCATCAACGCGACAATTCCGACAAACCCCAATAGCGTCAACAAAAAGGTCATTTTCGGAACCCTCGAATAGTGCCTAACTGATTAGGGTGTGCCATTAGAATCGAAGCTTGTTTTTTGTGCCCTTTCTCGCCACACGTTTTATTGCTACACCCGCTATTTCTCGGCTCGCGACCATAATCGAGATCGGTCACTTCCCTTAGATTGTCGAAATCCAAAGTCCCAATTTCTGCCTTACCTGTCGATGCCAAGACTCGAATATCGTTATTGAACAAGTGCGCCAGCATCTTCTTACCAATATGACGAACCACCACAGATTTCACATCGTAAGAACGGAGCACAGAGATCCATTGATTCTTTTTATTACAAGAGGTGTCGGACTCAATCAGAGGAACAATCTGTTTTATCTGTCGTTGTTCATCGACAATCGCGATCTGTGGGGAACGAGCAAAGTGGTTGCCGACATGAAGGTCGCGACAAGGTACTGCGTATAACATAGTAACTTCCTGTTATTGATGATCAGGAGTTCAGCATACGCCCCATTATTAGCATATGCCAATAACCATCGTATGAAAAATAAGATTTACTGGATCGAGAGATAAGATAAAAAGCACCCAAACTTACCGTCATCTTCAGCCTATCTCGACTATCTTTCAAATATCCACACATACTAGCGGGTAGTATTTTATACTGGGGAGGGGTATAGTTTTTTGAACGCAATATCACGAGCTTCACCAACCCTATTACCAGATAAGAAAAGAGTTTCTTAATGAAAGACGTTAAGGGTGTGTTCCGCAACCTAGAGAAAATGCTGCGCAAAGCGAACTGGTTTGAAGATGGTTGGGAAATTTATAACCGTGGAGAATACCTTCAGCTATACAAAGAGAATTGGTTTAACCAGAATCAAGGTGGCGTCCACTTTGAAACCTTTATTGAGGGGCCTCAGGTTAAACAAAAAGCCTTTCCTATCTGCATGCATGCGGAAGAGGACTGCCCTGCCCAATCTGAATTTATACGTCAGTTCAAAGAGTTGGAACAAGGCCGAATTGAAAGTTGGAAAGGATACAAAACCCAAGATAACAGCTATGGTATTTGTCAGCGAACACTGCCTTTGAATTTCAAAAACCTTGAACAGCGTTTGTTTGAAGAATTCAACCGACTACGAGCGCTTGAAGCGAGTGTCGATAAGGTTCTAGACAGACTATAACTAAGGCAACCTATAACTAAGACAGGCTTTAATAGGACAGATTCTAAAATGAAAAAGCAAAAAAGCCCTTGTATCGACATGTGTGACTTTTCAAACAGTAAAGGTTGGTGCTTGGGGTGTGGTCGAACTCGAGAAGAGTGTAAGGCTTGGAAAACGATGAAGCCTTACGCCGTTAATGCTTTAAAGAAAGAGCTAGTGAAAAGAAAATCACAAATGAAAGCTCAATAAATCAGACCTTTACTTGATGTAAGAGTCTAAAACTTTAAGCACCACTTCCATATCTTCTTCACGCTGATCCTTGTCATCTTCTAGTACAACATGTTCTAGGAGATGGCCTTTAATCACTTCTCTCATCAAGCCGTTGACCGCACCACGAATCGCCGCTATCTGTTGTAATACGTCCTGACATTGCTGCTCTTCATCATCCAACATCTTCTTTAGGCCATTAACCTGACCTTGTATTTTGCTGACTCGAGCCTTTAGCTTTTTCTGATCTTTGGCTGTGTGCGACATAGCATTTTTACTCACGTGGCTGAATGAAAAGGGATAAAGCGTAATGTAGCACCTTATTTATACTGGGGGGTAGTTTTTAGCACCGTTAACGCTTGTTATCACGGGCTAAGCTCAAGCCACCAACAAAAAGGCCTCGCACAACCGAGATCTTAATCGACTATTCAACGTCACACACTAGTCTGAATAATGTCGAACCAAGCAACAATCAAAGATGTTTATAAGAAAAATAGGAGTAATTGAAAATCAAGAATGACAGTCCGCTTTAAAGTGAACAAGCGGACAATTTGAAGTGAACAACGCAGCAAATTGTTATAATATAACATCACACTAAATAACCATCATTTCTCATGAAACAGCTATTTATTCTAATCGATGTCATCAATCGCCTCTCCTCACGCTATGTAAGCCGTTTCGCGACATGCTTTCGCTCTATCAAGGGCTTGACTGTTGGCCTAGCACTCTTGTTTTTTGCGCCAAATCTATATGCCCACCCTCACTCTTGGATAGAGATGAAAACTCATATTGAGGGAGAGAATGGCATGATCACTGGTCTCTCTATGGAATGGTCTTTTGATGCAATGACATCCATGTACATGTTGGATGGAGAAGACGTCTCTGCCGATACAGAAGCTGAAACATTCAAAAAGCTCGCTGCGTCTGTAATCGAAAACATGATGTACGAACACTACTTCACGTACTTTTATGATGGTGAAGATCCCATCAAATATCAGGTGGTTGATAACGCAAAGTTTGAGCGTGATAAAGCCAAGATGGTTCTAACATTTGACCTACCACTTTCGAAACCTAAATCAGTGACAAGAGACTCGCTTCGCGTATTGGTTTTTGACCCTAGTTACTTTGTCGACATGTCGTGGCTATCCAACAGCGACGTGACCTTGTCACCTGAACTAGCGAGACAATGCCAGTTAGAATTAATCGAGCCTAACCCGACTCCAGAGCAGATGAGTTATGCGATGTCTCTACCTGTCGATGCAGATCCAGATAACACGCTAGGCCAACTGTTTACACAATCGGTTGAGCTTCATTGTGCTGCGGTTCCCACTTCTTAGTCGCAGTGATTCGTTTCAGCCTTTAAGTCAGCGTCTAGCTGGTTAAGCATGGCAACTAATTAACAGAAAGATCTCAGATATAGGTTCTTGTTAAATGAAGAAAAATCAATCCAAACTCAATCACTACCTCATTGGTGCTGGTGCTTTCGTGCTTATTGCTATTGGTGCGTATCAACTGTGGTCCATGTGGCCATCGTTAGTTATCTCTAGCATCCAATGGCAAAGAGAAGTCAATTCAGAGCTTGCAGACCTACTCTATGAAGCTAAGTCCAACCCTTGGGGTGCAGGCAGTTACCTTATCGGGTTCAGCTTTATCTATGGCATGCTTCATTCTCTGGGGCCTGGGCACGGAAAAGTTATCGTGTCTACTTACTTAGCGACTCATCCAACCAAAGCAAAAGCGAGTTTAGTGCTTACGGTCGTCTCCGCTTTTTTACAAGCACTGGTCGCAATCTTACTAGTAAGCGTGTTGCTGTGGGGCTTTAGTGCTTCCATGCGAGTCGTGAATGACAAAGCGAATATGTTTGTTTCATTAAGCTTTGCATTAGTGGCCGTGGTAGGTGCGTTGATTTGCTGGAAAGCTCTGAAAAACATCCACTCAACGATGCGTAAACCGCAACCAACTCTGAGAGTGAAAGCCATCACTCCATTAGCAACAGGCACAGCTTCGTCAGTGTCAGTTCGCTCGTCAGTGCCAGTTCGTACGCCAATGGCGCTTCGTTCATCTGGTTCAATGGTTATGGGCGCTACCAATGCATTGCAAGCCGCTGACCACACTCATGCAGATCATTCTCATACCGACTGTGGATGCGGCCACCAACACGTCGCTGATCCAGAAGCCATCAATAAAGCTTCAACATTTCGAGAGTACGCGGGAATCATCGTGACGATTGGCATCAGGCCATGCACCGGAGCAATCATGGTTCTGCTTTTCGCAAACATGGTTGGCCTATATTGGATGGGTGTTGTCAGTGCTTTTGCCATGGCGATTGGTACTGCTTTCACAACCTCGACGATTGCTATAATGACACTAACAGGCAAGAACTTGGTAAAACGCTATTTGGCAGCAGGTAACAAGAATAACAGTGCTTCACTAAAAGCCGCAGGTCATTATTTACAGCTATTCGGTGGTGTTTTACTTGTCTTAATTGGCTTGTTGCTAATGAGTGGACAAGACAGCGGTATGTCGCCTGTTTTCACTATGTAGCGAACGATGTAATAACAAACCTCAGTTTATTGCGACCTTTACCATTTTTACTAAAAAACACTAGCCCTTATCTCTCAAATCTGAATTAACAGCCACATAATTTCTACTAACCTAACTTTGCACAGCCAGTTAGGTTAGTAGTCAGCCATTCAGAACAGCGCGCTCTATGTAGTTCTGTAACAAACCTACATCCAACTTTGATTTTCCTATTCTTAGCTACTCTTTCATAAACTAACTTAGATTGTTCTAACAATATTAGAGCACTACCCCCCTCCTTTTGAAAATAAGGACATAACTTCCGCAATCCAGAAACTGCGATCGCACTCTTCCTATTTTGAAAAAAAATAGAGCAGCAGTTTTATCAATTGAGTAACAAGCCGAAATTATACCCAATAAATTTCACATCAAACTCCAAGCCTTTACCTTACAACTACAGATAGAGCTTTCTTCAACCAAATTCTTGGATAACCTATACTCAAAGGTAAACAAATGAAACTATACATTCCGAGCGCCACGCTCAGTGTTTTGTTACTTTCTCCGAGTTTCGCGAGTGCCGAAGATATACCTGATTCATACGAATTGCGTAATTTTTCGATGCGCTCACAAAGCTCTGGGATAGCCCCACCGCAAGAAGAACTCGGCGTTTATGTTGTGAATTCGGGTCCTGGTCTGGATACCGGTTGTACCTATGCTTCTGGCGGACCTCTACTTATCTCTTTACCTGTTCCTATGGTCGTCAGCCCCAACGTTTTACAAAGTGACGGGAGAATTGCTCCGAGTAAACTGGGCGATATGCAGCAAAAAGGCGTTATCGGTTCTAACGCAAGGATCAGCATGCCGGTCTTCGACATAGACTCCAATGCCAACGTCAGTAATATTGCTCCAGAAATAGATATCGTATCTTTTAACGGAAAGTCTTTAGGTACGCTGCAAGGCGCTGATAACCGTTGGACGGATACTAACCTTCAAGTCGATATCAGTGATATCAAGTTCGGCCAAAACAATGAGATTCGCGTCGATATTGATACTGGCAATACGGGAGACAACTGGTGTATGTCTGTCGATTGGGTCTCAATCGAGTTTGATGTTGCCATTCCTGTGATTCTTGCTCATGGCATTGCTGCACAATCAGACACTTGGGATGATGATACGGCTCCAGGCGTGCTTTCTACACTTGATGACTATGGCATTCGTTATACTCGTTTCTCTGCTGACAAAAATGGAACCACAGCGACTAACGCTAATATCTTGAACAACAAAATTCAGGGTTTTCTCGGTGAGTTGAAATCCGACAAAGTTCACGTCATTGCACACAGTAAAGGCGGGCTAGATACCCAAAACCTCAAAGCACTTAGCCCTTCCTTTGAGATAACCTCCCTTTCTACTTTCTCCACACCTCACCTTGGTAGCGTCGCAGCAGATTTGTCGGTGATAAAAATGGACCACTACGCCGATATCTACAGTAACGTCAGTACCGATCCAAATAATTACGCTGGCAAGTACATGCAACTCCCAAATATTCCGTTTGCGGGTCCTAAAATGCCTGGTATCCGTGATCTAACAACGGATACAGCATCAAACGCGATCCAAATGCGTACTCGCGGCAATATTGCAAATACATTTTCTATTGGGGCAAATGCAGATCTCAACCAAGACGGTGTTATTGAGAAAGATCCTGACATCGTTGGCCTATTCCCATGGGGATCGCGTTGGGCAGGCGTTACCGCTTGGCAGGCGCTAAGAAGCTTTAGTTCTGCGGCCTACCTCGATACTCAAACTCAATCGGTCACAATGCCAAGTGTGCATGGACCACAAGCTCATCCAATCACCATAGTCAGTTACCAAGCCATTCAAACAGTACCGCAAGAAAATGATGTTGTTGTGACCTTGGCAAGCGCTAACCCAAGTTATACCAATGCATTGGGTAACGTATTGGCTAACCACTCAACAATGAAAACGGGACAAAACGTTGAACGTTTTCTACAACAAATTATTTCAATGCGCTAAGGAGTGGCCACAATGAAATTCATCAAGCAATTAGTGATGGTGTTCAGTCTTTTCTGTACCTTCATCACACCGGCTATCGCCAGTAATGCAATACCCGTTGGGATGAGTACAAGCACGACACTATCTCAACCAGTGACTAGTAACGATAACGAAGTCACAATGCTATTTACCATCGACAAAGCGGAAGCCCTAAAAGCAGAAATCATCGTGCCGTTGGATGATGCAACCGTATATTTAGTCAAGCCTAACGGGCAAGTCGCAACATCATCCAATGATGTGCAAGCGAACATACTTTCAGGTGACACACAAAGTCCGCCGCTACCGGGCAGCTATTTATTTTTGCCTGAAGTAACTAACCCTGAACCTGGCGAATGGAAGATCGTCGTTGATTTTCCAAACCCAAGTTACAACACAGTAATTATTGCTCAGGTTGCGATCCAATCCCCAATTGCGTTTGGCATGGCGATAGCTGCAAACCAATTTGTGGTCGGTGAACCAGTTCCCGTTTCTGCATTACTGACAAACAAAGGGAATCCAATCACAGGTGCCCAAACCAGCGCAGTGATCATTGATGAAGCTGGAATAAAAACACGCCTGACGCTTAAAGATGAGGGTGTCAATTTCGATGCTATTGCTAAAGATGGTGTCTACAGCAATATTTTCGTTCCACCCGCTGAAGGGGATTATCTAATTGAAGGCATAACGTCTTTTGAAGAATATGGAACAACTATCACTCGCCAGACAAGTAAAAAAATCCACGTACTACCCTCTGACATTGAATTTGTCAGCCTCTCACTCGCTCCACTGTTTTCCTCTGAAGGCTGTGTTATTGCCTTAGAGCAGCGCTTGGAACTTGATGTTAAATCCGCGGGGGATTTTGCCATTCATGGTTACCTCACCGAAGGAATTGACGAGCTGAACACAAGCAAACGTCTGCAACTCAAACCTGCGAAGCAAATCGTCACTCTACAGTACTCAACTGAAGATATTTTTGGCGCGTTTGATTCAGCGTCTACTTTGACCTCCAACCCGACGATCATCTACGCAATCACTCAAGATGACATACGAATTTCAGCCCCTCGAATTCAGTTTGAAGAATTTATTGATTTAGCATCTTTTGAGCGTTGCCGCGAACCGATTGAAGTCACGGGGAGTTTAGTCACCACACCGACTATGTCGCAAGATGGAACCTACATTGATTCGCTGAGTTTTGAGTTTCCTATCCATGTTACGCGCAGTGGAACTTACACAGGTTCGGTAAATATCGTTGGTGCAGCCGGAGAGTATTTAGAGCTAGTGAGTTTCCAAGAACCGCTTGAGGCTGGCGAAAACACCATCAAGTTTACCGTTCCTGGTGACACGTTTAAGCAAGCCGATGGTCCTTATGAACTGAACGCACTGCTAATCTACAGTGGCGTTGACTCCTATCGACAAGGAGTTCTCGGTCAAACTCCACCATACCAAGCCTCTGATTTCAGTCCGCCAGTGAATGTGACCCTCCCCTCTAACCTATTCGGTTTGGAAAGAGAAAACTGGCAAGCAACCCCGGCAACACAAGTCACGCAACATCGTGTCGGTGGTTACTTAAGAGCGGGGGCTTCAATCCCATACGACTACGAAACACTAGCGAGTTTTGACTTAAGTGAGGTTCGAGGGAAAATTAAACAGGCAACGCTTATTGTTGATTTCGGAGATTCAACTCTTCAATTTCCATTCAACAATGTAACTGCGCATATCGTTAATCAAATTTGGTCTCCAAACACACTGGATTACGACACGTTCTGTGAGTCTTTTACAATATGTGCAGCATGGAGTAATCCACTCACTACATTCAACAACGTAGAAGCAGGTCAAACGCTTAGGTTTACCAACTCTAAACTATTAGAAGCATTAAATGAGAAGAGAGTGTCTGGGTTGAACAAACTAGATATTGCTCTTACCTCTTCTCCCTATGAAAGAAGTTTCTTCATTAACGTTAAGCAGGTGTCATTATTCATCGAGTACTGATCCTAAAACTGAAATAGAATAAGGCCATGCCCAAGGTATCGCTTTGGGCATGGCCTCTCAGAGTGAACAGTGATGAACTTTGCAAGCTTCATATGTTTATTCTGTTAGAGCAGACTATGCCAGCCCCTCAACAGTAGTGATAAAGCACGCTAATCACTATAGACTCCATCAACCAACAAAATGAGATCGAAGTTTTATCCAAAAAGGCCAGTAGTCCCAACAACCGGGTGACTCCACAGATCTATCCATCCCATCACCAAATTTTTAGGTGACTTTAAAGATGCCCCTACACTAGTCTGATAGCTAAAGTTAGAATAGACCCGTTAAGTATCATCGATTTACAAAACAGAGCCAAAATATCTAAATAAAAACAGTGAGAAGCGATACAATAATCAAGTTGCAAAATTGCAGCGTGGGACACCTGCCCACTGACAGCCCATTCACAGAGAACCATAAAGTAGCCTCACATGTCTAAAGAACCCGGTTTCACTACAGAATACAAACTCGACAAGACGTTTTTCGCGGAGTGTTATGATCAAACTAGCCTTCCGACTCAATTTCCAAAAGCCTACTTAAAAGGAATACTGTTTCTTATTTTTGGTGTGGTTCTACTGGAGTTTGAACTATTACCTAACGGCTATGTTGGCTGGTTCTTTATCGTTTTGAGTGTGATTGAAGCATTCAGTGTGTACTGCAAAAGAACCTGGTGGTTATGGCGACAAAAGATCAGCTCAGGCGCAGGCAGCAAAATAGTCTTTCAAGGTGATGCTAACGGAGTGAGTTACAAAAACCACAAAGCGACCAACACCATCGCGTGGAGTGACATCGACCAACTTGAGCAGACCAATCTTGGTTTTATCCTGCATATCGGTAAACAGCGCCAATATGTGAGTAAATCTTGTTTAAGCGAAGAAGCCATTGCGTTCATGATTGAACACCACGCCGCATCAAAAGCGAAATAACACCAATAAATGCCTGCTGACTTAGCAGGCATTTTTCTATCACCTTTAATTCAATGTATCGAATGACCGGACCATAACAATGAATACCGTGTACCAAATCAGTGATTGCCACCTTTCCGATAATTCCAGCTATGAGAACCTGCGCAGAGCACTGGAATACGTCAGCAAAGACACAGCATGCAAGAGCATTTTTCTGACTGGTGATATTTGTTGTAACCCAAAGTCTGGCGACTACGTTCGATTAGAGGCGTTCATTAGGCAACACATCGGCGCTCAATCCATTTACGCGATTGCGGGGAATCATGATGACTCTTCCTTAATGCGCACAGAGTTAAAAGGCTCGACGATTTGTGTCACCGACAAAGCCACCATCTGTGAACGAGAGTTTGTGTTCCTAGACTCAAGTTTCAAGCCACTTGATAAACAACATCCACTTGGTTCAGGGCGTATTGATAACCGCGGCATGGCTCAGCTAAAACAACAATTAAGAAAGGCCAATGATCCTATCGTGGTTATTCACCACCCTGTCATTCCAGTCGGTGCAGATTGGATGAAAGCGATCCGCCTAGAGAACGATGCTGATGTGATGAGCGTGCTGCGAAAATATCGTGTTCGTGATGTGATCTGCGGTCATGGCCATGATGGAATAACGGCGACACAACAAGGCATAACTCAATATATGGCCCCGTCGACAGCCTATGGCTTTGACCACTCGATCAATGAATACAATCGCAGCGAGAAGGTAGGATTAAGTCGAATCTCGTTGTCGACTGACTCCATCAACTACCAAGCTGTCTACCTTTAAGGATGCAAGCTTTAACCTTGCTGCGCTGCTAATTCGATGCTCCGCTAGCTTGGTGCTCCGCTACAAATACTCTTTGACTTCTTTGAGCTTGCCTTTCAACTTATCTTTTTTGCTTAGCGCTTTGTCGAACTCATCTTTTGATGTATTGAGATAACTCACGCCATCTTTAATTTGAGCTAAGTAAGCCACGTAGATGGTGTCCATAGTGACGAATTCTATACCCGACTTGGTGATGTATTTGCGGGCGAATTTTCTGGTTTTTTCGTAAGACTTGTAAATCTTACCTGCAAGTTCACTACCTGGTGCGTAGGTCGCAAACTTATCGGGCTCCTTCTTAAACTTATATTTGAGCTTTCTCATGTGCTTTTTCATGAGTGAACGTTTCTTATAAGCTGGCAGATCCAACACGCCAATGAGCACCTCTTCTTTAGAGCTGACTAAAGGATGTAGAATCCACATCATCGCGACAACTGGTATATCTTGGATGCTCTTGTTGAAAAACGTACAGCAAGCTAGGCCAGTGATCGTGCTCTTGTTCAGATACATTCTCAGGCATTCTTTTTGGAAAGCTTTGTATCGGGCGATAGTAATCTTTCTGTAAATGTAGTTAACGCACCACTGACAAATTGATTTCGCCGCTCTTGCTATGGCTGTCGCTGGTGAGGCAGTACCCAAAGAAACGATATTGACCACTAACGTTGCGGAATTAAAAGAAAACTCCAACAACCCGTCTTCTAAGGCTGTCGCTTTAATTTTTCTTCTCACCACTCGTAGCGTCATCTGCCCTTGGCTATCCGCTACTGATATCACCTTGGTCGCTTTCTTATAGAGTGACACGCCCTTCACGCCTTTATATGCGCCTTGAACTATCCCTTTGGTGTCTTTAATGAAAGGAGCAAATTCTTCCCAAACATCGCTGACTAAGTCAAAGATCAAAGGTTTCATCTCGGTGAATACGTTTGAAGGTAATAACTCCAATCCAGGAACGCCTTGAACCGTCCTATTAACCTGAGCGAAGATCTCATTTGACGTGTCACCTACCGCTTGCCCATTATCACTATCATTCGACTTTGAGAGATCCTTCACCTCATTCGTTATTTTTCTGACTTTGTTCAGCACCTTTCTATTTTTTCTAATTTGCTCAGGTGTTTTCACTGTGTCATCGATACTTACTTCACTAAAAAACCTAAGGAAGAAAAGTTGTTTGTCGTCTATCGGGTCACCTGTTATTTCCAAAGAATTGTTCAAAATATCTGGCATGATTCACTGTCCTTGTTCATCCATTTAAGATCGTTTAGCAAGTTGAATATTTACACACAAAAGAGGCTGATATGAAGAATTGTAAAACGCGAAAAGAGCCTCGAAACGTATTGGAGGACTCTTTATCTTTACCTCTCGGGGTGATCAGTAATCGCCCACCATACTGTTCGATATCCGTCTTTTCTGTGACTAAAAAGTTTGAGCTATAAAATCAAATGTAGCTTCTGTTTGCGCATAGAGCCAACTGACTCAGCTAGGAAAAGCTAGGAAGGTGTGGTGAGTCGAATTTCACCTAAAGGTTTGTTGTGCTTTAATTTATCAATCTGTGATTGAAGCCAGCGCGGAAACAGATTTGGCGTTACACTCATTAAGATCAAACAAATAACGAGGGTCTATGACGTTTTCTCCTGCCATTTTGCGTAAAGTCTGGTACTCCCCTTCTATTAACCTTGGGCTTCGCGCCACCAGTGCCATTGTGCTGTTTCTCGGTTTAGGGGTGCTGTCGAATCAAACCACTATCGCCATGACCGCGCTGATGACCATGCCAGCCGCCCTGATTAGTGGACTCGACGCAGCAGGGCCAAGGAGATGGACACGTTTTGCGATCACCGCAACTGCTTGGGGCATGACTCTGGCCGTCAGCTGCGCTCTGCTGAAAAGCGGACTGCCTTTATGGGTGACTTATGGTGCTATGGGCGCTTTGCTTGCGAGTGCGGCAGTCAATGGTCCATTCTGGGCGAGGCTCGGTATGTCTAGCCTCCTGATTGCTGTCGTCAGTCTGTCGCTTCATAACTCCAACACAGCGTTAAGCTTGTACCCAATGTTGGTGCTTGGCCCCCTTACTTTTTCGCTGTTTAGCTGGCTTTGGTTTGCGCTATGGAAGCACTATGCATTACGGGTGTGTCTGTCCGCGATTTACGAAACCTTGGCAGACTACATCCAATATCGCCAAGCATTCTTGTTAGGTAGCGAAAGTGATGCACCGAAAAGACGCATCAAATACCAACTCATCGAGTTGTTCCAACAGGCTCTACAATCCGAATCTTTTCGATCTAAACAAGAAGATGCTAACTCGCTCCGACAAGCCTTGTTCCTCGCGCTTGATACGTTTGAAGTGATAATCAGCAGCCACACAACAAATCCCGATCTATTAAGCCAATTTCAGTCCAATAAACACAAACGAGACTTGCTATTGGTATGGAGCCAACATTGCCAGCAAAGGTTAAGACACAAAGCCAAACAGCTTCTGCTTAACACAAACGAAGAGATGAAGTATTTAAGTTCATTACAACAAGAAGCCGACGACTTAATTGAAGCGGTCAAGCTCGAAGACCAACCCCGCTTTCGTTATTGGGCATTCGCCGTGAAGCACATATCTCGCCGTATTGAGCTTAATGAACCCGCTTATGAACGTTCTTTTGAAGTGCAGCCGTTCGAGTTGTCTTTGCGCCTGCCAAGCCGAGGCAATCCAATTTGGCGTCATGTTACCCGTGTCGGTTTAATGTTCGCACTTGGCGCTGGAATTGCGGAGTACTTTGAATTAATTCGCCCTGATTGGGTTCTGATTTCGATGCTGATGGTGATTCAACCAAGCTTCTTAGCGACACGCAGTAAAACGTGGCAACGCTGTTTAGGTACGGCGCTTGGTGTGCTGTTCGCGACCTCTTTGATTCACATTGGTGTACCGACGACCGCGATGTATACGCTTATTGTCATCCTCTTGCCTGTCGCGATGCTTAATATTATGCGCCATTACTCGCTAGCCATTGGCTGTATTACGGCGCTATTGATTTTGGTGTATCAGACCATGGCGCACCAAGGACTCGACTTTGCCGCACCACGCGTTATCGACACCGTGGTCGGTGGTGCGATTGTCCTGCTCGGATATAGCTTGTTATGGCCGCAATGGCGAGGCAAAGAGATCCACACTCAAGCGTTAAAAGCGCTTAATAGTTCAAAAAGCTTATTTGTCTATTGCTACGAACAGCTCCAAATTGGCACCGAACAACATGACCATACTGCGCTAACCAAGCAACGTGCCGCTATGCTAACCGCAGAAAGCGACCTTGAGCTGATTTACAACGAGATGCAGCAGGAGCCAAAACACACTCGCGCCGACCCTCACTATTATGAAGATATGCTGAGTCACTATCGATTGTTAAGCCATTACCTCTGCTTGCTGATTCCGCTGGTCAGGAAAGGCACGCAATACCAAGGCTCACAACAAGTTGAGAGCTTGATTCATGATGTGATGGATGCATTGATCAATACCATTCGTGATAACCGCGTCCATGAGTTGCCCGCGCTCACTAATCAAACCGAAGCCCAACATCCAATGTCTGCTGCTGGGCAACGTTCGGTAGAAGAAATCATCTGGTTAGCGCTGATGACAGTAAAACAAATGCACGATTTAGTTCGGCGCAATCTCGAAAACGAAAAGTTTGACAACGAAGAACTTGATAACTAAAAGCTCGAAAACGAATAAGCGAGAAAACAGAGAGCTTGAAAGCTGAATATGTAGGATTATCGCCCCGCTCTCACAAGTGACCAAAGCCTTGCAAGCGTTATTACCCTAAGGTTTGCTAGCAAGGTCTTTGTGATTGATAATAAAAGCAATATAGGCGCAGGTTAGCGCTTTTTTATCACCTAGGTTTATATTGAGGCTATATGGAAATCAAAGTACTAAAAAGCTTTGTGGCTGTCGCGACACATTGCAGTTTTTCAAAAGCTGCAAAAGAGTTGAATACCGTTCAACCTGCCATTAGCCGTCATATCACAAGCCTTGAGCATGAACTTGGAGTGAGCCTATTTTTCCGTACATCTCGAGAAGTCGTCATTAGCGCCGCTGGGCAACACTTACTTAAAGATGCGATTAGACTCATCGAACAAACGGAACAAGCCAAACAGTCCGCGATTCGAGCTTCTTCTGGTTGTATTGGTACTTTAACTATTGGTTATCTTGGAGGCGCAACTCTGAGTTTTCTGCCTCGTTTAGTTCGACAGTATATTGCTGAAAACCCCAATATTGATGTTGATCTTGTTGAGATGACGGCTTCTGAACAGATCGAAGCTCTGGACAAACGAGAGATCGATATTAGCTTCTCTCGCCCACTGCCGAACCTGCTTGTTGATGATTACACCTCGGTGACAATTTATACAGATAAGCTTGTTGCTGTTTTGCCCGTCACCCACGAGTTCGCTAAATACTCCACCATTCAAATGAAACAACTGCAGCAAGACCCTTTCATCTTATTTGAACGTGAACAAGCGGTAGGATTATTTGACTCGATCATTACTCAATGTGACCTATCAGGCTTCTCTCCAAATATAAAAAAACAACCCAACAACATGCAAACCGTGTTAACCCAAGTATCTTCTGGCTTGGGTGTCTCTATCGCTCCGCATGCAATTCGTGATTTACGCAGTGAAGGCTGTGTATTTGTTAATCTTGAATCTGTGGACGTACCAATGCCATTAGTGATGACACACCATTCGCATACTCTATACCCCACGGCCAGTATATTTGTTGGTGTCGTACAGAGTGAGATTGAGGCGATTCAACAAAACATGGCTTAGAAAGTTATCTATACCAGATTCGTATAGAATTTAAATCAAATGGTTATTTTTGTTATTCAATCGCTAACCTTAGACTTAGCTCATCGAAATCATTCATTAAAACGATGAACCAAAGTTAAGGTGTCACCATGTCAAAAGCGACTAAAGAAGTGTTGAGCACAGGACGTCTGTTACTGATGTCGAGCGCAGTCTCGGCAACTGCTGCGAACCTTTATTATAACCAGCCCATCTTACCTAAGATCGGCGCAGAGCTAGGGTTAACAAGCGAACAGCTAGGCGCAGTGCCAGCTGCCGGTCAGATTGGTTATGCCGTGGCATTGCTGTTCTTATCGCCCTTAGGAGACACGTTACCCCGCAGACGCCTAATAGCGATCTTATCTGTCATGTTGGTGTTGTCATCTTTTGTCGCGTTTACTGCATCTAGCTTAGTGGCTCTGGTTGTTGCGTGTTTTGCGATTGGCTTGAGTGCCAACATCACTCAGCAGCTGATTCCATTTGCAGCATCACTAAGTACTCCAGAAACAAAAGGGAAAGTCATTGGTACGTTAATGACAGGCCTAACTGTGGGCATCTTACTTTCGCGTACACTCAGTGGGTTCATCGGTGAGCAATTTGGGTGGCGCGCTGTATTTATGATGTCAGCAAGTATTGCGATGGTCTTTGGTGTGTTGCTGTATGCCTTTTTACCGACAAACACGCCGACAACTAAAATACCTTACCTTAAACTGGTTGCGAGCATGGCCACGTTAATTAAACAGCATGCGACATTGCGAACTTCCGCTTTAACTGGCGCGCTTTGGTTTGCATCGTTTAATGCACTGTGGGCGACGTTAGCTCTGCACGTCAGTGAATCTCCGTTTAATTACAATGCACAACAGGCAGGAATGTTTGGTGTTATTGCACTTGCTGGAGTCATTGGTGCCAAAGTTTCAGGGTCACTGGTGAGCAAGTTTGGCTCTCGAAACATGATCAGCATGGCGTTAGTTATTATTACTGCTGGTTTTGTTATATCGGGTCTTTTCGCTGACACACTGGCTGGATTGATCGTCGGTATCATTCTCATTGACCTTGGGGTATTCAGCGCTCAAGTATCGAACCAAGTACGCGTATTCTCAATTGACCCGCAAGCTCAAAGTCGTATCAACGGAATTTATATGCTTGGCTACTACCTTGGTGGTGCGTTTGGTTCATTTGCGGGAATTCAGGCATTTGAACGTGCGGGTTGGATGGGTGTTGTGGGCTTTAGTATTGCGGTCGTGATATTGAGTTTTATCGCTAACCGTTCAAATAGGGAATAAGGCGTCCAGTCTTAGTCTTTAAGCTTTCCTATATACACAACGGATATTCACTCTGTGTTTGATAGCAAATTACCGACCAGTGATTTGCTATCGTTCTAGATCTAATAAGGCAGTAGTAACTCTACTCTCAAGTTTTGAATATCATGATTCTCAAACTAGCTTTCCTGCCTAGAGCGCTGTTATGCCTTTGCGAGATGATCTTGGTCTATTCTTATCTTTTAGACGACTGAGTTCCGAGGCTTTGAGCATGAATAAACTGTTTTTAATCTTATTGGTTTTTATTTTGTCCGGATGCGGAACAAGTGATAGTGAGTTGATTGAGAGTGGTTACAACACCTCTTACATACAAGGTTTTCACGATGGTAGGCATAGCGGTATGCAAGAAAGCGGTAATAGCTTCGAAAGCTACATAAAAGATGGAAAGCGTTTTGAATCAGACAGTGACTACAAGCAAGGCTGGATCGCGGGTGAGTCTGAGGGGAAAAAACTACAAGCAGAAGCAACAGCGATCGGTAAAGGTGCCGCTGCTAGTTATCCTCAAAAATCGACAACGACGGATTTAGATGACATAGCAAAAGACACCTTAAAAGGCGTCGATACATCGGGCTTGGAGAATTTAAAATAAAAGTATAACAAAGGACTCTGGGATAGCTCGTACCTTGCCCGACACTTACCAATGCACCTGAGCATAAATTGATCTGCATCAGCATATGGTTTAATAATGATTAACTACTAAACATTCATAATACAAATTGCGTAATACTGAATTGAGAGAGTTCATTTTTACGTTGTTGGTGATTTCATGGATGTACACACCTTAGCTATATATACCTCTTTGTTAGCAGCCACGGTGGCGAGTGCTATGTTGTTAACTCATAAATATATACTCGCAGGCACCACGTTAGGGGTGAATTACATTGCTTATGCTGCTTTGCTGTTAGGAGCCAGTGTTACCCCACTTTCGTTCGGCGTTACTCAATCTTCAGAATCTATTGTTTTTCTTTCCAATGGTGCATACGCAACGGCTTTTGGTTTGTTACTCGTCGGTATAACCGTGTTACGAGGAGCAAGTCGATCTTTTCTCGTAATATCAATCATCATTAGCTCCCTTGGCATTAGCTTCTTTCTTTATAGCGCCCTAATTGCGCCTTCTGTTACTTCTAGGATCGAGGCACGAAGTATTCTCGTTGTGACAATATGTATCTTAGCCCTCTGTGCAAACTATTCCGGGGAAAAACACGATAACAGAGAAGCAAAGTGCCTGTTGAACCTGACCCTGTTCATCAACATTCTCTATATGGCAATTAGGGGCGTACTTGCTCATACCAAAGGAACGAATTCAAACTATTACCTGATATCAGATATTCATAAATTGTCTTTCGTTATCATGACAATCACAATTATTAGCCTCGCATTTTCAGTATTTTGGATCTTAACTGATCGTTTATTAAAGCAAACCTATCGTTCATCAATTACTGATGAACAAACAGGCCTTTATAACCGTAGAGGCTTAGCAGAGCTGATACCCAAGCTTGTTCAACCAGGCCGAGAGAGTGACATTTCTGTACTGATGGCCGACCTCGATCACTTCAAAAAAATTAATGATTCCTATGGTCATGACAAGGGAGATGATGTGATTAAGCACTTTGGTCAAATTCTTGAAGATACATGCCGAACAAGCGATTTCTGCTTTCGCTATGGTGGAGAAGAGTTTGTGGTCATGTTACCTAGAGCGAATAAAACTCAAGCAATGCAAATCGCTGAAAGAATAAGAAACCACGCAAAACACAACTCCAATCAAGAGCTCTCTTCTGGCACTTATACTGTCAGCATTGGAGTGACTCAAGCTCTCATAAACGATGACTGGAATTCATTAATTAAAAGAGCGGATAACGCCCTCTATGACGCAAAATCTCAAGGGCGCGATTGCATTGTTGAGCGTTAAGCCGAGTTGTAAAACAATGTAAATATTCTTCCATCGCAAAACATGTTGGCTAAGATTTAACAAGTTAAACACACACAACAAGTAAGGTTAGCAAGGATGCGCATTTTTCGGTTTGTTTTAGCGATAGCGTTATTGGCGTAACCCCCTTAAAGCGACTCTAGAACTTTCCGCCATTTACCCATTCTGCTTTTGGTGGCACGGGCTCTTGGTTTACCCATATCTCTTTAATTTGACTTCCCTCAACTCGGAATAGATCAAAACGCGCAACCTCGAGACCATGTTCAATAACTCGGCTGTAAGCTGCTACGAAGTTACCTTGACCGACAATCTTGAACACTTGGTCATAGCTACCAATATAGCTATCTAAAGGGCTCACATCTGAGGCTTGATAAACGGCTAGCTCTTCGTGCTGGAGATACTTTGATAACTTGTCTTTCTGCCCTAGTACCATGACATCACATAAAAAATCACGGATAAGGTTCTTATTCTCTTCTGTTTTATCTAAGTCAGTATGATTGATTGGCCCTTGCAGTCGACCTTCCCCTTCCGTCGGTTGAGCTTCGAAGGCAGAGATTACATCCCAATGTTCAATAATTTTATCGTCATTATCGGTATCGAATAGATCCGTAGTCACCCACTTATATTCGCCATTATTAATATCTTGGAATGCTTGAACAAACACGAATTGGCCATCGACGATTGAGCGTATGATCTTTATGTCTCTAACAGGACAGCGTTTTAAGAACGGTTCGAAGAACTCAACAAAACCATCAATACCATTGCGTACCCCAGTGCTATGTTGAGTATAACGTTGACCGGTGTACTTCGTTACCGCCTCTAATGCATGACCATCGCGGATACCTTCCAAATACAGATTAGTCGCATTTGCTAGCTTATTGCTCATAATAGTTGCTCCAAACTTAATAGTGCCAAAGTACGTTATTTGGCTCGTTCGCTGAAAACCCTGATGAAGATGGTTTCAGGTGTCCTTTTAACTACCGGATTGTTGAATCGGCTCGACCATCGCGTCGCTATTCAAAACCAAGTTAAGCTCGATATACGTCTACAGCATATCGAGCCTTTACTACCTAATTGGTCACTGTGGTTACTGTTTGGCGTGATAAGCTTTAGATACTGCGTAGCTATCCTCAAGCCAGTTCCAACTCTTCACTTTGCCATCTTCAACCTGAACTCGAACCGCCCAGCTGAATTTACCCGTGTCTACACCAGATTCATTCGCAATGGCACTCATGCTGCCCATGAATACTGCTTGGTCGCCGTTTACAAAACTATAGTCTGTTGACCAGCTTGTGACTTTCAAACCTGCGCCAAATAGAGGAAAGAAAGTGTTGAGCACTTTTTCTTTTGACTCCCAATTACCGATCCAAGGGATGTCGGCGTCACCTTCGTTGTGCCACACAAAGTCATCAGCCATTAATGACTCGAGTTTTTCCATATCACCAGAGCCTGCCGCCCATAAGAATGCTTGAGCCGTTTCTAGTGTCTTCGCTGAATCGACTGCTTTTGTTTCATCTGCAAGGGCTGGAGTGAGTTGAAAGAAAGCCAGAAGACTCGCTAGACCGATAAGTAGATTTTTCTTTAACATATTCTTTCTCCTGATTGTCAATTTTGAAGCTCAATGCGTGGGGGATTAGAAGTGCCATCTGTGCATGCTTTGAACTTCAGTTCTGTTTGTTGCCTTGTTGAGATAACTATAGCTGTGCTAAATTTTTGGTAAACTCACTAATTGAACACGTTGGATATGCGCAAATGCACAACATAAGATGGGATGACCTGCAATATGTTCTAACAGTGGCGAATGAAGGATCCCTGTCGGCCGCGGCAAGAGCACTTGGTGTAAACCACAGCACCGTTTTACGTCGTATTGACGCCTTTGAGTATCGTCACAAATTACGAATTTTCCATAAACTTCCTACCGGATACAAACTAACGGTTGAAGGACAAAAGCTTCTGGAGTCAGCTCTCGCTATCGAATCCACAGTAAGAGAATTGGAACACAAGATTTTTGGACAGGAATTGAAGCTAGAAGGCACGCTAAGAATAACGACGACCGATGCCTTATCTCGCCTCATTCTGGGTACTCATTTGGCTGCTTTTCATCGGCTTTATCCAAAAATTCAGTTAGAACTCAGCCTCACATCTCGTCAATTGGATATTTCACACCTAGATGCAGATATCGCGATTCGCCCGGCAAATGAGTTGCCAGCCCATTTGGTTGGGACCAAGTTAAGTAAAATTGCCTTTGGTGTTTACGGATCGCCTGAATATATAAATGGCCTTAAGAGTAAGCACCCCTTAAAGTCTGCATCTTGGTTAATGATGCATAGAGGCAGTGCTTCGCTACAGGTTTCTGAACTGATTTCGGAAGACAAAATTGTCATGAAAGCCGACTCTTTTGAGCCCCTGATCATCGCGGCTGAAAATCAGATGGGGTTAGCCTACTTACCCTGCTTTTTAGGTAACAGTAAGGGAACTCTGCACAGAGTAGATATGGAAGTGATGCACCAAAATACAGACCTATGGATGATGACTCATAAAGATTTAGAAGATTCAGCCAGAGTTAGAGCATTTTTTAATTTTATGAAAGGCGCAATCAAATCAGACCATAATCGGTTGGCCGGATTTGATTATTAGCGAACGAGTACTGGCTCTTCACCATTAGGCTTACGAACAAAATGACACAAAGCCCACAGCACAAACAAAGTCACAGTCAGCTCCCAAGCGCGTAGGAAGGTACTTTCCAACCCTAAATTGCTACTGGTCATGTACAACTGAATCGGCAGCATGGTCGCCAATAACGCATCAGCATGAACGTCCCTGGCTGAACCTTTCGCTTTGGCCATTGATGCGGTGATCATAAAGGCAAATAAACCCAACACTATGGTGTAGTAACCAAATGTAGATTGATGTCCTGCCATCAACAAGGTGAACACCACGGCTACTGCACAGCCGCCTACTTGAGTTTGAAAACGGCGGTCAACCACGTCGATAAAGCTTTTGTGTGTGGTTTGGGTTGCAGCAGCAATCACTGGCACCATGCAGAACGTTGCTGAGATGATGTCAACGATCATCAAGAATGCCAAACCGAGACCAATCAACGCGAGTGAAATGGCTCTGCTCTCAAATGTGACTGGCTGTTCTTTAAATACAGGAGGCTTACTTCCTTGCTCAACAGGGAACAAAGCCACCATGGTTTTTGCTACTACCATGGTAATCAACATGGATACCAAAATTTCATGAATACGCATCGGCATATCCATGGTGGAGTGCTGAGCAAACACCACAATCAAAATCCAGTTGAAGGTTGGCATCAACATTTTACCTTTCTTCGCTGGCGTAGTGGCTCTACGACGCATAAAGTCGAAGAAGAACAGACTAATGGTCCACACCACAAACGGATGCAGTGAAAATTCCTCGGTCACCACCAACGCTGTACTTGCTGCCAATAAAGTGGGTGCCAAGGTACGGATCAGGCCAAGCCAAGAGTAATCTTTGTTCTTGGTCATAATGATGGTTGGATACAACGCCAGATAAACGGGAGAGTCTAGGTTTAGTAGCTTTCCCAACACCATACAAATCGTCACTGTAAGTGCGACGCGCAGCGCTTCATTACGTTGAGACTGACCCTGTGCAGTGTTTTCGAATGTCCACATCGTCATCTCCTACTAGTAGATGTAGCGAAATGTTGAAACCAAGTGAATCCAAGCCGAGCCAATAACGTGCATTATTGGATTACCGCTTTCAACAATCACACTCGCGCGTGAACCTGAGATCATCGAAGGATCCAGTTCGTTAACAGCAATGCGGGTACGTACTTTCTGTTGCTCACGGGTCCAACGCGTATCATTGGTCACGCTAGACAGTTTGCCATTGGCGTTATTGGTGTCGTAAATCGCACGCTCTTGGCTACTCACTTCACCCGTAAAGACTTTGCCCGGTAGCGCATCAAAAGAGACCAAAACTTCGCAGCCATTAGTAAGCTTATCAATGCCTTTCTCATTAAAGTCCGCACTGATCCACGCATGAGCTTCGTCCACCAGCAGCAATGATGACGTACCTTGAGTGATATAACTGCCCGATTGCAATTGTAAGTTGGTCACGACACCTTCCGTTTGCGCGACGACTTGAGTGTGGCCTAAATCCAGTTCCGCACTAGCAAGTTTTGCTTCTGCTAATTCAATGGCCGCTGTGCGGTCTTGGGTCGATAACTCAACCTCAATACGTTTCACTTCCGCGTTCGCAGCTTCAACCGCACTACTCGCAACTTGTGTATTGGTGATTGCGTCATCAAGATCTTGTTCCGTCGCGAGCCCTTTGTTACGCAGTTTTTGGTTACGTGCGAGTTTCTGTTTCGCATTGTGGTATTCAAACTCTCGTTGGCTTTGTGTTTGTTTCGCTGCTGCTAATTGCTGCCATTTCGCCGAGTCAGAATCACGCGCTTGATGCAGTTCGGCTTTCGCTTGTGCCACTTTCAATTGGTAGCTACTGGCATCGATAGCAAATAATGGCTGACCTTTTTCAACCAACTCGCCATTACTAACCATGACGTCGGTAATTACGCCGGACACTTCTGGCGCAATGGTCGCTACGTTCCGATACAAAGTCGCTTGAGTGGTGAAAGGGGAAACATTATCTGAGGTGACTAAAAAAGCGGAGAACAATGCTGCAGCTGAAAAAACAGTGTAAATCGCGTATCTATAAAAATTTTCGTTCATGCTTGTGCCTAGTTTTCATTCATTATGACGCGCCGCGCTCACGGCTTATTCGATTCTCTTTTCTACGAAAACTAGGTTATAACCATTCACAATTGGAAAATATAACCAATAAAAGAAGTGTGGATTCCATATTTGGAAAGGTTGATAATTTGTACCGATTTCGCTCAATGGTTGAGCGAAAAGGTCAGATAGGGATGTATTGAAGCGTTAGAATTCCGTTCCTCCCCTTCCCTTCCCTACGAGCAATAAGAGATTGAAGAAGTAAGCCGCACCCAGTTACATTCCATTGGATTGCTTAATTTGAACTAGCTTCTTATGGTTAAAATGCCTATTGTACAAACCATAAAATTATAAAGACTTGCGGCCTTTGCCACAGAGACTCTCCATTTAAAGCGAAAAGACTTACTATGAATTTTGATATCAATGCACTGAAACACCACCAACTGGTCGAAGATGGTCAATTAGAAGGGTGTTACATTCATCAGCCTGTGCAAGGCAGTCAACCAGATGACAAAGCCGTTTTAGAAGAGCGCCAAGCGCTGGAAAGCCAAGGATATAAGGTGGTTCAGGTTAAAGCGAAAGGCGGAACAACTACGTTTGCCGAGGCTATGCAAGAGCTTGCGAAGAAGACAGGCCACCAGCCTAAATAGTAAGCGACTTAGTAAACCAATATGGTCACTTGGTTCTATATCGAGAAAGCACCCTACCGACTATTAAGTCAGCAGGGTGCTTTTTTATTGACTGCCTTTTGACTAACTGATTTTCCAACTTCCCTTACTGACCTAAGTTACTGAGTAAGCTGACTGAACTTAGGCAAGTTCTTTACAAACCTCTGATGTACATCCATATAAGTTTGCATATAGATCTCATCGATACTGTCACCACTAGGGAAACTCGATGAGAAGTCTGCGTGTTTGCGGTCAATCGACAATTTAGCGGCCTCGACAATATGAGCGATGAACATTCGAGGATCTTCCAAGCCGATAGAGATACGCATTGTGGTCGGTTTGATGCCTGCTTCATTTAACGCTTCATCACTGAGTTCTGAGTGCGTAGTCAGTGCTGGGCACAGCGCCACGGTATTGGTTTGCCCTAAGCTCACTTGCATGCCGATTGCTGGCTCAAGCATGTCGAAGAACTGTTTAAAGCCATCTCGATTAATTGGCACACGGTCGCCGTTACCTTCCATATCAATAGTGAAAAGCGCCGCTGGCAATCCCAAGTACATGTTGTTCTGGCAGTGTTCATAGTTATCACTATCCGGCAAAGCTGGACACGACACATTGATGTCTGGATGAGCATCGAAGATCTTCGCGAGAGTCAGTGTATTAATGGTTTTCTGCACCACGCGCATCTCATAAGTTTTCATGCCGTTAAGCACTTCAAACGCTTTGTCTGCATCTAAGAATGCGCCTTTAATGTAGTACACATTCCAAAACAGGGTTTCGTTCCATGGGATTTTGGCCTCATCACCGTTGGGCTTGGTGAAAGTGACCTCCTCTCCTTTTGGCACAAACATAGTCTCATTGCGACCAATCACAACCCCAGCAGTTGTGGTGCCAGAACCCGCCAGTTCTTTGGTGTAGGAGTGAATCACATAGTCTGGCCTTTCCATCACATCATCACGTTTGAGTACTGGATGTAATAAAGGCGTGCCCACTGTCGAGTCAACAATCACATCCCAACCACGAGAGTGACCAGCTTTACTGATGCTAGCAACATCTAACACGTATCCATGCGGGTTACACGGTGACTCTAGGTAAACGTAGATTTTCTTACCCGCAGCGATGCGGTCTGCGTATTTATCGGCAACTTCATCAAGGCGCGTCGCAAACTCATCCCCGGAGTAACCATCGACCCACTCTACCGCGACATTAAGGTTCGACGGCTTGCCAAACCAATCTTCCAACAGTTGGTAAGAACCGCCGTAGATATTGCGTGAAGCTAAGACTATATCTTCATGTCCAAGTAAATGGCTCAACAACCCATCAATAGCCGCCATCCCCGAGTTAAAGTTCCATGCGAGGTACTCATTGGCTCTAGATCCTGCCTCAATATCAACCATGTGGTTTGCCAGTGAGATCGATGTTGGGTTAAGCAGTCGAGAGTAGATATCGTGCAGCGGCTCCTTACCATTGAACGCGTCTTCAATCCATTCTGTACACGCAAACAAATAGGTCGCGGTGCGCGTAATAACCGGGCTGGCAGAGAAAATAGCGGCAACATTATCGAAGATGGGATACGCCCCTTTTGAGGCAAAATTACCATTGTTGGTGGCAATAGACTGGTAAGTGGCGCGCATTGGGTTTTGCAGATTATCGAGGATCTTCGCGATCTGGAATGACAAAAACCGTTTGGCGTTAAACCAAGCGATTCGGTCACTCTTATCGAGCTCTGAAAGTCCATCAACCGTCAATGCCCAAAGGTCGTGAGTCTTGGTATTGGCTTGGTACAGTGTCGTAGCCAGTTCAATCAGCGTGACGCCGTAATCACTGTTTGGGTCGATACCAAAATGCTTGGCTTGCTCAATGGCAAGGGCTTCTGCTTGTTCGTGTTTGGTGGTTTTGCGCAGCGGGCTAAGTTGAGTTGAAGTATTCATAGTTCCTAAATCATTCCATGCTGGTTGTTCCTCCTTTAATTTTAGTTTTACGCTGATGTTAAAAATTGCTATTTGCGAAGTAAGACATACACTTTGAGCAATAATATTGCCAAATAAACTTAAATATTGATGGGATATGCCAATGGATGAGATCGACAAGAAAATACTGGCTGAACTGCAAAACAACGCACGACTGTCTAATCAAGAGTTGGCCGATCGCGTGGCACTGTCGCCCTCTCCTTGCTTACGTCGAGTTCGCTCATTAGAGAAACAAGGGATCATTCGTGGCTATCACGCCAGTGTCGACCAGGAAGCGTGTGGCCTGCCGGTTAATGTGTTTGTGTTGGTGAAACTTGAAAAGCCGACTGAAGAGAACATGCGAGACTTTGAGCTGCACATTGAAGTAATTGATGAAGTGTTAGAGTGCTTTTTGATGACAGGCAATCACGACTACCTATTGCATGTCGTCAGTGAATCACTCAAAAGCTACGAGCAGTTTATCCGTAAACAACTAACCCGCCTGCCCAATATCGCTTCTATTGAATCCAGCTTCGCGTTTGGTCAGGTAAAAACTAAGACCAAGTTACCTGTAAGGTAATTAGAAACGACTTAATTTGGCTGTGCTGATGGCATTGGATAGTCATCTCCAATCATACAGATAAGTGCGCCGCCAAAAGCTTTGTCGTAACGTATTTTTCCTGTCGCATCTGAGCTTTCTATACTCGAACTGCCGTCTACAATCTGATTAATTTCTTGTGCGACTTTTGTTGGTACCAACCTGATACAAGCCGCAACAGAACAAGTTGATGACGACGATTCGCAACCCGTCTCGGAGCTTCCTCGTACCCAAAGACTATCCTTTTCCTTAAGCAGTAATTGCGTTGCTATGTAATCTGGGTGGTCGATGTACTGATCGCCACCTATCCATGTATCTTCATAAGGTAGGTACGGCCCTTTCCATGTTGATAAGCCCGGATTTTCGATTAAGTGATTGATGTTTAAGTAGCCGAAGTTCGTATCGGTATCGGAAGTAATCGGAGGCAAAGAACCATTATCACGAGAATATTGCTCAGCAGCATCCAAAACCGTATTAAGTTGCCCGATTAGAAATTTTGCCTCGTCGACACGGGACATACGGTTCCCGAACTGGTTGTAGATAAAAAAAGCGGCAATGAGCATCAATAAGCCAAACGTTACAAGTTTCCATTTTTTTATCTGACGCAAAAGTTTCAACATCTATTTTTATCTCTCATCAAGAAGGTTCTGATAACGCTAAGGCGGCCCCTAATGCCAAGATTATACCAGAGTAAAATCAAGCGTTTTGCATTGAAACGTACTTGTCCATATCTGTGGAAAAGAAGCCTAGTTCTGATGTGCCCAACTTAGAGCTAGAACCTCCCTAAAAACAAACTATCATCACACCCTACTTCACTGACTTAACCCTCAAATCAACCTTGTATTGAATCCCTCCGTAAAACAAACCAAAGCGATGGGAATCGATTCGAAGTGATCGTTTTATCTGACTGTCATCTAATTTTTGTACTTTGATATAACAAATAGCTCAAAAGAATTTGAGCGATCGTTCAATTATATTAAATTTTCCACTATAGTTGATTGGTCAAACAACTCACAACAAGGAAAAGTTATGAATCCAAATACCGAATCTCAATCAACGCCGACTCGATCTATCCCTCAAGAAGCATTTGATTGGTACGACGAATATGCACACGGCCTGATTGATCGCAGAGAGTTTATGGCTCGTCTATCTGGGCTCGCAGTGCTTGGCTTAACCATGACGACGCTAACTTCTGCATTGATTCCTAATTATGCGCAGGCAGAGCAAGTTTCTTTCAATGATCCTTCCATCAAAGCAACTTACGAGAAGTTTCCCTCACCTAAAGGACACGGCGAAGGCTATGGTTACTTGGTTGTACCCAAAGAGTTAGAGGGCAATGCGCCTGTTGTATTGGTCATTCATGAAAATAGAGGCCTCAATCCATACATAAAGGATGTGGCAAGACGACTCGCAGCTTCGGGGTTTATTGCGTTTGCACCTGATGCACTCTATTCGCTTGGCGGGTATCCAGGTAATGATGATGAAGGTCGAACAATGCAGAAGTCGCTATCAAGAGAGAAAATCGAAGAAGACTTTATCGCTGCTGCAAACTTCTTGAAGTCCCATGAAAAAAGTAACGGCAAGCTAGGCGCAGTCGGTTTCTGCTTCGGTGGCTATATCGTAAATATGTTAGCAGCTGTCATGCCAGAACAACTCGATGCGGGCGTTCCGTTCTATGGTACTCCTGCCGCACCAGATTTGAGAAAGAACGTTAAAGGCCCCTTGCTGATCCAATTTGCGGGAATCGATAAACGCGTGAACGCAACTTGGCCAGACTATGAAGCCGAACTCAAAGAGAACGAAGCAGACTACACCGCTTACATCTATGACGGCGTGAACCATGGCTTCCATAACGATTCAACTGGCCGCCATGCTGAAGAAGAAGCAGAGTTAGCTTGGAAACGTACACTTGAGTTCTTTAACCAAAAGCTTTCTTAATAGGCAATAGAGTAATTTGATCTGTTGTGGAATCTAAATTTACATTGTGAAGTT
This sequence comes from Vibrio sp. 1CM24A, assembly GCF_023161725.1. Lineage (NCBI taxonomy): Bacteria > Pseudomonadati > Pseudomonadota > Gammaproteobacteria > Vibrionales > Vibrionaceae > Vibrio > Vibrio sp. 1CM24A. The sequence continues at coordinate 707,965 of NZ_JALNTS010000002.1, forward strand.
ATCTTGAAGGTGTTACTAATTTCTCCTATGAACAGAATTGACCTAAATGCAAAAACCACCACTACCACCATGAGGTTACTCAGGGGGTAGGCTTTTGCGTCGTCAAAAAAACCTCTGAGTGAGTCATCGCCAGAGGTTTTTTTGTATCTAGGCTTTGTATTTCACTCAGAACAAATAAGAGATGTTCGTTCTACGCGAATTAAATTGAACTTCAGCTATTAATTATAGATAGAAGTGGTAACTCAGTTAGGAGAAGACATGCAACCTAAAGATAATAAAGAACAAGTAAGCCCAGTTTCATCTCGGTTTGAAGAAACTGCTGTATTACCTGGCTCGGCACAAATAACACCGATTCTTGTTTATGGTAAGCGTCGTATTAAAAAAGAAAAACTTGGCGAATTTAAAAGTGCATTTCAAGCTTTCTCCAAATCAGCTTACGAAGAAAACCCAGACATAAAAGCAATCTTTGCCTTTCCTGATAAAGAAGATCCTTTAGCATACTGGCATATTTTATGGATACGAAGTGCCCGAGCGTTTAACGATTACTTGTCTCGCCCTACTCAAGGAGAACCCTTGTGGGATACGTATGATTTCTCCTCTGAAAGCCCAGACACTTTAGCTGTGTATGGCGGGTGGGATGAAGAGACAAGAACGAAAACTCTAGCTGTTTCAGGCGTACGCTACGAATTTAAGAATAGTATTGCAGGCTTCATGAAACCTGATGGCGGTAGAGAAGAAGGTCCTCCGTTATTTGGGTTTACTACGCGTTATGTAAAACCTGGCCGAATACAGAATCTAGGCACTTCATTCCAGACCGTATGTGACATGTGGTTCCAAAAGATTCCAGGTATCTTGATGGCTGCTGTCTTCCCAGATGAAAACACACCTAATTTGGTTCACGACTTGAGAATATTTGCCAACCATAGCTCTTACTTAGCGCATGTCGACAAGTCTGACAATTTGCTAACGGAAGCAATGGCAGTGTGGTTTGAAAATTACGACACCAGCATCCCATTTTCAGGACAACTTTATGCCGCGAACACAAAGGATGAAGCTCTCCATACAAGTTCGATTAAATCGAGTTCCACGCCCAGAGCCCAACTTGAGACATTCCATTTCGGCGAAGATGGTATGTTGGGGCAAATGCCGAATATGACTCGAAATGACTAACAACGGACTCAGTATCTATCGAGCTACTCTAGTTCATAAAGGCCTCGCACACGCGAGGCCTTAGTTTTTTCTCTCTAGCAACAAATATAAGCTAGAAACTACTATAAGAATGTGGAACGCGATTTTCTTCATCCCAGCCTGATAGCTCAATATTGATCAATGATTTGCGCTTCTCATTACACAATGAAGCGATATTGATGATAGGCAGTTGGCTACGAAACTGCGCGGTGAGTATCACCTTTTTACTTTCACTAAGGCTGCTTCGACATTGCGACAAAATCGCCTCAGTATCTCGCTGGTGTGCGTTCTCGATAATTTGGATATCAGCATTCTCTAGATAGCAGTCTATCAACCAAGATACAGCTGGCACTTCGATGCTGGTAAGCACGATGACATCTTTTGTTGCCATAAGCTCGTGGAGTTCAAGCTCTTTGAGTTCAGTTTCCATAGTTACCCTCATTCAGCTGCAAATACATTAAAGTCGGTTGCCCAGTTTAGCCTGTGCCAAATGGTAGCCTCTGTCTATCATCTCTTGTGAACGATCAAACTCTAAAGTGCCACAGGCATTGCGTGGGAGTTCGAGCGTAATATCGGCGGGATAAGCGGCCAGTTTTTGGCGAGCAATGGTCGATTGCATCGCATCAAAGGCTTGGTTAGCAATGTCGTAGGCCGAAAAATTGAAGCTCATTTTACTTTTTACGCTGCTACCGAGATTATCGATAAAATGAACAACCTTCTCGTGGAGGTTGCTCTCTTTCGTTGGTAGAGAAACAGGTATAATTTCCTGTTGAAGCATTTCAGGTTCACCCCCTAAGTTCACAGCCAGTGTAAAGTCTGTGTTGTCGCCGAAGGTAGGCGCAATTGGTACGGGATTGAGTACTCCGCCATCAATGAGTTCTTCGCCATTGACGACATGAGGAGTAAAGAACAGTGGCAAAGAGATAGAGGCACGAATGGCATCAAACAGAGAACCTGATTGAAGCCAAACCTCTTTTTCATCGGCGACGTTAGCGGCAACGGCGGTATAAGAGATAGGCAGATCTTCAATTGAAATCTCGCCGATCAGTCCACGCAGTGTGTCGATGATCTTATCCCCTTTGAACATACCACTCGATTGCCATGAAAAGTCCAACAACATCGCCATGTCCCCTTGGTCGATACTGGTGACCCACTCTTCAAATTCATCCAACTTGCCCGCAGCGTAGACACCACCGATAAGTGCGCCAATTGAACAGCCAGAGATGGATTTGATCTGATAGCCATGCTCAATTAACCAACGGATCACTCCAACGTGAACCAAGCCTCTTGCGCCACCACTGCCAAGTACCAATGAGATCGTTTTTGCCATCGTATCAATCCTTTAATTCATTAGCTCTTCAAAGCTTTAGGCAAAAATTATATCACCTCGTATAACTGTACGCAGTGTAATGCTTTGAAAAGACCTAAAGCCGCTGGTGACGATCGTCAGTTTGGGATAGTAAAAATTATCTTGTAGCGTATACCTTGGTCTCAGACGACTGAACAACGTTGAAGGGTGTTTCACCATCCCCCCCCAAAAACGCCAGAAAGCACTGATTGGTGGACGTTATCTGCCGCTTTAGCACCAAGTATTTCTTATTGGATATTCGTTTATTACCAATAAAGCTCATCACCTACAAATAAACAGACACATACTATCTACCGAGTCTAATACTCGTCGGCTTGCTCTACGACTAATGTCTAACCGACTGACTCTATTTGTTTTTTTTGGTTTGGTATAAGGTACTAACAACTAAATGTTAATGAATCTTTAATTATAAGTTGACGCATTGTTTGCACTTCTGCGTGAGTAAACAACGTTTGTTGGAATAACACACCTTAGAGTGTGAACGAAAGGAATCAAAATGAGCACTACTTTAGAGTCCGCACATATACGAACAGAGAAGCCTCAAGCCAATGAGGATGAACTCACCTATGAACAACAACATAAACCAAGCTCAGAGTTTGAATCCCGAGAACAGTATCTAGAACACGAATTGCAAATCATGTCGCCTAAGCGCTGGCGTCCAAATTTGCCGTTTAAAGATTATCGATTTGAGATTGAAGACACCATCCCAGCGATGGCGGCGACCATTGGTAAAGTGGTTATGGTGGGCGCGATTGCAGCCACCTTTGCTGGAGCTCTCGGGTTAAATGAAGATTTTATTCTAGAGAACGTTCGATACGAACTCCTTATTGCCTCTGTCTTCATCATCCTTTTCTCTGGTTTTCTACTACCAACGGCCAACCTCGCAGGTACACACGGTCCACTCATTCCATTGATTCCGATTGTGGTTGCGGCTGGCGGTCACCCAATGGCGTTTGGCCTGTTGATTGGCGCGTTTGGCCTGCTGTTAGCCATCAGTAAAGGCGGCAGTATGTTGGCTAACCTCACCAGTAAAGGCGTTTGTGGTGGCTTGCTACTCTACCTTGGCTTTGTAGGAACCGCTTCTCAGGTAAAAAAACTGTTCGCTTGGGCTGAAGGCATCGGCATGAGCCATATCGCTTTTGTTGTGATCTTTTGCACCATTATTCTGTACGCGCTATTGGAGCACTTCCGTAAGCGTTGGTTAGCGGTACCTCTTAGCTGCTTGCTGGGTGGTACGATTGCATTTGCCATGGGTGCCCCATTCGCTTTTCACACTGAGCCAGGCTTACCTAACATGAACCCTATGTATTGGTGGGGAGAAGATACCGGTTGGATGCTAGGTCTACCGACGATTGAGCACTTCATGGTGGTATTGCCATTTGCGATTCTAGCAGTAGCGATGTGGTCTCCAGATTTCTTAGGACATCAAGTATTTCAAAAGATCAGCTACCCAGAGCGTACTGAAAAAGTACACATGAACATTGACGACACCATGACTACAGCGTCTATTCGTCAAACGTTTGGGTCTCTGCTTGGTGGTACTAACTTTACGTCTTCATGGGGGACTTACATCGTACCAGCGGCGATTGCTAAACGCCCTATTCCTGCTGGCGCTTTGCTAACGGCTCTGTTCTGTATCATCGCCGCAGTTTGGGGCTACCCGATGGATTTAGCTATCTGGCAACCTGTACTGTGTGTCGCGCTGATTGTTGGGGTATTTGTGCCATTGCTAGAAGCTGGAATGGAAATGACGCGTGAAGGAAAAACCACACAGTCGGCAGCGATTGTTGTATTTTCTTCAGCGCTCGTTAACCCTGCATTTGGTTGGGCTCTCACCATGCTGTTGGACAACTTAGGCTTAGTTGGCTGTAAAGAACGCAGTAGCGAACTAAGCAAGATGAGCCGTTGGGTATTGCCAGGCATTATGTTTATTGTGCTAACAAGTGTGATGGCGTTGGTTGGCCTTCTACCAGGGATTCCAGCGATTATCCCAAGCTTTCGTTAAGCTAGATTAATCGTTAACTTCGCTAGAAATACAAAGGCCTCGAACATGCGAGGCCTTAGTTTTTCTATCAAGGGTTAATAGCCCTACTTCACTGGCTTTAATTCATTCGGGTAATGAAGGTTTGCTCGTCATCGACAAAAGCCACATAGTCGCCGTGATAGATGAAAACGCGCCCACGCCCTTCAACGATACACGCAAGCTGCGGGTTCAAATCTTCTTCAAGATCCTTACTTTGGTACGTGCCAGTATCTGTGATCACGCCGCGGAGTGTCGGCAAAAAACCACAGCTGCGCTTAGCTTGATCAATCAGGCTTAATTCACTGCTAATAGAGAAGTAAGACGGGATAGGGCCAGCATCTTCGATAAACATCGGTTTCAGTTCTTCAAAAGCTGTAATCACCAGCCAGTCGATGCCGTTCACATGATGGATAAACATTGTTTATAAATACCTAGATTCTCGATAGTTCTGATGCGGGGATTCTATCACTATCAAGTGTAGAGCGTGGGAGAAATTGAGTTTCACTTGGAACACAAGAAGTCCCAGTAATCGCGAGCCCTCAGTGTTCTATCGAACCGTTACAGTTAACCCATCAACGACAGCGCGCTACTTCACTGGCTTCACCGATTTCGTCACGTTGTATTGAACGGTTCTAGGATCAAAAACTCCCCCTCTAGCTCCCCCTCAAATGGGGTTCACCTATATCTTTAGATTAACGTTCGAGGGGGAGAACATTCTTTGGTGCTGAACATACAGCTACATTGGCAACGAGCGGTGTTCAGTTCCTCCCCTTTCCCAGTGCCAACAATAGACTGGAGATGTAAACCAAGGGGAGGTTAGGAGGGGATTGTCACGTGCAACTACCCTATTTCACCAGCTTCAAAGCTATCATCAACGTTGGGTTGAACTGGTCTGATTGCTCTAGCTTTGGAAAATGGCTTGCCCCTTCAATGTAGAAAACACTGCAAACCCTGATGTGTTTTTTGTTCACTCCCGAGTCCGTCAACGTCAAAATATTCTTGCTAAAAAGGTAGAAAAGTTTATAGTATTTTTTAGCTAAACTTGAGAATCAATATGTCATTACAGAAAAAACAATCCAAAGTATCACTGAACATCAAAATCTCATCAGACTTAGATGTTCGTCTTAAACGAGCTAGAAAAGCAGCACGTGAACAGGGGTTGATGTTCAACGTATCTCAAGAAGTTGAAAAGTTTCTTGAGAAGGAAATAAAGAAAGTGGAACGCCAACTTTCAATCGATGAAGAGATTAAGAATAACCTCGAGGATCTTGGTGGGCTTGATATAGATAAAATGATGAAATCAATGGATTAATCAAAACACTAACATATTGATTAAACTTAATTTAAAAAATGACAAGGCGTGGAGATAATTATGGGCACAATAATCGGACTGTTAATTTTAGCCGGCATCACTGTATTCCTAAAGCGTCAAACGGGACTTCATTTGCATGAGTGGATTGCAAAGAAATATAAAGACTCTCAAGACAAAAAATAATGGACTCTATCAGTTTGACAGGCTCCATCGATTTGACTCAAAAAACTAAGGTCCCGTAATCGCTAGGCCTTGGTTTTATCTTCTAACGGCTAGACTATCTTTTAATAACTACCGCACCCAACTTCACCGCTTTCATCAACGTTAGGTGAACTGCTTTGGTTACTCTAACAATAGGAAATGACCAGTCAGTCGCTATTGGTTCTGTAGCCTATTGAATCCATTAATTCGCTGATGAAGCTGCGTGCCCATAGTCAACGACACAAACAGGCTAATCAAAGCAATCACTGCTCCTGTAACAAACACCCATTGATAACCAGACATCCAGATTATTCCCAACAAAAATGGTAGGAACACCGCTGCAATATGGTTAATGGTAAACGACAAACTCGCCGTTGAAGCCACTTCATCTTCCCTAATTGTCTTTTTAAAGTAGGTGTTCAAAGCTATCGCAAAACTAAAAATGATACTGTCGATAACATATAGCCCCGCAGCCGCATAATGATCATCCACAAATGCGTAAGATAGGAACACCAACACTAACGCGGCATACTCAATGATCAAAGCTAACTTCTCTCCTACTCGATCGATAAATCTCCCAACATAAGGTAGAGCAAGCGTCGCAGCTAAGCTGGAGACCATAAACAGAGCGGCCATCATCGCGATCGTATATTGAAACTTGGTCACCATTAGTAAGCCAGCAAATGCCACAAATATTTGTCTTCTTGCCCCACTCAAAAAAGTAAGAATGTAATAGGTCGTGTACTCTCGTCGGACAATGAGTTTGGTGTGTTGCTTCACCTTTGTGTGAGTATCTTGGAACGTGAGCAAATAGACCGCTAACCAGAAACATATTGCTCCACAAATAAAGAAAATAGCCTTATCTGAAACATCAAACAGATAGCTCGCGACCATGATGCCTAGAAAGGTCACCATCGAGAAAAAAGAGGCTGCAGAGCGAATCTTTCCCATTGATTCACTAAAGTTCTCAGTCGCTAACAATTGTGTTGAGAGTGATTTGTTCACCGCCTCTAAATAATGGAAACCAATAGACATGATCGTCGTGCTGAAATAGAAGCCATAAATCGAAGGCAAGTACCCTGTCACTGCAACACCTAGCCCTAATGTTGCAACCGACAGTACCGCGACTCTTTGTTCTGAAGCGATGAACAACAGAAACAAAACAGTAAATGAAAGCAAGCCTGGGATTTCCCTAACACTCTGCAATACCCCCACATCAGCACCAGTCATACCAACAGTATCGACAGCGAAGTTATTCATCACAACTCGCCATCCAGTATTCGCTATCACTGACGCGATAGCGATAATAACCAACATCGCGAATGAGCTCCGCGATGTTAAAAGCCTAAGCCAGAGAGTCATTTAAGCCGCCGATTCTAAAAGAAAATTTTGAATATGATCGCGCATGAATAAAGCCGTTCTTAGTTTTCCGTTCATATTCAGATCCTCAAAAATAATGGTATGTTCTGAGCTTTGTAACGATATGCAACTAAGAAAAAGAACACAGAGACAATACAACTCGCTAACAAGTTGTTACACGATCGTTTTTAGAATGTTACTTCTTGATATTGGTAAGTATTCAGAGAGGTTTTACTTATTTGAGACATTCATTGGAGATTGTTATTTGTCACTGAACATACAGCTGCACTGGCAACGATCGGTATTCAGTTCCTCCCCTTTCCCGCTACCAACAAGAGATTGGAGATGTAAACCAAGGGGAGGTTAGGAGGGGATTTGTAGCGGATTCTTACGTGCATCTGCCACTTTGTTTTGCTCGCTCTACAGAACACAAAAAGGCCTCGCACACGCGAGGCCTTGTTTTATCTGCGTTCCAACGAACGAGCAGCTAGCAATTTACGATGGTAAAACCAAATCAACTGGAGAGCCATTCATCCAGAACTTTGATGAATTTAGGGTTGATTAGATAGCCGATGGAAGCGTGCGGATTACTTTTTCCGTTGCGAATATTGAGGTTATAAATCGGGTGGATATCTTTCATTCCGCCGGGTATCAGATCCAGTTTGAGCATATCTTTAAAGTCATTTCTAATTTTGCTGTCATGAGAGATAAAATCATCTTCTGCCGATATGTTTATCCATTGCTGAATGTTTAAAGGATACTTCTTCTCATCATTCAAGCGGCTCCCTTTTAGCCGGTCCTTTACGTTTTCATCGCCTAACGGTGACCCAAGCGTAAGCAATAAGTTGACCTTCTTGTCCGCACCATAGTCGTGTCTATACTCTCCATAATGAGACAACTTCCATAACACGTCATAACTGATCATCGACCCAAGGCTGTGCGATACAATCATCACATCATCTTGATTATCAAGCGCTTCTTTCAGTTCAACCATTAGCCTATGCCTGACATCGCTACCAAAATAGGTATCTTCATTCCAATAATGCGCCATGTCCGGCGCGACCTTAGTTATGAGTGTCTCAGCCACACCCAGTTTTCCAAATAGCGATGAAAAAGTATCTGCTAACGCCTCTTTTAGAAAACCAATTTTAGATACCTTGTTATACGTTGTTTTATTGAATTGGCTTGTCTTGTACTTTTTGAGCTCAGACAGTGCTTGCTGTCGACTTGCAGGGTCTTCCGTTGGTTTCTCTAACAATGTGTTTGATAGTTCACCGTAATAGACAAACCGTTTATCGACATCTTTAAAAGCTTGTAATGAACTTGAGTCTCCACAATCTCGCTGCAAGCCATGTTCTATAGCCTCGTACCAGAGTGCTTGAAGGGGAGCTTTATCGGGCTTTTGAGCGCGACCATGAATGAATATGATTTTCTTAGCCATAGCAGGACGTCCTAAACACATAGTTAAAATTATTATCAGTAGAAAGCACCACTAGATTCGGTCAGCCCTTACTAATCACAGTGGTGCTAATTACGTATCTAGGAGTAGTTGATAGAGCATTTATATAACTATGAGGCCGCCGTTTAAGGACCATAAACGAATGAACGATGCGATCATTACTCGCAAATTGAAATGAATGTATCTAGCAAAACCTCCAACTACCAAAAAGGCCTCGCAAACGCGAGGCCTTAGTTTTATCTATCAACGATTACATCTATCATTTAACAACTACGGCGCCCTACTTCACTGACTTAACCGCTTTCATCAACGTTGTGTTGAACTGCTCAGGTTGCTCTAGCATTGGGAAGTGGCCTGAGTCTTCAATGTAGTAAATGCTGTAATCCTTAATGTGTTTCTTGTTCGCTTCTGAATCGGTTGGCCATAGGCGAGCGTTAACCAATATTACTGGCACATTCACGTTCTCATATACGCGGTGTGCTTCACCTGTTACGTATTGGCCTAGATAATGGCGGAACTGATTTATCGCGATAGCTGGTGGCGCTGAAGCCATGTCTTGCGTTGCCCAATAAAGTAAATCGGCATCTACGTCTTTTGGTAGCGAATCTTTCACGAATACCGTGATAGCATCTTGGAAGTCTTCTTCAAACGCTTTAGTCATTGCATCTAAGTCGCTTTGTGAAAAAGCTAATGCAACATTTTGCGATGTGTCGACTCCGATAATGCCCTTCACTCTTTTCGGCATCAGTTTAGCGGCTTCTGCAATAACACCACCCGCCATGGAATGACCGACTAAGATGACGGATTCGAGTTGATCTTTCTCGATGACGGCTTTGATGTCTTCAGCGAATGCAACCATGGTGTACTCTTCACGGTTGAACGATGAGTTACCATGCCCTGCTAAGTCCATAGTGATCACTTGGTACTGTTTTGAAAACTCACTCACTTGGTTTTGCCATAGCCTGCTGTCTAAGCTCCAACCGTGAATAAAGATCAGCGCCGTATCCCCACTCCCACTTTCGCTATACGCAATTTGCTCACCATCGTGAGATATCGCAATACCATACTTAACCGTTGAATCATGAGCCATGGCACTAATGCTACCAAGAACCATAAATACCAAGAATGTGATATTTAAAATTAAGCGTTTCATAGTGTCTCTCTACTTACTTTAAGGGAACACAGAAAGTGTCCCTCTCAATCAATGTAGTCACTATAAAGTGTGAAGTTGTAGTCAGGTCAAGGGTGGTTTATATAAAGAGAACTTTTCTGAAGTGAAGAGTCGCCAACTCGTTTTCGCCCCGTTCAGTGTCAGCGATACACAAACTTTTGAACCAGCCTGAGATAGATTTCCCTACTTTTTCTACCTGAAACATGTCCGCTAATCTCGGACCTTACCAAACACTTCAGGAGTTGGCTTGTGTGTTCAACCATTAGGGCACACTTCTTGGAAAGGCATTGAATTTATTGAGGTATATATCACTTATGGTGTTTTGAACTACTTGTAGAAAATTGATACGATAACCTTCTGGATTTGCAATATGTTTTATATTGCGAACATATACCTTTGGGATAGTTTGTATTCGTTAAATTTGTAATCCAACATTCATCTACCTTAATCAATGTCATAGGCAAGGGATTGACCATGAGTAAAATCTTGTGTTACCAAACGCTCTCGGAAGAGCAATCAAATAAAGAAGAAAAGCAAAAAACACCTCTAGATAATAAATACTATGTTGAATGGGGAGTCGGAAATTCATATGTCCTAGTTTGCGATGATGAGGATACTAGGCGCACTTATGAAAGACATTCAGATACTATAATTGGTGTTTATCCTTTACAAAAAACTAGGAATACTTTCATCACCATAGGGCTTGATAATAAAATTCAAGTTGGCAGCGTTACTGGTCGTAATTTGTGTTATCTGCAAGGGCATACAGATCGAATCCTTGGAGTTGTTGAGCTAGATAAAAATCGTATTCTAAGCGCAAGTACAGATGGCACCTTACGCTTATGGAATACGAAAAACGGTAAAGAAATTGAGTCGATGCCTGTAGATATCGATAGTTTTGATGCCATCAGTTTCTTTTCTGATAGAAAACACTTTTCAGTAAACGAGACTGATCGTGTTTCTATTTGGAGTGTTCAAGCGACCAAAACTTTAGAACTAGAAGGCTTGAAGGATAAAGTTAATTCCGCTAATCGTTTAGCAAATGGTAATTGGTTAGTGAGTTATCGCAATGAAAACGACTACCAAGACCGGAAATATCCAAGTATTTGGAGTAACACGGGCAAGCCACTTCACACTTTTGAATTTGATTTTTGTGTCTTCAATGATGTTTACCAGATTGAGCAAGATCAGATTTTGGTAAAGAAAAATAATGATTGTATCTCTTTGAGAAATAGTGAAGGTCAGGAAATCGCCTGTCACGTATTTGATAAAGGTGTCGTGGATATTTTTAGCTCTCTTCGTAATGGATTATATGAGGCAAATAATCATATTGAAGCTTATCCCGGAATTTTGGATTACGAACACATTCGTAACCCTATAGGTAGAAATCATAGTTTTGTTCCTCGACATGAACTAGAAGAACAAGACATTGACTTATCTAATCCCGAGCGCAAGCGCTTTTGGGATTTCTTTAATAGACCACTTTTCGCCCCAATTAAAACTGCGTTGAAAAACCCTATTCGTGTAGCCCGTTCTGGTATTGCACAAGTTGAAACATTGATAGAAATAAACGAACAAGAGTTAGAGCATCATATAAAGAAACGCAAAAGTGGTGCTAGTTGGGGAAAACTATGGCTATTACTTGGCTTTGTCTCTGGTGCCGGTGCCGGAACAATATTTGCGGCTTTTTTTCTAAGAGAGCCCGCGTTTGTTAATTTTGCTCAACTGATCAACCTAGAGGGACTATTGCAGAGTTTAAAGGTAGAAGAAGTATTGTTATCTTCAGGAGGGGTGTTTGTTTTGTGTTTGTTTGGCGCGCTAGCTTGCTTTAATAGCAGTTTGAAGAATAAGTCGCTGCAAAAACAGAAAGAAGCAAACCTTAAAGTCTTGTCTAGATTGATACCTGCATTTGAAAGTCTCATTGGTTACATTAAAGAATATCGAAATTCACTGTTAAAAAGTACTCCAGGGTTCTCTAACCCACAAGTTTACAGCGGTATTGAAGTATCAGAAGGGATTAAGTCTATTGTCAATGGTAGTTTGGAACAGACTGCCCTTGACGAGTGCGGACTAGAGCAAGAGGACATTATCGCAAGCGATAAAAAAGCCATCATACTTAAAGATTGGGCTCTCCTACAAAATTTAGAAGGCAAGGCGCATATTAGATCGAAGATGAATTTTGGGAACGCCAACAGTTTTTGGTCTGCAAACGGAGAGATGTTATTTGCTGTTCAATATATCCAGTATATCTTTTTAACCGAAGATAAGATCGATGTCTTTACCGCCTACTACGATTTTGTGAATAACAAGGTGATTGGTAAGGAAGCAAATGCCTTCTATTACAAAGATGTTACTAATTTCACTAAGCGAGAAGTTGAACGTTACTATGGTGAAGAGGGCCTTTCTGCGGTTGAAATTACGTTAGCGGTTGCAAGTGGTGAGAAGATTCAGCTAACGATTCAAAGTGACGAAAGTGCGGCTGCTCTAGTAGATACCGCTAGAAACAATGAAGATCTCTCTATAGCAGAGAAGCGAGATAAATTGCTTCGTGAGCGTGAGCAATATGAAGAAAATGAATCTTTGTCAGACCAAGAAAGAGCAGAAGAATTAAAAGCAATTGATAATGAAATCCACTTCTTGGAGAACTCTGGCGTTGAGCAAAATATTGCTCAAAATACTAACAAGGCTGATGCCGCTATTAGAAACATCCGAGCTCAATTGCGAGTGCATAAGAAGCAAGATGATTTGACAGGAAATCAAACAGAGTTGGTAAGCCGCAGCCCAAGTTTGAATGAAGAGACTCGAGATGAAACTATTTATCAGCTATAGCAGTAAAGATCACACTCGGGTTGATAAGTTGAAATCCGCACTGAGCAAACTAGACCATGAGGTCTGGTTTGCTCCAGACCAAATTGGCGCTGGATCTTTTTTCGCACGCGAAATTGATAAAGCGATGAAGAACGTGGAAGTACTTATTGTATTCGCCAGTCGTTATTCTGTTGGTGTAGACGGCAGCGAATTCTCGGGTTCAGAAGAAGTGATGACTGAAATTACTAAAGCACGAGAAAAAGGAATTCCAATCATTCCACTAAATTCTGATGGTAGTTTAGGGGTTGGATGCGCTGAAGGCTTTGATTATCTTTTGAAGAAGTATCAATGGATTGATATACAAAGCTATTTGAAATCCAATGCGTATGAAGATATAGCTGAGAACATAGGATACCAATTATCAGGTGGAGTCGCTAAAGCTGACAACTTTCATTTTGACAGGCAAATAGAGTTTGCTGAGAACCTTCTTAAGGAAAGACAGTTCTCCGCTGCATTTGATTTTCTTAATAATCTAAGGTTACCGGTATCTTATGAACCTACAGTTCGCCTTCTAAAAATTATCGCTTTTTTGCAGCAGAAAGTGGTGAAGAACATATCGAAGCAACAAGTTGACTATTTTGTTGAGGCTCTTGATGGAATCGGAGGGGAGTTAAAAATTCCTGCAAGCTTTCTAAAAGCATTGCTAAGCGAAAGCTACTACAAAAAAAATGGGTATGCTGATGTCACTGAGGGTTTTACTCGACTAAAACTGCAAGCCCGAGTAATTGGCAAACTTAAAGGTAAGTATCTATTAATGACGTCAGGTATAGTGCCTGAACAACCGTTATTGGCTCAAATGTGGCGAGAGCAATCTGGCTCTTATACAGACTGATTTTGTGAGTATCTACTTCTAATATGAATATAAGTCTAAATTCAGAATTGCAGACGGATTGTGCGGCTCTTCCTTTTATTATTGGAGTGTCCGGTCATAGAGATGTCAAATGCCTTAAAAACAGGCCGCAACAAGGTCTTGATGGAGTCAAGCAGGCCATAAAAACTTGTCTTTTAGAGTGGGCAGCTTATTTGGGCCCTCAAACCCCTGTCTGGCTGATGTCTGGTATGGCAGCTGGCAGTGATCTTATCGTGATTGAAGCTGCTGAAGAACTAATACATGAAGGTTGGAATGGTGGGCCTCTGAAAATAGTTCCTTGTCTTCCTATGCCGCAAAGTAACTTTGAGCTTGATTTTCCATCTGACGATGTATCGCTTCAGCATTTTCGCGCTTATCAAGAAAAGTATAAAGATAACGCTATTGTAGTTAGGAGTAGGCTACCAAAAAATCGTTATCAATCCGCATTGTTGGATAGAAACTACCTTGAGGATCGCAACAGCTTGTATCTAAATCAAGGTGCATTCTTGGCTCGTTATAGTAACGTGTTGCTTTGCTTATGGGACGGTCGTAATAGTTTAGGCTCAGGGGGAACCGGTGATATAGCTAAGCTAAAACTTGGGCTTGATGTGGAATGGTATATTGAGGATACATTTGTTAACCCTGCTTTGAGGCAACCTGAAAACTTTGAGCGTCATTTTAGTGGGATAGTTCAGCTCCTTGAGGTTGAGCGACAAACGCCATCACAAGACGCTAATCTAGTCGATCTTTTTTTAAGAATTGAACCCGAAAATCTGTCCTCAACGTTCCCTTGCTATGTTAGTAGCCAGACAAAAAAAGAATCTTTTGCACAAACAATTCAATCTAAAGACTTTTATAACTTAATTAGGCAATTGAAAAAATACAACGATGTTATTCAAGAGCCTACAAACAATGAATTGTTCGTTGAGCCTCACCCTGCCCTTAAAGAATGCAATTCAATTTTTACCCATGCTGACAAAATAGCTCAGACACATCAGGCGGCGTATCGAGGCAAGGTGTGGCTATTCTTTATCATATCCCTAGCCGGGTATGCCGCATACGAATTGGTTGGAAACTACTTGGGCAGACCTTTAGGAATAGGACTGAATGCTGTCATTCTAGTTGCGATATTTAGCTGTTGGTTAATGATACGAAGTGCTCGAGTTAAACAGTGGAAATGGAAGTACCAGATTAGTCGTGGTGTTGCGGAGGTCTTCCGTATTAGAGGTTACTTAAACTTAGCGGGGATTGAACCGG
Organism: Vibrio sp. 1CM24A; assembly: GCF_023161725.1. Lineage (NCBI taxonomy): Bacteria > Pseudomonadati > Pseudomonadota > Gammaproteobacteria > Vibrionales > Vibrionaceae > Vibrio > Vibrio sp. 1CM24A. The sequence continues at coordinate 723,022 of NZ_JALNTS010000002.1, forward strand.
ATAACCAGCCATTAATCTTACGTCGGCATAAGCGACGGGTTCCTTTATTTGATCATGCCTTAGTAATTGCTGAGATAGAGTGGTGGAAGTACCAATTTGAACCAGATTATGTTGCAGTGCATGAACACTGGCTTAAATCTCAACGACAGTTCTTAGACACTCGCATTACAACAAAGGGGAACATGGGTAGAAATGCCATTTTCAGGCGCCCTGCTATTGTCAGAGACTTTTTGAATACTTGGGCCAAGAACTTTTTTGTAGTTGCAATTACTTTAGGTGCAATGTTATTTGTTATTCAAGTTACACCATGGAAGGTTACTCAGGAATGGGCAAGTGGGGATGTTGGCTTTTTCATGATGGCTAGTATTCAGTATATTCTTATGGCAGCAGCTGCTACTGCACTTTGGAATGAGTTAGCCAACTATGCAAGTACAGTATCGGGATATGAAGAGTTGATTGAGTTGTATGATGCAGCTCTAGACATTATGGAGACTAATAACCTACCTTTGCTTAGCTCTACATTGCGAGCTTTGGCAAAAGAGGCTCTGTCAGAACATTGCGAATGGCATTACAACGAGTCTCAAAGCGATATTGAAAAAAGAGGGTAGGTGCGAGTTCGTCAATGAAAGGGGGTACTTTTGGGTGTGTCCTTGAATTATTCTATAAACAGTAAAAGACATGAGTTAGTTCGATACGTAAAACTATACAGTTAACAGGAGCTTCGCTTTCAAAAAAGTAAGTTTGATGTCATTAGTTTAAGTGAACTTTAAGTCTGTCGATTACTTTTTGTATGTGAGTTTCAACATTGGTACCCACCTTTGATTTGTGTTTATCTAGCAAGTTTCCTTTTGCCCTAACAAATTTTATCAAAAAGATAGCCATTCATCAGAAATTCAACCATGGAAATGTCCAATTTCGAGTTAGCGCCCTACTCCTTATTTGTCCCAAACAAAAAGGCCTCGCAATGCGAGGCCTTTGGTTTTCTATCTATCAGAAGAGATTAGTCGCGAAGTGCTGCGCCGAATTTCTCTGAGATTGAAGCTACGATAGCATCTACTGAACCAGCGATGTCTGCATCTTCAAGTGTGCGCTCTACAGACTGTAGGCTAAGTGCGATTGCTAGGCTCTTCTTACCTTCTTCAACGCCTTGGCCAACGTATACGTCGAACAGTTTAGCGCCTGTTAGGAATTCGCCACCAGCAGCGATACACGCTTCAACGATGTCGCCAGAAGCGACTGCTTCGTCAACAACTACTGCGATATCACGACGGTTTGCAGGGAACTTAGATACAGCTACTGCTTCTGGAAGCACGCGAGTGTTGATAGCTGCCCATTCGATTTCGAATACGATGGTGCGGCCGTTAAGACCAAACTTGCGCTCTAGTTCTGGGTGAACAGTACCAATGATACCCACTTCTTTGCCGTCTACTACGATAGCCGCAGTTTGACCTGGGTGAAGTGCTGGGTGCTTCGCTGCTTTGAAGCTGTATGCGATTTCGTTTGCAGAAAGCTCAAGAACGGCTTCTAGGTCGCCTTTAAGATCGAAGAAATCTACAGTGTTAGTTGCAATGTCCCAGTGCTCTTCGCCACGAGTACCAGAGATAACGCCCGCAAGCATCATTTCTTGGCGCATGCCGTTTTCAGCTGTTGCTTCAGGGATGAAACGTAGGCCTGATTCGAATAGACGAACGCGAGACTGTTGACGCTTCTGGTTGTGAACAACTGTGTTTAGAAGACCTTGGATTAGGCCAAGACGCATTGCTGACATGTCCGCAGAGATTGGGAATGGCAGGATTAGCGGCTCAACACCAGGTACAACAAGTTTTTGCTGTTCTGGTTCTACGAAGCTGTATGTGATTGCTTCGTGGTAGCCACGGTCTACAAGAAGGTCACGAACGCGCTTAAGCGGTTGGTCAGCTTCTTTGTGGTCATTCATTTTAAGTGCCGCTTTAGGCGCTTGGTTTGGAATGTTATCGTAACCGTAGATACGACCTACTTCTTCAATTAGGTCTTGCTCGATTGCGATATCAAAACGCCAAGATGGAGACGTTGCCGTCCAACCTGCGTCCGTAGTCTCAACTTGACAACCTAGGCGAGTAAGAATTTCCACTACGTCTGTAGATGGGATTTCGTGACCTAGTAGGCTGTCTAGCTTAGCGCGACGTAGAGCAACTACGTTTGCTTTAGGAAGATCAGCTTCAGATTCGCTGCCGTTTACTGGCGCAACTTCACCACCGCAGATTTCAACTAGAAGCTGTGTTGCACGCTCCATTGCTGCTGCTTGTAGCGTTGAATCAACACCACGTTCGAAACGTAGAGAAGAATCAGTGTGAAGGCCGTAAGCACGTGCGCGACCACGGATGTGATCCGGTGCGAAGAATGCAGCTTCAAGAAGAACGTCAGTTGTTTCAGTTGTAACACCTGAATCTTGACCGCCAAAGATACCAGCGATTGCTAATGCTTTGTTTTGGTCTGCGATAACAAGTGTGTTGCTGTTTAGTTCAGCTTCGTTGCCATCTAGAAGTGTTAGCTTTTCGCCCTGCTCTGCTAGACGAACCACGATACCGCCTTCGATCTTAGCTAGATCAAATGCGTGCATTGGTTGGCCTTGCTCTAGCATCACGTAGTTTGTGATGTCTACAACTGGGTCGATTGAACGGATACCACAACGGCGCAGTTTTTCTTGCATCCAGATTGGAGATTCCGCTTTCACGTTTACGTTCTTAACCACACGGCCAAGGTAACGTGGACAAGCATCAGTTGCTTTGATTTCAACAGATACTGTGTCTTCAATGCTTGTTGCAACAGCTTCAACTGCTGGCTCTGTAACGTCTGCGCGGTTTAGTACGCCAACTTCACGAGCAAGGCCACGGATGCTGAAGCAGTCTGCGCGGTTTGCTGTTAGGTCTACGTCGATAGTTACGTCGTTAAGCTCGAGAAGCTCACGAACGTCCATACCTAGCGTTGTGCCTTCTGGCAGCTCAAGGATGCCGTCTGACTCTACGTCGATACCTAGCTCAGAGAAAGAACAAAGCATGCCGTGCGATGGAACGCCACGTAGTTTTGCTTTCTTGATTTTGAAGTCACCAGGAAGTACTGCACCAACTGTAGCTACCGCTACAGTTAGGCCAAGACGACAGTTAGATGCACCACATACGATGTCTAAAAGTTCTTCTTCGCCGATATCAATTTTAGTTACTTGTAGTTTATCTGCGTCTGGGTGCTGACCGCACTCAACCACTTTACCTACTTTAACGCCGGTGAATTCACCAGCAACAGGTTCTACATCGTCAACTTCCAAACCAGCCATAGTGATTTGGTGAGCTAGCTCTTCGCTGTTAATTGCAGGTTTAACCCACTCGCGTAGCCAAGATTCACTGAATTTCATAGTTTTGACTGCCCCGGATTACTTGAATTGTTTAAGGAAACGAAGGTCGTTCTCGAAGAACGCACGAAGGTCATTTACGCCGTAACGAAGCATCGTTAGACGCTCTACACCCATACCGAATGCAAAACCAGAGTATTTCTCAGGGTCGATGCCAACAGAGCGAAGTACGTTAGGGTGAACCATGCCACAGCCTAGAACTTCTAGCCATTTGCCATCTTTACGTTTCACGTCAACTTCAGCAGAAGGCTCTGTGAACGGGAAGAATGAAGGACGGAAACGCACTTCAACTTCTTCTTCAAAGAAGTTACAAAGGAAATCGTTAAGAATGCCTTTAAGTTGTGCGAAGTTTACGTTCTCATCAACTAACATACCTTCCACTTGGTGGAACATTGGCGTGTGAGTTTGATCGTAGTCGTTACGGTAAACACGACCCGGAGCAATGAAGCGGAATGGCGGTTTGCCGTTTTCCATCGTACGGATTTGAACACCAGAAGTGTGCGTACGTAGCATTAGATCAGGGTTGAAGAAGAAAGTATCGTGATCAGTACGAGCTGGGTGATCGTCTGCGATGTTTAGTGCATCAAAGTTGTGGAATGCATCTTCGATCTCAGGGCCAGACTCAGTGCTAAAGCCAAGCTCACCAAAGAACTGTTCGATACGCTCAACTGTGCGAGTAACTGGGTGAAGACCACCGTTCTCAATGCGACGACCTGGTAGGCTCACATCGATAGTTTCTTCAGCTAGTTTCGCTTCAAGCTCTGCACGTTGTAGTGCGTCTTTGCGAGCTGCGATCGCTTGTTGAACAGCACCTTTCGCTTTGTTGATCTCTTGACCAGCAGTGCGACGCTCTTCAGGTGGAAGTTTACCTAGGCTTTGTAGTTGAAGAGTTAGTTCACCCTTCTTACCTAAATACTGAACTCGCACTTCATCAAGTGCGACTAACGAATCTGCTGTATCAATAGCAGTCGTTGCATTAGCAATGATCTCTTCTAGATGTTGCATCATTTCCTCATCTACCAGTTGGTAGTGTCCGTATCGGATGATTAGTTTTTTTAGATAGCTACACATAGTAATCAAACATGCAACCAATGCCAAATTGAATCGTTAAAAGAGCAAGTTATTGACTAAAAACACGGCAAATTTAACAGGATATTAATGAGGAATAAGAGGAAGTGGCACAAATACGAGTGCCACTCCTTTGTTTGGAAGTGAGCGGGGCTCTAGATTTGTAGAGAGCTGAGTTCTAAATCTCAAGTGAACCTAGATCTAAAACTAAAGCGAACTTAGATCTGAACTTCAAATAAACCAGTTTTAAATCTGAATCGAACAAACGCTGTTTTTGCCTGCGTTTTTCGCTAAATAGACGGACTCATCGGCGGCTTTAATTAACTCGTTCATTGAGCCGAATTCTTGGGTTATTTCAGCCACACCGACACTAATACTGCCAATCCAAACTTGATGACTGGTTTCAACCTCTAATTCAGACACTTTCTGGCGAGCCGTTTCCGCGATGTGCATGCCACCTTTGAGGTCGGTGTTAGGGCAAATAACCAAGAACTCATCGCCACCTAACCGGCAAACAATATCATCATTACGGAACGTATTTTTCAGTTCACGCGAGAGGGTTTGTAGCACCAAATCGCCTGCATCATGACCACTGGTGTCATTAATGCGCTTGAAGTTGTCGGCATCAATCATAATGCACACTAAAGGCATGCCCAGTTCTTTGGAGTCTTGCCAATGTAGCGCTAACTGTTTAAAGGCACTGCGGCGGTTAGGCAAATGAGTGAGTGAGTCTGTTAACGACAGTTCTTCAAGCTTCTTACTCGCTCGTTTCAATTCTGCCGTCCGTTCCTCGACTTTGTCTTCAAGTAACTGATTGAAGTGTAACAACTGCTTGTTTCGTTCAGAGACTTGTTCAAACAGGCCGTTCAGCGCAGCCAACAGCGGGACAGTCGCAGAGTCTTGTTGTTTTTCTTCTGCTTCAAAGGCTTGTAGAGGTGTTGCGCCCCCTTCTATGGCGGTCATTTGTCGCGCCATGTTTTGGTCGATGCCGAGGATGTGGTAAGCAAGCCAATGGATGAGGAAGTCCAATAACTGCCGTGCTGACACCTGATCTTCTTCCAAGATGAACGCTTGCATACTGTAGATATCTTGCATAAACACACGATGCGCTTTGACGTGTTCTTCAATGTGTAACTGATGTACACCGCAATCTCTCATCAAAGATTCTTCTTCTTTAAAGTGAAATTCGGCATAGCGTGTGAGATCAAGTAAAGCGAGGTTAATGTCGTCTATAGAGATTGTATTCTCTGACAAAAGATTTCCGTAGTGGTTGATAAAACCAACAAGGTATTGATGTTGTTCATCGACAACACCAATGCCTGTTTCAAAGTTTTGATCCCAATTAAATAAACTCATAGATCCCTTAGGGCCGATACCACCAGCACGATTCACATGCATATTCGGAGGTTATAGATACTCGAAAAATATAACCATCTTACCTGTGGGACTATTCGATTATTTGCTCTATTTTATAAAAAGATGACGTTGAACATTATAAATATAGCGCGTCTTAAATCTGAGACGCTCCCTTTAACAAGAACGCCCCACCAAACTAACACTAGAAATAATATTCCAACGCTACCTCAACAAAATCATCCTTTCGAGCGAAGAACAATAAGTCTTCTGGGGTTTCGTTCTCAAACAACCAAGCGTTTAATCGCCACTTGAGATTGTTGTTGATTCGGCTTGATGCTTCCAACTTGGCACTGTAGACATCGCTGTTATCTAAGTCTTGAGTAATACCTGTAAGCACTTCGGTGCCGTCTTCATCGTTCAAGGCAAAACGCGCGCCTAAGAACACATCGTTTTGGCCGATGGTTTGAGCATTGTTGCCTCGGCTGTCATACAGGTATTCCGCAATGAAGCCGATGTCCCAGTACGATTCAAGCGCTCCAACCCAAGTGTATTCAAAGCCTGTTGCGACGCCTGTGTGGTTGTCGTAACTATCGCGATAAATGCTTTCCAGCTTCCATAACCAGTCACCGATAATGCCCTGCACATCCAGTCCGAAGTGCTGCATTTGCGCGTAGTATGGCTTGAGTTGGTTGCCTTGCACACGGTAATAAGGGTCGCGATTTGTGCCGCTTAAGTAACTTAAACCGACATCCCAATCGCCGTACATTTGGCTATAACGCAATGCCACATCGACGTGCTTTTCTTCTCTCGAAGATTCGTACAACGCATCATCGGATACTGGCACGGTTGGTCTTAAGCGTCCGTCTTCGCCCGCAAAGGTACGCTCACGAAAATAAGGCAGTAACATGGCATCGATGGTTCCCCAGTCTTTGATTGAGGTAAAGTGCACCATAGGCTGACCTAACTTCGATTCGCCATCGACCGATTCAATGGCATCGGTTTGGTTTACCACATCCACCAAGTGCGCCGATTCGGTCACGCCCCAAAACACCTTGCCGACACCGGCTCGCAGTTCGTAATCATCCCAGTAAGTGAGATACAAGGCTTCACGAATATCACCATGAGTTCGTTCATCGTCTTCGCTGTCTAACCGATAAAACGGGGTGAAGGTAAAGCTGCCGTTGCCCTCTTGTTGTTCCCAATAAAACTCTGGCTGCAATACCAGTGAGCTTTGTCCTTTGTCTTGCCCTTGCAAACCGTCGCTAAAGAACTGCCTGTGTTCAAGGTTAACCTGCCCTGCTAGCTCCGGGGTGACCTGTTCTACGAACTCAGAGCTAAATCCAGCCGCCACACATGGCAACGACACCTGCATAAGCCCGACTGTCGCCGCCAAGGTTAAAGATAACTGCGTTCCTGTTAACACAATCCTTTTCATATTCTTGCCTTACTTTGCACGTTTGAGTGTGTTTTTCTGGAAATCTTTGTCCTTAAGACCGGTTTGGAACGCTAAATCTGTCGTGGTTAAGACGGTACTTTTGCCTGTTTGATGGTTTTGCATCGACATGGTGTGTGCGCGCCAGTATTGGTTTAGGTATTGTTTGTAGTCTTGGAACGACAGGGTTTTCAGCAATGCGCCTTTACGGTCGTAAAACTCCACTTGAACGGGGCGATAATATTGTTGGTCTAGCCATACCTTTTGCATGGTGTAACCAGAGTTTTTATCGGTCGGAACTTGCTCTAAAACAAAGGTATCCACACCTTCGATTTTGGCGTCTTCAATGTAGTTGAAGGTGTACTTTTCTAGCTCAAACGAGCTTAAGTCTTCGTAAGCAAATTCACTGCCCATAAACGGGCCCGATTTGTTGCGTGAAGAGATGCGTTTTACACGTTTCAGAGCTGGCAAATACAACCATTGGTCATCCGATTTAGAGATGTGTGAATGGTTTAAGAAAGCCGTGCCTTTTACATCACGTGGCTCATCAAAAATGGTTAAGCCTTTGTCACCATCGTCATCCACTTCTAACGACTTCAATCGCATTAGACGCGTACTACTTTCGCCTTGTTTGTTGCGAAGTAGCATTTCCATGGTCGCAACAGAATCGCCCCACCCCATATCGACGGCTTTGCGTTGCTCGGCTATTTCTAGGCCTTTCGCTGGGTCTGCTAATGCTGGGAAAGCGGCGAATGAACCTATTGTTAACGTGCTGACAGTTAATGAGCTAACGGTAAATAATGTGGTAACGAATGTTTGTTTAACGCTTTTCATAAATTTCTCCTTGAGTCAGCCCACCGCAGCAGGCTGACGATTCCTTATTTGGTCGATGTAGACAGTTCGGGTGTCGAGCTAGGCTGTGGCTTGGTGTCAGGCTTTGATTCGTGCTGAGGTTTATCTGCATAGTGAGTCTGTTTGTCGAAGATCATCAGCAAGCTAGGTAGCAAGATGAAGTCGACTACTAGCGCAATAAAAATCACAATCGCGCTGAGTAAGCCCATGTCCGAATTGAGTCTGAAGCTCGACATCGCCAGTACAGAGAAACCAGCCACTAACACGACAGTCGTGATCCACAGTGCGCGACCGACGGTGTGGAAGGCGTAACGAACGGCTTCCTCCGCTGATTTCCCTTCTAATCGTGCTCGTTGGTATTTACTCAAAAAGTGCACTGCATCATCGACCACGATACCCAATGTAAGGGTGACCACGACTGACAAACCTAGGTTGATTTCACCAGAGATCAGCGCCCATAAACCAAAGCCGATAATTGCCGGGGCAATGTTTGGTACTAAGCTGATGATGCCCAAGCGAACCGAGCGCAATGCGAAGATCATCAGGCCAGAGATAAGTACTAAGGTGATAGGCAGAGTCGATAACATGCTCGCCATGTTGGTTTCGCCAATGTGAGCAAACATCAGTGATGGACTCGACGCGACTACTTCATACTGAGGTGCATTGGCTGCAAACCATGAGTAAATGCGCTCTTCGAGTTCAACCAATTCCACACTGCCTAGGTTGTCGACCGTGAGTACCATTTTGATCGATGACTTATCGACGTTGATCTGGTTGTTCAAGTCCAAGCCGTACGGCAGAGACATCTCGTAAAGCAGTAGGTATTGAGCAGCAAGTTCACGGTTAAGTGGCAGCTGGTAGTAGCTGTCATCGTCGCCATGCATGTTCTTGTTCAAGCGCATGTAAACATCAGAAAGCGTGGCGACATGGTCGGTCTCAGGTTGAACGCGTAGCCACTCAGTAAAGTCACCAATTGCTTGCAAGAACACAGGATCAGCAATCGCTTGAGACTCGTTAGTTTTCACTGCGATACTGAGAGTCGTCATGCCGCTTACTGTCTCTTCCATGAAGTCGGCCGCTTGTCTGAATTCGCTTGAGGTATCGAAATACTTCACCGACTCATCGTTCACTTTGTTGAGTGGAATTAACGCGGCAGCACCAACAATCACTAGCGTAGAAATAGGCAGCAGTGCTTTGCGGTTAGCAACGACAAAATCACCGAGCTTATCCATGAAAGTGACTTTGCTTTGAGCCGTTTCATTGGCAGGCAAGGTCTTCACTGGCAAGAGTTTTAATAACGCAGGCAACATAGTTACAGATAGGAAGCACGCGATGAGTACGCCTAGTGCCGACAAGTTACCGAAATCACGCAGCACTGGAGAGTCCGACATGTTCATCATCAGGAAACCAATCGCAGTGGTCACCGAGGTGATCAGAATCGGCATCGCATTGAGCTTGATGCTGTATTGAATGGCTTGTGCTTTCTCCATACCGCGCTGCATCGCTTGTCTCATGGTCACAATCACGTGAACACAATCGGCAACGGCAAGGGTTAATACCAAGGTTGGAACGTTAACCGTCGCGGTGCTCAAGAACATCCCTGCCCAACCAGATAAACCCATGGTTGCGACAATTGAAGAGATGATCACAATAAGCGTCGCCACCACACTAAAGAACGAACGCAACATAAAGGTCAGGAACACCAACACTACTAGCAGCATTAATGGCACCAACGTTGAGCTGTCTTCTTGAGCCGAGGTCATAAAGGCGTTGTTCATGGCTATGATGCCCGCTTTATGGAATTCAACATTTGGGTACTGAGCTTGGTACTTGCCAATCATGGCGTTGATGGCCGCAATCACCTCTTGCACTTCCGCGGTTTTATCCACTTCTGGCAATTGCACAGTGACGTTCACAATGGTCACATCGCCAGAAGCTGACACCAAGGCATTCTTAAGCAGTGGTTCGTTTAGGGCGATCTGTTTTACTTTGGCAATTCGCTCGGGCGTATGCTCGTATTCTTCATACAGCAGGTCTTCCACTAAGAGGTCATCTTCAACGGCTTCGGTATGCTGATAATTGGCCAGCGAATCGACACGGCTTGAATACGGGATCTGCCACGCATCGATCGTGAGGTTTTGAATTAAGGTAAGGGTTTCAGGGGTGAAGACATCGCCGCCTTTAGGTGCGACAACAATCGCGAGGTTGTCGGTTTTCGCAAAGGTCGTTTGGATTTCATCGAATGCCATCAACTGTTTGTTGGTGCCTTCGAAGAAGATGTTGTAGTCCCCTCTAAAATAGAGGTTCTTTGCCCCTAATGCAGAGAGAATGATGATTGAAAAAACCACCAGCAGAACGATAAACGAACGCTTGGTCGGTATTGAGTGCCAACTGTTATTTAGATCCCCGTTTACGCTATCGACGTTACGGTTATCTCGATTTTGGTGATCGAAAGCTGGCTTCTGGCTGTCATGTTCCATCACAGTCTCCATTTGTGACGATTCGTCATAGTTGTGTCTTAAAAAGCCAGCCGAAGCTGACAAAAACACAATTCTTAGTCATATACTCAAGAAAACCAAAACCACACTAGGCTAAACTTAAGTTTATGACGAATCGTCACTAATGGTTATTAATAAACCCACATGAGTGGGCTTAATGGAAGCTATCGACCTACAGATTCTAAGTAGGCAATCTCTTCGCTGAACAGTTCTTGTTCTACTCGACGCCAAGTTTTGCGGTAGTCCCAATCAGTAGAAAGAGGCTGCCAGTTGAGGCCGTCCAGTAGCATGTTCGCGTTGTATAATACTGAATACGGGTCTTGTAACCGCTTAATACAATGACTGTTTGAAGCATTCTGTGACAAGGCATTTGAACCAAATGCGATTGACCAGTTTGCAAACACGATGGCGTCTGAACCCATACCGGAAGGGAACTTTAGGTCACCAGCATCAACGGCTTGGTTAACCATTAAATCAGCTTGTTCAATCACCAATTCTTCCAGTTCATTCATCTCGGCTACGCGTGCACTAGACGCTTTCTCTAGTACCCACGGGCTTTTTGCCATGATCGCACAAGTTGATAGTACCGGCTCCATGCGAACATAGATTCGGTAAGCAACGTGTAATGCTACGACCTTTTCGCGTGTGTTGCCTTCAAACTCTCCAGAACGAGCAAACATTAATGCTTCGGCCTTTAAAGAGTGAATACACAAGGCTAAAACTACGTCTTCTTTGCTGCAAAAGTGATTGTATATTGTACCTTTTGAATAAGAACTCGCTGCCGTTAGCTTATCCATCGTGAGGTTTCCGAACCCTTGTTCTCGAACCAGATCTTTTGCTAACAACATCAATTCTACTTCTCGGTCTGCGATAGACTGTTGCTTTTTAGACAACACGCCTTTGCAACCAAAGATACCTTGTTTATCGCCTTTACAACCAAAGCCAAACATAATTTCTCAGTCCGTATTTTAGCTTAGCTATCATCTAAGCTTCGCCAGTATTTAAAACACTCCTATCCAATATATTAACACGAATAGTAAATTCATGTAGTTAACCATTTTGTGACGCTTCGTCATTTCTGACTTATCGTCATAATAGCGCAAATATTGATCATATCAAGGTGTTTTATAAATTAAATACAGTTTATGAATGGATAGATAAGGGGATGGAGAGTCGATAAGACAATCATCAATAGTTGGCCTAAAGAGAAGACCTTAAAGAAGGCCTGTATTGTGACCAACAGAATGTGGACGCGAATTGGTCATTCTTAACCTAACAAAGAATGTCGGCACTTTAAGCTGCTATGCGTATTCATGCCCAATGATTCCTAGCTTAAACCACAAGAATGAATGACTGTAGGCTTACTTTATGGGGCAGACGTCTCCTTATGGTCAATATTTGGCTTACTAATGCCGTTTTCTGTTAAGTTGCTATAAATTCGGTAAGGGGTGACTTACAATAGTGACAACGACTTACCTTTTTTGAGAACACGATATTGAGCGCCAAATATTCTTATTTAGCTTGGCAAGTGAATACTTCTAGCCCTGCAGAAAAGCTGGTTTTATTGATGCTTGCAGACGGTGCTGACGAATTCGGCTACACCAACGTGTGCCTACAAACAGCAGGTCAACTTTGTGCTCTCTCTACGTTTGGTTTAGCCGACTGTCTTAAGTGTTTAGTCGACCAAGGTTTTCTCGATAAGGTGAAAGTAGATTATCGAGATAAAAAAGAGATTCACGTTTTCAAAATGCTCATTGAGCAAGAGCAAGCTGCGGTGCACGTTGAGGTTCAACCGACCAATAGTATTCCGGTCTACTCTACGGCACCTGCACCTGCACCTGCACCTGCACCTGCACCTGCACCTGCACCTAAGTTTCAGCCTGCTCCGGCGCCAATGCAACACATGCAGCAGGCCCCTCGCCCACAAGGCCGAGGCTCAATGAACAGCAACACCGTTTCAACGCATGATTTGGATGAAGAGATCATTCCAACATGGGCGGAACGTGCGTTTAAATTCTCCGGCCTTGCTGGTGACCATAGTTTAGTATGGAAAAAATTTGTCCTCTGGTATAAAGCCAAAGCCAATGAACTAATGCCAATATCTCGCATCGAATCTAAGTTGCAGTACTGGTTAGTTAACGAGAAGCAAAATGAAAGACAACAACAGCAGAAGACCTCTCAATATTCAGGAAATGCAGGACAAGCTCAAGGAAATGGGTATAGACAAAAGCTTAGCCCATCTGAACGCTTCAGGCAGCAGCTCATTCAAAAAGGCAAAAAGCCAACCTTCTGAGCCAGCTCAACCTGTTGTACCTGAAGTGATTGAAGCGCAAAGTACCGAAGTGAAAGTAGCGGCTGCACAAGCTGCGGATTCTGGTGCGTCTCAACAAGTGCCTGTTGTTGATCAAGATCCTGCAGAATTGGAATTAACGGATTGGTGTATTCACGTGTTTGGCTCTTTCTTGAGCGTGTACGAAACACAATGGGAATATCAGTACGGTAGTGAGCCAAGCGGTAAGTTCATTGAGTTTGCTAACTCTGTTGATTCAGACGGCCTTAACCGCGTGCTAATGCACTGTCACGAGCGTATTCAGCTTGGCAACAGTTGGCCGCCACAAATGGGTGAGCTGTGGATCCTAAAAGATTCTTTAACGGAAGAAGAACTGCTAGACAGCCGTATCCGTGTGTTGTCTCGCACTGCCGTGAACAAGATTGAAAAATGGTTAATCCAAAACAAACTGTACGACTTAAAGCGCACCGCTGAAAACAAGTTGGATGGTCTATTTAAGAAGTACTACTTGGAAGCAAAGCGTTTAGACGAGAAAGGCATGCTAGAAACGGAGTTGCCGCAATTCCTGCTTGCCGCTAACTCAGTGAAGAACCTGAACGATTTGAAGCGTGAAGAGTACGAAAGCCAACACGGCAAAGCGATTAACCCAAGAATCCAGCGTATTCTAAACAGTAAAAAGTAACCATCCGCTCGCTATCTGTTCTAAGAAAACATAGTTGCGATTGCACGGTTAACAGATACAAAAATGCCAGCTATCAAGCTGGCATTTTTTATGAATTCTTACGAACTCTTTAACGACTATTCGACCGTTATTTACGATCGCCTTACTGATTAATTACAGTAGGTGAATAGTTGCGTTTAGAGAGAAAACGCCTGCGTCGTCATCTTTCATTTTGAAGTTTTGGTAGCTAGCGCCTACAGATAGTGGACCGAAGATGAAGTATTCAGCGCCTACAGCGTACATGATATCAACGTCGTCTTGCTTGAAGTTATCGCCTTTCACTTCGTATGAGTGAAGACCACCCTTCGCGTATACGTGAAGAGGACCGAAGTCGATGCTTGGTTTGATCGCTAGGTAAGCAGTGCTTACGTCAACACCTTGTTTAGCACGGTTGCCGTAGCTAACGTTGTCGAAAGAACCTAGATCCCAGTAACCCGCTTCAACACCGATTAGTGGAAGGATACCTGTACCTACGTGGATGCCCACCGCGTTTTCATCTTCACCAGCGAATGAGTTTTGACCACCCATTACACCGCCGTACAACCAAGAATCAGCCATTGCTGTTGAAGATGCACCTAGTAGTGCTAGTGCCAATAACGTTTTTTTCATATTCGACCTTTTTCGTCCTAGTGGCAGGCCTTGAGTGGTAATAAATTGCCACCAAGTCGCCCTGTATGTAATAACTATTCAATTAGTAATGCAATAAGCAAGATTTATACCCAAACCTTGCCATTGCGTCTAGCTTTATTCCTTTAGCAAGCATCAATCGCGTTTTTAACACGCTTATCTGATACTGGGTAAGGCGTACCGAGCTGCTGTGCGAAGAAGCTTACACGAAGCTCTTCTATCATCCAACGCACCTCTTTTACATTTTCTGGAACCGCGATCCCTTTTGGAATTTTATTCAGCAGTTCTTTGTAATCATTCATTACTGACTCAACTTTGATCATGTGAAGACGATCTTTGTTCGGGTCAATTGGCAGTTTTTCCATGCGGCGTTCAATCGCTCTCATATAGCGTAGAATATCCGGCAGGCGTTTCCACCCACATTCTGTGGCAAAACCCTTAAAAATCAAACCTTCTACTTGAGCTTTTATGTCAGAAAGTGCGAATGCCATAGAAAGATCCACGCGTCCTTTCAGCTTCTTGCTGATGCTAAATGCCGTGGTTAGGATGGTTTCAACCTGTTGAGCAATCTCAACTACGGTATCACCCAGCTCTGCACGTACGTGTTCTTTCAGTGCTTCAAACTGCTCTGGTTCCCAAACCAAACCGCCCTTCTCTTCAATCAACTTATCAATGCCACAAGCGATACAGTCATCGATAAGATCGAGTACCTGTCCGTATGGGTTGAAGTACAAGCCAAGTTTCGATTTGTTTGGCAGGTTCGAGTGCAAGTATTTGATCGGTGATGGCACGTTCAACAGGATTAAACGACGCTGACCCGATTTCATTGCTGAGATCTGCTCTTGCTCGGTTTCGAACAGTTTAATCTCTACGCTGTCTTTGGTATCCACCAGCGCAGGGAAGGCTTTAACATCGTAGCCGCCACGTTTCTGTTGGTAGACTTTTGGTAATTCACCAAAGCTCCACGTATGCAGGTTCTGCTGCTCGATGTCATCGTCTGCTACTTTAGAAAGCGTTTCTTGAACCTTGTCTTTCAGGCTCTCTTTCAGCTCATGCAGATCTTTCTGTTCTTTCAGCTTACGCTTGCGATGATCTACAGCGCGGAATGTTACCTTTAAGTGCTCTGGAATCTGGTCTAACTTCCAGTCATCACGGACCACTTCCACACCCGTCATGCGGCGTAGCTCTTTCTCAAGAGAATCCAATAACGGTGCTTCAAGCGGTGTCACGCGAGCCAAGAATGCATCGGCGTAATTTGGCGCAGGTACAAAGTTACGGCGTAGCGTTTTAGGTAACGACTTAATCAGGCTAATCACTAGCTCTTGACGTAGACCTGGGATCTGCCAATCAAAACCGTTTTGGTCAATCTGGTTCAAGATAGGCAGCGGAATGTGCACCGTTACACCATCGTTATCGTCGCCCGGCTCAAATTGGTAACTCAGCTTGAGCTTGATACCGTTTTGGTGCCAGAAGTTCGGGTAATCCAAATCGGTAACGTGGCTAGCATCGCCGCGGAACAGCATCGACTTTTCAAAGTTAAGCAGCTCAGGGGTTTTCTGACTGGTCTTCTTCCACCATGTATCAAAGTGACGGCCAGAAACCGCCTCTTCGCCAACACGCTGGTCATAGAAATCGAACAGTTCATCATCGTCGATCAAGATGTCACGACGACGCGATTTATGCTCTAGCTCTTCGACTTCTTGTAGAAGCTTACGGTTCTGCTTGAAGAAAGCGTGTTTGGTTTCCCACTCACCTTCTACTAATGCGCTACGTACAAACAATTCACGGCTAACGGTGGCATCAATCGCGCCGTAGTTCACAAGGCGCTTAGGTACGATAGGGATTCCGTAAAGCATCACTTTTTCGTGTGCCATTACCGCTGCTTGTTTCTTCGACCAATGTGGTTCGCTGTAGCTGCGTTTAATTAGGTGTTTCGCTAGCGGTTCAATCCATTCAGGTTGAATCTTCGCGATAACACGACCCCAAAGTTTTGAGGTTTCCACCAGCTCAGCAGACATGATCCACTTAGGCTGTTTCTTAAATAGGCCAGACGCAGGGAAGATGTGGAAGCGTGCATTACGTGCACCTTGATACTCATTCTTCTCTTGGTCTTTCATACCGATGTGCGAAAGCAGACCTGATAGCAGTGACATGTGAATGCCATCGTAGCTGCCCGGTTCTGTATTCAACTTAGTATCCAGCTCACGCATTGCTTGGTGAATTTGGAAGTACACATCTTGCCATTCACGGATACGTAAATAGTTGAGGTAATCTTGCTTACACTGTTTGCGGAACTGGTTACTCGACAGCGCTTTTTGCTGCTGCTTGATGTAATCCCACAAGTTCACAAACGTAATGAAATCAGACTCTTTATCGAAGAAACGCTTGTGCTTGTCATCAGACGATTGTTGCTTATCTGATGGACGCTCACGCGGATCTTGAATCGACAACGCAGACGCAATCACCATCACTTCGTGTAGGCATCGGTTACGTGGTGCTTCAATCACCATACGCGCTAAACGTGGATCGATAGGCAATTTCGCCAGCTTACGACCAATCGCGGTTAGCTTCTTCTTGTCGTCGCCATGGTTCTTGTTTTTGTTCGCTGACGGTTCAACAGTCGCGATCGCACCCAACTCTTCAAGCAGCCTTACACCATCTTGAATGTTGCGCTTATCGGGCGCTTCAACAAATGGGAACGCTTGAATGTCGCCTAGGCCTAGCGCTGTCATCTGAAGGATAACCGATGCTAGGTTAGTACGAAGAATCTCTGGGTCAGTAAACTCTGGGCGTGATTCGAAATCTTCCTCTGAGTACAGACGAATACAGATACCTTCCGCAACACGACCACAACGACCTTTACGCTGGTTAGCACTCGCTTGAGACACTGGCTCAATCGGTAGACGTTGCACTTTAGTACGGTAGCTGTAGCGGCTAATACGCGCCGTACCCGGGTCGATAACATACTTGATGCCCGGAACCGTTAACGAGGTTTCTGCCACGTTAGTTGCCAGAACAATGCGTCGACCAGTATGAGACTGGAAGATACGGTTCTGTTCACCCGCCGATAGACGCGCGTAAAGCGGAACAATTTCAGTATCGCGAAGGTTACGTTTACTCAATGCATCTGCGGTATCACGAATTTCTCGCTCACCGTTCATGAAGATCAAGATATCGCCAAGGCCTTCATCACACAGCTCATCAACCGCTTCAAAGATGCCTTCAATTTGGTCGCGGTCTGAATCACTTTCATCACCACCCAATGGGCGGTAACGCGTATCTACTGGGTAAGTACGGCCAGAGACTTCAATGATCGGTGCATTATTAAAGTGCTTAGAGAAACGCTCTGGATCAATGGTTGCCGACGTGATGATCACTTTCAGATCAGGACGCTTTGGTAGCAACTCTTTCAGGTAACCCATGATGAAATCGATGTTCAGGCTACGTTCGTGCGCTTCATCGATGATGATGGTGTCGTACTGATTTAAGAATCGGTCGTGCTGAATTTCCGCCAGTAGAATACCGTCGGTCATCAATTTGATTTGGGTGTTGTCAGAAATCTGGTCGTTAAATCGAACCTTATAACCAACGAACTCACCAAGTTGTGTTTCCATCTCTTCTGCAATACGGTTCGCAACCGAACGTGCAGCAAGACGACGAGGCTGAGTGTGACCAATTAAGCCAAAGCGGCCGCGGCCAAGCTCAGAACAGATTTTTGGTAACTGAGTCGTTTTACCCGAACCCGTTTCACCCGCCACGATAACCACTTGGTTTTCAGCGATGGCTTTCGCGATGTCTTCGCGTTTTTGGCTAACAGGGAGAATTTCTGGGTATTCAATCGTTGGTTTCTGTGCCGCACGCTGAGTTGCCGTCATCATCGACTTAGCAATGTCTAACGCAATCTCATCAAAGACAGCGTGCTTAGCTTGTTCGTTCTTAATTTTGCTCGCACCAGCAATTCGCTTACTCAGACGGAAGCGATCGCGCATCATACATTCGTTGAGCGCTTTACGAAGAGAGGCTGGGCTATTCTGAGATGATTTGTTGCTTGTCGCTGATTGTTCAGCTTTTTTGGTATTTGATTGTTCAGCAGACTTTTTCGATGCAGCTTGGTTTGGTTTCGCTTTGCTCTGTGAAGAACTTGGCTGTGCTGCATTCTTGTTGTTATCTGCTTTTTCCGGAGACGAAGTCAAAGCGTGTCCTATTCTTGTACTTATTAAACTCGCGCGATTATATCACAAGTCTCAAACAAAAAAGCCTGACAGCAAAGGGAAAACCTTTCGCTATCAGGCTGATTAATCTCGCTAACACTTGCAGGAGCTATGAAAGCTCGGTCAAATGTAAGTCGTACTTAGTCAACTACGGTTAAACGACATTTCAAAACTAACCTTAGAACTCGTACTGGAAGTAAACCGTGTTGTAGTTACTGCCGCCTTTGATTCGTCCGAACTGGGATGCGTTTTCAAAGATTGCAGAACGGTGATGCAATGAATAACCGAACCATAAGTTGTTCAAGTCATTCTTGCCAATCAAGTCGCCAACGTTGACATCGAATGAGAAGTCTAAGTAGTTCAACAGATGACTGGCTGTGTAGCCTTTACGCTCCATCTCAGAGCCTTCGATGTAGGTAATCGAATCGATGTAAGACATACCTTCTGCCACACCAAAACGCCACTGAGTTGGCCAATCAAAGGTGTAATACGCTTTGATTGCGATAATGTATTCGGTGCTGCTTGATTGTACGTCTGAACTCCAGTGGTGCGCGATACCTGGCGTTAGGTAGATGTCCAATGGGAAGCCGAAGATCTCATCGGTTAACGGGTGTCCATAGAAGAACGAAGTCAACTGGTTGTTGTATTCGTCTTTCTCTCGATTGAACTTCATGATATCGCCAATATTGGATGGCGTAGCCCAGCCGTGGGCGACACGTAAATACGGCGCATTGCTCAGCTTCGGTTTTGGTGCTTTCTCTTTGTCGTTAAAGAAACCAAAGCCAAGGTACAATTCACCTTGATAACGGTCTTCGACTATCGACGAATCGTAGGCATTATCGTCTAATCGAGTCACACTGGTTGAACCCAATAAGTACAAATTTGAAACCACATGGTAACGCGTTTCAATACCAACATTTAAGTCAACACCGGCACCAATGGTTTCATTAGACGCGGAGTAATACTCACTGTTGAAATCAGCACTTTTATAACGAAGTGTCGCGCTCGGGTAAAACTCCCAATCTCCAGTTTCATACTTGGCTTTCGCACGTAAGTTACCGTGGAAGTTGTACTCACTGTCGCTCATTAATTCCGTCTCGACAGACCAAGAATCATCAAGCTGATAGGTCAGTTGAGCACCGAAATCCGCCGTATCGCCTTCAATCGCATTCTGCTCAGATGCAGGGATATCAATAAAGCGCATGCGAGAGATAGCATTGAAAGACCACTTCTCATCGCCAGTTTGATAGAGGTATGCCCCCATCTCGGTACCGTCAATGAACACATAATCGTTCTTGAAAAACAGCATCGGTACGAATGAGCTAACCGATTGGTCACCACCAGACGTGTCATAAGGGATGCTCGCAGTACGGTACATTGCAGCGATGCCCCACTCTTGCTCTTCAGCGGCCCACGCATTAGCACTCAGGAAAACGCTACTTAGGAAAGCACTACCAAGTAAAACCATCCCAGTTGAAGGGAGAGTCGGTAAATATTTGAGCTTCATTCTTATCTAATTACTCTTTGTAATAAATATTGTGTTACTGAATAGACATTTATTAACCATGACGGCTAACTATTTTTAGGTTTGCTCGGCATTGGCCGTTACAATGTAGAATATTCTCGGTTAAATGAAAGTATTGTGAAAGTCTCCGAATTACAAAACATTATAGATCACTTACCCAAATATTCCGATCCAGATATTGTTATGGGTGAGGCGTGGTTGCCCGAGCGTTTGGTGGATACCAACCTAGACGGTGACATGCTATTTCTTGAATTCGATAATGCCCCCGAAGAAAACCAAGGGGACGACGAAGGCCGTGGCTTTGTTGAGCACGAGATTGCTATGATTCGCGAAAAGCTCGAACTGTTGTTAGACGAGCCTTCTGATACCAAGACCAAAGCCGATGCTCTATTGGCAATATTTCTAATGGGTCATGAACTTTCTAGCTCGGAAGTTATCGAAATACTTGAATCAACAGAGCTTGAATCAACAGAATCTGACTCAGTAGAACTTGAAGCATCAAAGCTTGAAACCACAAAGCCAGACACGAACAAGCTCGAAACAAAAGAACTCCACGACGACTAACCACCAACGATTTTAGGTACCGTATTGAAACCCTCTACGACATCATCTCTTCCCCTGTTGCTCGCCGGACCCATTTTAAGAAAAACCACCGCGACTGAAGTGGTACTTTGGTTAGCCACCAGCTCGCCTCTTACAGGCAGAGCCGAGCTTCATACTCAAGAAATAGACGATTCTGGAGCAGCACAAGACCAACCGTTTTATACCTCATCGCTTGAAGAGCATGATTCGATTCAAGTCGGTACATATGCGTGGATAACGCTAATTCGCTTACAAGGTGAGTTTCCGACTAATACGCTGCTTGAATATGACATTCACACAGAGTCAGGTTCACTAAAAGAGCTCGCCCCTCACCTTGTTTACAATGGTAAATCTCGCGTTGAGTTTAAGATATCGACCTCAGCTGATTACATTCTGCATGGCTCTTGCCGTAATCCGCATCATCCAAGCAAAGACAGCCTAGTCGCAGCCGACAACAAGATGGCCGAGCAAACCGTCGCTGAAAGACCCGATATGCTAATGATGAGTGGCGATCAGATCTACGCCGACCATGTGGCAGGCCCAACACTTGATGCTATTCAACAAGTGATTCAACTGCTTGGCCTCGTAGGCGAAAGCTTACCGACCGACTCGCAAATTAAACAAATCAGCAGCAGTGACGCTCTCTATAACAGCGAACATCACTTGTATCAGCGTCATCACTATTTGCCGCACCACACCGCTTCAGAATCGATGCTCGATAAGTTCTTCCCGAATCGTAGCGTGCCGATTTTTAGTTCTACGGATTGTGAAAACCACTTGGTCACGCTGTCTGAGTTTATCGCGATGTACTTATTGGTTTGGTCTCCGACACTGTGGCAATGCGTCAATCGAGAGCGTTTAATTGAGAATAACTTCACTCAAGGTGGACGCCAATTAACACCGACTGAGCAGCAACAATGGCGTGATGAAAGCGTCATCATGGATGATTTCATTGCTGGCTTGCCGCAAGTACAACGCCTGTTCGCGCATATTCCAACGTACATGATCTTTGACGATCACGATGTGACTGATGATTGGAACCTTACCGTGGGTTGGGAACATGCCGTCGACCAAAACCAGTTCGCGACCCAAGTCATTGGTAACGGCCTTGCGGCTTACTGGATGTGTCAGGGTTGGGGTAACAAACCGGAGAGCTTCGACGAAACGTTTATCGAGCAAGCAAAACAGCTTTTTGTCGCTCAACCGCTCATTACTAAACAACCACGCATTAGTAAACAAACTCATAATGAAGCCGGCAATGCAGAGACTACTCACTCTGTTAGCAATATCGAGCCAGACAAGCATCAAGCCTTCATTGAGATGTTAAGTCGCTTTGAAGAGTGGCATTACACAATAGATACCTCACCCAAAGTCATTGTGTTGGATACTCGAACGCGTCGTTGGCGTTCAGAGTCACGCATGAATAAGCCTTCAGGTTTAATGGACTGGGAAGCCTTGATTGAGTTCCAACATCAGTTAATGAATCAAGATAAGGTGGTGATCGTTTCTGCTGCGCCGATGTTTGGCGTGAAGTTTATTGAAACACTGCAAAAGATGGCGACCACAATCGGCAAGCCATTAGTGATTGACGCTGAAAACTGGATGGCACATCCGGGCAGTGCGAATACGCTGATCAGTATCTTTACCCATACCAAAACACCGACCAACTTCGTGGTGCTTTCTGGTGACGTTCACTACTCCTTCGCTTATGACATCAAGCTTAGGTATCGTCGCAACAGCCCGAACATCTATCAAATCACCTGTAGTGGTATTAAAAATCAGTTCCCTGCTCCGCTGCTCAAATTCTGCGATGTATGGGACCGTCTGTTATACAGCCCTCGCTCAGTTTTGAACTACTTCACTAAGCGTAAACGCTTGAAGATCGAAAAGCGAAGCCCTGACAATCAGACCTTCTATCGCCTTTCAAACCGCAGTGCGATTGGGGAGTTAAGGCTAGACACTGATGGGAAACCGCAATCGATCACGACACTCAGTGGCGACGGTAAGGTTACACGTTTTCCGGAACCGGACTAGGAAGTGCTCCTTATCGCTCGCGTATCCGTAATGTCAGTTTTTAGTAAAGACGCTTGCGATCACACTCTGTAGACCCAATAGTTATGGTTATAGTCGATAACTATCAGCGTTACGGAACCCGATACAAATTTTAACTGGAGCTCGTTATGTTCAATTCTCTCACATCAATGTTTAAACAATTGATTGAAGGTCAGGACCTAAGCAAAAACCAAGGCACATCACCTAATATCGCCATCGCGAGTTTGTTGTGTGAAGTGGCGGGAGCCGACCATCAGATCAATGAATCAGAAAGAGTCGCTAAGCTACAGCTTCTGCAACGCTTACTGGATTTAGATGAAGAACAAGCAAAGGTGCTGCTCGCGCAAGCAGAGCCGAAAGTAGAGCAATCAGTATCGCTGTATGACTTTACATCGCAACTTAGAGACCTATCTCAGCCGGTGCGAATCGACTTAATCAAAGCGATGTGGGAAGTGGCGCATGCCGACGGGGAAATTGACCCTATAGAAGACTCTGTGATCCGTAAAACAGCAGAACTGCTCTACGTCGACCACAGTGACTTTATCAAAACTAAGCTGAACGTCCTCGGTAAAAGCTAACCACAGGCTTTCTATTCACGTTAAGCCTATGTATTAACGTAATCTATCACCATGCATGATGCCTTTAAGTTCTAATGGCGCGCCTTTTTTCGTTACATAAAGGCCGCGCTGATTCGATACCAACACACTGCGCTTACCTTGGGTTTGTTGAATATATAAGTGCTTGATATTGAATGTCTGTTTATCTTGGGCCTGCTCTTGATCCAATTGATAAAGGTAATAGTGATTCCCCCAGCGTAAGAACACACCAAACATTTGCTTGGTTTGAGCGACATTCCCATCCATGTCGTAACCAATGTACTGCATTTTAACTCGACCATTTTCCAATCGAAGTGAGATTTTCTCCCAGCCTATCATCGGATATTCTGCGGTGAATTTATAAGTACTTTTGGTTGCGAGCCCAGAAATTAAGCCTACATTTAGAATCACAAAAAGCGTCAACAAAATAGGCATCCAAAACTTACGATTCATCTCGGCTATCCTCGCTCATCGTCATTGTCGTCATCACAAGAGAGCGACTTAAACTGATGGCTCATCTCTTTCCAGCGCCCGTTTATCAAAGCAACAGCTTGAATGTTCTGACACCCAACGCCAATGCGATGCAGGTAGAGCGACTCAACACCGAGTTCTGACACAGTATTCAACTCCGTTAAAAGCTCTTGATCAAAATTCAAACTGTCGTGATAAACATCCATGCCGTGATAGCTCGTCTTATCCATAAAAAAAGCAAACTGATAAAACAGCATGAGAAGAAACGCGCTGACTAATATTCCGGCGATACGAGAGCGATGACGCGCGACAAAATGCTGCACCTGACGCTGTTTATACGAGTCTGGTTGCTTCGTTAAGGCTGGCTCATTTTCATCGTCGCCATGTTCAGTACTCGAGCTCTTTGATGCTGAGGTTACGTTAAGCGCTTCACCTTTAGGCGCTTCATATTGAGGTACTTCAACTTGAATAGCCGAGGTGGGTGTAGATAGGTAGCCACCGATCTGTTGAGGTCTACTAAAACTGTACCCTTCCTTTTGCACCGTTAGAATTTTGCAATCACACTCAAGTGAACTTAATGCTGTACGAATATTCTTCACTGCAACATTAAGCGAACTGCCCGTCACCACCCTGCCCGGCCAACAATGCTCAAGCAAGAAGTCGCGCCCCACAGCTTTGGGGCTGTTCTTCACTAGGAACTCAAGAATCAAGGCTTCTGAGGGAGACAAAGTCACCCGCTTGTCCAAGTTCGAATCAATGAGTGTGTTGTTAATCATCTCGATACCCGAAGCGTCTAAGATGATTTTTTCAGGGCTACTGGCGTTCATTTCGGCGAGGTGTTCATAAATAAAAAGGTCATCAAAAAGGTGTTTGTTTGGTCGAGCTAATGCCAAGCCATACATAGAAAAGAATAGTGATAAGTTTAGCCAATAATTAAGCCAAATATAAGCTCAGCAAGTAACAAGAATAAAATAACAATAAGGTGAGTGAGTCACGCAGACTCACTCACCTTAGTACAAAGCCTAGCCATTAGAACAACTAATGAGGTCTATAGAAAGAAAGCTACATCGATTGATTTTGATAATTCTCGTTTTCGATAGCTTCCATTTTCTTTAGTTCTTATTGTCTATAGATCTCATTTATTTATAGGTCTATTTTAAAGCCCAGTTCACTGACCATGACCTCAGCAAAGCCGAGCTTTACTGCATTCAGCTGACTGGCAACTTCGCGAGCTTGTTGTTCATTTTTAGCCAATATTGCCATTGAGTAGATAGGTCTGATCATCGCTTTTTGGTTTGGCTTCTCTTGGGCTATTTCTTGATGTTTTAAGTAAGCAGAAGTAATCACGCCTTGAGCGCTCCAATCGACAACCATTTGTAAATCTTGGCTGATAATCTCATCGACAATGAATTGATTCTCAGGCTCTGTCCAAGCGAGTTCGACTGCGTAGTTTTTGAAAGCGACTTCAGTGTTTAACCACTTATTACCGATGTCTCTGATTTCAGTCACCTCGACAAGCTCTTTAAATTGGAATGGTAAGTTACCAATCAACTCTCGAACGTGCTGTTCACTGTCCGCTTCAATCACAAACTTGATGATCGGAAACTTCTTATCTCCGACAAAGCTTTCTGATACGAACATGTCGTGGACCAAGCCTGCATCAACTAAGTTAGCAAAGGCTTTTTGCTGATGAGGCATTGCCTCAAATACCGCTTGAGCGTCATCGGTTTTCCAAGCCACTGACACGCCGTATGCCGCAGCATGGCTATAGCTAGAAAATAGAATCGCTGAAAGTAGAAAGCTAAAAATAGCTAAAAAGGTTCCTCGAATTGTTTTCATTATGTGGTTTCCTAATTAGTCGCGAATAATTTCATACAAGTTAGGGTCAGCAGAAACCCCTTCGATTTTTAAAGGTGGTAGCTCTTTTCTCATCACTTGTATTGCATCATGGAATTGCTTCTTACTCTCCCATTCAGCAACATTGATAAAGCGGTATGTCGCGTCCGAGCTTAAAGAGCGGTGCAATTTGGTAGAGATATATCCGGGTTGCTTCACCAATACATCTCGCGCATCTTCCCAATACGTTAATGTCGCGGCTTCATGGGCTGGCTCGACTGAAAAAGTGTTAATCAATACAACGGGTTGTGCAGAAACCAACGCACTTACGCTTAGTGCCCCCAGTGCCAATCCATACTTAATTATGTTCTTCATCCTAATCTCCTTGTTTGGGTGAGCTAACGCTATCATCTAGCCCAACCCAATCAAGGCTGCAACCTGCGATTTAATATTAATTAAAAAGCTAAATTTCAAACCAATATTATTCACTCGTAAAATAAGCGATGTAGCCATTCACTATTGATAAACCACTCGCTGAAATGAGTTTTCTTTTGAACGGAATTTTCCTTGAATTACAGGCACAAAAAAACCACCTAATAAGTAGGTGGCTTTGATTTGGATAACTCACAACAATCTGGCTGATTTCAGTTTTTAACCGAGCGCCGTTTAATGCAAACGACTACAGCATCGTCAGCGTTAGCTTAGCCAAATTATAAGCATCGACATAACCCGAGTGCTGACGACCTTCCCACTCAATGTTTTTCGCTTCTTGAGCGGCGCGGTGACCAATACGTTTGTCTTTCAGTCGATTCTGAACTCGATAAAGCGTCGCGATATTCAAGAACTCGCTGAACGGAGGTTCGATGCCTTTTTCAATGCACTCTTTGTGTAAAATGAGGTCGTCACGTCCCCACGCTGCATAGATTTTTTTTGGACCACCGAAGTTCTTAATCATCGACTTGATGACAGACTCTAATGGGCGACCCTGCTTTTCGATTTTGCGAGGTGTAATGCCCGTTAACTCGGCACAGAATAGAGAGACTTCGTCTTTCTCTGGCTTAACGTAGTATTGTGCTCGCTTCACGATAGTGCCGGATGCTAGATCAATCTCAGCCAGACCAACTTCAATGATCTCCCCAGTTGTTCCCACACCGTCTTCGCTCCAACAGCACATTTCCAAATCGAAACACACCACTCGATTGTGATTCATACGTCGCCTAATTCTCTCGTCAAAAATTTCGTGAAATTGTACATGAGCCCAATACAGAACTCGACCCTAGTTGTATCAAGTGCTCATTTAGCCTGCAATTGTCACTCGATTTCGGCCATTCGACTTACTTTGATAGAGCATGCTGTCTGTTTTTTGCAGAATCTCTTCCGTGTTTTCGTTGGCACGAATGGCAGCACCAATACTCAAAGTACAACTTAGCTGCCTACCTTTATGCTCACAATGAGAGTGACTCACTGTACTTAGAATGCATTGTAAATATCGGTCTAGGGCTTCATGGTTTGTAATACTAGAAATGATACAGAACTCATCTCCACCTATACGAAACAGGTTATCACCTTCTTTGAGGCTCACTGAAATCAGCTTAATCACATGAATGAGTAAAGCATCCCCTGCTGGGTGGCCGAATTGGTCGTTAATGCCTTTGAACTTATCGACATCAAATCCGATAAGACTAAAGGGTTCATTTCGCTGTATCGCTTTATCTAACATCTTATTGAAAGCACGTCGGTTATAAACTTCCGTAAGACTGTCATGGTTGGCAAGAAAACGAAGCTCTTCTGTTCTTTTATCAAGCATTTGATACAAACGCTCTTTCTCTCGGATTTGCATATTAACGATATACGCCAACAACAATGAGATGGTTGTCCCCACCAAAACAATTCCTGTTAATACCAAATAGCCATAGAAAGAGATGCATGAATCTATTTTGTAATCGACCTTCCAATCACGGTTAGTCAATTCAATCGTCTTTGTTATATGGTGGCCAGAAACAGCTTCATAACCCTCAGTTTCAAATAGGATTGGGGAGTCTTCTGCTTCGAAACCCGTATCGGTAACACGAATATAAACATCCATGTCGCCCACTGCCGAAGCCAGTAAGTTTTCAAAGTAATAAGTCGTGCGAACCACACCAATCACAACACCGAGCAGGTTGTCGCTTTCCCCCTCAAATACAGGGTGATAAACCAGCATACCTGTCTTTGGTGTGTCTTGATCTAAGCCGTCTTGAAGCAAGCGAACTTTGTCTGAAATATTCGCTTTACGCGTCTGTTTAATATTATCTAGAACCAGCTTGAAGCGCTCACGAGAAGAGTAAAAGCCAAGAACATTGTCGTTTGCTTGTGTGTTGGGATACAGGTCACTAGCAATGAACGCCGGCTCGCCATCTAAGATGTAACCAAAGGCTTTTGCTTCGTGTTTTGGAATCGTGAACAGTTCGTAAGACGGGTATTTTTCTTTCATCTTAGCGGTATGCTCGGCAATCTCATCTGCCGGCACTTTTTGCATCCACTGTAAGCCGATTAAGCTTTTTGAGTCATTAATCGTTTGCTGAGCAAAACGGTCAAATTTATCCCAGTTTTCAGGTTCGTTAGAATAGAAAAAATTAGCACCTGAACCAATATAAGCCACATCATTGGCGATAAACGCTTCCAAGCTCAATGTCTGGTGAGTAGCAAAGCTATCCAGATTCATATTTAGCGCGCGGTTTTGGTTGAGCGCGACTAATATAAAACACAACACGGTAATCAAAAAACTGACCGAAAATACGACCAATGGGAGAGTTCGTCTCTTCAACCCTGTTAGTGGGTCGGTGGTGTGGGGCATGTGGCTTCCAAATAGGCTCTAATGAGTTAAAAGTATATAACGGAAGGGAATGATGCTCCATTTAAGTTTGGTTTTAAAAATGACATAAAATGGGCATTGTTTACCTCGCCCTTACATCGGCGACCAATATTCGACCGAATCTCGACTAAATTTCAAGCTAACACACCAAAAACCCACTTGATTAAAAACATTAAATACCACTCTTAAGCCTTGAATATGCTAGTATCCATCCATATTTATAGCTTGAAAGTGACCGTTTCGGCTTAGTGCCAATGAGTTTCTTTCCAACCTGTATATTCCTTTGAACCGACGAATATACCGTTAAATCAATTTTAAAGAGAAATCACTATGATCGTTGATTTGAACCTAATCCCACAAACGTTTGATATGCTTCACGCAGGCCTAACTGCATCAAGCGTTTTACTACTGCTAATTGCCGTTTCTCGTAAAACCAAAGTGGTTGAGAAAGTCGTAGAAAAACCAGTAGAAAAGATCGTTGAAGTTGAAAAGCCAGTTGAGAAAATTGTCGAAGTAGAGAAAGTAGTAGAAGTTGAACGTGTGATCGAAAAAGTAGTCGAAGTTGAATCTAAGCTTGCTACAGCACCAACAGACTCTGCAATGCAACTACTGTCTATCATGCAGCAAGAAGCACGCTTAATTGACTTCCTAAAAGAAGACCTAACGTCATTCTCTGATGAAGAAGTTGGCGCAGCAGCTCGTGTTATTCACACTGGCGGTCAAAAAGTATTAGCCGATTACGTAACGCTGTCTCACATCCGTACTGAAGATGAAGAAACACGTATCACTATCGCTGAAGGTTTCAACCCTCAAGAAATTCGCCTAACTGGCAACGTAACGGGTAATGCGCCATTCAACGGCACACTGGTTCACAAAGGTTGGAAAGCAACTGACATGAACCTGCCTAAGCTTGCCGAAAACTACGATGCATCTGTAATTGCACCGGCAGAGGTGGAGCTATAATGGAACACCAAAGTCATTCAGCTCAAGAGCTATCTTCTCAAGAGCAACATCAAGCACCTAAGTTCAGTGTTGGTATCGATTTAGGTACTACACACTGCGTTTTGTCTTTCATCGACACAACAAATGAAGACGCTCGCGTTGAGGTGATGCCAATCCCTCAATTGACGGCGCCAGGTACAGTAGAAACTCGCAGCCAACTTGGCTCGTTCCTATACCAGCCGCACGAACATGAAATGAATGCGGGCTCTCGCGTTCTTCCTTGGTCTTCAGAGCCGAAAGCGCTAGTGGGTGCGATTGCTCGTAACCTTGGTTCTAAAACCCCTATCCGTTTGGTAGCCAGCGCAAAATCTTGGTTATGCCACGGTGGTGTTAACCGTCGCGATGCTTTCCTTCCTGCAGGCAGCCCTGAAGAAGTTGAAAAAGTCTCGCCGCTTAAGACAACTGAATTATACCTTGAGCACCTTAAAGACGCATGGAACCACGCAAACCCAGAACACAAACTGGCAGACCAAGATGTAACGATCACGGTGCCTGCTTCGTTTGATCCTGCGGCTCGTGACCTAACAGCAGAAGCTGCACGTAATGTTGGTTTCACTCACCTAACGCTTCTTGAAGAGCCACAAGCAGCTCTTTACAGCTGGATTGATAACAGCAACGACACATGGCGTGATGAAGTAAACGTTGGCGACATCGTTCTTGTTGTCGATATCGGTGGTGGTACAACCGACCTTTCGTTAGTTGAAGTAACACAAGATGACGGCAACCTAAGCCTGAACCGTATCGCAGTAGGTGAACATATCCTACTTGGCGGCGACAACATGGACTTAGCACTGGCTTACCGCCTGAAAATGAAACTGGCTCAAGAAGGCAAAGAACTGGCTCCTTGGCAGGTTCAAGCTATGACTCACGCATGTCGTGATGCGAAAGAAGCACTGCTAAACGATGCTGAACTGCAATCTGTACCTATCGTTGTTCCAAGCCGTGGTTCTAAACTACTTGGCGCAACACTGAAAACAGAACTGACTCAGCAAGAAGTACAACAAACATTGGTTGATGGCTTCTTCCCGAAAGTAGCTGTGACTGAGCACCCAGTACAAAAGACGCGTGGCGCACTGACTCAAATGGGTCTGCCTTACGCTCAAGACGCAGGTATTACTCGTCACATTGCCGCATTCCTTTCTAAGCAAGCGAACGCGCTTTCTGGAAACAGCGAAACGGCTCAGCAAGATTTCAACCCGTTTGCAAACATGCCGGGTATGCCCGGTACAGAAGCGCCAGCGGCAGACTTCATCAAACCAACAGCAATTCTGTTCAATGGTGGTGTTCTAAAATCGAACCTACTTGCTGATCGTCTTTCAGATACGATCAACGAATGGTTGATCAATGCTGACGAAGAGTTCGCAAAACAGCTTTCAGGTTTAGATTTAGACCTGGCAGTTGCAAGCGGCGCTTCATACTACGGCGCAGTTCGTCGTGGCCAAGGCGTTCGTATCCGTGGCGGTATCGCTTCTTCTTACTACGTAGGAATTGAAAGCGCGATGCCAGCAATCCCGGGTATGGCTCCTCCAATGGAAGCACTGTGTGTTGCCCCATTTGGTATGGAAGAAGGCTCAAGCGTTCAAGTACCTAGCCAAGAGTTCGGTCTAGTGATTGGTCAGCCAGTGCACTTCCAGTTCTTCGGTTCAACCATTCGTCGTGAAGATGAAGCGGGTACGCACCTTGATCACTGGGCGCCTGAAGAGCTTGATGAGCTTCCTGAAATCCAAGTGACACTGCCTGTATCTGAAGGCCGTCGCGAAGGTGAAGTCGTTCCAGTAACTTTGGCTTCTCGCGTTACTGAGCTAGGTACCTTATACCTAGAAGCGATTGCTACTGACAACGGTCAGAAGTGGCACGTTGAGTTTGACGTTCGTGAAGACTCGAATAACGACTCAAACGAACAAGCATAATGAATCAACGGCACCTTAGCGGGTGCCGTTTCTTTATCAATATGGTTCTCAACCTAGTCCTGCCTGTTTCTCAGGAATGGCGTTTACGAATAACAACAATAAGACCAAAGCTATCAAAAAACTGGTCATCACTCTGGAAGAATAAGGTTTTGTATGGCAACTCCTCGTTTTTTAGTCGGCATTGACTTAGGTACAACCAATACGGTTGTCGCTTACTGTGAAATCAACGACGACCTACAACATGCTCCCGTTTCTCTTTTCGATATTGACCAACTCATCGGCCCCGGTGAAGTGGTTCGCAAGCCCCTACTTCCATCATTTCGTTACCACCCAGCACAAGGTCAAATCTCCCCTTCTGACCTGACAATGCCATGGGAACCAAGCCCCGTTGAAGGCGATATTAAGAACGTTATCGTCGGTGAATGGGCACGTGAATTAGGCGCTAAGGTTGAAGGCCGCCAAGTATCGAGTGCTAAGAGTTGGCTATCACACCAAGCGGTTGATCGTAACTCCGATATTCTGCCTTGGGCTGGCGCAGCTGATGTCGATAAAGTCTCGCCAGTTGTGGCGAGTGCAAGCTACCTCAACCACATTCGCCAAGCATGGAACTACCGTAACCCGAGCAACAAGCTGGAAGACCAAGATGTTGTGGTTACCGTTCCTGCTTCCTTCGATGAGACAGCACGTAAGCTAACACTCGAAGCCGCAGAACTGGCGGGCTTAGGTAAGATTCTGTTACTCGAAGAGCCGCAAGCCGTTTGTTATGACTGGTATGCCCGTCACCAACAAACCGCAGCAGATGAACTTCAACAAATTCCGCTGATTCTAGTGTGTGATGTTGGCGGTGGTACCACGGACTTGAGCTTAATTGAAGCCAAATTCGATGCGAACAGCGACGGCAATAACGAGCTCGCACTCGACCGTATTGGCGTTGGTGAACACTTGATGCTCGGTGGTGACAACCTCGATTTAGCACTTGCTCACCTCGCTGAGCAACGCTTCAATCAAAACAAAAAGCTGAATGCTTCTAGCCTAACAAAACTAATTCAACAAACTCGCGCCGCAAAAGAGAGCCTACTTTCTGCCAATGCACCCGATGATGTGAAGATCACCATGCTGGGCAGCGGTTCTAAACTGCTTGGCGGTACTAAGAGTATTGGCTTAACCAAACAAGAAGTTCATCAAATCGCATTGGAAGGTTTCTTCCCGCTTTCTGAGTTTGCTGAAACACCCGACAAACGCCGCAGTGCTGTGGTTGAGTTTGGTCTGCCTTACGTGGCTGATCCTGCGGTGAGTAAGCACGTCGCAGAATTCCTAGCAACACACCAACAAGTGTCTAAAGCCGCATTAGAAAACTCAGACTCTATTGAGTTCGA
This sequence comes from Vibrio sp. 1CM24A, assembly GCF_023161725.1. Taxonomy (NCBI): domain Bacteria; kingdom Pseudomonadati; phylum Pseudomonadota; class Gammaproteobacteria; order Vibrionales; family Vibrionaceae; genus Vibrio; species Vibrio sp. 1CM24A. The sequence goes on from NZ_JALNTS010000002.1 coordinate 755,666, forward strand.
TAACACCAAACCTGCAATTCCGGTTGGCGTGCTGCTCAATGGTGGTGTGTTTAACAGTGAATTGGTCACTGAACGAATCACACAGCTACTTGGCAACTGGAACGGTTCTCCGATCACAGTGCTTGATAACCCTCATCCAGATTGGTCTGTTGCCCTTGGCGCGGTTGCCTTTGGTAAAGCCCGCCGTGGTGCACAACTGAAAATCGGTGGTGGTGCAGCTCGTTCTTACTTCTTGCATCTACAAGAGAAGAACAAGATGGGTAAAGCGCTTTGTCTGCTTGCCAAAGGTACTGAGGAAGGACAAGAGATACGCTTAAACAGCCGTCGTTTCTCGCTGACTTTAGGTGAGCCAGTACGATTTAATCTACTGACTTCAACACACGATCAAATTGCTCACGACACCGCCATTCAAAACGGTGTGATGGTCAATGTGGATGCCGACTTGTTCTCCCCTCTCCCACCGTATATTTCTACGTTGGAAGGCTCAGGTACTGCAGAACTTCAAGCCAACCAAAAAGAGCGTGTTGAAGTCCTGCTCGCTTGTCAGTTAACCGAAGTCGGCACACTGAAAATGGAGTGTGTGAGCACAGAAGATGACTCTAAGCGTTGGTTGCTTGAGTTTGAAGTAAGAAATAAGCAAGGCGATGAATCTGATACCTCCGCGCTTCACCCAAGATTGGAAGAGTGTAAGGAATTGATTTCTCGCCTGTACAGCGGCAACAAGAAAAGTGCTGAATCGAAAGAGATCAAAACGCTATCGAAAGATCTTGAGAAGCGACTAGGTAAACGCGATGAATGGGACTTCACGACCCTTCGTAACCTATTTGATACCTTCTCATTAGGTCGTAAGCGTCGTCGCCGCTCAGAAGCACACGAGAAGAACTGGTTACGTTTGGCGGGATACTCGCTACGTCCTGGCTTTGGCGATCCGACTGACTCATGGCGTATCGAACAAATTTGGGGCCTTTACCAACAGAACATTCAGTTCAAGAACCACCAAGGCTGGACAGACTGGTGGGTATTCTGGCGTCGTGTGGCCGGTGGACTAAACCAAGAGCAGCAAGAGAGTATCTTGGCGGACATCGCTAAATACCTTCACCCAGGTGCAATGAAGAACCCTAAGACAGCCAAAGATGCGCAAGACAATGGTTATGAAGCCATGGTTCGTTTAGCGGCGTCACTTGAGCAACTTGAGGTTGAAGACAAAGTGCTGCTGGCAAGTTGGTTCTTAAGCAAGGCGATTAACCATAATCAGTTTGAGCAAGCGCACTGGTGGGCGCTAGGTCGATTGGCTTCAAGAACACCTTTGTATGGTAGCCAACACAGCGTGATTCCTAGAGAACAAGCTGAACAATGGTTACCCAAACTGCTTGAGCAGAACTGGCATAAAGAGCAGATGATCGCCTTTGCAGCGGTGATGATTTGTCGTAAAACCGGTGACCGTCAGTTTGATATCTCTGACGACTATCGCAATCAAGTGATTGAGAAGCTTAAGCAAAGCAAGGTACCTGATTCATGGTTAACACTAGTGAGTGAAGTGACTGAACTTTCTGAGAGCGAATCTAAGCGTGTGTTTGGTGATGCGTTACCAAGCGGGTTAAGCCTGATTAATAACTAGTTTTAGGGCTCATTAGATTGGATCGCTAACTAGTAAAGAAAAAGCCACTTTCGATTCGTTGAAAGTGGCTTTTTTATTGGTGGCTTAAGGCTGGTATGTGTAATCGACTTGTAGCTTTTTGGTTAAGAGCCTTAGCCGTATTGCAGTTCATCATTGTTAATGTTTGGTTCCAGTTGGGTTGATAGGAAAATCCGTATTTTCATAAATGTCAGATAGTTTTTTCGGTTTCTTCTCTTTTGCTCCTTTGTTTGATTGATTATGAGTTTCGCTTAAAAGCCATTCCTCATGCATTTTTGCTGAATCCAAAAACTCTGGATCCTCCATTGCTTCCTTGCGAAGTTTATTTACACGTTCGAGAGTATCCCAAATCATAATACTTCACCTCCACTAAGGCAGTAATATAAAGATAGCCCAACCCCATAAAACTTCAACTAACCCAATGAGATAGCGATCTCAATTTCGTAATTTACCCGCCTTGAACGAATGAAAATGGTCACCTATAGATAGGCTCAAATAGTGGGTACTTCCCCATGATCTTCGAAGATCATTAGGCACAAAAAAAGCGAGCTCGATGCTCGCTTTTTGTTTGTCTGTTTCTCGAATCACCAACACCAGCTCGATTAAATCACACCGAGGTTAAGCACGGTTACCGATTTTCACCTTGCCATTGGTAGCAAACCAAAGGGCTTCTGAACGACGGCGACCGATTAAAATCGGGCCATCATCGTAGAACAAAAAGTTCTTCCAATGCTTCTTGAAAATCGCCCATTTAGTTTCAAGAACATTGTACTTTTCGTAACAGAAATAAACAGTTACGTCATCTTGCCAATCAATAAAGTTAAGAATTTCTTCTGGCATTTCTGGCTCATCCGCTTCCCAATGCGCCATCCAGCTGATCTCTTCGTTCCAGTTCGATGCTTTGCTTGGCCAGTCTTGCGAGCTTAGTCGTTCTGCGTCTGGGCTTTGAGGGCTTACGTTCTCTTTCCAGAACTGAGATGCTCTCGCCTGTGTCATTGGCTTAATCTTTTCCAAGTCCTCTGCCGGCAGCGGCATTGACTGGTGTGTGAAAATCCATTTTCTTTGGTATTCGTCCAAAGTTGTGTATGACATCAAAATTCCTCAAATATCTTCTCAGGCTGATGGATTTACCATGCCTATCTGTTCTTTTTGATGCAGTGACGGTTTCATTTTGTCTATGTCGTCACTGCCTCTAAATCTGTATTTACGCTTAATTGATACTTACGCCTAATGACTATTGGTCTCTATACAGCGCGCCTATCTTCCCAATTCGGGTTAACTAATGCCGTCAGTATATGGTCTTCCCATTTACCGTTAATCTGTAGGTAGTCTTTAGCAAAACCTTCTCGGACAAAACCAAGATGTTCTAATACACCCGCACTGCGTTCGTTGTGAGGCATGTAGCCCGCCATTAAGCGGTGCATGTTCTGCACATCAAACATGTAGTCTTTGGCCATGCTCAAACCTCTGCGCATGTAGCCGTGGCCCTGTGCACTTTGAGCCAATGAGTAACCGACATTACAAGCGTAGAACGGGAAACGCGACAAATTACTGAACGATATGGTGCCTAACATTTCATTAGAGTCAGCGTTAATCAGTAAACAGTAATAGCCTAGCCCCATTTTATGAAGCTCGTTTAACTTGATCAGTCGCTGCGCCCAACTCGCTCTATCAAAGAACGCATCTTCGCGTATCGGCTCCCAAGGTTTCAGGTACTCTCTGTTAACCTGAAAATACTCGCTGATCATGCCAGCGTCATCAATTTCAGCCGTGCGTAGAATCAGATTACCATCATGCTTATAAATGCGCTCTGGTGTACTCAAATCTTCCATAATCTTGTTCTTATTCGATCAGTTCTTTCTGATACCGTAATCACGAAGCTTATTCGCAATTGAGGTATGAGATACATTCAAACGTTTTGCTAGCTTACGGCTTGATGGGAAAGACTGATAAAGCTTCTCTAGAATCTGAGATTCATAGTCTTTCATGATTTCATCGAGCGAGCCGTCTAAGCTCAGGTTCGCCATTCCAGCCGTCATTGTTTCAAGCTGTGGCAAATGGAATTGCTCAACCGTTAGTGTGTCTGAATCTAGCTCTGTTAGTGCACGTAGAACCATGTTGTCTAACTGGCGAATGTTGCCCGGCCATTGGTAATTACCAAGCTGGTCGACTAACTCTTGAGTCAATTTTGGTTTTAACATACCTAACTGCTGCGCGTACTTTGCAACGAACAGTTCCAACAGCGGTGCTACGTCGTTTGAGCGTTCACGCAATGCAGGGATAGACAAAGTCAGTACATTCAAGCGGTAAAACAAATCTTCACGGAACGAACCCGAGTCGGCTAATTCAGAAAGACGGTGGCGCGTTGATGCAATAATACGAACATCAGCGTGCATCTCTTCTTCTTCACCAACACGACGGAATGAACCATCTTGTAAGAAACGCAGTAATTTGATTTGTAGATGCGGGCTCATCTCGCCAATTTCATCTAAAAATACGGTACCGCCATTCGCTTGTTCGAAAATACCTTTATGACCTTGCTCATGGTTGAATGAACCCGGCGCATGACCAAACAATTCCGTTTCCGCTACGTCATCAGGCATCGATGCACAGCTTAGAATCAAGAATGGGAAAGACGACCGATTTGAACGGTTATGACACGCTTTCGCCAACATCTCTTTACCTGTACCCGTATCGCCTTCAATTAATAGAGGCTGATCCAGCATAGCCAATTTCTTAGCTTGGCTGATCAAGGCTTTATGGCGATTAGAGACACCAACAAAGTGTTCGAAACCTAGGTTGTTCTGTTCTGGGATTGAATCTGGCGAGTTCATCTCTTGATTACAAGAGCGAATCGTCATTACTGCGCTTGCCAGTACCGCTTCGTTGACATCACCACCAAGGTAAATCGGCAGGATCTCAATAGAGAAATCTAAACCATCCAACACGACAACTTCACGATGACGCGTTACATCGCCTTCGATCCAGCGAGCAAAGTTAAAGCTAGGAACAAACGTCGCTAGCGGTTCACCGATGACTTCATCTTCTTGTTTGTTGAAGAGGTTCAATGCAGCGTGGTTAGCCATATCGACTGAGCCTTTAAGGTCAATCGCAATCACAGGATCAGGTAGGTTTGCCAGCAGAGCAATCAGCTCTGTGTTATGCCTTTCGCTTGGCATAAATTGGATTTTACGTACATCCTTCACACCTGAAATTCGGCGAATTTCAGCCATAAGTTCACTAAAAGCATCAAAATCGATATCAGGGCAGTTTAGGTAAATAATGCCTTTAACATCAATTTCGATTCCTCTTAAATCAATGCTTTTTGAGGCCAAGATATCGAGCAACTCACGCGTTAAGCCGAGTCTGTCTTCACACAATACTTCAAGACGCACAAATAGTCCTATTATAGGTGTCAGGATAAGTTGACAGTAGTGTGGATTAAGCTCTGAGTTCAGTCAAGAAGAAGAGTAAACATATGTTTACTCTTCTTCTCAAACTATTGAGCTTCAAATGCTTTATTTGAGAGTGATACGCTTTATTTCAGAAAGGACGGCTTTGCGAAGATCTGATATTTTTACTTTTCGCTCATTATGCCAAGGCATAGGACGCAGCAATGTCATGGCTTTTAAACCCAGTCTCACAGTGAGAATACCGACACCGAGCCCCTGCCCTGCTCGAGCTGAAACCTTGCCTGCAAGATCCATCGATACGAGATCCATACTAGCATCAATCGCCAGTTCACTGGCTCCCGCAGCTGCCATGTTGATTAACACCAATTTAAATAGCTTAATCCGAGACCAGTAGCCAAGCTCAATGCCATACACATCAGCAAGCTTGTCGATCATGGTGAAATTTCGCCAAGCCACCAGCAACATATCTGCTGCGGCCAATGGACTCACCGCAACCAAAGCCGCCGATTCGGTCGAGAACTTAGTGACGATTTGAGTCGCAACCTTATCTTGTTGACTCACGACTAACGCATCGTACATATCCAACACTTCTGCATCACTGTGTGCTGGGTTAATGCTGTTTCGCCACTTATCGTACGAAGGAGACTTAGCGATAATTCCGCCTTGCTTGGCGATGTTTTCACAGAACGCTTTGCCCTTACCGACACTTTGGCTTTGGAGTAGTTCTTCACTCTGCTCTTGTACACTAAAGTGATCTTTAAGTGAACGCAGTTTCCACAGCTCTTTGCCTATTGCCCCTAAACCCAATGAAGCAATGGCAGTAATGAAGCCTGCCCAACCTAATGCAAGCCAGTCGGCCGTTTGAATCGCGGTAATGACCGAATCAATTGCCTGCCATCCAACTAGACCAGAAAAAGCGACCAATAAACCCGTTCCAAACCACTTCTTCTTTTTGCTCGGTCGAATCACTTGTTCCAATTGCTGCTCAGCTTCACCATCAAGATCGGCTTCCACTTGCGGTGCGACAGGGACAAATTTCTCTTGCTCTGTGAACAGTTGTTGAGCGCCTAAATCCGGGCCAACTTCGCTCTTGTCTTGCTCATCAAAAGAGGTCTTCAACGGTTCATTAAAGACCTGCTTTGTTTTTAATTCACTCATTTTGATTGCCTCAATTACTTCAACTTGTCGCCAATGAGATACTCTAAAACCTTGTCGACTCTTAGATGTTGGCAAGGCTCATCGGAATGTTGTTCCATCGGTCTAAAGCTCGTGAAATCAAACTGGTTGGTTTCCCAATACTGTTTATTGGGCAACTTACGCGGCACCTCTCCCGGATACATGGTTTGAGGGACATTATCCAAAGTCACACCTTGCAACGCCGGAACATTGTCTGAGCCCGACGAGATATAACCCGCGCTGGTCGCTTGAATAGACGCAATGCTCATACAACTCATGTCGATGTGTTCAAACGCCGCCTGTTGCCAAGCCGGATGTACCATCTGTTGTAACAGCGATACCAAGTTCGGATGTTGATCCGGTGTCACGTGGTCAGCCTTGGTGGCTGCAAACAAGATCTTGTCGATCTTCGGCGCGAATAAACGTCTTAAGATATTGCTTCGACCGTACTTAAAGCTCTTAAGTAACTGTTCTAACGCGCCACGCATGTCCATGAAAGAATCATAGCCCGCATTAAGTGGCTGTAAGCAATCCACTAGCACGATTTGTCTGTCAAACGTCGCGAAGTGATTCTTATAGAACGCTTTCACGACCTTCTGTTGATACTCTTCATAACGCGCTTTCAGTACCGCATAGTTACTTGTTTTTGAGAACTTAAACTCAGGTGCGATACACGGGAAGAATTGCAGTACAGGCGCGCCTTCAAGCTCACCAGGTAATACGAATCGACCCGGCTGTACCCAATGCAACCCGTTACTTTTACAAGTATGAAGGTACTGGGTGTAGCTATCGGCAATCGCGACCAGTTTCTTTTCGTCCGCTTCTGCTAGCAAATCGATATCACCACGCATGGCGTTCCACTGTTGCGAGTAAGTTTCTCTGTCGCCTTTCAATGCGGCAAACTGAGATTGGCTCCAGGTATCGAAGTCCATATCCAGTAACGGCAAATCAAGCAGCCATTCACCTGGATAATCGACAATATCGAGATAAAGGGTGCTGTTTTTACTCAGTAGCTTTTTCGCGCCCTTCGCAGGCTTATATTTGATTGCTAGACGAATCTCACTGACATCACGCGTTGGTACTGGCCATTCTGGTGGCTGTGCATTCAACGACTCCATCGCTTCATCATAAGAGAAGCGTGGAATCATCATGTTGTGTTGCGGGATACGCTTTGCGCCAATAACTCTTCCATCTCTCGCCGATGCAAGTAGTGGCAGGTTTTTATGGGTAGACGTATGAAGAAGCTGATTAACCAGCGAAGTAATGAATGCTGTCTTACCCGCACGAGAAAGCCCAGTGACCGCTACTCGAATATGAGAATCCGTTCCTCTGCTTATAAAGTCACTCATTTCTTGAGTTAGGTGTTTCATTTGAACGACTCCGTGATAGTTAGGCTAGCTGGTTATGATAATAAAGAGGCAAGCCTATGTTCTTTCCCAGTTGGGATAGTTTGTATGCTTTTGTTTGTTCTTTTGCTAATAGTGGTGAGTATGCAATACACATTCTTAATGCTAGATGAATAAAAGCCCCTGACTACATTCATAATCAGGGGCTTTAGAATTTTTGCACGATATCCGACGTTTAATCGTCTTCAATCAACTTGTAGATAACAAACAGTGCAATCTCTGCAATTAGCCAAAGCGCACATGTAATCGTCACATATTTATTATCAAAGATACTGATCCCTTTCAAGATCAGGTCGTAGCCAACAAAAGCACCAATCACCACTGCCAAGATAATCTGTAGGATCTGAATAAAACGAGGCATTCCTCTCTCCTATGTTCTTATATCAAACTATGTGTTTATCACTATATCATTGATAATATGACAAAAGTGCAGATAATGCTGCACTTTTGTCTTTAACTTTCTGTCAAAAATTGCAATTCAAACGCTGAAGTTAGCGACAATTACGATTTTTTGGCTTCGGTTAATTACGCTTTCTCAGCTTCAGCAATCTTCACTTTCCACGTGTCAGGGCCGATCTGGTGTGCGTTCACGCCGTTAGAGTCAACCGCTACCGTTACAGGCATATCTTCAACTTCAAACTCGTAAATCGCTTCCATACCGAGATCTTCAAACGCAACTACACGTGCTTTTTTAATTGCTTTCGCGACTAAATAAGCTGCACCGCCAACCGCCATTAGGTAAACCGCTTTGTGCTCTTTGATTGATTCAACCGTTGCAGGGCCACGTTCCGCTTTACCGATCATGCCCATAATGCCAGTTTCGTTCAGCATCATGTCAGTGAACTTATCCATACGTGTTGAAGTTGTTGGACCTGCAGGACCTACCGCTTCATCACCTACAGCATCAACAGGACCCACGTAGTAAATGAACTTGCCTTTGAAATCAACGCCAGCTGGTAAGCCTTCGCCGCTTTCTAGCATGCCTTGAATACGTTTATGAGCAGCATCACGACCGGTTAAGATCTTACCTGACAGAAGAACCGTTTCTCCGGTCTTCCACTCTTGTACGTCTTCTTTAGTCACTTCATCAAGGTTAACACGGCGTGTATTTGCGCCCGCTTCCCAAGTGATGTCTGGCCACTCTTCTAGTTTAGGTGGCGTTAGCTCTGCTGGGCCGCTGCCGTCTAGTGTGAAGTGAACGTGACGCGTTGCTGCACAGTTCGGGATTAGGCAAACTGGCTTAGATGCTGCGTGCGTTGGTGCAGTTTTGATTTTCACGTCAACCACAGTCGTTAGACCGCCAAGACCTTGTGCACCAATACCAAGCTTATTTACACGGTTGAAGATGTCTAAACGAAGCTCTTCTTCTGCGTTCTCTGGGCCTTTTTCGATAAGCTCTTGAATATCGATGTGTTCCATCAAAGATTCTTTTGCTAGTACCGCTGCTTTTTCAGCCGTACCGCCGATGCCTATACCTAGCATGCCCGGTGGACACCAGCCTGCACCCATTGTTGGCAGCGTCTTCTCTACCCATTCTGCAATATCATCAGAAGGGTTCAGCATAACCATCTTGGTTTTGTTCTCAGAACCGCCGCCCTTCGCCGCGATTTGAATTTCAACTTTGTTGCCTGGAACCATATTAATGTGGACAACCGCTGGTGTGTTGTCTTTGGTATTAATACGCTTACCTGCAGGGTCCATTAGGACAGATGCACGCAATGGGTTATCTGGGTTGTTGTAAGCTTGACGAACGCCTTCATCAACCATCTGTTGTACTGTTTGATCCGTTTCCCACCTAACATCCATACCGATGTTCACGAAACAAGTAACAATACCCGTATCCTGACAAATTGGACGATGGCCTTCCGCAGACATGCGTGAGTTGATAAGAATCTGAGCAATAGCATCTTTAGCTGCTTGGCTCTCTTCTTTCTCGTACGCTTTTTCTAGGGCTTGGACAAAGTCTAAGGGGTGATAATAAGAAATGTACTGAAGTGCGTCAGCGACACTGCTGATCACATCTTGCTTACGAATAACCGTCATTGCATGCCTCTTTATTGTTCTGGTTCCATGTGGGTTCACCGTTTGGCTATCTATGCCAAATCGAATTAGGTGGTTTAGCTTTTTATTGTGTTGAGCTGTATTTAGTTGCTTTAGCAATCGCTTGCATAGCTTTAAACTAAACCACTTGGATTACTCCGTTCTAATCAAGAACCCATTTTATTTTCAATTTATGATACTCTTGCTTCCTCTCACACGCCATGCAGTGATCGAACTCTTTGTCACAAATTAAACAAATGAATAACAACGAATTTCGCTCTATCCAAATCAAGCCGCTTGAATATCAATCAACTTTAGCTAAACAGCTGTTTTCCCATATTGAAAACCTGCCGTGGGCAATGCTATTACGCTCCGCTTCAGAAAGCCACGTTGATAGTCGATACGATATTTTAGTTGCTCAACCCATCGCCACCTTCGAGACAATCGGTGCAAAAACGACCGTTAATGTTAATGAGACGTGGGAGGTTTCAGACTCCGATCCTTTCGAACTACTCGACCAATATCAGCAACAGTTATTGCCTGCGACTAAAGAGCACACTGAGCTGCCATTCGTTGGCGGCGCTTTAGGCTATTTCAGTTATGACTTGGGGCGCAGAGTCGAGACACTTCCATCACTCGCAACGCGTGATATTGAAGCACCTGACATGGCGGTTGGCTTGTATGAATGGGCTGTTATCGTTGATCACCAACTGAAAACGGCGTGTATTGTCGGTAACAATATCGATGAACATCATGATTGGCTGATGCAGAAAATGGGTCAATCACACCTAACACATACGCCCTTTAGATTAACCACACCGTGGAAATCCAATATGAGCGAAGAGAGCTACGCCACCAAGTTCGATAGCGTTCAAGAATACCTGTTATCCGGGGACTGCTATCAGATCAACTTAGCTCAGCGCTTCAATGCTCAATACCAAGGCAGTGAATGGCTGGCTTATGACAAGTTAGAGCAGTACAACTCAGCACCCTTTTCGGGTTTCATCCGTTTGGCCGACTGCGCAATCATCAGTGTTTCGCCAGAGCGTTTCTTAGAACTCAAAGACAACGTCATTGAAACCAAGCCAATTAAAGGCACACGACCTCGTTCTGAGAACCCGATGATTGATGATGCTAACGCGCAAGATCTGGCAAGCGCCGATAAAGATCAGGCGGAAAACTTGATGATCGTCGACCTACTTCGTAATGACATTGGCCGAGTGGCAAAACCGGGCACAGTGCATGTACCAAAGTTGTTCGATATTGAGAGCTTCCCTGCCGTGCACCACTTGGTAAGCACGATACGAGCAGACCTTGATGAACAATATTCTGCGACTGACCTTCTGAGAGCGTGTTTCCCTGGAGGATCGATTACTGGCGCACCAAAAGTTCGCGCGATGCAGATCATTGAAGAGTTAGAACCGCATCGACGTTCAGCGTACTGCGGCAGTATTGGCTACATCAGCCGAAATGGCAGAATGGATACCAGTATTACCATTCGTACATTAGTCGCCGAGAACAATACGCTTTATGCATGGGCTGGCGGTGGTGTGGTGTTTGATAGTGATTGTGCTTCTGAATACCAAGAAACACTGGATAAGCTGAGTCGAATTCTACCGGTACTTGAAGATTGCTAAACCTAGCGTCATTAACTGCGAGTTCCGCGACTTAATGACGAGTTCTGCGGCTTAACTCTCAGCAAAAGCTCTATATAAGAAGAAACCGAAGGATCTGAAGGTCACTTCGGTTTTTTAGTCTTTGAACCAGAGTGCATTGCTCACAACGCTTTATTCGCGTGTTTAAGCGACCTTCACCGCAGAGACACCCCACTTCTTAAGCATCTCTTTAAGATCATTGGCGGTGTAAGGCTTACTCAAAATATCATCCATTCCACACTGAATACAACGTTCGCGTTCTTCAAGTGTCGTTCCGGCGGTCAGTGCCACAATAGATTTAACGTAACCCTTCTCTCTTAGCTTCTCTGTTGCTTCAAACCCGTCCATAACAGGCATTCTGCAATCCATGAATACAATGTCGTATTCGTTGTCTGACGCGAGTTCAAGCCCTTCGACACCATTACTTGCGATAGCCGGTTCAATCTCATGTTTACGAAGCATTTGTTGGATGATGATCTGGTTCATTTTAATATCATCAACCACCAGCACTTTAAGTAGTGACAATTCCACTTCAGACTCGAAGCCCTTGGCGACACTATCACTCTCAGCCGGAACATCGACAACTTGAAGAGGAATCGAAATGGTAAACGTCGTGCCTGAACCAACGACACTGGTCACCCCAATATCACCATTCATCAGAGCCACCAGTTTGCGACAAATCGCTAACCCAAGTCCAGTGCCCTCATAGTTTCGGCTACTTGAGTTATCTGCCTGCGTAAAAGGTTCAAACAGCGTCTTATGCGCCGATTCAGCAATCCCTACCCCGGTATCTTCTACAGAGAAAACAAATTGGTTATTGTCCCACTCGATATCAACATTCACATGCCCATCTTCAGTAAACTTAATTGCATTACCGATTAAGTTCACAAACAGTTGAGTGATGCGCTCTAAATCGCCTTGAAAATGGGAGGGAACGTTTGACGCAACACTGATATTGAATTCGAGCTGCTTCTCAATTGCTCGATTGACGAAGATGCTTTCAATCGTGTTTCTCAAATCACGTAGGGCAAATTTCTTTGGAATAAGCTCCAACATCCCTGCATTGATTTTGCTGTAATCCAATAGATCATTAATGATGGTTCTGAGAAACTCTCCAGACTGGCTCAGGTTGTTCACTATTTCACGCTGAGAACTGTTGAGTTCGGTATCACTGATCAATTCGGCACTACCTAACAAGCCATTAAGCGGAGTTCTTAACTCATGGTTAATCATGGCCACAAAGTCACGCGTTGCCCTTTCGGACTCTTCCGCTCGTTTACGTGATTCAATATTTCGGTTAATCGCTAGCTGATGAGTCAAGGCACTGCAGATGAGGTCGGTCACCAACAACAGTTGGCTTTGTATAAACTCGTAGTCTTGGTCTAACAACCTGACTCTGACGATTAACGCGCCGACTATGACTTTTTCAACCTCTAAGGGCACGGTCAGTAGGTTGTCTTGCCAATGAGGTTCTTGAATGTCTTGCTCTAACACCTCGACGGTCTCATCGCCATAATCATAGGTCTGCAACTGAGGGATGAGCTTGGGAGGTAGAATCAAACGACTGGCTTCGATTAAGTAACTGTTAGTCACGTTCGTCGTTAGTTCAGATAGCATGACATCATCGAGATCATTTCTTAGAAACGCGCGCCCAAAATCAATCAACAGGTTGTCGATTTGTTCTTGGAATTCAATGCGTCGTATATTCGCGTTGGAGCGCTTTTCTAACTGACGCAAAGCAAGCTCAAGTTGTTGGTTAGTCTCGAACAGCTCGAGGCTCTTCTGTTCCAACAATCCTTCAGCCGCTTTTCTTGCCGCGATTTGACGCTTAAGCTTCTTCTCTAGGGCAGATGCCAGATCCATATTACTTTTCTACTTTGAGATTAAACCTAACCACGCTTTGGTCATCATTTTGTGGCGTCATCTCCACCGCGATAGATTCACCGTGGTATTCAGCGCATCCTTCTATAAGTCCTAAGCAAACATGAGACATACACCTTGCGCTTTTGTAGTCAAAAACAAGTTGTGCTTCGGTCGTGGTGATAAAACTGAATTCAGGTGGCTCAGCATCTGGATAGAGCTTCTTCACTTCAACGTGAATGTAGCGCTCTACGTGCTGAATAAATTGAAAGGTGGTCGTGCTATGAGCAAGGCTCGCTTTATTCGGTAATGAGGCCAGTAAGTTCTTAAATACAGACTGCCCAAACACGCGTTGCAAGCTTGCCGCATCAATATCGGTTTTCTTACTCAAGTTGATAATCAACCTGACAAGGTCTTTGTGGTCGTAACTGCCGACCGACGTATAGATCCCTTCGTCTTCTGACATTTCTAGAACTTCTTCCAAAAGCTCTAGCCCAAACTTGTCTTCAACAAGCTCTAAAAATTCGGTGAATATGATTCCTTTCATCTCATACCTTTTCTTCTATTTCTTTTTAGAATGGTCCACTAAGTTATTGTTATCAAATTCTTAAACAAAAAATCTACGTTTCGTCACCCAATTTTATGACATGGGTAACGCTTACTCGCCTGTATGCACATATTGAATATAGCAAAAATCGTCATTTTGAGGAGATTCATCGGTAAACAGCCTCTCATGACGCCCAATTGATAACTAAAAGAGGGAAAGTGAATGAAGAAAAACTCAATATTGGTAATCAACCCACGGTTATGTCTATACTTAAAATCATAATAATCAATATATTGGCTTGATATGAATAAAGAAAACTTCCTTCAACAATTCCAACTAAACCCTACCGTTGGCTATCACCCAGAGTCAGTAGAGCGTGTTTCGCATATCAGTGGCGATCAATTACGTAAAGCGGCAGTGGTGGTCGGTTTAGTGGAAAGAGAAGATGGTTTACATGTCATTTTTACTAAAAGAGCGGCTCATTTAAAGCATCATCCTGGCCAAGTCAGTTTTCCTGGCGGTAAACACGAACTCTCTGACCCTTCTATGCAATTCACCGCACTTAGAGAGCTCCATGAAGAGGTAGGAATTCGATCGGATCAAGTTAAAGTTGTTGGGCAATTACCCGCTTTGAGTACCATTAGTAAATTTTCTGTGACGCCGATTGTTGCTATGGTCGATCCTGACTATGAAGCCATCATCGATGAGAACGAAGTTGCCTCAATTTTTGAGGTGCCCGCTACCTATGTTTTAGACCAAGCCAAGTTACACAGCCACACTGTTAACTTTAAACAAATCAAACATCGTGTTTTTGCGATGCCCTTCCAAGAGCACCTAATTTGGGGCGTTACGGCGCAAATCATCCAATCACTGCAGCAACATGTAGTGCAACGAATTACATAGCAACTACGTTTTGTTTAATCTCTGTTAACAAAATCCAGACTTTCTATGGAACAGATTTATTAATGCAATTTTACGCAAACGTTTCCCTGGTATAAATCTATACAACCCCGCCTTTCGCATAAATAAAACTAATACCAAGCATAAACATAAATCACCTGTGGCACGCTATTTTCGTGATCAAAAATCCGTTTTTCGCATATCATGTGACACGCCGTTTCATTACATGATTTAGATCTATTTTTTGCAGAAGAAAATTCTGCAGAATTAGCCCCGACTTATTTCCTGTTCCCAAAAAATGAGTAATTTAACATGAACACAACAACTTCTTCGGCAAATGCCGTTAAAGATTCAAGCAAGTTTAACTATAAAGATTTTACCTGGTGTTTATCACTATTCGGTACAGCAGTTGGTGCTGGCGTACTATTCCTTCCAATCAAAGCTGGTGCGGGTGGTTTTTGGCCATTAGTTATCCTAGCTCTAATTGCGGCACCAATGACTTGGTTCGCACACAAATCTCTAGCTCGTTTCGTACTGTCTGCTAAAAACCCTGAAGCTGACATTACAGACACAGTTGAAGAGCACTTCGGTAAGACTGGCGCAAACATTATTACTTTTGCTTACTTCTTCGCTATCTATCCGATCGTTCTTATCTACGGTGTTGGTATCACAAACACGGTTGATTCTTTCCTAGTAAACCAAATGGGTATGGAATCTATTCCACGTCCTCTTCTTTCTGGTGCACTTATCCTTGCTATGACAGCAGGTGTTGTATTCGGTAAAGAGCTGATGCTTAAAGCAACTTCAGCAATGGTTTACCCACTAGTATTCATCCTACTAGCGCTATCTTTTTACCTAGTTCCTGATTGGAACACTTCAATGATGGACGTAAGCCCAGAATGGTCAACAATGCCTTCTATTATCTGGCTTGCTATTCCAATCATCGTGTTCTCTTTCAACCACAGCCCAATCATTTCACAGTTCTCTAAAGAGCAACGTCGTGTATACGGTGAAGACGCAGTTAAGAAAACTGACGCAATCACTGGTGGCGCAGCAATGATGCTGATGGGTTTTGTAATGTTCTTCGTATTCTCTGTAGTACTTTCTCTATCTCCAGAGCAACTAGCAACAGCACAAGCGCAAAACATCTCGGTACTTTCTTACCTAGCTAACGTTCACGAGTCTCCACTTATCTCTTACATGGGTCCTCTTGTAGCGTTCGCAGCGATTACTTCTAGCTACTTCGGTCACTTCCTAGGTGCTCACGAAGGTCTTGTTGGTCTAATCAAGTCTCGCTCTGGTTCTTCAATCTCTAAGATTGAGAAAGCATCTCTAGCGTTCATCGTTGTTACAACTTGGATTGTTGCGGTAGTTAACCCAAGCATCCTAGGTATGATTGAAACAATGGGTGCTCCAATGATTGCAGCTATCCTGTTCCTAATGCCTGTATTCGCGATGCAGAAAGTACCAGCTATGGCTAAGTACAAAACTTCAGCACCTGTGCAAATCTTTACAGCTTTATGTGGTCTAGCGGCTATTAGTTCTGTAATCTACGGCGCTCTTTAATCTCAAGCCCTTTTTATAAGATGGCATCCATCTTATATCGCGAGATTAGACAAAAAATATAATGATAATAAATGAGCCTCCCTACTCCCCTTGGGAGGCTCTCTTTTTGAGGTAATCGCTATGATTAGTGTATTTGATATCTATAAAATCGGTGTTGGTCCATCGAGCTCACACACAGTTGGACCAATGAAAGCGGGTAAAGAATTTATTGATGACCTACGTTCAATGGGAAAATTGCGCGACATCACTAAAATCACCGTGGACGTATATGGATCACTATCACTGACAGGGAAAGGTCACCACACAGATATCGCAATCATCATGGGTCTTGCTGGCAATACTCCTGAGCGTGTTGATATCGATTCTATTGCTGGCTTCATTGCTCGCGTAGAAGAAACTGAGCGCCTTCCTGTTGGCATGCACTGTCATACAGTATCGTTCCCACGCGATGGCGGTATGAACTTCCACACTAGCAACCTTTCTCTACACGAGAACGGCATGAGCATTCATGCATGGGTTGGTGACGAAGTTGCATACTCAAAAACGTACTACTCAATTGGTGGCGGTTTCATCGTTGACGAAGAGAACTTCGGCAAAGAAGAAGAAAACCCAATCAAAGCACCTTACGAATTCACAACAGCTGAAGAGCTGGTTAATCAGTGTAAAGAAAGCGGTCTTTCTATCAGTACACTGGTTATGAAAAACCAAGCAGCATTCCACTCAGACGAAGAGTCTCGCACTTACTTCGCTAACATTTGGAAAACGATGCGTGAGTGTATGGATCGCGGTATGAATACTGAAGGTATCCTGCCTGGTCCACTGCGTGTACCTCGTCGTGCAGCAGCACTTCGCCAACAGCTAATGACTTCAGAAAAAACAACCAATGATCCAATGACAGTTGTTGACTGGGTAAACATGTTTGCTTTCGCAGTAAACGAAGAAAACGCAGCTGGCGGCCGTGTAGTAACGGCACCAACAAACGGCGCATGTGGCATCATCCCTGCTGTATTGGCTTACTACGATAAGTTCATCCAAACAGTGACAGAGAAAGACTACATCCGTTACTTCGCAGCTTCTGGCGCGATCGGTGGTCTTTACAAGCGTAACGCTTCTATCTCTGGTGCTGAAGTTGGCTGTCAGGGTGAAGTTGGTGTGGCATGCTCTATGGCTGCTGCTGGTCTTGCTGAGCTTATGGGTGGTAGCCCTGAGCAAGTATGTATGGCTGCAGAAATCGGCATGGAGCATAACCTAGGTTTAACGTGTGACCCAGTTGCTGGCCAAGTACAAGTACCATGTATCGAGCGTAACGGTATTGCTGCAGTTAAAGCAATCAACTCAACTCGTATGGCACTTCGTCGTTCTTCTGCTCCTACTGTTTCTCTAGATAAAGTTATCGAAACAATGCTAGAAACAGGTAAAGACATGAACGCTAAATACCGTGAGACATCTCAAGGTGGTTTGGCTGTTAAGGTTGTTTGTTAATTAGCATTAGTTTGCTAATAGCCTCTAACACAGCTTGCTTGGTAACGAGCAAATAATAAAAAAGGAACGCCGATGCGTTCCTTTTTTTCTATCTAAATTCCGGCCACTTATATCTAAGATGCTCGATTTGCATCTTAGATAATGGGCCAAAGAACTAGATCACTTGTGAGATAAGCAGGAAGCAACCAAACAGCAGTGAGAACAACATCATTGCGCTGCCACCTTCTGCTCGGTATCTATCATCAGCAACTTTCATGAAGCGCTGCTTGTGAACCATCACCAGAGGAACAAACACCGCTAGGAACACCAAGATGATACCTGCGTAATTCAGCACTTGTAGGAACTTGTCTGCAGCAAGCAATGAACCCGCTAACGGCAAGATAAAGCTAATGCAGTACGTTACCGCTGTATTTTGGTTGAACATATCTTTGTTCTGGTTGAACAACGCCATCGCCACACCAAAGAAAGAGGTCAACAACGCCAAGCCCGTGAAGGTAGACAGAACGTTACCCACCCAAGGAGACTGAGCCTCAAACGCCGCCATCAAATCTGATACGTTCTCAAAGCTTCTGAATTGCTCTTCACTCAAGTTACCCACTACCGCAAACAACCAACACAAGTAACACACTAATGGGATCAGAGAACCGATGATCACCATGTTACGCAGCTGTTTATCTGTCGCTTCGTGGTTGTAAGAAACCAAGGTTGGAATCACCACCATAAAGCCAAAGCTCGTAAACAGGATGGCACTGGTTTTGATTAGTTCAACGTGGTCATGGCTGGTTACCTGCATCAAGTTTTCTTGAGTCATGCTCGGCGCTAAGAAGGCCATCGTTGCAAACAAGCTAGCAAGCATTACGAAGAACAATGCTCGGTTGAGCTTATCAATCACACCAGTACCACTTGCGACTACTGCGCCAGCAAGCAAGGTAAACACGGTTTGGCTGGTAGTCGCGGTGATTTCAACGCCAAAGTTAGACAGCAACTTACTCAGCAAATCACCTGCGCCCAAGATGTAAGCCATTAATAGGCAGATCAACAACGCGTATAGCAAGCCGTTGGTAAGCAACTGACCTTGTTTACCCAAGGTTTTTCGGGCAATAGAGTTTAATCCTAGACCGCCACCCGCTTTGATGGTCGCTTCTAGAAGTAATAATGCTGCGTAAGTCGTACCGAAACAGATCAGTACCATAAGCAGTGTGCCGTAGAGCAATCCGAATTGAGCTAATACCATTGGGATCGCAAGCATACCAGCACCGAGAGCGGTACCAGCGATAATTAGGGAGCTACCCATCATTTTAATATTCATTGTTTTTAACTTATTTGTTTAGTTTTTATAGATGTGAGTCTTCGTTCATCGAGCGGATGACAAAGGAGTTCAGATAGAAATAAAGTTATAAAACGAATAACAATAGGAGCGATAAGGGGTAAAGAAGCGTGCAGAGACGTTGTCGAACAGGGCGTTCAAAGGGGAGCTTGTCTTAAAAGAGGTAAAACGAGAAGCGTGAGTTAGCATTAACTGATGTGGTGAACCTTCCGTAGGTTCAATAATCGGCGATGTAATCTTGAATTTCATGTATGTGTCCAATAAGTCACATTCCATAGTATTTGAAGCAGCGTATCCGTTGCTGCCCTACCTCTATCATAGAGGTCTTTTCATCTTATCGAATGAGCCTCGAAACACAACGCTATAACCACAATTTTTGCTATTAAATTGAACAAAACAGCCATTTGGATATAAATTAACCACTAAGCCATCTAAAATAATAGTCTTTATTGATGAAAGACAAGCTGACAAATACATCGAGCTAATCAACAACCAAGGCTTTTCTAACTATCAGCAGACTCACAGCCCGTTGCTGCACTTCAATTTTCCCAAAACAACAGTCTGTTTTAATAAAAGCTGTATTTTTCGCAACACGATGTTTTAAGAACCACACTATGTTTTGAGAACAGTGACGAGCTTGAAGCGCGTTCCATTTCAACATCAGACACAACACAAACTCGCTACATCACAGAAACATAACCACAACCGGAGTGTGGTCACACAATTCGTTATACCCCATAGGTGGTAGGAATTCTTACTAGTACAGTATTTGCGTCATTATAATTAATAAAAACAAACACCTTATGCGCTCAACAATCACCTTTAAAATCCTAGTGGCCCTCGCCATCGTGTTCACTTTTTTACTGGCAATATCGACCTATTTCCAATATTCGCAACAAAAGCAACTTGTAAACTCAGTGTTAAGTGAGCAGCTTCACGACAAAGCAAGTAACTACTTCGATAGCCTCAATATGATGATGCTCACCGGCACCATGGCACAAAAAGAGACCCTTCGTCAGAAAGCACTGGCTCAAGAAGGCATTGAAGACGTTCGTGTTTTACGCGCCGACGCTGTCAGCAAGTTATACGGCCCAGGTAATGACAACCAAACACCGGTTGACGATATTGATAAACGAGCGCTAGCGGGCGAAACCGTTATCGAACCTTTTTCTGCTGATTGGGGCAAAGGCTTAGTTATTGCTCTGCCAATGAAGTCGAGTGAAGATTACCGAGGAACCAATTGTGTCGCCTGTCATATGGCACCAGAGGGTGAAGTCTTGGGTGCGATTCGCCTCGAATATAACCTCAACCATGTTAACTCACTGATCAACACTCAAACGATGACAGCGATCGGTATCATGGCGGTGATCTCCTTTGCCGGATTCGTTCTTACTATGGGATTGATTCGCAAGATAATCGTCCGCCCGCTTCAACAAACCTCTCGCTTTATGACCCAAGTCAGCAGTGATAAAAACCTATCAACTCGGCTGCCAGAGCAAAGCAAGGATGAAATTGGCACGCTGGCTAACTCCATCAACTCGTTCATGGGAACCGTATCTGACAGCTTAGAAAAGGTACAAAGCACCTCGCACAAGTTAAATGCCTCGGCAAACCGACTGACTAGTGTCGCGCAAATTACCGAGCAAGCCGCCAGCGACCAGCAAAGCGAAACCGCAGAAGTGCAACACAATATCGAAGGGATACAGGCGCAACAAGTCAATGTAGAACAAGCCACTTTAACCGCTTCAGAACTCATCAATCACACCGCCGATGTAGCGTGTAAGAGTGCTAACCAAGCTCATGATGCAAGCAGTGAAATAAAGAACCTAGTCAGCAGCATAGAAGTAGTGAAACACAAAATACTGACACTCAATGAGCAAACCGGAGAGGTCTCTTCAATATTGAGTGTAATTCGTGGCATTGCCGACCAAACCAACCTTCTGGCCTTGAATGCAGCGATTGAAGCGGCGCGAGCGGGAGAACAAGGCCGAGGCTTTGCGGTAGTAGCAGATGAAGTTCGCCATCTCGCATCGCGAACCGCTGAAGCAACAGGCAGTATTGAATCAATCATTCATCAATTCCAGCAAGGCAGTGAAGAGTCGCTTACTTCTGCCGATCGCGTTTGCGAACAAGCCCATCAAAGCTCGACCGATATCGACGCACTTTCAATTGAAATGAATGGTGTGGTCGAAGAGATGAAACAGGTGCTGGCTCACGCACAGAATATTCAGCAGCAAACGCAATCCACCACACAAGCGACTCAGGATGTTCAACAAAAGGTTGAAACCATCACCTCTCACGCAAACAACACGTCGCAATCTGCGGCTGAAACTCGTGGAATCAGTAATGATTTAGAAGAGCTGTCTGATCACCTTGAGTCACTGATTAATCAGTTCACTTTGTCGAGTACAAAGAAGAAGTCATAGATCGCCAACAAAAAAGCGCTCAACAATGAGCGCTTTATCTTCCTAGCAATGTCTAGTGAGGCGTTCAAAGAACCTTAAACAATGATTAGTGTGTAATGGAAACCGCGGTTAAGTCTTTATGCTTGTGATACATCGCGTGTTTGACTATCAGATTCGCACTCACGCTATCCATTCCTGACACTTCAACGTAAGCCCCTTTTTTACGGAACTTGAACACAACCTTATCAAGCGCCTCGACCGAGGTATTATCTAAGAATGACGCATCCGATATATCGATGGTCACTAAAGAGGTCGCGTTGTCATAATCAAATAAGTCGACAAACGCATCTGACGAAGCAAAGAAGACATGACCTTTTACTCGGTGAATGGTGTGCATTTCGTTGGTCACGACTTCATCGGATATAAACACCATGGATTTGCTGGCATGTGCATAAAACAGAGCCGACAGCACCACGCCAACCGCAACACCTATTGCTAAGTTATGAGTAACCACCACCACCGCCACGGTTGCTAGCATGGTTACATTGGTTGGCAGTGTGTGATCTTTAAGCTCAACAATGGAACGCCATGAGAATGTGCCGATAGAAACCATGATCATCACAGATACTAAAGCCGCCATCGGTATCAGCTTCAACCAATCCGAAACAAACACCACCATTAGCAGTAAAACCACCCCAGCGATCATGCTGGATAATCGGGTTAAGCCGCCTGATTTGATGTTAATGATCGACTGGCCAATCATCGCACAACCCGCCATGCCACCAAATAATGAGGCAACGATGTTCGCTACTCCCTGTCCTTTACACTCATTGTTTTTATTGCTTTCAGTATCTGTCAGATCATCGACTATGGTCGCTGTCATCAAGGATTCCAGCAAGCCAACCAGAGACAGAGCAATCGAATATGGCAGGATGGTCGCAAGCGTATCAAACGTGAATGGAATATTAGGAATCAAGAACACAGGCAGTGAATCAGGAAGCTTGCCCATATCGCCAATCGTTCTCACATCTAAGCCGAACAGCAAACTAACGATTGTCAGGGTAACAATCGCGACCAGTGGAGAAGGTATCGCACGACCAAACTTGGGAAAATAAGGAAGTAGATAAATGATCGCCAAACCCAAAACGACTAACACGTAAACGCTTGAAGGGACGTTGATTAATTCAGGAAGTTGAGCCATGAAAATTAGAATGGCGAGCGCGTTAACAAATCCAGTAATCACCGATTTGGAAACGAAATTCATCAGGTTACCAAGCTTAAGATACCCAGCTGCGATTTGAATAACGCCAGCTAGAAACGAAGCTGCGAGTAGATATTCTAATCCGTGCTCTCTCACTAAGGTGACCATTAATAGCGCCATAGCGCCTGTTGCACCGGAAATCATTCCCGGACGACTGCCAACCAAAGCAGTGACGACACAAATACAGAACGACGCATAGAGCCCTACTTTAGGGTCAACGCCTGCAATAATTGAAAATGCGATGGCTTCAGGGATCAATGCGAGTGCAACCACAATCCCAGATAATGAATCTCCTTTAACGTTTGATAACCAGTGTTTTTTTAAATAATTAAGCATGTAATTCTCTTTTACTTGTACAGCCAGTCCTGCCTTGTTGAGACATAATTTGATCGACTGTTTTTCTTGAATGAGCGAGCGCTCGAAAAGTGCGGGTGTAGAGAGAATGCAGGGGTTAAGGCGGCGTAATTAACACGTAGATATTAAACTCCTCTTGTTGCTTTAGTGGGAAATTAAGAAGGTGATCAAGTCCAAAATGACTGAATCCGCGCCAATATAGAGTGAGTCTCAACACAATCACACTCCCATTATTGAAAACAAAGGTTTCGATTACGCCTTGCTCGTTCAACAGCTCACATAGGGTCAAAGGTAAGGCTGACGCTAAGATCGAACAAAAAACACACCCTCAAACCTATTTATCGTCAGTAGACACAATATTTCTTTCACCAAGCAAGAATAAAGGTTGAAGCTGTCGGTATGACAGGTAATATGTTCAATCGATTTAAAAAGTTTATACAACTTAATGTTTCGGTTAATTATTGTTCAAATGTATGTTTATTTGCAGCAATGCCAGAGACTTTGAGTTGAATTTGTCCCTCAATGGAGAATGAAATCAACATGACTTACGCGCCTGTAACAGACGTACTTGGCGGCAAGCTAGCGGTAGACAGTGAAGTAACTGTTCGCGGCTGGATCCGTTCACGTCGTGATTCCAAAGCTGGAATCTCTTTCCTTGCCATTTATGACGGCTCTTGTTTCGACCCGATTCAGGCCGTGGTTCCTAATAATCTTAATAATTACGAAAACGAAGTATTAAAGCTAACAACTGGCTGCTCTGTTGAAGTAACAGGTAAGATTGTTGAGTCTCCTGCGAAAGGTCAAGACTTCGAACTAGCAGCAACTGACGTTAAAGTTGTGGGTTGGGTTGAAGATGCTGACACTTACCCAATGGCTAAGACACGTCACTCTATCGAATACCTTCGTGAAGTTGCTCACCTACGTCCACGTACAAACGTGATTGGCGCAGTAGCACGTGTACGTAACTGTCTATCTCAAGCGATTCACCGTTTCTACCACGAGCAAGGCTTCTTCTGGACTTCTGCTCCGCTTATCACTGCATCTGATGCAGAAGGCGCTGGTGAAATGTTCCGTGTTTCTACGCTAGACATGGAAAACCTACCACGCACTGAAAAAGGCGACGTAGACTTCAACGAAGATTTCTTCGGTAAAGAGACGTTCCTAACAGTATCTGGCCAACTTAATGCTGAAGCTTACGCTTGTGCACTAAGCAAGGTTTACACGTTCGGTCCTACGTTCCGTGCTGAAAACTCAAACACAAGCCGCCACCTAGCTGAATTCTGGATGGTTGAGCCTGAAGTTGCGTTTGCAGACCTTAACGATGTAGCGAAACTGGCTGAAGACATGCTTAAGTACGTTTTCGCTGCTGTTCTTGAAGAGCGCCGCGACGACCTTGAGTTCTTCGCTTCTCGCATCGACAAAGAAGCAATCACTCGTCTAGAGCAATTCGTAGACGCTGATTTCGCACAAGTTGACTACACTGACGCAATCCAAATCCTACTAGACTCTGGTAAGAAATTTGAGTTTGACGTTGAGTGGGGCATCGACATGTCTTCTGAGCATGAGCGTTACCTAGCTGAAGAGCACTTCAAAGCACCTGTTATCGTTAAGAACTACCCGAAAGACATCAAAGCTTTCTACATGCGCTTAAACGACGACGGCAAAACAGTTGCAGCAATGGACGTACTTGCACCAGGCATCGGTGAAATCATCGGTGGTGCACAACGTGAAGAGCGTCTAGACATTCTAGACGAGCGTATGATTGCTATGGGTATCGACCCTGAGCACATGAGCTGGTACCGCGACCTACGTAAATACGGCACAGTGCCACACGCTGGTTTCGGTCTTGGTT
Organism: Vibrio sp. 1CM24A; assembly: GCF_023161725.1. Classification (NCBI taxonomy): domain Bacteria; kingdom Pseudomonadati; phylum Pseudomonadota; class Gammaproteobacteria; order Vibrionales; family Vibrionaceae; genus Vibrio; species Vibrio sp. 1CM24A. The sequence goes on from NZ_JALNTS010000002.1 coordinate 780,546, forward strand.
TCGAGCGTCTAGTATCTTACGTAACAGGTATGGGCAACGTTCGTGACGTGATTCCATTCCCACGTACACCACGCTCTGCAAACTTCTAATTCGAAACCTATTCGATATTAAAAGTTAAGAACAAATAAAAACCTCCGCACTTGCGGAGGTTTTTTTATGTTCGGAATAAAACGAGACGACGGCTGTTTCAGCGTGCCACCATCTAAGACTCGTTATTCAAAAGCTAATCCACATCTTGGTCGATAGCGTATTTTATTGCGAGACCGCAGATTGCCATCATAACGAATGGGATCGCGGCAGTGGTGTATTCCGCCCACGCCATATCAGCGAATGCTTTTGCCAGCAGTACGTGGCCGAGAATAAGCAGAAGCGCACACACAATCGCGACAATAATCAGCTTAACTTCATTTCCCATAGTCATTTTCAACATAACGGTATCTCCAATATTTGGTCTACCGTTATTGAATCACAACTCTCTGGTCAATTAGGCGTACAGTTACCCCACAAACAACCCGTACAGTTGGAATGATTGTCTTTTTTATGAGGGACTTAAGATTTTACGAGTGCGTAAGTTGATGTGCCAGTTTGCCAAGCCAGATCAGCGCCTGTTCTTTCTCTTCTGTCAGTTCATAAGAGAAGTTCAATCGTATCGCGTTATCCACTCTGCCCTGCTCACTAAACAGATCGCCAGATGCGACGCTAATACCTTGCTCGATAGCCAGTTGATGAAACTGTTGGCTGTCGAATTTTTCAGAAAAGCGAATCCATATCAAGTAGCCACCAGCCGGCTCTTCAATCTCGATTGAATGCGGGAAGTACTGCTTAATGACATCGATAAATCGCTCTTTCCTGACGACAAGGTTTTTACGCAGTTTACGAAGGTGGTTGTCGTAGCTTTCATGTGTTAAGAAATGGGCGACACCAAGTTGAACTGGAGCACTGCTCGATAACGTAGAAAGAAGCTGTAACTTTTGAATCGCATCGTTAAAACGCGTGTTCACAACCCACCCTACTCGATAACCGGGACACAAGCTTTTTGAATACGACCCACAAAGCAAGACGGAATCGGTCTTATCGAAAGCCTTTAATGGCTTCGGCTTGTGCCCTTCATAATAAAGATCGCCATACACGTCATCTTCAATAATGTAGGTTCCATGCTGTTCTGCAATCTCTACCACACGGCGCTTTGCCTGTTCCGACAAACTGGTTCCCGTTGGGTTTTGAAAAGTCGTCATCAGCCAACACGCTTTAACATCTTGGTTTTGTAGCGCGTTTTCAAATTGCTCTATATTCAACCCATTGATTGGACAAACGTCCACTTCGATAGGGTTAAGCCCCAGCCTCTCGACAGCCTGCAGAGCACCATAGAATGCGGGAGATTCTATTACTACGTTATCACCCGACTTAGTGACCGTTTGCAGGCTCAAGTTGAGCGCTTCCATAGCACCCGACGTAATCACGATGTCTTGATGATTAACCGTAATCCCTTGCTGCAGGTAGCGTTGCGCGATTTGTCTTCTTAAAGACTCACTGCCCGGTGGCAAATTATTGATCACACTGGCGCCAGTCATCTTCCTGCCCGCGCTGGCAAGGTTTCGAGTCAAGGTAGGTAACGGGAACAGGTCAGGATCGGGGAATGCAGAGCCGAAAGGAACTACTCCTTCAGCTGAACTCGACTTCAAAAAATCAAATAAGCGGTCATTAATGGCTTTCTTTTCACTAACGAGTGGCGGTGCGTAATCAACGCCGTCCAGCCTTGGCGCTACAAAGTAGCCCGACTGAGGTTTAGCGATGATCCACCCTTCGCTTTCTAGCAACTGGTAGGCTTGTAACACAGTACTATTGCTGACGTTGTAATTTCGACAACTCATGCGTACCGAAGGGATCTTCTCTCCGGATCGCCACGTATTGTTGGCTATCTGAGTTCGAATATCCTTTGCAAGCTCTTCATAACGCGCCATCTAATTGTACTACCTAGAGAAATTCTGTAAGCCGGTGATTTTATCACTTACGCCAACAACTATTGCTGCTATCCATATGATCGCACCTAATTTCCACAATAGTGTGAATTAGTTCACAGATAACTTTGTAAGCTTTGCTAAGTTTGTACCCAAGGTAGGAGCTAAGTTGGCTTTCTACCTCAATAATTTGATGTAACCCAAAAACATGCGAGATAACAATGAAAAAAATAGAAGCAGACCAATTAAGTTATAAAGGAGAGTCAAACGGTGTTCACAGTTGGACAACACCCAGCGGTCAGCCATATTACTGGCACCCAGATTGGCTCCATATTGCTGAAGATGCGACAGGCTCACATCCAAAGCAAAAGATCGATGTCGAACAAGACCAAGCACCAACGGAAAAACACGCGGTGTCTGCTATTCTGAAACACATCAACCAATGGGCTGCAGACAAACTAGCGTCTCACCCTGAGATTGAAACCGGCTCAATCGAAGCTGAAATCAATCTCAAAAAGTAACGGGGTAAAGTAGATAGCGAACTCAATCACTCGCGATTCTAACCCAGTACACAGACTGAATAGCCTCGAACCTCGACCGAGGCTATTCAAGTATCTTCATAAAAATGCTGCAATAACCCCCACCTAGCTAACAAATCTCTAACACAAACCAGTTTCTTGTATCAATCCACGAAAGCTATCGATAGAATTTCCGGTCTTATTCACGTCAGTTATGCTAATCATTCACAACTCTAACATCGTGAATCAATGAATGCGTGAATCTAATAAGAATGAGAACAAAGGCTTATCGATGGATACTTCAAATTACAATCAATCGCTAACGACTAAGTTATACGTCATTGCTGGCGTGCTGTTTGGTACCTATGGCAGTCGGGTGTGTCCTATGCTCGAGAGCTTAACGACGTTAGAGATTTTCACACAAGTCAGTATTGTGTTTGTCTTATTATGGCTCGCGCGTCGTTACCTATTGGCGCAACATACCTTGGTCAAGCAAGGCCGATTCGCGCAACTCGATACTCTGCTATTTTTTGCTGCAAGTGTGCCTTTCGCGCTCTACTACAACTTAAGCTATGAATTCACCATAGATAGCAATTTTAAGGTGCTGTTTGGAATGAGTCTATTCGGCTTTTTTACCGGAACCATTCTTCAATTGAACGCTAAGCTCAGCCAAATGGATAAAATGGAGACGACTGGACAATTCGACTTCCAACTGGTTGGTGAAAGAAGTTCACTTGTCAAGCAGATGATAGGCTTGGTTATCGTGCTTCTGGTAACACTAACCACCATGCTAACTATGATTGCTGTCAAAGACATCTTTTGGCTGGAACATAACCCTGACCGCTTATTGGACGGCACCGGCAAGATCAGCGTGATCAAAGAGTTTATTTATTTAGCTGTGGTACTGGGTGGCTACGCGATAACTATCATGACGCTTTGGAGCAAGCTAATTAAGCGCATTCTCCTAAGCCAAGAGCACGCATTAAACAAAGTCACCAATGGCGAGCAAGGCGTTCGCTTACCTATTTTCGGCTACAACGAGCTTGGCTCAATGGCATCTATGACCAATACCATGCTTGATAGCCTCGAAACCGCGCAAAACGAAGTCAAAACCACACGTGACGTGGCCATTGTGAGCTTATCGGCATTGGCTGAATCTCGAGACAATGAAACAGGCGCACATATCCTCAGAACTCAAGAGTACGTCAAAGTACTCGCACAAGAGCTCAGCAAATCAGAAACCCACTCAAGCTTGTTAACACCAAACTACATCGAGTTGCTTTACAAATCTGCGCCTTTGCACGACGTGGGCAAAGTCGGTGTTCCTGATAGCGTATTATTGAAACCGGGTAAATTGACGGACGAAGAGTTTGAGATAATGAAAGGTCACCCCGCGATTGGCGCTGAAGCGTTATCTATTGCAGAAAAGCAGTTGGGAAGTAGCTCTTTCTTAAGAGTCGCAAAGGAGATATCTCTGACTCACCACGAGAAATGGAATGGCAGTGGTTATCCTAATCAGTTGTCTGGTGAAGATATCCCGTTATCTGGCCGTTTGATGGCATTGGCCGATGTTTATGATGCGCTCATCTCGAAGCGAGTCTACAAGCCAGCCTTTACTCACGAACAAGCCAAACAGATCATCTTAGAGGGCAATGGGACGCATTTTGATCCGCAAGTTGTCCAAGCTTTTCTAGCGGTTGAACAAGCGTTTGTTTCAATTGCCGCGACCTACAAAGATGGCAAAAATGTAGCCAGTGAACTCGAGCGCGAAAGCTTTATTGCTCAACCTGCCTAATCTATTCAAAAACCACTAACTTCTTGCACCCTATAGGTTAATCCGTAGGGTGTTTTGTTATCAAATACCCTCTTTAGTCAATAAATCTGATTGAAATGGATTTTTTTTAGCCTTTCTGTTCACTTCGTATTGTCTTAAAAATTCCATACAGGTATAACTACCCATAGATACTATCCCCTCTCAATTGACATGGATGAAGATTATGTTTGAAAAAGTGTTAGCTGCTCCCGCCGATCCTATCCTCGGCCTTACTGAAGAGTTTAAAAAAGACTCTCGTGCAGAGAAAATCAACCTTGGTGTTGGCATCTACAAAAATGAAGATGGTCAAACGCCTGTACTTAAAACAGTAAAGAAAGCAGAAGCTGCACTTCTTGAAAACGAAAAAACCAAATCTTACCTAACGATTGAAGGTACGGCTGAATACGGTCTAGCGGTTCAGAAACTTCTTTTCGGTTCAGACGCAGAGATCGTTGCATCTCAACGCGCTAAAACAGCACAAGCTCCAGGTGGTACAGGTGCACTTCGCGTAGCGGGTGAATTCATCAAGCGCCAACTGGGCGACGTAAAAATCTGGATCAGTAACCCAACTTGGGCTAACCACAACGGCGTTTTCGCTGCTGCGGGTATCGAAACTGCTCAATACAGCTACTACAACGCTGAAACTAAAGACAAAGACTTCGCTGGCATGGTTGCTGACCTAGAGAAAGCTTCTGAAGGCGATATCGTTCTTCTTCACGGCTGCTGTCACAACCCAACAGGTATCGACCCAACAACTGAAGAGTGGGAAGTTCTGGCTAAACTGGTTGCTGAGAAGAAACTGCTTCCTCTATTCGATTTTGCTTATCAAGGTTTTGCAAAAGGCGTTGAAGAAGATGCTGCTGGCCTACGTATTTTTGCTCAATACAACAAGGAGATCCTTGTTGCTAGCTCGTTCTCTAAGAACTTCGGCTTGTACAACGAGCGTGTTGGTGCATTCACTCTGGTTGCTGAATCTGCAGACGTAGCAACAACAGCATTCTCTCAAGTTAAGAGCATTATCCGCTCTATCTACTCTAACCCACCAGCGCACGGTAGTGCTGTCGTTACTCACATCCTTGGTGATGCTGATCTACGTGCTGAATGGGAAGCAGAAGTAGCAGAAATGCGTGACCGTATCCAAGAGATGCGTGAACTATTCGTAACGACACTGAAATCAGAAGGTGTTGATGCAGACTTCACATTCATCGAACGTCAAAACGGCATGTTCTCGTTCTCTGGCCTAAGCAAAGAGCAAGTGACTCGCCTAAAAGACGAATTCGCAATCTACATTGTTGGTTCTGGCCGTATCAGTGTTGCTGGTATGACTAAGTCAAACATGGGTCCTCTATGTAAAGGGATCGCTGCGGTTCTTTAATCGAAAAGCGAAACCTTTATTTGCAGACCAATAGATATGCAAAAGCCAGCAATTATGAAGTGACCCCATAAAGTTGGACATTTCTGTTAAGCGGCTTTCAAGGCCTGAGTTCGATATTCTATCGGAGTCAGGCCTTTTAGTTTCACTTTTATACGTTTGGTATTGTAGTACTCGATGTATT